>CAITVK010000067.1 GCA_903895845.1 uncultured Chitinophagaceae bacterium
AACGTTATCCTTGATATAAGCATCAACACCATTGCCTGTAAATTCAGATGCATCCAGTCTCAAAGTATAAGATGTGTTAGATTTAAGGTTATACAAATGAACTGGAAATTCGTCTGATACCGTTGGTAATGCGTATCCATTGATACTAACATCTTTGTTGTTGATGACAAATGCAATATTTTCTCCTCCGTTAGGGAATTTAACAGCATCTTCGACTCCTATAGACTTGGAGAAATTATCACCAAACACTGATACCGCTCCATCTACGTTTGTATTATTCTTGTACAATCCAATCGCAATTCTATTTATTGGAGAAGATCCAAAAATCTTAGTTTGACTTTGTGTTGGCGCTTTATTGCTTTCATTGAATACAAGTTGTGGTGTGCCACTTGTACCGTTTTCAACAAAGAAAGCTTGACCAGGCTGCAAATACCTTCCTATTTTTGAGAGTGGATTGCTAGAAGTATGTGCAAGTGCATTGTAACTAACAAATAACTGGTATCCATTACTCAAAAATGTTGGATCATTATACCAATAGCTAGCATTCATGTTTTGACTACCGCCATAAACAGCTTCCCAATCTACTACACTAGCATAAGGATTAGATATAAATGTAAATCCGTTTGTACCACTAGAAAGTCCGTAGGTAGACGGATAGTTACCACTAACCCCACTTGAAGTATAAGTAACAGTACCACTAATCAGATTACCTGTAGACCTCAATGTAGGTGCGGTTCTCATGTAGGTTAATTGTGTTAGCAAATCACCAGTTCTATCACCTCTTATATATATTCTGAAACCTTGATATGGATCGAGTGTAGTGCCCTTGGTAGTAAGCACAGAATCCCAGGTATTGTTGATGCAAGTGAACAATGAATGATTACCAGTGGCAGAATAATCAAAGCCAGTGGTTGGGTCTGTGCCAAGAGTTGCCCCTTTGATACCCGTAATTTGTGTGCCATAGCCGTTTGTGTTTATACCACCCTCCTGCCAATTGGTGAAAATACTACCCGCATTTGCAATACCACCTGCACCAAGGTCTCTATATGAACGCAAGGCTGCAGGTATAAATCTTTGCACAGTAACAGAACCACTGATAGTACCACCCACTTGCCCAAGAACAGCAGTACCTGTTGAGGTTGACGCCAATGTAAGCTGATTGCCTGTATTGAGCGTTCCTCCATTTACATCTAGTTCTTGCGTGATTGACAAAGCACCAGAGATAGTGAGGCTACCACTAGACAAAATTACTTTGGCAATAGTGTTTGTACCAGAAGTAAGATTAAGGGTAGCGGTTCCAGTAGAACCAATATAACCACTTCCGGTTAATGAACCATTAGCAGTGAGTGTGTGACCATTCAAACTAACATTACCATCTATTTCGATAGAGCTTGCTGTTGCGTCTGCACTGAGTATTGGTTGATTAGAAGAAGTTGAAAGAATAAGCACCTTGATAGAACTGACAGGAACTGCATTCTTACTCCAGTTACTGGCAGTATTCCAGTCTGTAGAAGTAAGCCCCGTCCAGATGTTGGTATTGGCAGGTGCAATATAAGTAAACCCTGCTAAAGTAGCCGTACCCCCGTTTGCAGTAACACTTATACTACCACTTGTTGCATTGGCTGGTACTATTGCTGTGATTGTTGTTGCATTGACTACCGTATAGGAACTTGCTGCTACACCTGCAAACTTTACAGCAGTTGCACCAGTAAAACCAGAACCAGTTATGGTTACAGTTGTACCTGCCAAAGCAGATGTAGGTGTAAAGGAAGCTATGGCGCAGGTATTTGTTGTGTTGATTGTATATGTTTTGGTAGTAACACCATCTTGTGCAGTTACCAGAACACTGATTGTATTGTTTCCCGCATTTAATGATAATGAGCCAGATGCACTTCCACTAGTGACGCTGGAATAGCTTCCACTATTTGCCTTTACTTGCACTGTAGCATTTGCCTGATTTACTGTTGGAACTACATTAACACTAGATAAATTGCTAGGAACACTTGCCGTGTAGTTTGTTACGCCACTCGCAAAAGTTGGACTCAAAGAAATACTTGTTCCGCCACTTAACCCATTAAACCATTTACCTTTCAAGTATGTAACAGCTGTTTGCAGATCAGTATTGTTCAAGCTGCTATTATAGTATAATATCTCCCCTATTTTCCCATTAGATGATTCTCCAATGTCCGAACTTCCCACATACAATGCTTTAGTACCTGTTGATATTGATGTAGGGAAATTAGTTGACAAATTATTAGATGCCCCAGTTAAATCGTAAGTCCAATATTCAACTAAGTTAGTTCCATTGCCATTTTGTGTCAGCCTACCCGCCAAAATGTACGTATGTCCATTCGTTAACGGTTCTAATATCACTGAGTTATCATTATAAGTATGAAAACCTACACTATTGCTACCATCTGCATTGTGCCTCATAGACCAATCGTTATCATGATTTCCATGACACATAAAGTTACCCCAAGTCTGAATGGAACTATTGTAATTAATTACCATAAAAATGGTAAGGTTCTGACTGGATATTGGAACCGAAGCATTAACAAAGCGTTTGCTGGAATTAAAATCTAGTGCTTGAACACCATTGATTGTTGTAAGAACTGGCCCAGAGGAACTCTGTGTTAAATTATATCCATGCCCAGAAAGGTCATTCCATCCAGTAACTACTCCTCCCGATTGAATGAGGGAGGCGGTATTGGAAGCATCGTAATGCGCAAATACATTACTAGGAATTGCAGGAAGGCTTGAGAATGAAAGACCAGATAACGTAGCATCATTTGAAGGTTTGGAAACCGTTATTGTGTATGTGGCAGTGGCACCACTTTGTGCAGTTACCAAAACATTAACTGTATTGCTACCAACATTCAAACTCAGTCCACCGGAAGCACTACCACTTATAACAGAAACGTAGCTTCCACCATTTACATTTACCTTTACAGTTGAAGTCCCAAGGGTTACTGTTGGTGTAACAGTAATGCTATTTGTACTAGAACTTACAGTAGCAGTGTAGGCCGTAGTTGAAGATGAAAAAGTTGGAGAAAGTGAGTTAGCAGTTGTAGACAAAGCAGACAAAGTTGCATTGTAAGATATATGACCGCCTACCCAATTGCTAGTGCTGCCAGATAAAGCAAAGCCGTTAAGTGTTCCATTTTGGTTATTTGGTGAAACATCGTACACTGTTGTTAAACCAGTATTCGAACCTCCAGCAGTACCTTCATCAAAATTATAATAAAGCTTTAGACCGCTAGAAGAAGGACTTACATTACCCTGCATATCTATGCCGATTTGGCTAGAAGTCCTTGCATTACTCCAAACCATAAATTCATCCAACTGTCCAGATAAGCCTGTTTGATTATATGGAGGCCCTGTCATAGCTATGTCAAAGTTGGTAGCACTTAACGAGTTGGTACCAATGCCACCACTACCAGTTACGTCCACACCATTTATGTATATCTTCGAGTTAGATCCATTTACCACACAGGCTAGATGTGTCCATGTATTATATTGGAACGCATTTGAATTAGACAAAAGTGTAGCTCCATTAACATAAAGCCTCATTTGTTTTGCACCATTGTTATCATCAATTAGCAATGTGTTATTATCAGCAGCACAAATTCTTCCTGCACCTTGTTTATAAATAAACCAAGTCTCAATCGTATATGGCTGCGGTATTGTAATATTATTTGTTCTTACATATTGACTTCCTTCGAAATCAAGGGCGTTATTAGTTCCTCCAGATGCTCTTGTTACTGTTACGGTATAAGTAGCTGTAGTTACACCATCAGAGGCAGTTACCACTGTATTTATCGTATTAGTACCTACACCTAATCCTATTGCCCCACTTGCGCTACCACTAGATACTGTTGTTCCGTTAACTGTAACTGTAGCATTTACTTGATTAACAGTTGGTGTCAATGTTACATTGGTGGTACTAAATGGTACACTTGCAGTATAGCTTTTTGTTGCCGATGCAAAAGTTGGAGAAAGTGTCCCACTGCTAATTGCAAGCCCCGATAGCGTGGCATCGGTAGATAACCTTGTTACCGTTATAGTGTATGTATTGGTGCTGGCATCCTGTGCAGTTACCAAAACATTAATAGTATTGCTTCCTGTATTCAATGATAAAGCCCCACTTGCAGTACCACTAGTTACGCTAGTGTAGCTTCCTCCATTTACATTTACTTTTACTGTTGATGTTCCAGTACTAACAGTTGGTGTTACTGTAACGCTACTTGTTGAACTGCTTACTGAAGCTGTATAATTGGTAGTTGCAGTAGCAAAAGAAGGCGATAATGTACCGCTACTGATACTTAAAGCAGAAAGAAATGCAGTAGTCGATGGTGTTACAGTAACACCAGAAGTTGCATAACTACTTCCATTTTGCCAGGTTCCAGTATTTCCATTGCTTGTAGCATCTAATACCGTGGTTCCACTTCCTTCGTTAAATTGATAATAGGCCGCCAATCCAGATGAAGAAGGAGAAACACTTACATTCATGTTAGCTTGTATCTGAGATTGTGTTCTTGCAACATTCCAAAGACGTAATTCATCCATTTGTCCATTAAACAGATTACAATTACAAGCGCCAGGTTGTTGCCTACCAATATTCATTTGACCCCCATCTTGTGTTGTATTAACCCCCGCAGTACCTGAAGCAACGCCATTTATATAGAAAGTAAGCGTACCGCCAGACAATGTTATAGCTACGTGTGTCCAAGTGTTTTGAGATACAGAACCTGTAGAATATTTCCAACTTCCAGTATTAGCATTATAGAAACCAAGATGATTGCCATTTCCGTTTGCGTTACATTGAAACAAATAGTCATAGTTTCCCTTATCTACAATTGTACAGTTACTTCCAGAATAGTTTACCCATGCCTCTATGGTGTAGGCAGAACCCAAATTGTTGGAAGAGCTATTGGGAACAGAGACGTACCGGGAGGCATTAAATACACCTGCATAATTAGTCTGTGCTTGCATCTTACTTGCAAATAAGCACATAGTCAAGACATAAAGTAGTAATACTTTAGCGAAGCGAGAGAAGAGTTGTACCATTTTGTTGTTTTAAATGAATAAAAGTTGAAGATTAAAGCTATGAAAATTAACGTTTAGAGTTACAAGGCGAATGAGTGAAATCCTAGTGCAGGCAGTAGAAAGACTTAGAAGAAAGAGTCAATCAATTCTTTGTAGCTAAAACAGCAGATGATTAGATAGAAAAGATTGTCGGGGGTCCATTTTTGGGCAATTTGTTTTAACTAAATGAATCAATCGGGTTATTTTTCGTCACAAAACAAAATAAAATAAATGGAATAGCAAAATAAATTTCACTATTTGGTTATTACAAATAACAATTTTATCAAAAAAAATTATATATAAAATAGTTTTCTATGATTTTGTTGCAAATAATGACCATTTTGTGTGCCTGCGAATTATAAAGCTGCACAAACAATTGCAATATCTAACTATAAGCCTTCACAAAATGAATTGTCGCTTTAAAGGAAGGAACATTTATTCCGTAAAAATAATTTGTTGCGCTTTTTTATCTTGATTCGGGTAGATAACAAATAGCTGGTTTGTATTAATTCTTACTCAAATAAATCAGAAGATAAATACCTGTCTCCTCTGTCGCAGATGATGCAGACAATAACCCCTTCTGTCAGTTCTTTGCTGAGTTCTACTGCCGCGTGCACACAACCTCCGCTACTCATCCCCGAAAATATTCCTTCTTCTTTGGCAAGGCGTTTTGCCATTATCCTGGCATCTGCTTCGCCCAATTCAATGGTTCTATCTATGTTTTCGCGATGAAATATTGTGGGTAGATAGGCTTCTGGCCACTTGCGGATTCCTGGAATACGGGCCCCATCCGAAGGTTGACAACCCACAATCTGCACTGCTTTGTTTTGCTCTTTCAGGTATCTGGAAACACCCATTATCGTACCGGTGGTACCCATTGATGAAACAAAATGCGTGACTTTTCCATTGGTGTCACGCCATATTTCGGGGCCAGTAGTGTTGTAGTGCATCTTGGGATTGTCTTCATTACCAAACTGATTCAACATTACATAGCCTCCTTCCGAAACCTTGCTATTGGCATAGTCTATCGCTGCTTCCATAGAGCCTTCTTTTGGAGTCAAAATAACCTTTGCACCAAAGGCTTCCATCGTCAAAACCCGCTCCCTTGTTGCATCTTCGGGCATCACCAATTCTATTTCAATGCCAAAAAGACTTGCTATCAATGCCAAGGCAATACCGGTATTACCACTTGTTGCCTCTATCAGTTTATCGCCTGCTTTTATCTCGCCCCTATCCAACGCACCCTTAATCATCCCATGAGCAGCCCTGTCTTTCACGCTGCCTCCTGGGTTGTTGCCTTCTAGTTTAGCAAAGATTTTTACGTTCTTGTTTACCGTAACATTCTTCAACTCAACAAGCGGGGTGTTACCAACCAAGTCTAATATTCCAGCCATAACTATTTCTTATCAAATACTATAATAAAATCCTAAAAGTGCTGCGAAGATATTGTTTCATGCTTACTACTATGGTAAAATAGTAGAATGGCACACATAAAAAAAGCCGAAACTTATCAATGTTCCGGCTTTCCTTACGGAATAATACTATTCGCAACCATATATGCAATAGAAGGGAAAAATAAACACATAGGAACATAGATACATAGGTCAGATAGGTTAAGCATTTTTCTATGTGATCTATGTACCTATGTTTCTATGTGTTAATTCCTATAACCCAAACAACCCTTTATTCAGCAATTGAAGGGTCTTTATTTTGTATTCATTCGGTACTAGAATGGTTATGTTGTGGTGGCTGCCACCGTAGCTAACCATGCGCACAGGCACATCGGCAATGGCAGTAAAAAATTGCTGTAAAACGTGTTCTGTCTTAGCAATTTCATTACCAACTACAGAGATGATGGTCTGATTGTTATCAACCTCAACACTACCAAACTGTTCTAGTTCAGCCACAATTTCGTTTAAATACGCGTCGTTGTCTATCGTTACAGAAACGGCCACTTCGGAAGTGGTTACCACATCAATGCTGGTACGATATTTCTCAAATACTTCAAAAATCTTCCTCAAGAAACCATAAGCCAATAGCATCCGGCTACTCTTAATCCGGATGGCGATGATACCATCCTTAGCCGCAACCGCTTTCACACCAATGCTTCCAGCTTCTTCGGTAATGACTGTACCTTCCGCTTCTGGCTGCATGGTATTCAGCAATTTCACCGGAACATTGGTTTGTTGTGCAGGCCAGATGCAGGTAGGATGCAAAATCTTAGCACCGAAATACGCCAACTCAGCTGCTTCGTCAAAAGAGATTTGCTTGATAGGCATTGTCTTGTCCACAACCCTAGGATCGTTGTTGTGCATGCCGTCTATGTCGGTCCAAATTTCGCAAACAGTCGCCTGAATTGCTGCTGCCACCAACGAAGCCGTGTAATCGCTACCACCTCTTTTCAGGTTGTCCACTTCGCCCTTTGCATTGCGGCAGATATAGCCCTGTGTGATGAACAATTTGGTTCCTGCAAAGCCTGCAAGTATCTCAGATAATTTTTCTTTGATATTTGCCAACTGCGGTTCGCCGTTCTCATCAATGGTCATGAAGTCCAACGCTGGCAAGAATACGTGGGCAATCTTTTGTTCTTCTAAGAAAACGCAGAACAACTTGGTACTCAACAATTCGCCTTGGGCAAGAATGTCTTTATTTAATGCTTCACTGAAAGAAATGCGAAGGATGATATTCAAAAATTCGAAGTGTTCGCTCACAATGGCATTCGCCTTTTTACGACCTTCTTCTGTGTTGGATAATAGCAAAACAAAGTCTCTGTAGTGCGCTTCCAACTTGTCAATCGCCGCTTTTGCGCCCTGCTTATCGTTTGCTGCCAGCAAGTCGCTGATGCCCACCAATGAGTTGGTGGTACCGCTCAAAGCACTCAACACTACTATTTTAGGCTCGTCGGTCTTTGTAATCAACTGCGCTACCTGATGCATTCTTTCTGGCTTCCCAACACTGGTACCGCCGAACTTCATTATCTTCATAATACCTATTTATTCAACTAAAAATCAAACGAATATCCCCTTTTGGGGGTGCAAATATAAGTGTATGGTAGTTAGGATTCAAGTATATCCCCGTTAGGAATTGGTTTGACTGATTGGTTGGAGTTTTCAGCTAGTGTCTAATACTCGTGCAAATGGGATATAAATACCAGTTAGAACACCCTAACAATTAAGCTACATAGGATACTGATGTTGTGTAAAGAACTAAAAGCAGAATATAGTATGTCAAGCCGAAACTACTGCTAAAAGAAAGCAGAAATGCTCATTTACTTCCGACTGCAAGGACTTTCTTAAACACATTTGTTGTGCGTTCGTGCTTTCGTCAAGCATGCTCAAACTCTTTTAAAGTTTTAGGCTCTTTTTGTTTACCAATTGTTCTCAATTTGTTTTTTTCTTTGTCCGCTTTTATGAATGCACTTATAAGAAGCTCTTCTTCCTTAGTAAGCGGTTCCTGTCCGCCAATAAAATCTACGTCAAGTTGAGTAAGTTTATTTTTCATTTGAAAAGTATTTATTGATGAGTTTTAATGCTGCTTTAGTGTCAATAATCATAATTCTTCCACCAACGTGCTTTGCACCTAATGAATCAGTATAATGTTGAACAAGTTGTGATTTAGAAAAGAATGACACGTTTCCTTCATGCCCCCTTTGAAAAGAAAGTTTACAAGCAAAAGCTACTAAATTGCTTGGAACACCTGCATAAACTTTTGATTTTCCTTTGTTGAAAGGGGCACTTTCAACAAGATGCATATAAACATGGTCGGACTTGATTTCTAAACTTATTAAACCTTGAATTACTGTTTGATTATTTACAATAGTCAATTTGTAAACGTCTCTTTGTGGTTGTTTACATTCAAACTTCCAATCAAATTGCCAACTATTCTTCTTAATAACATTCTTTAAGTCCGAAACTGAAACCAAAGTTATGTCTGTAGCAAAACTGTCTCCTGATACAACGTTTTGTATTGAGTTAGTCAATTTGTCAACAATGAAATCAAGTCCTATGTTTTTTTGCTTTTTCACTCGGCGAATTTACTGATAACTTATATACTCGACAAATGAAATTAAGGTGTCACTTAGCATGACGTACAACGACTAAGTGTTTGGGAAGGTGCTTGACAAGTATGTTCCGTCTGCCGACCACTAAAGCTCAATACTTGTTACAAAAGCCAAATGTAAGAACCGAAGCCGAATAGTGTTACGTCAGCCGAAACAAATGTTTAAAGAAAGTGCTGAAGCCGAGTTTGTTCCGTCCCCAGCCATATTTGCAATACTGATGTTAGCTGCTGTAATGGTCTACTGAAAACAATCTTTTGCGAATTTATCAACCCGATTAATTAAAGTTTCACTGCAACCCTTACAGTTTGTTTTCATCGCTTTAGTCAAGTTGTTTCTTAACTCATCTATTTTTTTATAATCTTCATTTCCATAAAAGCCGCTATAAGAAATTGAACTTACCCAATCTTCGTATTTTTCGTTTGTAGTATCATAGTCCATATACTCAAAAAACTCTTTTGGAAATTTCTCTGCGTATTGTCTAGCAGGAACTCCAGTGTATTCAGCTAATGCCCCATCTTGAATTTGAATTGTCTTATTTAAACACCAACGATAAAATGGACGTAGCTTATCATTGTTTGTGGTTGCGAGTTTTAAAAATGCCTCTGTTGTATTATTATCGGTTGGTCTAAACTGTCCCCAATAGAAGTCTATTGCTGTGGGTGAACAGTCAGGATTTTCTACATAAAATTTTACTGGCTTACCCCAAATACTATCGCGCTCTGGATTGTGTGTCAAACCAAAATTTTGTTGCCAATCATTATCATTACAGATAAATATTGTGTCGTGCTTTACAATCGTATCTGCTGGCTGAGATTTAGTAATGATTTCCCCTTTGCTTTTTCTGTCCGAACAAGCAACAAGAATTAAAATAATTGATATGAAAATTTGAGTCTTCAAATTATAGCAGCTAACGAGCAGGTATTGAGAATGTGGCTGGCAAGGATGTTCCGTCCGCCGACTACTAAAGCTCAATTCTTGTTACGAAAGCCAAATATAGATTCAAAAGCCCAATTACTGCACTCTAGCCGAAACAAAAGCTTAAAGAAAGTACCGAAGCCGAGTTTGTTCCGTCACCAGCCATATTTGCAATATTTATGTTGTAGGCAGTTTTGGGTCTGTCAGCTTTGCTAAGATACCGTCGACATTAAAACACTTGGACTAGCTAGAACCTATACTTACAGTTTTTTAATCGTTGTTAAAGAAATCGTCCACATCAAAACCCTCTTCGCTTTCTTCGTCAGGAAACATCATTCTTTTTATACTGCCAGCATCTTCAAATTCATCTTCTTCTTCAATGTCACCACTTAAGTTATCAATGATTTTATAATTTGTACTGTCGTTCCAAATTTCATTCTCTTCTATTCCGTTTTGAGCTTCTTCTAGTGTCTGATAATTAAATTGTCCAACAAGTTTTTTATTTTCAAAATACTGTAATGTAAACATATAATTTTTCTTATTTAGTCAAAAGCATAATTGCCATTAGGTTTGGGAAAAGCTTTAGCTACCTTGTCAGCTTCACTTTTTTGTCCAATAGAAACCAACCAATCATAAGTGGCGTGTATTAACGTATAAGTTCCACGACCACCTTCATACTCTGTTCCATAACTTGTCTTAAATTTGTTTCTGTTTAGATGTTCTGCAAGTTCGTTTGCAGCCATGGTAGTTCCGTTTTCATCCAAGAAGATTGCTAACCGTTTGATGTATTCCTTTTTGTCCATTGTAAATCTCTAAAAGTGTTAAATTGAAAAAGCAAGTAACCAACTATAATTTGTTTTACATGCTATTTTAGTCGCTAGTAGTAATAGTTTTTACTTTATCTGAATCTATATAGTAAATTTCGCTTCCCTTCTCGTATGCAACAATATTAACACCGTCACATGGCATCGCAGTTGTAACGTCTTTGAACATATCATATGCTTTATATCTTGCAATTGTTGAAATTCCAGTTTCCTCTGCATAATTGCTAAGTACAAACACCTTCTTTTTATTTTGAATTAGTACTACTTTTTTTGAATTATCTTTTATATTGATTATAATGGCTGCATAGTCATTTTTTAATGAGTCCGTATCATTATCAAAGTTGCCAATAGCGATATATGGGTAATGGGGATTAGTTTTTCTTTCTGGCAAAATGAATTGTTTCATATAATAATCATACCATTTAGCTGTTCCATCTGTTTCAACCTGCCAATCTGATGACATTTCTTTTTGTATAATCGTATTTATTTCTCTTTCAATTGAATTTTCTGTTGTCAAGTTATTTAGGGGATAAATATCATCATAACTTTCTAATAGAGTTTTTTCTAATTTCTCAAATAAATTACTATCCTCCAAAGTACTATTTTTAGTTAAACTACTTTTGAAATTTTCAATTAGAGATGCCCTTATCTCTTTTAATTGTTCAGATGTAAGTTTTAAAGAATCTGTTTCCTTGCCTTCAATTGAATTTAAATTTTGTAATAGTCTGATTTGCTCTGCTTGTAAATCCTCCTTAAGGGTTTTGAATTTTGCTAACGTTGCCTTTGGCATACTTGTTTTATCGTCTTTGGATGAACCACCTAATAATGATGACAATCCATTTAGCATAACGAAGCCAAACGATTCCTTAAATTCCATAGTTGACTTTATATCTTTATGGATTATTTCCTTCAAATAACTTATGTCTTGTGTAATTAAGCTGTCTGTTGTTTGTATTTTGTCTAAATCATTACTAAGTAATGTGAGTTTGGAAATTCCTGTTTTAAATTTATCATCCCAAACCTCCTGTTTAGTGGTGTTTTCACTGTACCAGTACTTAATAGTATCAGCTTTCTCGTAAAATTCCCAACTCCCAATTACACTTTTTAATTGAGGGGTTAATTCACTATCAATGTCAGCTTTTATTTTGCTCGTAATTTTTGTTACCATTGAATTGCAAGAAAATAAGGACAGAATGACTAAGAGCAAAATACTTTTAAAACCAATGTTATGTTTTAGCATTTGTAATACTTTGAATTTTTTTTAATTATTTTATGACATTGTTTGTAATAAACACTTTGTTCTTTATACTATCCCACCACCAAAAATTAATCGTAATATTCCAAATATTATTGCAACAACACACATTGTCTTTCCTCCGCTAGACTTTCCAATACTACTCAGTATTAGTCCAATTACTGCAATTGGAATATTTAACCAATTTAGCCAACCTAGCAGTGGTATTAAACCTAGTACCATTACAAGCAAAGAAAAAATGCCGAAAACCATTCCTAATAATTTCATCGTTTTATGTTTTTTAAAGTTATTGAGGTCTCGGCTGAATTGCCTACAACTCTTAAATAGACGCATGTTTTAACAAGTTTCAAACTTTCGCTTTTTTATGAAACCATTTGCTATAGTGGGTTTCACTCAATAGTTTTTTCTTTTTAAAACCTTCGTCAATACAAATCTAAGGGAAATTATATCTCCGAATTCAAACTATTCATAGGGCAACAAAGCATTCCTAGTTGTTTTACTTCAACTATTACCATTTAACGCTATTCTTTAATGGCTTCTTGCTGCAAAAAGTACACTTTGCGAGGCAAAATGGCCATTTGTCGAGACACTATAGCCATTTCTCTTCGCACTATGACCATTTCTCTTTGTATTATGGCCATTTGTCGAGGCAAAGTGGCCATTTCTCCTCGCACTATTGCCATTTTGCAAGGCAAAGTGACCATTTCTCTTTGCAAAGTGACCATTTCTCTTCGCATTATGGCCATTTCTCTCCTCATTATGGTCACTTTGTCTCGCAAAATGGCAATAGTGTGTGTGATTCTGTATGTTTTGGACTTTAAAGTGTATTCTTCCGCTTTATTCCTGGGCTTTAAAATAGCAAAACATCAGTCTGAGAAGGAATTAGCTGCAATTGTTTAGGCTCAAAGCATTAAAATCGGCGTTAACTCAGCAAAAAGAAAAATGGGTAAAGGAATGCTTTGCAATCCTTTACCCATAAATGACCAATTACCTTAGATGATGCCCCTATATATCAGGAACAAAACGATGCTTCCCAAGATAATACGGTAGATACCGAACACCCTGAAGCCATGTTTCTGGAGGTAACCAATAAAAAATTTAATAGATAGTAGGGCGATGACGTAGGCAATGACCGAACCGATGCAAAGTGTGCCAAGGTTGGACGTATCTTTTAATACAGCAGGATCATTTTTGTGCAGGTCCCAAAGAGACTTCACCGAAGCGGCAAACATGGTGGGCACCGCTAGAAAAAAGGAGAACTCGGCGGCAACACTTCGGGTCAATTTCTGACTCATTCCGCCCACAATGGTTGCAGCGCTCCTGCTGAGACCCGGCAACAAGATGGACAATACCTGAAAGCAACCAATGGTGAGTGCTTTTGGATAAGAAATCTGTGACTCGTCCGTTATCTCGTTCTTGGTAAAAAGTTTATCTACAAACAATAAAAGGATGCCACCACCAATCATCACACAGGCAATGAAAGTGAGGTTACTCAATGCTGAATCAATGTGTTTCTTTAGTAAAGCACCGAAGATGATAGCTGGAATAAGGGCAAGCATTAATTTGATGTAGAAAGTAGGCGACTTAAAATCGAGAAACTTTTTCCAGTAAACCGTAACGACGCTCAGGATAGCGGCAAGTTGAATTACGACTTCAAACATCTCTTCGAAAGAGTCTATCTGAACGCCGATAAGCGGGTTGGTAATCTTCATGTGCGCGGTAGAGGACACGGGCAGAAACTCGGTTAGACCTTCTACGATGGAGATAATTACTGATTGAACTGTTGTCATGATGTGGGTGTGTTGTTAATTAATAAATTTAAGAAGCTGCTATTACTCGGCAATCTGTAAACCAACGCAAAAGAAAGTGATTCTGTCGTTACCACCAAACCTAATGATGTGTTTGAATAGCAGTAGGCAGTGGGTATGGAAATGAGGCAAGAAAAGCAGGCTTCTAACCGACTGAAAAGAAGACTAAAACAACAGGTTGCATACCAGTAGCGTCCTGTTAAATTGCTTTTTTACGTCTGAAACGAGGCAAAAGAGGTGGTGTGGGAGGGATTAATAGAGCGATTTATACAATTTTAGACTTGAGTAGTTATTTACATTCAATTAGCAGCGCCTAATTGAATTGATTTGATTGTAGCAACTGCCCCACTTCCACAGCATACTTTTCTTTCATGATTTGATGCCCACATTTCAACTCCCTAATGGTAATCAGTGGTTCCTTCTTCTTGAACGCAAAGCCCTGACTGGTGGTAATTACCTTGTCATACGCTCCAAACAACAGATTTACAGGTATTTTATATTGTTCAATCAGCCTGCGCAATTCACTCAACCGTGGCGTGTAGTCCCGCATGGCACACCATCTTTCGTACAGCAAGCGACGCTCTTGTTCCTCACTGATGTACAAAAGCGTGAATACCTCAATAGATCTATCAATCAGTTTAAGAAAACTTGCTACCCGTATCAAAGCAAAAAGCCATTGTGGATGCTGCATGGTGTAGCGAAAGAGCAAGTTGCCAACAGCAGTGCGCGTTGCAATAGCCTGCCACCAGTTAAACTTGAGTCCGTCGGGCGCAACCAATGCCAATTGCTTTATTTGTTGGGGATGTTTCTCTAGTAAACGAAGGGCAATTCTGCCGCCCATGCTATAGCCCATCAGGCTGAAAGGTTTATCTGGCGAGGGATTGAGTAGCATTAGTAGATTCCACAAGTCCTCCGGCGAAAAAGAAAGTCCTTCTTGCCAGTTGGTAGCTCCATGAAAGGGGAAGTCGATACAGATAAGGGTGTAAACCTCTTCAAGAACGGGTTGCAAGACAGCAAAACTTTCGCCCGTGAGCCCATAACCGTGAAAACAGAACAATATTTCGTAGCCACTACCATAAGTATAGTAGGCTATTTGTGACGATTTATACTGCACTATTTTCTTCATCAGGAAAACAAATCTATAACTAATCGGGCTATGATGCGTACACAGATTCATTTAGTGCACACTACCTCGCGCAGCAAGCATTTCTAGGCAGATCCTATTTACTTCTGTCTACTAATTGGATTCAGGCAGTGGAATAACCAATTCGCTATCTGTTAAATCGTACTCAGTGGGAGTGTTTTGCTTGAATCCGTGCCAGATTACTTTCACCTTTTTGAACTTACTGTTATAGCTGCCTTCCTTGGCCTTCAGCAGGAGTGAAGTTTGCGGCGTATAGATGATATCTCTTTTATAAAACATCCCTTTTTCATAGTCATAGGTGTTACCATCATCCTCATAGTAGGTGTAGACATTCTGCTCCGTTCCTTTATAGACATGAAGGTACAAGATGCCATCGCCCCTTTCTTTTGTATTCTGAACAGCACACTGAATGGGAATAATACCCCCCGCCTTAATGAACACAGGCACATCTTCCAACGGACTCTCTACGAAATAATTGCTGCCACCGGCATAGATTTTATCGGTACTAAAGCGATACCAGTTGCCTTTGCCCGGCAGGTAGACTTCCGTACTGTTTTGAGTGGACGCAACGGGACAAACCAATAGACCATTACCAAAAAGAAACTGGTTCTGGTACTTGTTGCTATACGCTTGGTCGTCGAAAGTGTAGTCAATTGGTAACATCCTGTTGATGGGCATCCCCGTTTGATGGGCTTGGTAAAACGCGCTGTACAAATGCGGTAACAACTTGTAGCGTTGTTCCAGAATAGCCCTGATCTTGACTGTATTTGCTTCGCCAAATAACCAAGGCTCTCTGTAATTGTAGTCAATGCAAGTATGATTGCGAAACAAGGGACTATAAACGCCTAGGCTCAACCAACGGATAAATAACTCGGGCGAAGGGTTGCCCATAAAACCACCAATATCCATTCCTACATACGGAATACCGCTTAGCCCCATGCTATTCAGCAAGCGAAAACCGAGTAGCATGTGTTCATCGCTGCTGACATTGTCGCCCGTCCATTGTGCCGAATACTTCTGAACCCCAGAATAGGATGCTCGGGTAAGCACAAAGGGACGCTGCCCGTTCAGACCGCGTCGTGCACCTTCATAAGTGGAGCGTGCCATCAATAAACCGTAAGCATTCTTCACATTATAAAGTGTCTTCTTGTCTTTACCCTCGCCAAACTCAATCAAATTTGGAAACTCTCTGCCCCAAGCGGCGGGTTCGTTCATATCATTCCAAAAACCCTTCACGCCATTGTCTATATAGGGTTGCTTGAATTGATCGCCCCACCACTTCCTTGTTTCTTCTTTGGTGAAATCGGGAAAATGACAACGGCCGGGCCACACATGCCCAATGTAAGGTCGTCCACCGGGATACTTTGCAAAATGATTACCAGCCAGTCCGTCCTCATACGCCTTATAACCTTTCTCTACTTTAATGCCCGGGTCTATGATGGTCACCATATCAAAACCCATCCCTTTCATCTGCCCCAACATCCCCTTTACATCGGGATACTTGCTACTCCAGGTGAACACTTTATAGTTGTCCATGTAGTTAATGTCACTCACAATAACATCGGCAGGCAGCTTCTTTTCACGGAAGGTCTTGGCGATTGTCAGCAGTTGTTCCTGATTGTCATACCCCCATCTGGATTGCTGAAAACCCAAGCTCCACAACGGTGGCATGGGGGTTCTGCCCGTGAGGTTGGTGTAGTCGTTGATGATACTGGCAACGGTGTTTCCGCCAAAGAAATAGTAATTCATCTCGCCATCATCCGCCCCAAAGTGAAACAGTTCTTCATCGGCACCACCCCCAAAGTTGAAGTAAGACTTATTGCTATTATCGAAGAAGATTCCATAGGTTAGTCCGCCGTGTACCCCAATAAAGAAGGGTATGGTTGCATATAGGGGGTCGGCATTGTTGGCGTAGGCAGGCGCATCCGTATTCCAGTTCTGATAGAAGTTGCCCCTGCGGTTAATGTCGCCCGTCTTCTCGCCCAATCCAATAAATTTCTCATCGCTGTGTAATTGTTTGTAGCAACTTACCTTATCGCCATACCAACTCACCCCAAGCGTTGCTTCATCGGCACAGAGTAACTGGTTGTTGTGGTTATAAATTCGTACTCTAAAGGGATGCGTGGCAACCTTCACCACCAATGAGTCTGTTGCGTAAACCTTGTCCGTTCCTTCAGATTTCAGTATTACTAATTTACCTGTTGCTTGAAGGTGATCGACCGCAAAAGAAGGATCTGTAGTAAACGGATTCTTGCCAACACGGATGCGAAGGGTTGTTGCATTGTAGGCAGTGAGGCGTGCATAGCCATTGGAAAGCTTTAGTTCCACGCCGCCTTCAATGATAGATTCCTTAAGTACGTTACCGGCTTGCTCGCTGATACGGTTCATTTGGCAGATTGATTTAGTGGTGATTAAAAAGGCAATTATAACAACAAGTAATCGTTTCATAAAGCGTGTATTTTGTAATTGTAGTTGCAAACTTATTGCTTTAGATTTATAATATGTAAAAATTACACATTAAATTGCCTCATAATCAAGGTTAATTT
Source organism: uncultured Chitinophagaceae bacterium (assembly GCA_903895845.1). GTDB lineage: Bacteria > Bacteroidota > Bacteroidia > Chitinophagales > Chitinophagaceae > Parasediminibacterium. The sequence continues at coordinate 17,638 of CAITVK010000067.1, forward strand.
ACAAAATGGGATTCATCCAAACAAAAAAGAGGTTGTTCTCTTTAAGAACAACCTCCTCTCACTTATTACCAAATCAATAATTATTTATCATTTCGATTCCTTTACTAGTTTCCTCAATACCACCCACTGCTTTAACATGTCTTTTGACTCTGTTGCGGGGTATCCAAGTACCTTCTTACCATCACCAAAGTCACTCATAACACCAGAACCACCGCCAACAAGTACGCCGTTTCCTAATGTAACATGGTCGGAAATGCACGAACCTCCACCCACTATCACACCATCACCCAATGTTACAGAACCGGCTAGTCCGCTTGCGCCTGCCATAATACAACAGCGTCCCATCTTACTATTATGCCCAATCTGTACTAAGTTGTCTATCTTACAACCATCACCCACTACGGTAGAACTAAATTTACCTCTGTCAATACAACTGCTAGATCCAATTTCAACACCATTTCCTATCACTACATTACCAATATGTGGAATCTTCAATAGTCCTTTACCATCAGGACTCGGTCTGAAACCAAATCCATCTGCGCCAATGCTCACATTAGAATGAATGATACAGTAGCTTCCAACTACACAACGCTCACGGACAACAGTACCAGACCATATTGAAGTCGCATTACCAATCGAAGCGTCGTCAAATATGGTAACATTGGGATAGATTGTTGTACCCTTGCCAATAGTTACGTTTTTGCCAATGTAACAACCAGCACCTATTCTAGAGCCTGCTCCTATAGTAGCTGTGGGATGAATAACAGCAGTTGGGTGAATTTCCTCCTCGAAAACAGGGCCATCCTCTACAAACAATTCTAACAATTGCGCCATTGCAATGTCTGCATTCTTTACCTTAATCAAAGCCCTGTTTTCACCGGGTTCAATATCAAAATCTTCATTTACAATGGCAGCACAAGCTTTAGAAGTTTCCCAATGCTTGATGTATTTTCTGTTGCCTATAAAAGTAATCTGATTGTTGTTGGCTAGTTCCAACTGTTCAGGACTTGTAATAGTTTGTGTTGTAGCGCCTACCAGTATTCCCTTAAGCGAGGCATTTATTTCTTCGATACTAAAAGATTTCATTTGCAGTTGTTTTATGCGTGATTCGGGGTGTAAGGATAAGCAATTGTTGTCAATTAGAATTATTTTAGTCAAAAAGGAATGAAAATAACGAGTCCATATCCCTTATCGAACATTGTTTCTTTCGGCAAAGGGAATATAATGTCTGCTTTTGCTGTTAAACACTAGCGACTACGTTCCTATTTTAAAAAAACCTTATCCTTATAAAACAATAATCTTACTTTTGCGCTCCTTTTTTGGGCAACTAATTGCCATTGTTCTAAACAATACGCAACATTAGTTTCATTCTTTTTGTTCCTTTATAATGAGTAAGCAAGAACAAGTTTTACAAGACGTAGTAATAAAGTTTGCCGGCGACAGTGGCGACGGTATGCAATTGACTGGTCAACAATTTACAAACAATACCGCTTTATTGGGTATTGATCTGGCAACTTTCCCAGACTTTCCAGCTGAAATTCGTGCTCCAATAGGTACTGTACCTGGGGTGAGCGGTTTCCAGGTACACTTCTCTTCAAACAAAGTATATACACCCGGCGACTCTTGCGATGTGTTGGTGGCTATGAATGCTGCTGCGCTGAAAGTGAACCTAAAGGGTTTGAAGAAGGGAGGTAAGATTATTGCAAACATTGATGGTTTCGATAGCAAAAACCTTCGTTTGGCAAACTATCCTGATGGTATAAATCCATTGGAAGATGGGAGCCTGGAGGGTTATGAACTGATAAAAGTTGACGTAACCAAGCTTACGCGTGAGGCAGTAAAAGATTTTACAGACTTAGGAACTAAAGAGCGTGACCGTGCAAAGAACATGTTTGTACTAGGGTTCATCTATTGGATGTACAATCGTGACTTGGCTAGTACCATCGACTTTCTTGAAGAGAAGTTTGGTAAAAAAGAAAGTATCCTTCAAAGTAATATCAAGGTATTACAAGCAGGATACAACTATGGTGATACCACCGAAACTTTTAGCACGCGTTATACCGTAGAGAAAGCCAAGATGACTCCTGGTCATTACCGTAGCATCATGGGAAACCAGGCATTAGCTTATGGTTTGATTGCAGCAGGAGAAAAGAGTGGGTTACCCATCTTTTTGGGCACCTATCCTATCACGCCAGCTTCTGATATCTTACACGAACTGAGTAAATATAAAAACTTTGGCATACGCACTTTCCAGGCCGAAGATGAGATTGCTGCTATTACTTCTGCCATCGGCGCAAGCTATGGCGGTAGTCTTGGTTTGACAACTACCAGTGGCCCGGGTATGGCTTTGAAAGCAGAAGCAATGGGATTAGCAGTTATGTTGGAAATTCCTTTGGTAATCGTAAACATACAACGTGGTGGACCATCAACTGGTTTGCCTACTAAGACTGAACAAAGCGATTTGTTGCAAGCTTATTATGGTAGAAATGGTGAGTGCCCGATGCCAGTAATTGCCTCTGCAACACCTAGCGATTGTTTTGATGTTGCTTTTGATGCTGTGCGTATTGCAGTGCAGCACATGACGCCCATTATCTTGTTGAGTGATGGTTACATAGCCAATGGTGCTGAGCCTTGGAAATTCCCTACCAGTGCAGACCTACCTACTATTGACGTTAAGTTTAAGGAAGCACCTGTTGAAGGAGAAGAAAAGTTCATGCCTTACAGAAGAGATGATAAACTGGTTCGTCCTTGGGCTATTCCTGGTACTAAGGGATTGGAACACAGAGTTGGTGGATTGGAAAAGCAAGACATTACAGGTAATATCAGCTACGACTCCGATAATCACCAACATATGGTGAAGACCAGACAAGCTAAGGTTGATAAAATTGCTGATTATATTCCTTTACAAACCATTGATAGTGGTCCAGAAAAAGGTAAGGTATTGGTGATTGGTTGGGGTAGTACTTACGGTGCCATCAAGAGTGCAGTAATTGAATTACAATCACAAGGCTATGCTGTAAGCCATGCACACATACGTTATATCCGTCCTTTCCCTAAGAATTTGGGAGACATCATTAAGAACTTCGATAAGGTGTTGGTTCCAGAAATTAATAATGGACAATTGGTAAAGATTATCCGCGATGTTTATTTTGTTGATGCACAACCCTATAATAAAATCATGGGTATTCCGATTACAAAACAAGAACTGATAGATACCATCTTGAAGATGTTGTAATCTATTACAGATATAAAAGAAAAGCGGCAGTCCCTTGTAAAGACTGCCGCTTTTCTTTTTATGCTTATCCCAATTTCCTCTGCAACAACTCCGTCACCACTTTCGGATCTGCCTTGCCTTTGCTTAGTTTTTTCACCTCGCCCACAAATAAGCCTATCAATCCCTTCTTGCCTTTTTTGTATTCAGCTGCCTTGTCGGGCATCTTGCTGATGGCTTCATCCACCCATCCCTCCAGTTCGTTAGTATCACTTACTTGCAACAGGTTCAATTCTTCTGCCACTTGCAATGGTTGCTTGTCACCCTGCAACAACACTGGGAATATCTTTGTTGCCGCCACCGAGAAGTTTACCTTGCCCTCATCAATCAATTGTATCAACGCCCCCAATGTCTTAGCAGGCAATTTCAATTGTCCGATGCTGAGATTGCTATCATTCAAGTATTGCTTTATCGGCCCCGTCATCCAGTTTACAATGGCTTTATAGTTGGTGTTTTCCTTCGCTACAGCATTAAAGTAATCCGACGTTTCTTTTTCATCGCACAACTGAGCCGCATCGTAAGCACTCAATCCAAAGTCTTTCTGATACAATGCTGCCAACTCATTCGGCAACATCGGCAATGCTTCATCAATCCCTTTTATAAATTCATCCGTTAAATGAAAAGGCGATAAATCTGGACAAGCAAAGTACCGATAATCATTTGCTTCTTCCTTGTCACGCATCGAGAAGGTAGTATCGTTGTCGGCATTAAAGCTGCGGGTTTGTTGAACTATCTTACCACCGTCTTCCACAATGGCAATCATCCGTGCAATTTCATAATCTATTGCCTTCTTCACATTGCGGATGCTGTTCAAGTTCTTCACTTCCACCTTAGTGCCCAAACTCTTTTCGCCCTTCAATCGGATAGATACATTGGCATCGCAACGCAGGCTACCTTCCTCCATATTACCATCGCACACGCCAATCCATTGCACCAGCTTCCGTACTTCCGTCACGTATTGATACGCTTCTTCGCTGCTATGCAAACAAGGTTCAGTCACTATTTCTATCAATGGCACACCGGCACGGTTCAAGTCCACACAGGTATAATCATCATCCCAATCGTGAATGCTTTTGCCTGCATCTTCCTCTAGGTGAATCCGGTTCAGCTCCACTTCCTTTGCCCCTTCGCTAGTGGTGATGGGTACAATACCGCCTTTGCAGATGGGCGTTGTATGTTGCGAAGTCTGGTAACCCTTCGGCAAATCGGGGTAGAAATAGTTTTTACGGGCAAAGTAATTGTCCTTCACTATTTCGCAGTTGCAGGCAAGTCCCATCTTGATGGCGTACTCCACCGCCTTCTTGTTGGTTTTGGGCAGCGTACCCGGATGCCCCATCGTGATGGCACTGATATGCGTGTTTGGCGCACCACCAAAAGCGGCACTGTCGCCACAAAATAATTTACTTTCCGTTTGCAGTTGCGCATGAATCTCCAACCCAATCACCACTTCGTATTTATCACCACCCCTAACCCCTGAAGGGGAATAAGAAGTTGCCGTTTCGTTTGTATTTGCCATATATGATTATCGAAATAAGAGCCGCAAAAGTATTGTAAACGGCTTTATGGTGGTGGGAGAGTTTTTGGTAGGGGAATGGTGATAGAATAAGTGCGTCAACCTAATAACCCAATAGTTCCTAGGTGTACTACAGTGCGAGATGCCAGTAAAAATATCTTACCTATTATTTTCTGATATTCTGCCTCATTAAATTCAGCAATTATTGGGATTTCCATTGTTAATTCCCACCTTAATAAAAAGCCTCTTTTAACAGTAACTGATATGTTATCACTTTTTAAAACAGTTTCGAGCTTTTTTATATTGTCTTTTGAACTTGAAGAAAATTTTGCCCGTAGCGTATCAAAGGACATTTCAGCATATCTATCTTTCGCAACGAAGGCGTTAATGTTAGGTATCTCGGGTATCATTTATTGTACATTTATTATTTTTAAAGCGATTTAAACAAGAATAAAAATAAGAGAATCAATTTAGATAATCTTCCTCACCTACAAATCTACTTTCTTTCGGCATATCGGGTGGTTTAAACCTGTAAGGTCTTTACAAAAGGAAGGTTTCGCTTAAAGCGAAGCCTTCCTTGGTGCAGCCACCCCCCCACAAATCTACTTTCTTTTGGCATATAGGGTGGTTTAAACTCGTTGGGTCTTTGAAGTTTACAAACCTTTATAGGGTTTTGAAACCTATAAAGGTTGCCAGTAGCAGCTTCTCCCATCGTAAAACTGCCCTTTTACCCAAATAAACAGATGTGTTTTAGAAATAAATAGGCTTGTTTTTTTCCAAAACACATCTGTTTATTTTATTTACAAGCCTGTTTAAAGTTTAAATAGGCTTGTTTATTTCTAAAACAGGCTTGTTTATTCTTTAAACACACCTGTTTATTTTATTTATTAGCCTGTTTAAACTTTAAATAGGCTTGTTTATTTTTAAAACAGGTCTGTTTATTCTTTAAATAGATCTGTTTATTTAGATAGTTGTGAGACAAATCTACTTTCTTTCGGCATATCGGATGATTTAAACCCATTTGGTCTTTGAGGATTGACTAAATTTTTTAACACCAGTTCAGTTGTTTTTATATGAAAAACCCAACATCTAATTCGTCGGGTTTTGAGGCCTTTATGGGTTTCTTGATGTAGAAAATAAGGGCGATGCACTACTTTGTTTTTGTCCGTTACAGATATTCCCGGGGACATTATATGCATTGCCACATTTATGTTTAAAGTAATGGTAAACTAGTGATAAGATGGTAGTTGGTAGTTATCAAACAGAAGATAACAGGTGTTTACAGTATGCCCACTTCATTTACTAATAACTATTATCTTCTATCTATTACCTCTCTTTGCATCCAATATATTTAGTTTTACTACTAAAATTTTTAGTGTTGATAAGTAAATACTATTACCTTCGCAGCATCGCTAATTTTGGACAATAAATATAATTATTATGTTGAATGCAGAAAAGATGAAAGCCCTCAAGCTTACCATGGACAAGATAGACAAGGACTATGGTAAGGGAAGCGTGATGTTGATGAACGAAAAAAGCAAAGATCCGATTGAAGTTATCTCCACAGGATCCATTGGCTTAGACGCAGCATTGGGCGTTGGTGGAATACCAAGAGGACGAGTGGTAGAAATATACGGCCCAGAAAGTAGTGGTAAAACAACCCTAGCCATACACATCATAGCCGAAGCACAAAAGAAAGGCGGCATGTGTGCCATCATAGATGCCGAACACGCTTTTGATAGCTCGTATGCACAAAAACTAGGGGTGGATGTAGATAACCTACTGATTTCTCAGCCAGACTATGGCGAACAAGCCCTGGAAATAGCCGACAGATTGATACTGTCCGGTGCTTTGGATGTAGTAGTAATTGACTCAGTAGCTGCATTGGTGCCAAAAAGTGAGTTGGAAGGGGAAATGGGTGACAGCAAAATGGGCTTACAAGCAAGATTGATGAGCCAGGCATTGCGGAAACTAACAGCCACCATCAACAAAACCAATACCATCTGCATCTTCATCAATCAGCTGAGAGAAAAAATAGGGGTAATGTTTGGTAATCCCGAAACAACAACTGGTGGTAATGCACTAAAGTTTTATGCATCTATCCGTTTGGATATCAGACGATCTGCACAGATAAAAGATGGCGACGAAGCAATAGGGAATCATGTAAAAGTGAAGGTGGTAAAGAACAAAGTAGCACCACCATTTAGAGCGGCAGAGTTTGATATTATGTTTGGCGAAGGCATTAGCAAACTAGGCGAAATAATAGATATGGGTGTAGAACTTGGCTTTGTAAACAAAAGTGGAAGCTGGTTTAGTTATGAAGCAAACAAATTGGGACAAGGTAGGGATGCCGTGAAGAATTTGCTAAGAGACAACCCCGAGTTGGCAAATGAAATAGAAGGAAAAATAAGAGCGAAAATATTTGAAGCACAAACTGCTGGTTTAGGTATCAGGGATGTTGAAGAAGAAGAATAACGCTACTTGAAAAATGAGAAAGCCCTTGAAGATAATTTCAAGGGCTTTTTTTGTCGATAACAAAGAAAAAAACAATGGATATTGAAAGACTTTTGATGCTGAACTGACTAATTCAATGTACCATCATTGACGAAGAAATGAGCAATTGCAGGGTTTGCCTTAATTTCAAAACAAGTATCTGCATTTAATGCTTTTTCATAAAATCCAATTACCTGCGGGTACCTTTTGGCACGCTCTCTATCTCTTTTGTCGACAGAAGAAGTAACAAGTGCCACAAAAACTTTAGTTGCAAGTGGCGAAACCTGCAGGGCATTCAACAAATCCCAACCGCTCATTACGGGCATATTGATGTCGAGAAAGATGAGGTAAGAAGCATCTTCTTCATTGTTGCCAATAATCGATTCCAAAGCAGATTTACCATTGTGGTGCGTTTGCGGATTATCTGCAATACTGCTCATCTTAACCTTCAATTTGTGCATCATCACAAAAATGGGATCATCGTCCACTATTAAAACATTTAAGTTCGCCATATCAATTGCCATTAAAGAATCTGCAGTCATTATTTGAGAATTTGAGAACAAAGATGAGTTTTACTCTTAATATAAAGTTCCCCTAAAATGGGGGGGACACCTTGTGAAACAGGCTTTGAAAATTATTAACCAAAATGTTAGGTTATACACAAAAAACAGTTAATTCGCCTATAGATTTAACAAGTATACCGGATACTCCCTTAATATTACCTTTTAAAGAACATATTTTGAATAAAACACACACTTACATCATTTGCTTGCTTCTACTCGGGATGGTTTATCTACCTGCAAAAGCGCAATTTGTTACGGTGAGTGGTTCGGTTTACGACATTACAGGGCACAACCCAATAGAGGCAGTGCTAGTGCGGAGTACATCTGGACGAGGAACAATAACAGACTCGTTGGGTAGGTACAGTTTCACGGTTAGAAATAAAGACTCTATCTGGTTTTCGATGATGGGAAAGAATACAACCAAGTACGCGATTGATACAATTGCCGACCTGAACAATTTTGATATAAGTATTCACCTAAAGGTCTATGATTTACCGGCAGTGACTGTAAGAAATAGAGATTACAGGCTAGATTCGATTCAAAATAGAAGGGATTATCAAAAATACTTCGACTTTCAAAAGCCGGGTCTGAAATTAAGTGAAAACCAAGGATATAACCCCGGAGGTGTAACAGTTGGATTAGATTTGGATGAGCTGATAAATGTATTTAGATTCAGGAGGAATAGAAACCTAATGTTTTTACATAACAGATTGATAGAACAGGAACAGGATAAGTACATTAATTATAGGTTTTCGAAATTGTTGGTACATAAGATAACAAAGCTTAATAGCCCCGAAATAGACACATTTATGAGGAAATATCGTCCTGACTATTTTTTGCTACAGAACTTTAATGACCTTGAACTAGGTTATTATATTGAACGACATTTTGAGGAATATAAAAAAATAAGGATCAAAGAAAGTCTGCGTAAACGGGATGAGTAGGTCGAAAATATATAAAGACCCCCTTTAATCTTTTGGTCAGTTTATAAATCAGTACATAAAAAACGATAAAATACAGATATGAAAAGAAAATTTACCCTATTGGCCGCATTACTAGTAGTCGTGTCCTATCAATTGCATGCTCAGAAAATAGATTCCATGATGGAGAAATATGCTGATGAGTATCCACAGGAAAAAATACATATTCATTTTGATAAGGGCATTTATAGCAAAGGTGAAACCATGTGGTATAAGGGATACGTCCTTACGGGAACTGACTTGTCAGACTATAGTAAAAACTTTTATGTAGATTGGTTTGATGACAAGGGCAATCTGTTGCGGCATTCTACTTCGCCTATGTTTGAGGCTAGTGCAAGAGGTCAGTTTGCAATTCCGGCTGACTATAAAGGAAAGTTCTTGCATGTGAAAGCATACACTCAATGGATGTTGAACTTCGACTCTGCTTTTTTATACAATAAAGATATTAAGGTAGATCAGATACCCGGAAGTACCGTTGCAAAAAGTGAAACAAATAAAAAGCCTTCTAAGGCAAATCAAGAAGCGGCGGCACCGCTTCCACCCAAAACCCATACTGCCACCATTCAGTTCTTTCCAGAGGGAGGTGTATTATTGAACGGTGTGGTAAATAGGATTGCGTTTTTGATAAACAATGAATTTGGCTTACCTGTAAGTGCTGTTGGTGCTTTGAGAAATAGTAAAGGAGAGTTTATAGATTCATTTATAACCGAACACGATGGCATGGGTAGCTTCACGGTACAACCCGATAGTACACAACCCATTACCGCAACATGGCTGGATGATTATGGCGTAACACATACTAGCCTATTGCCATTGGGTACACAAACAGGCGCTTCCTTGCAAGTGGAACCCACAAAAAGCAAGTCAATCTTTTTTGTCAATAAAAGCAAGGATGCGGGTGAAAATACCAATACCATGTATATAATTGCACACATGCACCAACATGAGGTTTATAAATCGAAGATTAATTTGAGTAGTCGCTTGTCTGCAATCGGAGAGATTCCTACAACAGATTTACCTACAGGCGTATTGCAAATTACTTTGTTTGATGCCAACTATACCCCAATAGCAGAACGGGTTGTATTTGTGAATAACTATAAGTTCTTGTTCACGCCGGAAGTTCGCATTACCAAACAAGGTTTAGACAAAAGAGCCAAGAACACTATAGAAATTGAAGTAGACGATTCTGTGCTTTCAAATATGTCGGTTGCTGTTACTGATGCCAACCTGCTTACGGATGTAAGTAGCAATATCGTCTCTGACCTTTTATTGAGCGACGATATTAAAGGAAAAGTACATAATGCCTCATATTACTTTGCCAGTAAAGAAGATTCCGTTTATAGACATCTTGATTTAGTGATGCTTACACATGGATGGCGCAGGTTTAACTGGAAAGATGTAGTTGATGGCAGATTGCCCTACATTATCAATCCAAAAGAAACAGATTATATGCAGTTGAAGGGAACCATTTTTGGCAACCTGAACAGAAGTTCCATGCAAAACCAAACGATATTTTGTATGCTACAAGCAAAGGATAGCAGTAAGCAAACCCTGATGCTACCTGTAGATAAAACAGGTAACTTCTCGCAGAAAGGGGTAATGTTTTATGACACTGTACATGTCTTCTATCAATTAATAGGAAGCAAAAGTGTTACTGATCGAGTGGAGATACGTTTTCAAAATGGACTTATGCAAGCTCCTTCAAAGAAATATAGTACTGTTACTGCTTCGCCTTTTTTGTTTAATTACGATATAAAAGATACCACATTGCTAGAGCGGAGCAGGATGTTTTATAATGAGAAAATTAGATTAGAAAAACACTTAGCGGAACATCAACTTGCGGAAGTAACCGTTAATACAAGAGTTAAAAAAGCAGTAGATGTATTAGATGAAAAATATACAAGTGGCTTGTTTTCTGGAGGTGATAGCAGACAGTTTGATGTGACTTCTGATCCATTTGCGGCAGCTGCAACCAGCGTGTTTCAGTATTTGCAAGGTAGGGTTGCAGGACTTCAGATTGTTGAAAATGGTGCAGATGTATCTCTTAGCTGGCGTGGAAGTACTCCTGAACTATACCTAGATGAAGTGCCAACCACAGTAGACCAGTTACAGATAGTTTCTATGAATGATGTAGCTTATGTAAAAGTATTTCCACCACCCTTTTTTGGTCCTTCAAGTGGAGGTGCAGGTGGCGCCATTAGTGTTTATACCAGAAAAGGGGAAGATGTAAAACTAAATCCCGGCACTGGTTTAAACTATCAGTTGTTGGCAGGTTATACTCCTTATAAAGAATTCTATAACCCTAATTACGAAAATTCAACACCTGACTACACAGAAGATGTAAGAACAACTGTATACTGGAATCCTTTTGTGCTTACAAGCCCTAAAACGAAAACTATTCAAATTCAGTTCTTTAACAATGACATCTCCAAGAAGCTGAGATTGATATTGGAGGGTGTTAATTCTGATGGAAAACTTGCAAGGGTAGAGAAGATTATAGAATAAGCAATTTAGTAGAAAGGCATAAGTAATAAGGCGTAAGATGAGGAATAAAAATCCTTTCCTTACGCCTTTTGCTTTATTCCTATTGCCTTACGCCTCTCGCCTAACTTCTTAGTGCTTAAAATGCCTCAGCTCGGTGATAACCATTGCCAAGTTATTTTGAACGGTATATTCTATACTGTCTTTATCTCTGATAGATCCACCGGGTTGAATGAATGCTTCAATACCTTCTTCGTGCGCCATTTGAACACAATCGTTGAATGGGAAAAAGGCATCACTTGCCAATACCGCACCCTTTAAATCTATCTTGAATTGTTTTGCTTTTTCTATTGCCTGACGCAAAGAATCTACCCTGCTGGTTTGTCCACAACCCTTACCTACTAGGCGTTTATCCTTTATCAAAGCAATGGCATTGCTCTTTAAATGTTTGCAGATGATGTTGGCAAAAGTTAGGTTTGCTTTCTCATCTTCGGTAGTTGGACGGCCGCCTACTTCCTTCCAAGTGGCGAAGTTTCCTTGGTCTGTGCCTTGATAAAGAGTTCCACCAAGCAATGATTTGAACTGACCATTATTAGCCCCAACTGCTTCTTCTTTCAATTCCAACAATATCCTGTTCTTCTTGCTTTTTAATACCACCAATGCGTCTTCATCAAAGGCTGGGGCTATCAATACTTCAAAAAATATCTCATTAATTGCTTCGGCAGTGTCTTTTCCAATTGTTCCGTTGCTTACTAATACGCCACCAAAAGCACTTTCTGGGTCACCTGCCAATGCTGCGTCCCAACTTTCTTTTACGCTGCTTCTTTCTGCAATTCCACATACATTGGTATGCTTGATGATTCCAAAAACAGATGCCTCGCTTCCTTTAAATTCACCAATCAATTGTATGGCAGCATCCACATCCACCAAGTTGTTGTACGACAATTCCTTACCATTCAACTGCGTGAAGCTGTTAGATAAGTCACCATAAAAAGTAGCTTGCTGGTGTGGGTTTTCTCCATAACGAAGCACTTGTTTTTGCGAACTTGTCTGGAAGGTAGTATTGGTTGGGTTGAAGTAATTGCTGATTGCAATATCGTAGTTCATCACTACTTCGAAAGCCTTTGCAGCAAATGCTTTGCGTTGCTCGATGGTTAATGCGCCAGCTTGTTCTCTCAACAAGGTTTCCAAAACGCCATAGTCTGCTTTGGCAGCAATAACGGTAACGTCTTTATAGTTTTTTGCGGCAGCACGTATCATTGATGGGCCGCCTATATCTATCTTTTCTATGATTAATGCTTCTTCAGAAGTATTCTTCAAAGTCTCTTCAAAAGGGTATAAATCAACAATTACCAAGTCTATTTCTGGTATGTTGTATTGCTTCATTTCCCCCAAATCCTGCTCTACATATCTTCTGCCCAAAATGCCGCCAAACACAGATGGATGCAAGGTCTTGACTCTTCCGCCAAGGATAGATGGATAGGTGGTAAGGCTTTCTACGGGTACACAGGTGATGCCTTCGTTTTCTAAAAACTGTTGCGTTCCTCCGGTGGAGTAGATGGTAATGCCTTGCGTTTGCAATTCTTTACCTAACGATGCCAATCCATCTTTGTAGAAGACGGAAATGAGTGCCGACTGTACTTTTTTTTGCATAAAAGAGCTTTTTTGGTTGATGTTATCTCATCAACGACCATTAAAAATTTTGAGCCGCAAATATAAGGAGTAGGCATAAGGAGACGGCGATTAGTTGTGAGAACTGACCTGTTTTGTGAGTATAGTAGATTTGGAAGCGGCTGTTGGTGTACACTGTTTAAACCACTTTTGATAGCAGCTACTATCGTTGGATGTACTAATATGAATTTGGTTGCGATTACTTGTGAATTACCCCCTGTAGCTGAACAGTTGACATTGATAGACTAGCAGCGAAGTATGAGGATACATCTTTTTGACTTGATGGGTGTGCATGAAAGCAACTAACAAAATAGATGTGTAGATGTGTTGTATGTAGGTTTTGAAGTAACGCTTATTAATTGATACTAACACTATTTAGTTTGGACAGATAGGTAAGTGGTAAGTGGTGAGTGTACAGAAAATAGCTTCTGTCTTCATCAATTTAAAAGAATACTGTCAACTTAGCTTTTGCAAAGAAGGGTACGCCTGCCGTATAGCTTACTTCATCTACAGGGGTGGTTTCATATTTTAACCTTGAGACATACTCTACTTGAGATTCGTACCATACCTGATTGAAAAGATTTTCTATTGTAATACCTATCTCATATTTCTTTTGGGTATAGTTTGCGGTAAGGTCTGCCAAGAAGTAGCCTTTTGCTACCAAGCTATAGTCTTGATTGGCAGGTCTGTCGTGCAAGTATCGGTAACTGATGCCACCATTGATGCCATTCTTGAATTTTGCATATAATCCACCGGTACTTGTGAAGGTGGGGGCAGTAGGCAAATAGTCTTGCCCTTTGGGATCATCCAGACTGCGTGGTCGAGCTAGGTTGAGGTTTAAGTCGCTATACAGCCAATTATTTATTTGGTAGCGTGCTGATAAATCAATGCCGTCCCTTACTGTTCTTCCGCCGGGTTGCACGCTTTCGTCGCCATAGTCTGAACCATAGGTAAACTCCTGTTGAAGGTAGATATACCATAAAGCAACATTTAATAAAAGCTTTGGTGCGGGCTTGAGGTTAACCCCTAAATCGACACCATAAGCGGCAGGCAGCACCTGGTAACCTTCATTGGCAATGACAACGCGAGCATCGTTGGAGTGGAAGCCTTTGCCTGTTTTTAAATACAACTGCACTTGATTATTTGCTGTGTATTGTATATTTATCTTGGGACTAATGATGGCTTTGCCTTGACTTGTTTTTACGCCATTATACAGTTGTGCGGCGCTATCGGAAGCGGGTGCGGTGCTTTGGTAATAGAAATTGAGATAGTCTAGCCTTACACCTAGGTTAAACAACCACTTGCCTTTTTCTATTGTCTCATCTAAATAGCCGTTGATATTTGTTTCTTTGATATTGCCCAATTGCAGATAGTTTAATACCTGATGATTGAGTGAATGTGCGAGCCAACTAGGGTTTGTTTGGTCGTAGCGAGCACCAAAACCAGCAGTGGTGGTGAGTGTAGCATTGCCAATGATGTTTTGATGGGTTAACTTTCCATTGTATCCATACAAATTTCTTGATTCGTGCTGATTGAATTCATCTCCATTGATAGGATCGACCAAATAGAATGTGAAGTTGGTGAGCAGGTTGAAATAGTAATTGGAGTAATAAACCTGATTATCTAATGTAATATTCTTGCCAAGCGAGGAGGTGAGGCGGATGTTGGCATTTGTTCTGTTGGTAAAGCCACCTTGCCCACTATCTATTACGCCGAAGCGATCGGGTATATATCCTTCTGCAATGGCACGATTGGGGATTTCACCCGAGGCACGCCAACTGGAAGAGAACCTTGTGAGTATCACAGACAGTTTATTGTTATTGCCCAATTGCGTATTGAATTTACCCATGATATTGAAGCGTTTGAAGTGCTGACCATAATCGAAAGGGCCATCTGTATATAGATTTTCTGCAGCTATATATGCCGTCTGCCCCTTTGCCTTTGCTTTTTGGCTTAATAAGTTTAGCATGGCAACTGCACGAAGCGTGTTGAATTGTCCACCTTCTAACTTAACCATGCTTTTATCTAACGCATTGAGGGTGTTGTAACTAACATAACCTGCGGTACAGAAGTCGCCTTTGTTGGTGTAATAGGGACCTTTGCCAAAGTCGTAACTACCCACTGTTTCGGGGATTACAAAGTGCAAGTCTGCCCATCCTTGGCCGTGTGCCTGGGAAACAAGATTGACAGGCATTCCGTCTACAGCAATATTTACATCGGTACCATGGTCGGCATCGAAGCCGCGAAGGAATATCTGTTCGGCCTTTCCACCACCTACCTGTTGTGCAATAAACAGCCCGGGTACAAGCCGAAGCATATCTTGTGCGGATCTGGCAGGTTTCATATTGAGGTCGAGACTAGTTAATGCACGGTTGGTTATGATGGCGTTTACTTTGTTGGAAATTGTGACATCCTGCAAGTTGATTGCCCCTTTTGACAACTGGATATAGATTGGCTTGCCTGCCATTATTGTTGTTATTTTTTGTGAGGCATAGCCAATATATGTAACAGTGATACTTGCATCCTGTGTATAATGCCCCTTGAAAGTGAACTTTCCTGTTGCATCTGTGATAACCAGTTTATTGGTGGGAGAAAGGGTTACGGATGCACCTTCTATGGGTTGGTTGGTGCTGGCATCTATCACAATTCCTTTAATAGTTTGCTGTGCAGTTGTTGTGAATGAATATGCAATACATAGCAATAGTGTGAGTAGTTGTTTTACCATAATGAGACCAGTGAGACAGGTGCAATATATTGATTACATATAATTAAAACTAACCTGCTTTACCATGCACCCACTTGGATTTTTAGAAAAGACGATTGGTTTTACTTTTTAGAGGGTGGAATTGATTAATATTTTCTGCAAGCCCTTTACAAATGCTTTTGTTGTGTGCATACCCGATAGTGGGTTGTGTACGCCACCTGTGAAGAAAAAGTGCAGCCATTGTGTGGTTGCACTGTGTAATTATTTGTCTAAGCGTATTCCAGTTTGAAATTGGTTTGACTAGTAGAAACAAGTGATGCTATAGCACACTTGCAAGAAAGAGGTTTGCTGAACTATTTCTTTAGCGAATGAACACGTGAAACACGTGCACTAACCCTGCAAAATGGTTGCATAAGCTGTAAGGAAGGTAACGATTATTTTGTAAGATGAGAACTTAACTGTTTGTGACTTTGTCATCTTTTTAAGTTTAATGGGGAATTGCAAGTGTTTGTTGAAAGTTTATGAAAAATAGATGGGGTTTATCGGGCATAAGGTGGGGATTATCACACCTTGGGTGACCTTTATCGCTCCATTTGTATGCTATGTTGTCAGTCGGGTGAGGTTTATCGCACCTCTTGTATGCTATGTCGTCAGTCGGGTGGGGTTTATCGGGCATTGGATGGGGTTTATCGCAAGTTGCCTGTGCATTATTTAATATAGTATATATATTGTAAATCACTGCCCAAAAAAGTTAATGCCAGTATTTGTTACTTAACGACATACCCACTTGGGTTCTTTAAAAACTCGGCCTTGCAGCAATCGCTACAAAAGGCTATTGGTTTGCCTTTGTAGAGAGTGGAATCGCCGACGCCAAACTTTAGCTTCATTCCACAAACAGGGTCTTTGGTATTGCTGAATTTGATGTGATATTATATTATTCCTCTTGTTGGACAAATAGTACATTTTTGTATGCGTATTCTGGGGTAAGAATATAAAAAAAGGCCGATGTGGAAACATCAGCCAATGTATGCAATGTAAAGATTACATACGACAACTATTTGCATTTATAATTGGCTAATAAAGCCCCTTTATAAACTCATAATCTTTATCTGCCTTTGCTTGTGCTTTCAGTAAAGAGGCATCTTTGTTTAGTTTTAAGAAATTGGATGTAAAGTTGATTAATTGTTTTGCAATGAAAAAAATGATGGCGATGATAGCCGTTACATAGTAGGGTGTGTACATAGTTGCTGTGAATTATTTAATTGATAAAATGTATTTAGCCAATTCGTTCCTGTCATCGTCTGTAAGTTGGGTGAGGGTTGGCATTTGGGGATAACCTTCTCTCTTTTTACCCGGCTTTTTAATCCAAGCCTTTAAGCCATCAGGATTATTTTTGTAGATGCTAACCATTTCTGTCATTGGGGGACCTACTAACTTTTCGTCTTTCTTATGGCAACTAGAGCAATTCTGCTGAAATATTGCAGCGCCCTTTGCTACGTTGCCCAAGCTGGTATCCAGTTTCAATTCCACTTTTTCCTCAGTAGGGTGTTCCCTTGCTTCCTTTGATAGTCTTTCGAACTCTGCAGATTGTATCTCTACCAGTTTTTGGTGAGGTGCCAATGCAGTTGCCCTATAAACATGCCTTCCGCTTCCCATAAAAATTACAGTAATACTTAAAGCCGCTACCACTTTCCAGAAGTGTTTGGCTATGTCTTCGGGTGCGCCAGTTATGGATTTCCATATCCACCACATAGCAGGCAGGGCTATTGCTGCGCCAGCAAGTATGATTAATATCAACGACCAATTGAACCCTTTTGTAGGTAGGGTAAGCATTACCAATGGACCAATGATAAACTGTGCAACCGAAGCTGCAAGGGTAAGTGAGTATGCTTTTTTCTGAATGTCATATCTTGTTAATCGTTCAAAATATTCTTCAAAAGGATAACTCTTTCTCCCAAAATACCAAAAGATAAACAAACCTGTAACGGCCATTGAAGCGCATAGAAAATGAAAATATCTTGGCAACACATTAGGCAACAATAAGGCACTAAAGAACCCTTTTATTAACCCCCATTTTTCGGGAAAAAGCATGAGGTTCACATTAACCAAAAATATTAATGGGATAAATAAAAATAATAGTGTAGCTGCTGCTATGATGGCAATGCTTAATGGTTTGTTGCTGTCTAATACTTTCCAAGTGTATTTGTTTAGATAAGTCAACAAAAAAGCAACGGTTACCAATGGGATGATGGCAATCCACATGCCACCTGTAAGAGATGTTGCTGAATAGAAATACAGTGCATAAAGGGTACTGATACTTAATAGTGGGGCAATACCAAGGACTACGGCAAGACTTTTATTTACAGTTATTGTTCTGGATATTTCGTGTGCAAGGTTGTGATAATCTTTATCTTTCAACCCTTTAATCTGACACCAAAGCGTAAGCACTGTTCCGCCAATCATCAGGTTTACAAAGATGATATGCAACAAGAAAGAGAATACTAAAAGAAATACCAGCAGCCACTCGGGTAATGGCAATGGTAGAGGGATGTTTCGGGGAACAGGGGTTATTTGTAATAAAACGTTGAATATATTGAACATAAAATGTGATTGAAATGAATTGTGATTGAATAATTAAATCCTATTTACTTGCAGCTGAATTTGTTTTTGCAGCCGAATCGGCAGCAGCTTTTTCTTGGTCAGCCATCAACTGCACAACGGCATCTGAGCTTTGCAATGGGTTGATAGTAACACCTTCGTTTTGCGCTCCTTCTATTACATCGCCTGTTTGTTGCAGATGTTTGATGTAGGCAGCAAGGGCAGCAAGTTCTTTGTCGTTTCCGGGAAACTCGGGCATAAAGGTTCGCCCATTATGCATATTCTTGGTAAAGACAGCAATGGAACTTTCATCGAATGGTTTTCCTGCACCATACATATTTTCAAAAACCCCTACTATCGAGTTAATTCCCTGCGTAGTATGACAGCGACTACAAGCAAGAATAAATACATTTCTGCCAGCCTCTACCTTATTTGTTTCTGTGATTACGGGGGTACTATTGTAAGTGGCATACTTTAAAATGCCATCTCGTTTGTATAGTGGATAATCTTCTACACGAAGTAGATTGCTATACATGTAACCTGCTATAACATAAGGCTTACGAATAAATTCGCGTACACGTTCGAAGATTCCAAGGAAGCCAAAAGCAAACAAACAAGGAATAAGTACCATACCTAAACGAACTTTTTTTGGATTGAAATAACCAAATAGCCCTATTACCAACACGGTAGAGATAGCACCAATTATGAAGTATTTGAGTGTTTCGTAATATTGTGCAAACTGTAAAGTGCCAACAGCAGTACTCAAATTATCTAACATAGCTTGCGGAAGCACACGATAGTAAACTATAGCACCTGCAAGGGAAAGCGGTGCCCAACAAAGAACCCATATAGCAGATTGCTTTACTGCACGTTCTCTTATTAGTGTATTCTTTTTTGTAAATATGGTGGTTAGTAAATAGCCAAATACACCCGCCACCAACATAGCCGTAGGGGTACGGAAACATAATTGTGGCAGATAAATGGGATTGGTATATCCGTTTAAAAGTGAGTGGTGAGTATTCCAATTGCCAGGATCCATCATAAAGCTAAGTATTGAAACAATGATTGCCATTGTAATCCAAGAGAAGATGGATAGAAACCACCCAAAACGGATGTGAAGCAACTTCGATTTGAGTGTTTTATTCGAGTTCTTCCAAGTAAGAAAATAGATTAATATCAACACTACTTCCGTAACGAAAACCAACCACTCAGTAAACCAAGCCCAATAAAACACACGTATCAAACTACTGATGGATGCGGGGCTAACAATGGAAACAGAGAGCCATATACCCACACCCGTCATTGCACCCAGGGTGGTTGTAATGATGAAACCAACTTTCATCATTTTGTGTACCATTGCATCCCATTCAAGGTCGGTTATTTGATTGCTGGCACTTCGGCTAACGCCTTGTTGTTCTAATCGGGTAATGTAGGGAATAAAACCTACGGCAAGTCCGTGGTTTATAAAAACATGCAAGATTGCTATCATGGCAATCAGAAACCTGTCGTTGAGCCAATCCAAATGAAACATGGGAAAATTCATAATCGTCTAGTTGTTTTTTCGGCTGCAAAGGTGTTCCATCCATTCCGCAGTACCCAAAACAGACAAAGACATCCCTATCAATAAACAAGACTTATACTGATAAAAACAAAGAAGAAGGTTATGTTAAACAACACTATTGCCTTTGCTAAAAGAGACTTTTATAACACTAATCGTGACTGTGGACATTGGGTATGGAAACGAATTTGCATCGTCAATAAAAATGTGTTGGAATTTGTATAGCTTTGTATAAATCTGTTTCACTTAATAAAATAAAAAAATGAAAAAAGTATTTGTATTAGCCTCTATAGCATTGGCATTAAGTAGTGGCTTAATGGCTCAAACAGGTGCAAAAGACTGTTGTGCCAAGAAAGATTGTTGTAGTAAAAAGAAAGGTTGCGACAAGAAGGATTGTGCGGGAAAATCTTGCTCAAAAAAAGCTACTAAGACTGTTGCAAAGCCTGCGGCAACACCCACTCCTGCCGCCAAGTAATTGAAATTGGTTTAAAAACAAAAAATGCAGCTTCTACCTAATTGTAAAGCTGCATTTTTGTTTTAACAAACAGATGCTGTTTGAGTTACTAATGTCTCATAATATTACGCATTACAACAATTATCAATCCACAGAGAAACATTATAAGTGAAATTCTGTTTATTCCGTGCATGTAACGAATCATGTCGCTTTCTTCTTCCTTTGTTTCTTCTTTTTTTACTAAATACAGGTACTGACCTATCTGATTAAAGAACTTCATTTTTGTTATTTTAATTTGAAAAATGTGGCAATGGCTTGCCATTTTACTGCCAATGCTTGAATGAGCAGGATTGCGCCAAGTATAGTGGCAAATGTTTTTAGTATCAAAGCACTATTGAGGCTGGGTTCCTCCACTTTTCTGGTTGTTCTATTCTCCATTTGATTTTTTTTAATTAATAATTAATTACCACTGAACCATTTTATGAGTTTTAATAATTGATCTTGCTGAATAAATGCAATTAACCCAAATGTTAGTACTAATAGTACTCGTACCATTATCAGTGTTTTCTTAAACTTTAGTTCGTTTTTCTGTAATACTTCTTTTGTCTCCATTTTTATTAATTTACGTTATAATTTACTGGTGGAATGATAACTAATCTATCCTTTACAATGGTAATCTTACCATTTACTATTTCTATCCTTATCGGTTTGGGATATACTTTGTTTTTTTTGTTATTCATCCTAGATGTTGTTTTTTCTGAAACTCTCGGGCGTTGTTCCCGTGTTCTTTTTAAAAAAAGTTGCGAAATAGGAAGGACTTTCAAAGCCTAACTCATTTGCTATTTCAGCTACTGACCTAGAAGTGTAATGCAGTAAACGCTGAGCTTCCATGGCTACACGCATTCTAATCAATTCGCCACTTGTTACTCCTCGTATTCCGTTACATAGTTTATTGAGGTAGTTGGTGGTTACGTGCAATTTTGTAGCGTAATAGGAAGGTGCTTTTTGATGGGCAAAACTTTCTTCCAGCAGTTTTTCGAACTGTATTATTTTCTCTTCTTTAGAGTCAACCTTTTTTGCTGAGGTATGCCTGTAAAACTTCCTATCAAGATCGTACAATAAGATGTTGAGATATGACCGCAATAGTTTTTCCACCCCACTTTGTTTGGTAGTTATCTCTTCTTGCATCAGGTGCAGGATCGTATTCCATTTCTCAATCTGCTTATCGGAAAAGCGTACATAACTTTCCGCTTCTTTTTTAAGGAAAGCAAACTGAAACAATACGTTATTATTATACCTGAGGGAGAAGAAATCTTCGGTGAAGCATATAATAAAACCCTTGGCTGCCCTGTTAATATTTATACTGAATACACTGTTGGGCTTAATGCAAATTACTTTAGGCTCATCGAGACGGATGCTTTTGTCATCTACAATTGCATAACTGTCTGCCCTTTCAACAAACAAAAGCATATAGAAAGACTGCTTATGCGGATGCTCTAAGAAGGGATGATTCTCCAGTAATTTCTCTAAAGAACTGAACCAAAAAGATTTATTGTTAGCACTAAATTCCGTAACAGGGTAAACAGCAATTGTGTCTGTTTTAATACCCATTTACTCATTTTAATTGTTTAACGATAAAAGTTTATGTTAACCAATTAAAATAGGTGGACGAAAGACTGATTGTAAATACTGGGATTGATGAAAAGAATTTTTGTAGGAGGAATATTTTTGGGGTATGACAGTGTGCGTTATGGAAGGGAGAGCTACAGAGTTGGTTTCACAAAAAAGTGTTGTAATGTTTGTCTTTATATCTGGCGACTTATCTTGCTGTTGTTTGTTTTCATTAATTTTTTTTTCTAAGTAGCACGAACCTTTACAAACTGGCATCTTATCGAAGCGATTGATACAAATATTTGCAGCTATGTAATCCCTGTTTAGGTAGAAAGTAGCCAATATCCACAGTTGGTTGGTTGTTTGCATAAAGAATGCAACGATCAATAATATGGTGACTATTTTTTTCAATGCTGCGAAAATAAGTTAAAATTGTTCTTTAAGTAATTGATTAATGTCAGTTATTAAGCGTTGTGTTTCTTGAGGATTGGTACTATTGTAAACTCCTCTTATATGTCTGTTTTTATCTACCAGCAAAAGTCCTCCACTATGTGTGAAGCCTCCCGGTGCGGTACTGTCTGGATATGCTGTAGAAAAGTAAGAATTGTTGGCAAGTGTAAAAATACTGTCCTCATTGCCTGTTACGAAATGCCATTTACTAGAAGCAATTCCCAAATTAATTGTGTAGGCTTTGAGTCGGAGTATAGTATCGTGGGCTGGATCGATGGTATGAGAAAGTAACTCAACCCGTGCATCTGTTGCAAAAGCAAGATATACATTATACATCTCTTTTGTCATTTTGGGACAAATGGTAGGGCAGGAAAGAAACATAAAATCGGCGACATAAATTTTATTGGCAAAGGTTTGATTTGTAATAACAGTACTATCTTGATCTATCAACTTGAAATTGGCAATGGTGGGGTAGCTGGTATCTTTTCCATTAATGATTGGGTCGCCAAGTATGGGTAATTTGTTTGCGGATTGTTTGCATGCAACCAATCCGCAAAGAATGATAAAAAGGGAAAGACATTTACTCATTGAACCTATTTGAGAGTAAAGGTAAATGGCAAAAGCCAATAACCTTTACATCTTCTATTTATTTCACCACATAACCCTTCGGATTTTTTAGGAACTCTGCTTTGCAGCCATCGCTACAAAAGGCGATGGGTTTGCCTTTGTAGAGGGTGGAATCGCCGATGCCAAACTTTAGCTTCATTCCACAAACGGGATCGATTGTGTTGCTGAATTTGATTTGAGAGAAGTCTTTTTTGGGGATTGCTGTAGTATCCATTGCAGGCTTTGTAGTTTGTGCCTGTTGATTGTTTTTGCAGCTTGCCACGAAGGCAATGATTGAAAGTAATAATGTTGTCTTTTTCATTTTATGAGTGTTTAATTTGTGTTTTTCTTTTTCTATACCATAAAAGGAAGCCAGTAATTGATAGAAAGGCAGGCGTAAAGCCCATAATGCACCATATTGTTTTGCCCACAGTTCCTAAAGCCCACCCCGTATGAAACAAAGAGAAATTGATGTTATCGAACTTTTCGGATGCTGAAAGCTTTTCCCAAGGGGTATATACAGTATTTGTGAATCGCCCTGCACTATCGAAATTGACTAAAGCATAATTGCCATAAGCAAAAAACATTGATTCCTGTGCAGTACCAAATGCAGTGATACTGCCGTCTTCGCCACTATTTACCGACACTATATCGAACTTCATGGATGGGAATTTTTTAACGGCAATTGTCCTTAAACTATCCAATGAAATGCCTGATAGTGGATATTGTATTTTGTGATGTTGGTGTTTTGCTTCATGGGTAGTATGCGTATATTTATCCCACCACTTCTCTACAAAGAATTTCTTTTGGTAATAAATACCCGAACCAAAAATGAGAAAATTGAATAGCAATGCCCAAACGCCAACTACCCTGTGTAAACCCGAAGTAGCCAAACGCCAATTGGAAAACTTAATTTTTTCTTTAAAAGTGAGTACCTTGATGATATGTTTTCTGTAAAAAATAAACCCCGTGATGAGACTAGCCAATAAAGCAAAGTCAAGCAGTACCACAAACAACTCGCCTCCTTCGCCAAAGGCTAGAGAATAGTGGAAGCCCATTATCCAATCTATGATATTGTTTTTACCATTGCTGTTTGCTTCTAAAAGACGTTCGCCAGTATATGGGTTTAGATTATTAATCCTATACTTCATAGATGTTGTAAAAAGTTGAGGCTCTACGTGGTCAACGCCACTAAAAAATGCTGGTTTGTTTTTGTAAACTTCATCGAAACCACACACATAGTAGGGCATTGCAGGGAAGTCTTTCTTGGCAATTGAAAATATGGTGTCATAAGATAATCTTTTTCTATTTTCTTCGAGTTTATAATCCATTTTCCTTCCATATATCAAACTGTTTAGTTCGAACCTGAAAACAGATATTGCCCCACTAATGGAAATCAGCAGAAAGAAGATCCCTAAAAACAAACCTAGCCAACTGTGTATGGCAAACAGTTTCCTGTTTAAATTTATTTTACTCATTTTTATTCATTTAAAACCTTTCCGAATGCCTGAGCATTCGGAAAGGTTGGTTAGTAAGTACTATTTAATAGTGTAATGAACGCCTAATTTCCAGTTAACAGGATTGCCTTGCATCACCATAAAATCGGAAGCATACCAACCGGGTATGTAGATTGTATTGGTGAGATTGTAACCATTCAAAGAAAAATCGAAACGCTTGTAATTGTAATTTACCCCTGCATCCAATATAAAGTAAGACGGCATCAGGAATTTGGGCGCATACAGCGTAGAACCTAGCCTTTTGCTCACGTATTTACCACCAAAAATTACACTTAATCCTTTGAGAGATGATTGGTTTGGAACGCTATACTTTACCCAAAGGTTGGCAATGCTATGAGGCGAATTGTCGTAACGGTCACCTTTGTTTCCCAATGGACTATTGAGCGCAAAAACTTCATTGTTGTAGGCATAAGAACCTTGAATAGAGAACTGATTGATGTTGCCTTGCAAGGTTAATTCTGCGCCTCTACTTGAAAGCCCGGGAATAGCAACCTCGTGGTTTGGATTGGTAGGGGTGGGTAGGGTAGCCAGTTGATTTTTCCAATAAATATTATATATGGCAACCGTAGAAAGCAGCTTTCCATTGAACCAGATTCCTTTATAACCAATCTCTTCTTGCTGCCCAATTTGTGGTGGAAATGGTCCACCATTATTGCGGCTATTGTCATATTGTGGTGAATAAGATTGGCAATAGCTTGCATAAACCGATTGATTTTTATTGAAACTGTACACAAAACCACCCCTTGGAATAAAAGCTCGAGCCGTTGAACTATCATTGGATTGGGTGTAATTATCCGAACCATTAGGTTTTGAAACCCAATCAAAAGTTTCATATCTACCAGCCAACAACACCTTAATATGATTGCCTATCGAAATTAAATCCTGTACATAAGGGGCTATTTGAATCGTTTGATTTTTATTGTCCTGAATATATTCAGCCGCACTCTCTGGGAAATTGGCAGAAGAGTAAACATCATTACTAAAGTTAGGATTTGAGAAACTTATTGCAGGGGCTGCCCACTGACCATAAAAATCCTTGCCACCATAAATTTGATAATCGAGTCCTGAAACCACTGTATTCTTGGCTTTGCCAATCAAAAAACTCTCGGTTGTGTAGAGGCTATTGATGAAATTGAAGCTATTGTCATTCCAAGCGGTGAGTTGCCTTCCTGTGACTGAATCGGGGTAAGAAGTGAAGAAATTGGTGCCTGAAAAGAAGTTTCCACCAAAGTTCACTTCATTCAATTTAGAACTAGTATATCTAGAGGTAAACGTCAATTTAAAATCTTTATTGAACTCGTGATTTAAGGCTAGACTGACACTGTTTTCATGCGTAACCGCAAAATCGGCTGGACTATAAAAGGCGGTTGTATTGAGTAAATGTTTCCAGTCGTAGGTACTATCGGGTTTCATTAAAATGGCACTACCCCAAAATTCAAATTCCCTTGCGTGATAATCTTTATGTACATAATCGAGCGTAAGACTCGTTTTGTCGTTGAACTTATAGCTAAGCGAAGGGGCTATAACGATGTTATTGGTATATTGATATTGGAAATAGCTATTCTGATTATTGCCACCAATATTCAACCGATAGGTAAGTTTCTTATCCTTTGTTATTGCGCCACCCAAATCAACAGAGGCATCAATCAAACCCCAAGAACCTGTAGTGATGTTGAAAGCATAATAGGGATGGTCGACAGGCTTTTTGGTGACCATATTAATAACACCACCTGGCGTACCCACACTATACAATGCAGCAGCAGGACCACCAATATTTTCTACACTTTCAATGTTGTACAGAAAAGGGGTTTCTTGCCAATAGTGCATATTGCCCAATGTTCCATCAGTAGTCAAAAAGTTGTTGCTACCCGTAGATTCAATGCTAGAAAACCCACGCATAGTAAAAGAAGAATAATTATTGTTGTTGATAACGCCCACCATATTCTTGGTAAGGTCATTCAGGTTTTGAGCGGCTTGGTCTTTAATTAATTGTTGGGAAATTACCTGAATAGATTGAGGTGTTTCTACTAAAGCGAGTGGCATCCTCAAACCAGAGTTAGCCTCTTTTATTAAATACTTCTTTTGCAGATTAGCCTGAACAGTCACTGGCTCTAGTGTTTGGGTAGATTCGTTCAACTGTAAATTAAGAGGGGCATTTTGTTTTGCCGTAACAGTCACGTTTTCTTTATACCCCTTGTAACTAACGCCTTTAACCTTTAGCGTGTATGTTCCCGTTGGAATGTTCTTGAAGATAAAGAAACCGTCCTCATCTGTTGAGGTAGCAAACTGATTGTCGTTGAGTGTTACTGTTAACCCAGCCAACGGTTCGTGTTTGCTGTTTTGTAGCGTTCCTTGAATTGTGCCCTTGCTGTTTTGGGCAAATGATGTTGCTAAAAGGCAAAGGGAGAGTATTATAAAAAGTAGTCTTTTCATTCTAGTTGTTTTCTTCGTTTATAAATTTGAATAATTTAATTTCTGTACTTTTCTCGTGGTATTTAATGACCATCATACGGTAAAACATCTTTAATGTTAATCCCAATACTATTGATGCCAATAGGAAAACTGTATAAATCAATCCTGTTTCAGATACAGCCCAATGCCCTATTGATTGCCCATAAGTTTTAATAACCCAAAGGATAAGTAATATTGAACCCACTGAGGAAAGTTCTTTTAGTATCTGGTAATAACGCCAGCGTTTCAGCCCTTGGCTGATTAATTTTATTAATAATTTCATTGTAAAAATTAGTTGATTAGTAAATGAAAGTGCATTCGGACAAGCCAGATTGCTTAATGCAATATAAAAGCACAAGACACA
Organism: uncultured Chitinophagaceae bacterium; assembly: GCA_903895845.1. Classification (GTDB taxonomy): domain Bacteria; phylum Bacteroidota; class Bacteroidia; order Chitinophagales; family Chitinophagaceae; genus Parasediminibacterium. The sequence continues at coordinate 44,923 of CAITVK010000067.1, forward strand.
CTAGGGTGGCATAAAGTCGCTTATCTAACCGCTCATGAAATGCAGTAGATAATGTAACTTTAGTTCCTTTCAATAAAAATGTAAGAAGTATTAAGCCCCGGGTGGATGGAAGATAGAATAGGATTTGTCAATGGCTTTACCATCAGAAGAATTGATATAAGTATTGGATTGTTCTATTGTAACTGGCGTAGAAATATTTAAAAAGAATGACTTAGAGGAAAGAACCTCAGACTCTTTGCTTGATTTGCGTTCATTGCTTTGCTTGTCTTCGTTGGTATCTTTATTTAGTCTTTTGCTTAATTGACACTTACCGTGGCAACAGCATTTGGGTTTGTTTCTGTTTTCACAAAGGTTTTTGGCTATGTAGTCTTGATTTGCATAGAAAGTACAAACAATAACAGCCTTACTAAACATCTGTGCCGTAAAGGCAAGCAGGAATAGTAGTGCAATTAGTTGTTTAAACATTTTGCAAATATAATAAGATAAATATCATTGCTGCTTTAATGGGAAACATCTACTACCTCGTTTATCACTATCTCAACCTTGGGTGTGTCGGTATAAATAACATACGAATTGATTCCAAGATAAAACAGTCTGAATTTATGAATTATCATATAACATTTTCTGGAATCGATCACATCTCTTAAACGCTTATAATCGTAATCACAACTATGGGAAATTAGTTGAACCCATATGCAGTAGAGGTAACATGAAGACTGTAATGATTATTCTTCTAAAACTTGGAGACTAAAACTATTAATATATTGAATACCGTTTTTTTAACTTAGGTAGACTGATAAGGTTTAAATAACTTGAGCTTGGTTAAAGACTTTTAAGAAAAAAAGAATAGGGTGCGAAATGTTGGTGACAGTTAACTATTTTCGTGACTTAAAGAAATTCTAACGATGAACAGTTTAAAAAAAGTAATGGTAACGGGTTGCTTCGATTTAATGCATAGTGGTCATGTGGCATTTTTGAATGAGGCTAGGAAATTGGGTGAAGTTTATGCTTGCATTGGTAATGACGAAAACGTGTTTCAACTGAAAGGTCGTTATCCTGTAAATCATCAGTATGAAAGAAAATATATGCTGGAAAATTTGCAGGCGGTATCGCATTGCAGAATCAACAATGGCTATGGTATCATTGATTTTCTGGAAGAATTGAATGAAATAAAGCCTGATATCTTTTTGGTTAATGAAGATGGATCGACTCCTGAGAAAGCTAAGATTTGTGCAGACAGGGGGATTGAATATAAGGTTTTTCATAGGGTTCCTCACGGCGATTTGCCTGTACGCTCGACCACAAGCCTGAGAACAGAGTGCCTGATTCCCTTTAGGATAGATCTGGCGGGCGGATGGCTAGACCAGCCCTTTGTTTCTAAGTTTTATCCTGGTCCGGTTCTAACCGTATCAATTGAGCCAACTATTGAGTTCAATAATAGAAGCGGCATGTCTAGCAGTACGCGTAATAAGGCTATAGAGTTGTGGCGTACAGAAATTCCTTCAGGAGACAAGGAAAAACTTGCTAAGGTTTTGTTTACCTACGAAAATCCTCCAGGCACAAAAGTTATTGCTGGCTCTCAAGACGCATTGGGCATTGTATTACCATGCCTAAACAAACTGAATTACAGTGGTGACTATTGGCCTGAAAAGATAGAATCGATATATGATGAAGATATTATCAATTGGATTGAACATCATTTGTTTTTGGTAACGCTGGGACCAAGACATTCCTCCTACTCTGTATTGGACAACACAAATATTACTGAAGCAGGTGCCAAAGCATTGGCAGTTGCTGCTGAAGATTGTTGGAGTGCCGTTCTAGCAAAGGATGTTGAGGCATTTGGCAAAGCATTCACTGCTTCTTTTGATGCACAAATAAGTATGTTTCCTCACATGGTAAACGAGGATATATTGGCACAGATTGATGTTTATAAAAACAAAGTAGCCGGTTGGAAACTAAGTGGTGCAGGCGGCGGTGGATACTTGATATTTGTAAGCGATAAGCCATTGGAAAACGCCATCCAAATTAAGATTAGACGGAGAGATACAAACTAATAAACTATGATTAATGTTTAGCAATTAGTTTTACCGATAATTATTCTCTGATTAGGCAAGGAAGGGCATTAATAGAAATATTGATTTACCTTCCTTGCTTTCTTTTTGGATAGCAGGTATTTTTATTTTATTTTTATTCTGAATTATAGCTAACCTTTATTGATGAAGCTGTTACGTCATATACCATTCTTGCGCGCTGTACTACTTCATAGCATTACCGCCTTTGGCGGACCCGCACATTATGGCGTGATGTTGAAGACCTTTGCCAACGAAAGACACGACATCACAGAAGTTGAGCTGATGGACTTTGTAAGCTTCTGCAATATGCTACCTGGTGCATCTTCCACTCAAGTTTTAACGCTTATCGGATATAAAAGAGGGGGTATTCCCCTTGCAATTCTCACCTTAGCTATTTGGGTAATGCCCGCCTGCATACTAATGAGCGGCCTTTCATTTTTACTTGATTACTTCGACGATAGAGATATTACTGTAAAAATATTTCATTTTTTACAGCCAATGGCAGTAGGATTCATTGCTTTTACAGCATTCAGGGTTTACAAAATAGCCATATATAATACCATTACCAGAGTAATCTTAGGGTTTGCGATAGTACTTACATTTGTCTTTTTTAAGACTCCCTGGATATTTCCTGCACTAATAATTGCGGCAGGAATTGTTACCAACTTCAGCAGCAAACGTATTCCACAAAAGGGAGTTCCCTCCAAGCAAATAAAGTGGGGCAATATGCTCATTTTCCTAGCACTATTTGGCTTAGCGGGTTATCTGTCGGAAACTGCTACAAGAAATAAGTGGAAAAATCATAAGGCATATAATGTATTTGAAAGTAGTTATCGTTTTGGAAGCCTAGTATTTGGAGGCGGTGATGTATTGATACCAATGATGTATGAACAGTATGTAGTGCGCCCTTCCACTCCACATATCATTGCAGCACACAGGGATGTTTTGAAAATGAATAAGACTGATTTTCTGACTGGTTCTGGGATTGTAAGAGCTATACCGGGGCCGATATTTGCAATAGGATCTTTTACAGGAGGAATGACTCTACGAGAAGACAATAGAGTTTCAACGCAGTTACTAGGCTGTATATTGGGTGGTTTGGGAATTTTTTTACCTAGTCTTCTGTTAGTATTATTTTTCTTTCCTGTATGGCATAATCTAAAGAAATATGCTGTCATTTATCGTTCACTCGAGGGGATCAATGCAGTAGTAGTTGGATTGATGGCAGGAGCGACCTTATACTTAACAAATGACATCTTGAATATAAACCAAAAATCAAATAATTTTTTAGTAGCCGCAGATGCAGGAATTATATTAGCTACATTTTTGACCTTACAATTTTCTAAGATACCCCCTCCCGTGATTGTATTGGCCTGTATAGCATTGGGTTGGCTGATATAGCTAAAAGTTAAGTCGCTGCTAAAAAGTAACAAAAAAATAATCTTAGATATTACCTTTGCTGTCTTATGCTTACAGACTTATTTTGGTGCTTGGTCATCTATTTGTTATATCGCTTCGTTTTTGAGTTGGTAATACCCATTACAAAAACAGTAAGCAAAATGAAAACAACCGTTTCGCAGATGCAAGAGCAGCAACAACAATTCAACCAAACACAACAGGCAAAGCAAACTACCCAAGCTACTAAGCCAAGTACAACAAGCATCAATGATGAATATATAGACTTTGAAGAAGTGAAGGACTAATAAATGCTTGCTACTTTTAATTCTCAGTACAAAAAAGGGCTGTTGACAACATTAAATTATCAACAGCCTTTTTACTAACCGCGAGGAACAATTTTACAGGTGGTTAAACGACTAGTGTTTCTTTCTTTTTAGAAAGTTTAACACCAGTATAAATAGCACCTATTGCAAACAAAACAGCAATTCCTCCGTCAATTGGAGCCTCCCCTCCTTGGACACCACCAGTAGTACCACTCCCACCACTTCCAACATCATTAACGTTGTTGGAGCCATCTCCATTACCAGCATCACCAGTTCCGGTTCCTAGTCCACCTGGGCCATCCTGTGCATTTGCAAATACTGAAACTGCCAATGCGAATCCAATTGTTAATAGTTTTTTTCTCATTTTTATTTTTTAGCTATTAGTTTATAATTTCAACTATTTATTCTGCGACTATCATTATTGTTTGATGGCTTTGTCCCTCACCAGTTACTCTAACGGTATAGTTTCCAGCAGCCAAATGTTTGCCCATATTTATTGATAACACTTCGGCTGTACCATTATAAAATTCATTCGAGTAAACTTTAATTCCTAAGGCATCATACAAATCAACTTTATACTTACCAGACTGAAGCCCGCTCAATTGAAGCGCAAATACATTTCCTCTTACAGGGTTTGGATATACTTTCACAAATGAACCAACTGTTTCTGTATTCAACTTAACAACATTGCTATAGTTGATAGACCCTGCTGAACCAACTGCTTTAATACGATAATAGCTCACTGATGTGGTAATATTATTATCAGTGGCTGTATAAGAAGCTGTTAAAGTATTCTTAGCTGTTTCTTTTCCTATTGACGTAAATGTTTTGCCATCATCAGATTTTTCAACTTCGAAATATGCTTGTCCAATTTCACCTGCTGTATTCCATTTTACAGTAGCAATTTTATTGCTGATGCTGGCTGTGGCCACAATACTCTTTATAGGTAATGTATTGGCAATAAACCCAATAGAGAACCTGCTATTATAGCTAGCAGTATCTGAAGTAGTTGTAAAGTTGATAGTAGTAATGGTAGAATCTAGCATTGTCCGCTGATTCAGGAATGCATCATTCACGTATGCAGCAACACCGTTTCCATTAAAAATACTTGCATCAAGTTGAAGCTGGTATTTAGTTGATGCCTGCAAATTGTAAAGATGTAGCTGTAGTACATCTCCCACTTTTGGCAAACTTGTTCCTTCGATACTCAAGTTTTTACCACTGTTTAATATGCTTATGTTCTCACCAGCATTACTAAACTTATGACTGTTCCAGCTTCCAAGTTCATTGGTCAAATCGCTTCTGAATACAACTACTGCCCCATCTACACTACCACCATTCTTCAATAAATTTAAAGCTATCCTGTTCAAAGAAGTAGTTCCAAAAATTGAAGTCTCGGCAGCAGTCGAAGGCAAAACCTTGTCACTTTCTTGTATAGTTAATGTCGGTGCACTACCGCTTCCGTCATTTTGTACCCAGAAAGCCTGACCTGGTTGAATGTATTGATTAATTTTAGATGAAGTATTGCTAACTGTACCTAAAGAAGCATTATAGGTTACATAAATACTATTACCACTAGTATTCACAAATGTCGGGTCGAGATACCAATAACTAGATGTGAGATGTGAACTTGTAACTGTATTCCAATTGATAGGACAAACGTAAGGGTTGCCTAAAAAACTGAATGCATTTGCTCCGCTACTTAGCCCGTAACTGGAATCACTGCTTCCATTAGCTGTTCCGCTTGTATTAAATGTTACAGAACCCGTGACCAAACTACCTGTTGCTCGTAAAATAACATCACTCCACATTGCTGTTGGTTGCGGAGTAGTAAACAAACTACCTGACCTATTACCTCTGATTAATAACCTATATCCTCTGTATGGGTTTAAAGCAAGCCCTTTAGTACTAGCTGGATATGCCCAACCAGCTGAGCTGTAAGTTTGCATGCTTCCAGCACCCGTTACACTCACATCAAAACCGGTTGACGCATCTACACTATCCTTATAACCTGAAACTCCACTGATAAAGACTCCATAGCCATTAGTCTTAACGCCGCCTTCCTGCCAATTGGTAAACACGCTTCCTGCACCGGCAACTTCGGGGCAAAGGTCTCTGAAGGTTCTGAGTCCTTGGGCAACAAATCTTTCAACTGTTATATTCCCAGAAACAGTACCTCCAACCACACCAACAACAGCTGTTTGAGTTTCTGAACTAGACTTCAATGTTAAGTTTCCACTTGTGGTAAATATTCCAGAAGTAGGAGTCAATACACCTACAATATTCAAAGCATTGGCTAAAGAGGTAGAACCAGTAATAGTTAAATTATTTAGCGTATTGTAACTTGGATCAAAGTAAAGTGTTCCTCCACCTACAGACAAACTAGATGAGGTGCTACCCTTGATATACCCTGTACCTGAAATTGTACCTACGGTAAATGAATGTCCATTCAGAGACAATGTACCAACTAAGTTTAGACTATTAACTGTTTCATTTGCTCCTAAAACAGGCTGATTAGATGGAGTAGATGGAATGGTGATATCGTCAGAACCACTTGGAACATTACCATCAGACCAGTTAGACCCAGTACCAAAATCTGTATTGGTAGCCCCTGTCCAAATACCCCCTGTTCCCGTGACTGTAATGTTACCGGCAACAGCTGTGAAACTATAGTTACTAGCTGAAAGAGAGGTAACATCTGGTGTTATGATTATACCAGTCGAACCAGCAGGAGTAGTTGAAGTATAATTGGTAGTATAGCTAACTGAACCACTTATTACAGAAGCTGTTTCCCCGTTTACAAAACCAGTTGGTGTATATGAAGCTGATCCTGTTACATAGGTTATGGCGGTAGAATATGGTACACTTAATGCATTAGCTGTTATTGTTAGGACAGCCTTTCCAATTGTAAAAGCTGTAGCAGATGATGTCGCCGCACCATAATTACCACTTGCAGCAACACTTGCTGTTGCAGTGTATGTACCTGCATTCGTAGGAGGGGTCGAACTTGGACCATAGCTAGTTGTGCCCGTACCAACATAACTCCAAGTGACTGTACCTCCTCCTGTATTGCCAGTGACGGTTGTCGGTCCCTGTGGAGTGCCATTGTAAGTGTAAGTCCCAACAGTGACTATTATCGTAGGTGTAGCAGCCAATATCGTAAACGCTGTCGCAGTTGATGTCGCCGCATAGTAGTTCCCACTTGCAGCAACACTTGCTGTAGCCGTGTATGTACCTGCATTCGTTGGAAGAACTGAACTTGTTGAATAAACTGTAGAACCTGTTCCAACATAGCTCCAAGTAACTGTACCACCGCCTGTATTGCCAGTGACCGTTGTCGGTCCCTGTGGAGTACCGTTGTATGTGTAAGTCCCAACAGTGACTGTTATTGTAGGTGTAGCTGGTGAAATTGTGAATGCAAATGGAGCAGAAGTTGCTGAATTATACAAGGCATCGGCAGCAACTGAAGCTACTACAGAATAAGTTCCCACATTTGTTGGCAACGTAGCACTTGTAGCATAAACTGTTGATCCTGTTCCTGAGTAAGCATAAGTAACAGCTCCGGCCGAACCTGTTACACTGCTTGTTGTTGGACCTTGCGGACTACCATTGTATGTAAAGGAACTTGCTCCTGTAACAGTGATAGTGGAACTCTGTAATAGTACATTAATACTAGTTGAAGTTGTTACTGTAGCATAATTTACAGCATCTGTCGGTGTAAAAGTAACTGATACACTCGTTGTACCAGCACTCATTATAGTAGAAGGTGTTGTAAAGTCGAAAGTACCTGCAACACTAGCGGCACCACCACTCAAGGTAGAGCTTGACAATGCCTGACCTGCATATATATCAGAAGCTGTTGGAATTGTTGTAATTGTTGGTATAGCTTGACCTATTGTAAAAGGCGTAGCAACTGAACTAGCAGAAACAAAATCGCCATCAGTACTTGCAGCTACCGTTGCTGTAGCAGTATAAGTTCCTGCATTTGTTGGCAAAGTAGAGCTAGCGGTATAAGTTGTTGATCCGGTTCCGGCATAGATCCAAGTGTACGTTGTTCCAGTACCAGTATTGGTAGCCGTTGTTGGCCCCTGAGGAATTCCTAAATAATTGTAGCTATCAACCGTTACTGTAACTGTAGGAGTGTCGGCTACTACAGTAATAGCACCAGATACAACACTAAACGTATAGTCTATCGAACTCATACCAGAGACATCTGGTGTAATTGTTAAACCTGTAGTACCTGCATCATCAGTATTCGTATAGGTTGTCGTAAAGCTAGGTACCCCAGAAATAAAACTAGCATCATCACCTCCCACATAACCAGTTATAGTATAGGTTTCCCCTGCAGTTACATCAGATGGGTCAGTCCCAAAGGTTACCGTTTGTGCATTAGCTGTAACCGTTAAAGTAACAGGGGTTATAGTGAATGCGAAAGGAGCTGAAGATGCAACATCATAATAAGAGTCTGCAGCTACAGTTGCAACTACTTCATAGGTACCAGCATCAGTAGGGGGAGTTGAACTGATGTCGTATGCAGTAGTGCCAGTACCATAATAAGCATAGGTTACTACTCCAGAAGAGCCAGTTACAGTACTAGAAGATGGCCCTTGAGAACTACTGTTATAAGTGAAAGTAGAAGAACCAGTAACGGTAACACTAGAACTTTGTAAATAAGCATTTACGTTCACGCTGGTTGTCACCGAAGTGTAGTTGACTGCATCTGTAGGTGTAAATGTTACAGAAACAGTTGCTGTACCAGCACTTATTACAGTAGAAGGGGTGGTGAATGAAAACGTTCCAGCAACACTTGCTACCCCGCCGCTTAAAGTTGAGCTAGCTAAAGTTTGCCCTGCGTAGATATCAGATGCGGTTGGATTTGTTGTGATTGTAGGTGTTAACTGGTCTATTGTAAAAGCAGTAGCCGCAGAAGTTGCAACAGTATAATCCCCATCACTACTTGCAGCAACCGTAGCAGTTGCTGTATAGGTTCCTGCATTTGTTGGAGGGGTAGAACTTGCTGCGTAAGAAGTACTACCTGTACCTACATAACTCCAAGTATATGTTGTACCTGTTCCCGTATTAGTTGCTGTTGTTGGCCCTTGCGAACTACCAGAATAAGGGTATGTACCTACAACAACGGTCACAGTCGGTGTAGCTTGTGTTACAGTAACATTTACAGCAGATGTCACAGTAGAATAATCTACAGCATCTGTAGGCGTAAATACAATTGTCTGACTAGCAGTCCCTGCATCAGGTATTCCAGAAGGCTGATAGAATGCAAAAGTACCAGGGACACTTGCGACCCCACCGCTTAATGTGGAATTAGACAACGTTTGTCCATAAGTGATTGTGGAAGCCGTTGGTAAGGTTGTTATTGTTGTTGTCACCTGACCAATTGTCAAAGTTCCGGTGGTGTAAGTAATAGAATAATTTCCGGTGCTACCACTAGATAGAGTTAGTGCACTTGGTGTAATTGTATAATTTCCAGCTGTAGCAGTTGCCAAGTTTCCAGCAGGAGATCCACTATAAGACAACGTTGCTCCACTGGCAACATCAGTACCTTGCAAACCAACTACAGTAAAATTAGTGTTGAGTGTGCCTGATATAGGTGAAGTAGTTCCATAAGTTTTACTTTGATCAGACGCAGTAACTGTCAAAGTAGCCGGACTAACAGTTACACTAACATTCCCTGTTACTGTAGTATAGTTAGTACTTGTTGGAGTAAACGTATATGATTGGTTTGCTGTACCAGCATTCGGTGAAGTTGAAGGGGTTGTAAATGCAAAGCTCCCTCCAACACTTGCCACACCACCACTCAAAGTAGAGCTAGCTAGTGTTTGTCCAAAAGTTATCCCTGTAGCAGTAGGTGCTGTCGTAATAGTTGTTGTCGCCTGATTGATAGTAAATGCCTGCGTTGTTGCACCTGATGCATAACTGCTTGTGGCAGCTACAGTGGCTGTTGCATTGTAAGTACCTGCGTTGGTAGGTGGAGTTGAGCTAGCTGCATAGTAAGTGCTTCCTATACCGACATAACTCCAAGTATAGGTTGACCCATTACCCGTATTTGTTGCTACTGTAGGCCCTTGTGCACTACCATTATATGTATAAGTACCAACGGTGAAACTTACGGTTGGTACTGTAAGTCCTGTTGTAACGGTTACGTTAACACTTCCAACAACAGAATTGTAGTTACTAGGCACGCTAGGCGTAAAAGTGTATGACTCTGCAAACGTACCTGTCGTGGTTCCACCTCCAGGTATTGTTGCAGGCGTAGTGAAAGCAAAGCCCCCTGTTACACTTGCTACCCCTCCACTCAAAGTAGAACTTGCCAATGATTGTCCTTTAACAATATTGGTTGCAGTTGGCTGAGTGGTAATCGTTGGTGTTGCTTTGGCTATTGTTAGTGTGCCACTTGTATAAGTAATTGTGTAGTTTGATGCAGAACCACTGCTAAACACAGGCGCACTAGGTACTATCGAAGCGGCATAAGTCCCAACAGCTGTCGTTGAAGGTACTGTCGCAGAACCACTGTATTGCAAGGTAACACCACTTATCGCATCCGTACCTACCAAACCTACCTTCGTGAAGGATGTTGTACCAAGACTTAAGGCTGTACCATATGTACCACTCTGTGCACTTGCTGTAATCGTTAAGGCCTTCGCCGCTATAGTAAACATTGTTGCTGAAGAACTTGCCGAAACATAGTTGCCATTTGCTGCTACTGTGGCTGTTGCAGTATATGTACCGACATTCGTTGGGCGAGTAGCAGTGGGTCCATAAGTTGTACCGGATGTGCCAACATAACTCCAAGTATAAGCTGTACCTGTACCAGTATTTGTTGCGGTATTAGGTCCATTTGCTGCACCCGAGTAAGTATATGCACCAACCGTAACCGTTACAGTTGGTGTCAAACCAATAACTGTTAAGGTTCCGCTTGTGTAAGTAATTGTATAGTTGGCCGAGGAACCACTACTGAATACTGCTGCGCTCGGTACTATCGAGGCGGCATGAACACCCACAGCAGTTGTTGCAGGTACTGTAGTTGCACCACCGTACTTAAGG
>CAITVK010000068.1 GCA_903895845.1 uncultured Chitinophagaceae bacterium
TGAAGGTGACCTACCCAAATCAGAGGGTTTTGATCCTGCTCGCTTATTTACTGGAGGAGGAGGAAGCTTTGGTTATGGAACAAATGATAATGGCGATGGTACTACAAATAGCACTTTTAATATTGGCGCTATACCAGAAATAGGATATTCATTTTCTGACTTATTAGACGCTGGCATAGCATCCAACATTAATTATACTGCTACTAACTATTCAGCTTATGCTTCTAAACAGCATGTAACTAATTATAGCATTGGCACCTTTGCAAGAATATATCCAATATATAATATTTTCATACAGGTCATGCCAGAACAAGATTGGGGAAACTATAAGTTAATTTCTACTGGTTCTACGCAAATCATTAAAATTAAAAGTAACAGTTTCTTAGCTGGCATAGGGTTTAAAAGTAACAATTTCTTTGATGTCCCTGGGATTGGAAAAAGAATAATTGGGGAAAGTAATTTCTTTACAATTATAATGATTGACTTGGGCAAAGACAAATATTCTCCATACAACTCTTATAATCCATATACTGGTCAAGTCTCAGTTCTGCCTGTTCTACGTGGTGGATTTAACTTTTATCCTTTTCGTAAGCATCAAAAATAATTTGGGGCGTGTCAGCAACTGTTATTTTTTCTTGCCAGTCACCATGCAAAAAGCCTTGTTGTTGGGAGTACTCCAGATGCGCTAGTAAATGATTGTAGTACCCTCCAGAGTTAAGCAGGATTATTTTTTTTGAGTGGATGTCTAACGAATTCCAGGTTACAATTTCAAACAACTCATCCAGCGTGCCATTACCGCCGGGTAATATGATTGCTGCATCGCAGAGTTCATACATCATTCTTTTGCGTACATGCATATCTTCTACCTCGCGTAACTCTGTAATCTGTTGATGCCCCACTTCCCATTTAAATAATGCCTTTGGAATTACGCCTATTGCCTCTCCCCCATTCTGCATTACACTATCTGCAATTGCTCCCATTATACCAACACTTCCTCCGCCATAAATTAGCTTAATACTATTTGCTGCCATCCATTTACCTAACTCTAGGGCATGTTGTTCAAAAAGTGGATTGTTACCTAGCTTACTACCACAAAAAACAGCGATACTCTTGTACATCGAAAGAAATTTAGAAAGCAATATTATTGTATTTACAACACCCAATGAAAAGTATTCCCTTATGAGTAAGCTTAATAATAAAAAAGCCCCAGCAAATCTGCTGAGGCTTTTTCTATAAACACCCACTCTTTCCTAAAATCTTATTTTACTTCTTCAAACTCTGCGTCAGTAACAGTTTCGTTTGAATCTTGATGAGCCTCCCCTTGATGTCCACCATCTTGAGGTTGTGCACCACCAGCTGCTTGTGCCTTATATATCTCCTCACTTGCAGCAGTCCAGGCAGCATTCAATTCTTCCATAGCTTTATCTATTGAAGGAATATCTTGATTCTTGTGTGCTTCTTTCAAGTTTGAAAGGGCAAATTCAATTGGTGCTTTCTTATCAACAGGCACCTTATCACCGAACTCTTTAAATTGCTTTTCAGTTTGGAAAATCAAGCTATCAGCGGCATTAATCTTTTCAACCCTTTCGCGAGCTTCCTTATCAGCAGCTTCATTGGCTTTAGCTTCAGCCTTCATTTTTTCAACTTCTTCTTTGCTCAAACCACTACCCGCTTCGATACGAATCTTTTGTTCCTTACCAGTACCCTTATCCTTTGCACTTACATGAAGCATACCATTAGCATCAATATCAAAAGTTACTTCAATTTGAGGAACACCTCTTGGTGCTGGCGGAATACCATCCAAGTTGAACATACCCAAACTCTTGTTTTGAGAAGCCATTGGTCTTTCACCTTGAAGAACATGTATTTGTACACCGGGTTGGTTGTCGCTAGCAGTAGAATAAACTTCTGTCTTTTTAGTAGGGATTGTTGTGTTGCTAGCAATCATGGTTGTCATTACACCACCCATTGTTTCGATACCCAAGCTCAATGGAGTAACATCCAATAACAATACATCCTTCACTTCTCCTGTCAAAACACCACCTTGAATCGCTGCACCAATTGCCACAACTTCATCAGGATTAACACCCTTATGTGGTTTCTTTCCAAAGAATTTCTCTACTATTTCTTGTACCTTAGGGATACGTGTACTACCACCTACTAAGATAACTTCATCAATTTGAGAAACACTGTAACCGGCATCTTTCAATGCAGCTTCGCAAGGTTTCAAGCAACGAGCGAATAAGTTGTCAGCCAATGATTCGAACTTAGCACGAGTCAATTTTTTAACCAAGTGTTTAGGAACGCCATCAACAGCAGTGATGTAAGGAAGGTTAATTTCAGTTTCTGTAGAAGAACTTAATTCAACCTTAGCTTTTTCAGACGCCTCTTTCAAACGTTGTAAAGCCATTGGATCTTTACGTAGATCTATGTTTTCTTCTGCCTTAAAATCAGCAGCCAACCAATCCATGATTACCTTATCAAAGTCATCACCACCCAAGTGTGTATCACCATTTGTAGATTTTACTTCAAACACACCATCACCCAATTCTAGAACAGATATATCGAAAGTACCACCACCAA
>CAITVK010000069.1 GCA_903895845.1 uncultured Chitinophagaceae bacterium
ACGCCACTACGGTTAACCTTTTGAGAAAAATATCCTGCGGATTTTTCTCAATTTCAGCTTTGCTGAAACCAGATTTCCCTAAGGTGGCTTATGTAAGTACTGGTGGAGAAGCGAATATTGGATATCTCGAGTTTTTTAATTTTAATGTGTTTGAACTGGTTTGCTATCATTCTGTGGTTTAGGTTTTCTGCTTTTGGGGATTTTGATAGTAGTTAGATTGGATTCGTTGTATTTATTTTTCATGTCGTATCATTATTCTGTCAAATAATTACTCATCTTTACGGCATGGCAAAAGGAGATTTCCGTTGAAAATCTAACCGAAAGAACCTTCTTTTCCTGAAATTTATTTGAGCGAGCAATGAATGATTGTTGTTGCTTGAAGCAACGAAATAAGACTTTGAGGCTATATACTTTGAAGAGTTGTGTTAGTATAATTTTCTATTTGCAGGTTTTATTTATCTAAAATAATCAAGGTATTAGAAATTTTTGTGAATAAGGTTTCATATTTATTGAATTCTTTTGAAAAGGTATCTAACGTTAATATGTATGTTTTCTCATTTTTATAGGTTAAAAACATTTCATCTGTCATTTCTATTGATGAATCTATATAGCTCTTGTGCTTTTCAATTAACCATTTATAAGGTTGACCATTTAAAAAGACATCTCCCTTTTTAATTATCCCAAGGCTACCGGGATCAGAAATTGCTTCAATCAATTTCGCATATTCCAATTCCAAGGATGAATTTTTAACTTTCATTATATTCAAATTGAAATTTTCATGGTGTCTGTCTAATGTATCTGTAGTTTTTCGAAGTGCTGAAAGTTTAATTGTTGGCATATCTTTATTAACTCCATAATACCAACCCGCAGGAATTTCAATACTAAAGCCATTTATTGTATCGATATATTTACAGAATCCTGGAGATTGAGAATATAAATCTGTGAGAGTGGTACAGAGAAGAAAAGTTAGAATTAGTTTCATTAAAAATTGGGCTATTTAAATATACTTTTTACAAATAAGTTACTTTGATAATTTATACTTTAACGTGATTGAAATTCCCTATTATTTGCTAGTTCGCTATGCTCTTCGCTTGACATGGGACGAACAGCAAATGTGAACTACATGACTGGCTGAACAACTGATAGATAATCTAAGTTAACTGATTAAATATTTTTTCCAAGTATCTTTTTACTTCAGGATATTTCAAGTCTGCGGTTGTTATAAGCTCACTCATATTTTTTGTACCTTTTATTCTAAATAGCCCTGACATACCACTTTTAGTGTGCTCACTATTAAAGTCAATTTTAGTTCCCTCCTCTAAGTTTGAATCATTTTTTAATAGCTCGATATTATACAGAATTCCCTTTTCCTTGAAAGCAGGAGCCTTTAATTTTGTCTCTAATTTACTGAATTTAAAAGCTTTTAATTTTGCTTTTTTTATTAGTTCTGTTGACAAGAAATAAAGTATTTCTGGGTATACAAAATCTTCAATTTCATAGTTGCTCTTGATTTGCTGATCTTTCACGGCTTGAATTTTAGGAACTTCACCATAACAATTAGGTATTAACTCCGCTGTTACTTTTATAAACTTAAAAAATTGGGTTTTGCTGTAAACTCTACAAAATTCTTTTCTACCTTCATCATCATTATCAAAAATGACCCTTATTTTTGGCTTAAATTCTCTTTCTCTATAGAAGTTATTATAAAATTCTAAGTACTTGTCAATCTTGGTAGCTCCACCTGAAGAAATTATATTCGGGATTTGAAAACCAAATAAATTTCCAATTTCTGTTATGTATTTCTTATCTGACTCTCCCTCAACAATTATATTATAGTTATCAAGCAACTCGAAATCCTCGTCAGTTA
>CAITVK010000070.1 GCA_903895845.1 uncultured Chitinophagaceae bacterium
AGTCTATTAGGAATAAATGAAGAAGATAGACTGAAAATGAGCATATTTACAGCCGTAGAAAAAAGTTTTTATCAAGCAACAACACAAATGGAGTTGTTTAATAGTTAAATAACATGTCAACCTATATCAGGCAGGAACAACCTGTAACTCATAACTTATAACCCATAACTTATAACTAATAACTCTTTTCTTCTTCCCATAGTTTTTTGCCATAACCTTCATGCACGTGCTTTTCGCTGTGGTAAGAGGAACGAACCAATGGCCCACTCTCTACATAATCGAAGCCTAGCTTATATCCTATTTCTCTCAACTCGGCAAACTCATCGGGATGCACATACCTCAAAACTGGCAAGTGCTTTTTGGTTGGTTGCAAGTACTGACCCAATGTCAACACATCCAGATTCACTTCCCTCAAGTGTTCCATTGTTTCTATTATTTCATCCTTTGTTTCGCCTATGCCCAACATCAAGCCGGACTTGGTACGCATTCCGCCTTGTTTTAGCATACGCAATACATCCAGACTCCTGCGGTACTTAGCTTGTATCCGTACTTTGCGGGTATTCTGCTCTACGGTTTCCATGTTGTGGCTTACCACTTCGGGGGCAGCATCTATAACGCGCTGTATCTGATCGGGAATGCCTCTGAAATCTGGAATCAAAGTTTCTAATGTGGTGGTAGGATTAAGGGTTTTTACGGCTTTGATTGTATTGTACCAGATGATGGAGCCACCATCTTTTAACTCATCCCTATCCACACTTGTGATGACTGCATGTTTTACCCGCATCAGATTAATTGCTTCGGCTACACGCTGAGGTTCATCCCAATCCACAGCTTCTGGGCGGCCGGTTGCTACTGCACAAAAGGCACAACTACGGGTACAAATATTACCTAGTATCATGAATGTTGCAGTGCCTTCGCCCCAACATTCACCCATATTGGGGCAGTTGCCGCTTTCGCAGATTGTATGCAATTTATGATTATCTACCAAGCCCCTCACGTGCTTATAACTCTCCCCGATGGGCAATTTCACTCTTAACCAATTTGGCTTTTTAATTACTGCATCTGCATTGGGAGTAGAGATAACCGGCAATTCTTGCATTTGTACTAATTTATATTAAAGTATAAGCTGTTTGTTTCTTGTGCAAACCTACAATTCTAAACTCGTTTGAGACTAGCGTAGAACGTAAAATTTATAACGGATAAGTTTTCCAGTTATTTTCTTCCTCCAAAAACAAACGCTAAGTAAACATTGAGAAAGAGATTGTGATTGGGATTCTGTGCCATGATGGTCACTTTTTTGGCGTAATAGTCTGCATTGAAGCCAACTTCTAAGGCCGAAAGGGTTTCCCTGAATCTGCCATAATCAAATCGGATAGAGCCACGCGCATGCAAGCCAGGCACGACAGTCATTTTATCAAGCCCTTTGGAAAAACCAGAGGAGCCAACTATGAGGGTAGGATCTAGGAATTCGGTAGGGTTGTCATCATATTTGATGTCTGCAATTTCGGTTTGTGAAGTAGAATCCAACACTTGCACGTAATAGGGCTTTACCAGTCCCAGTGTAAGGCCACCGCCATAAGTTGCAGAGACAGCGACTCCGTTTGAAGTGCCTTTACCACCAATAAGTATTTGTCTTCCGAAACCGAGTTTCACTTGGTAGAAATTATTTTCCTTTCCATACACATAGTTGTTTCCAACAGAAACAATACTATATCCCGGGTAGTTGGTAACAGTAGGTTCGGGTGTAACTTTTTGTTGATTGTGTTGCTTCTTCTCTCCTATCTCCAACCACCAAAGATTCGTTCTTTTGATGGTTTTGTATTTTCCATGTTCGTAATAAAAGCTATACCCATCCGTATTCAGTTTTAAGCCAATAGCCCATTGTTTATTGAAAACCAATGCCCCTTCATCTTCTTGCTCAATCAGTTTGTTGATGCGTTCCCTTTTTGCCAGTGCCCGTTGTCTTCGCGGAGACAGCGTAGACTGCTGGGTTGTAGAATCTGATGACGAGCTTGCTTGAGCAAACAATAAAAAGGGGCAGATTACCAATATTGACACTATAATATGTTTTGCTACCATATATTTGTTTGTAAATTCATGTAAAAGTAAGACAATGACATCAACCGTAATTTATAAAGGAGCGTTAAGAACTGAAATGAAGCATCTTCAGAGTGGTTCGATCATTGAGAATGATGCCCCAGTAGATAACCATGGCAAGGGCGAAAGGTTCAGCCCAACAGATATGGTAGCCACTGCATTGGGAAGTTGTATGCTGACCACAATGGGCATTAAAGCAGACAGTATTGGAATTGACCTGACAGGAACCTCTGTTGAAATAACTAAAATAATGAAAGCTGAGCCGAGAAGGATTGGAGGCATAAAGGCACACGTGACGTTTGCGAAAGGACTTAATCTGGATGAAAAACAAAAAGAACTATTGGAACGGACTGCCCGCACCTGCCCTGTAGAAAGAAGCCTACATCCTGATATGGAGTTAGACTTTCAGTTTATCTGGTAATTATTCAATATAGCAAAGTTTGTTTTACATGCAGGTATATTGTACAATACAACAGTGCCTGTTACTGGCACATATTTGAGTCAATTACTTTAACAAATTGTATATAAAATCAAATACTGACTGCGCTGTCTTTGGTATAATAATTGGCGAGCTCGGGCAAATAAAAAATATGAAGAAGATAGTATTATCATTAGTTGCAATTGTTGCAGTAGCTGTTTCTGTGAGTGCACAAAGTTTTACGTTGGGCATCAAAGCTGGTGCATTAGGCACCAAGATTGACGGACAAGATTTTCAAAGTGGCTACAAACTTTCCTATCAGGGTGGTGCATTTGCTGAGTTTGATTTGTTACACAAAATAGGGATTCAACCAGAATTGTTGTTTAGCCAAACAAGCTCACAAACTGTTTCCGGCCCTACTAGTGGTGCGACACTTGCCTCTGGCCTGAACGCAAACACGGCTTTTACACTAAGCTATTTGTCTATCCCCATTTTATTGAGGTACAACTTTGCAAAGTTTTTTACCCTTAATCTAGGCCCACAATATGGTATTCTGATTGATAAAAATGCCAGTGGCTCCGATAATGTACAGTCGGCATTTAAGAATGGCAACTTCTCGATGGTAGGTGGTTTGCAACTACATGTCAGTTCTTTAAGGGTTTATACACGCTATGTGGTTGGCCTAAGCAATGTAAATGATGTTAGCAGTTCTGAAAAATGGAAAACCCAACAATTAGAGGTTGGCATTGGCTTGGATGTACTTTAATTAAATAACACTACAACTAAATTATATTACAAAGGCATCGTTTGATTGACGATGCCTTTTTATTTTGTACACAACCTGATTGATAAATACCTGAAATCAGCTAAGCTAGTTTCCTGCTGAATAAAACAAGCAGTTTCAATTCAGATTATTATTAAAAATCATTGTAAATCAAATATTTTTTTCTTATCAATTTAAATGCTTCCAGCTTAGGTTGCCAGCTTTTTCTAATCTCTTCCATTGTTTTTCCTGCTTTAATCTGCATCATCAGTGTACTATTCCCAGCGAGCTTGTTGAAGAAATAGTCCTTCTCCAGACCATTGGTGGGCGCAATAAAGAAACTATCCTTTGCCGGAAACAACTGATAAGCTGCTAACAGGTATTGCAGCTGTAAATGGTTATTTAACTTGTGTATAATTTCATTATTAGAGGCATATACATTCCATCCATGACAAGTAAAGCCCTTGTATTTAGGGTCTTTAGCCCCCTCCCTAGCCAAAGGCATAAACAGATATAGACTATCTGGAAATGAGGGATGACCAAAAATGCAAAACGGATGATCGGTACCACGACCTTCACTCACATTGGTGCCTTCGAAGAAACAAGTGGATGGATACCAGTAAACGGATGCCATATCGGGAAGATTTGGAGAGGGCTTTACAGGCAATATATACTTGCTTTTGTGTGTATAGTTTTTGCAAGGGATAACAGTAAGCTTAAAATTGGTATGCTTCTCTTCAAAACCCAATATCTGTGTAAGGGTTTTCTCTTTGTCTTCTTTTCGCACATATTTCCAATCAAGCCACTGCTCGCCCAACAACATCTTTGCATATTCACCAATCGTCATTCCATAAACAACAGGCACAGGCTGCTTACCTACAAAGCTTGCAAAAGGAGTTTCTAAAACAGGTCCATCGATGTAAAACCCATTTGGATTAGGACGATCAAGTACAATCAGCGGTTTGTTATATTGTATGGCACTCTCCATAAATCCTTGCAAAGAGGAGATAAACGTATAAAAACGCACACCCACATCCTGAATGTCAAACAACATAATATCTACATCTTTCAGGTCAACTGCATTGGGCTTAGTTTTGTTTCCAAACAGCGAGACAACGGGTATCCCTGTGGCTTTATCGATATAACTCCCAACACTTTCCCCTGCATCGGCAGTACCACGGAAGCCATGCTCGGGCGCAAATATTTTTGTAATCCGCATGCCACGATGTTGGAGACTATCAATGAGATGTACGCCAACAATGGTAGAAGTTTGGTTGGCAAAAACGCCTATCCTTTTACCCTGCAACAAAGGGAGATACTGCGTCATCTGACAGGCACCGGGATAGATAGGTGCTGCATAACTAACCGTTTTAATCAGTTGAGAGAAAAGGGCTGACGTATAAAAGCAAAAAAATATTAAAACAGTATATTTCATTGAGTGAACGGATAAAAATGCTACTAAAGTAAATAAAATAATTGCACGGTATAACGTAGAACTGTACTTTCGTTGCCTAACGCAATTTATTTATACAAAAAAACAACTAATGGCACAAGTAAAAAAGGGTGATACAGTAAAAGTACACTACCACGGAACCTTAACTGATGGATCTATCTTTGATTCTTCCAATGGGCGTGAACCACTTGAATTTGAGGTAGGGAGTGGAATGGTTATCGAAGGTTTCGACAATGGCGTGTTGGGTATGGCTGTTGGTGATAAAAGAACCGTACAAATTCCGGCTGACCAGGCTTATGGACCTAAAAACGAAGACATGGTGATGGAATTCCCCATAGAGCGATTCCCGGCAGATTTAGTACCAGAAGTGGGTATGCAACTGAATATGAGCAATAACCAAGGCGAACAGTTTCCGGTAGTAATAGTTGAAGTTGCTGAAGAATTTGTTTTGCTTGATGCAAACCATCCTTTGGCTGGTAAAGACTTGATATTTGATCTGGAATTAGTAGATATTCAATCTAAGTCGTTGATTATCTCTTTGTAGGAGATAATGGTTTGACGTTAAGAAAATAGGAAAAATTAATACTACAATAATCGATGGTAAAATCGGTTAGTTTAACTGAGAGAGTTCAAGCGATAAACTTGAGCTCTCTTTAATTTATAGATCAGGCAAAGATATATCTGATATATATATCAAGCTCTCAATGTATTTGTACAGTGTCTTGCTTTTGAGTGCAGCATCAATCTCCTCTATTATTTTGCTCCACTATGGATTGAACATTATTCTGTTGTGATCGCTATCGGCTTTACTCTCTGATAGGATGCTATAACAGGCAATGGTTGTCATCAGCTAAGTGTAATTACTGTTATCTCTGGCATGATACCCACACGGCCAGGATAGCCTATAAAGCCAAAGCCACGGTTTACGTACAACTTCTGACTGCCATCCTCATATAGTCCTGCCCATTGTTTGTACATCCATTGCACCGGACTCCACTTGAAATAAGGATTTTCCAGACCAAATTGCATACCATGCGTATGCCCACTCAGCATGAGGTCGATGTCTTTATATTCCTTTTTTACCTGATAATCCCAATGACTCGGGTCATGGCTCATTAGTATTTTGAAAGGAATTTTTTCCGTTCCGGGATATGCATCCTGCATTCGGCCATACTTAGGGAATCGTCCCTTTGCACCAAAGTTCTCGATACCCAACAATGCAATCTTCTCCCCTGCCCTATCAAATACAATGTGTTCATTCATCAACAAACGCCATCCCATTCCTTTTTGCAATTGCTTCAGGCTTTCCAGATTTTGTTTCTTGGCAGTTACAGAAGGCCAGCTTGTATAATCGCCATAGTCATGGTTGCCCAAAGTACTGTACACCCCCATTGGTGCAGTCAGTCTACCAAAAATGTCTTTGTACTCCAGCATCTCTTCATGACGATCATTTACAAGGTCGCCCGTGAAAAGAATCATGTCAGCATTTTCTTTTAAAATCAGGTCTATCCCATGATTCACCGCTGCTTTATCATTAAAACTTCCGCTATGTATATCACTGATGTGTACTATACGTAGCCCCTTGAATGCTTGTGGCAGATTAGCAAACGAAAGAGAGATTCTTTTTACCTTATAGTTATATTTATTACTGAACCCATTCAACAAGGTTCCAAAAAGGGCTGTTCCCATTCCAATGCCTGCCCAACTAAGGAAAGTTGACCGTGGGATGCCTGCATCGGCAGATACGGCTTCGGCAGATGGCAATACCGCTTTGGGAGCGGTAAATTGCTGCGCAATCAACGTGAATAATCGACGGATATCATCTATCATAAAGATGATGGACCCTATCAATTTTGCCAAGAACAAACCAAATAAAATAGCGAACACATAATTTCGGAATATCTTATTTGTTTGTAGAAAGGGTATGTAAGGGAGTGATATCAAACTTGCCAATGTGAGGACAGAGATACCCCAATAGGTAAATTGAATGATTGTTTTTGACAAAGGACTTGCATACTGACTTACAGTTTTAACTGCCTGAAACACATAAAAATCTAATAACAGCATGATAAAAGCTATTATCCACCAGGTTACTCCACTTCGCATCTTATTGTTTTATATAATTATTTCTAAAAATCCTTTCCATTCTATAACATTGCTTTTGAAACATTGTTATAGGCAACAGTACAACCTATTTCGTTAACTAAATTGAAAAATATGAAACTCACATTTTACGGTCATGCTACATTTAGTGTAGACGTTCAGGGAAAGAAAATATTGTTCGATCCTTTTTTTTCTGGCAATCCCGCTGCCAATGGTGTTAGTGCCGATACAATAGAGGCTGATTTCATCTTTGTTTCCCACGGTCACGGAGACCATACAGCTGATTTGGTAAGTATCGCCAAACGCACGGGTGCCACTTGTATTGCCTCTGCCGAAATAGCATCCTGGCTACACCAGCAAGGGGTTGAAAACGCACTTCCTATGAACCATGGTAGCTATATCAATTTCCCTTTTGGTAAAGCGAGAGGTGTCAATGCAGTACATTCCTCCTCTTTTCATGATGGCACTTATGCTGGTAATCCGCTTGGTTTTGTATTCTCTACTCCAGAAGGTGACTTTTATTATTCTGGCGACACAGGTCTGACAATGGATATGCAACTGATTCCACTCTGGGCTAATCTATCTTTTGCGATTATGCCGATTGGAGGACATTTTACAATGGACGCCGCCGATGCACTACATGCAAGTAATTTTGTGAAGACAACCAAAGTGGTAGGGGTACATTATGACACCTTTGGCTACATTAAAATAAATAAAGAAGAAGCGATAAAGACATTTTCGGATGCGGGCAAATTACTACTGCTACCAGCAGTGGGCGAAACTATTGATTTGTAAAACAACTTTACCGAGGTATAACAAAAAAGGCAGCACTATTTATGTGTTGCCTTTTCTGTTTAAAGAAATAACGGGCTATTGAAATAGCCCGTTTTATAACCCTTAAAAATCTCAAAACTGAAACTTAAACTTTAACATCTTACAACCTTGTGTCGATTAGGAACTGCGGGAATGATATGAGACAAACCCCCGTTTGATTAATATTTTCACCCACAGTTCCTAATCGACAACCTAAATGGTTGCTTGATATTGATTGCACAAAGGAAAGAAAAAATGAAGTTGTTCAACCACTTATTGAGCGAATTGCAGTAATGAAACAAATTCTGTAGATATCTTGTGGATAAGTGATTAAAAAAAGGATGTTTACGTAATTTCCTCCTCTAATTCGGGGTCAATATTCTGCAATTCCACCTTTCGTGCTTTCTCCATCAACTCTTCATGGTGTTCTTGCAACCAAGCCAGTTGTTTTTTCCCGTAGGAGAATTTGGTCAACAATACAAACAAAACGGGTACAACAAAAATAGATATGGTAGAAGATGCAATCATCCCTCCTAAAACAGTTATACCAATTGTTTTCCTTGCAACAGCACCTGCACCTGTAGCTAACACAAGTGGCATAACACCTAAAATAAATGCCATAGAGGTCATGATGATGGGACGTAAGCGAAGACGCACTGCCTCCAAGGTAGATTTAAGCAGGTCCTCTCCCCTATCCACACGTATTTTGGCAAACTCAACAATCAATATTGCATTCTTGGCTGAGAGTCCTATCAATGTTATCAAACCTATTTGGGCATAAACATTATTGGTTAGTTTTGGCAACAATGTAAGTGTAAGAATAGCTCCGAAAGCACTTATCGGCACTGCCAGCATCACAGAAAAAGGGACAGACCAGCTTTCGTACAAGGCAGCAAGGAAAAGAAATACAAAGATGATGGAGAACATAAAGATATAGACCGTGGTGGTACCCGCCTTTATCTCTTCGTAACTAAGTCCAGAGAACTCATAAGTATATCCTTGAGGAAGCTCCTTGGCAGCAACTTCTTTAAGTGCTTCAATACTTTGCCCCGTACTGTAACCAACAGGAGTAGCACCTCCAATTTCGGCAGAACGGAAAATATTAAAATGACTGATCAGAGGAGCTGTCTCTACAGGCTGATAGGTAATTAAAGTACTTAATGGCACCATCTGTTGGGCAGAATTACGGACATAGTATTTATCCATATCTCCAATTAATGACCTGAAAGTACTATCTGCTTGAACCACGACATGATACGTACGATTGTATAACGTGAAGTTGTTTACAAATACACTTCCCATATAGGCTTGCATGGTACTGAAGACGTCTGATACACTTACGCCAAGCTTCTCGCATTTCTCCCTATCAACCGTAACATTATAAGTTGGGGTGTGGGCAGAATAATAACTGTAGGCAGTAGAAGTGGCAGGGTTCTTACTCAGAGCTTTAACAAACTTCTTTACAACAGCTTCAAACTGATGCACATCATCTGTCGTATTGCCTTGCTGTACTTGAAAACTAAAACCTGCTGCGGTGCCAATTCCTCTGATTGGCGGTGGAGGTATTATCACAATATTTCCATTCTTTAAACCAGCAGCAGCAATATTTTTCTTTAAGACATTGATTATTCCTGGCACTTTCTCCTCGTCGGTCTTACGTTCAGCCCACGGTTTAAGGGTGTAAAAAATAGTTCCGTTATTAGAATTACTACCTCCATTTAAAATATTAAACCCAGACATAGCAGCAAAGTGTTTTACACCAGGCGTTGAGCCAATAACTTTCATAAGGCGCGTCATGAACTCAACCGACTGGGCAGTAGAAGAAGCTTCAGGCAATTGATAGGTAATATACAAACGACCTTCATCTTCAAAGGGAATAAAGCCAGAAGGTTTTGTTTTAAAGAGATACACTGTACCAATACAAATACAAACTAAAAGTATCACCACGTACCTCGCCCCTCTGATACATTTAGCAACATTTCTCGCATATCCAAGTGTAAGCCTATCAAACCACTTATTAAAATTATGAAAGAACTTCTCAACCAAATTCATCTTCTTCTCATCCAGACTATGTCTTAGCAAAAGTGTGCACAATGCAGGGGTTAAAGACAAGGCAACGAAAGCAGAAAAAAGAACTGATATGGCAATAGTAATAGCAAACTGTTGATATAACCGTCCAACAATTCCAGGAATAAAACCCACAGGAATAAACACAGAAGCCAATATCAATGCAATAGCAACTACAGGAGCAGATATTTCCTTCATGGCATGATAAGTAGCTTGCCTAGGCGACATATTAAATGCATCTATATAATGTTGTACTGCTTCTACCACAATTATGGCATCATCTACAACAATCCCAATGGACAATACCAACCCAAACATGGTGAGGGTATTGATGGTAAACCCTAGTGGAATGAATAATAAAAAGCAACTCATTAAGGATACAGGAATTGCTAGAATAGGTATGATAGCAGAACGCCAATTTTGAAGGAATAATAAAACCACCAATGCTACCAACCCCAGTGCCTGAAACAAAGTTTTTAATACCTCATGAATGGAGACTTTTATAATGGTAATAGATTCGAAGGGTACTGTGTAATCTACATCATTGGGGAAAGATTTTTTAAGTTCAGCCAGTTTAGCATAAATATTATTAGCCGTTTCTAAAGCATTGCTACCAGGTGCCTGATAAACCTGAATAAAAGAAGCACGTTTACCATCTACAAAAGAGTTATTGGAAAAGGTGAATCTTCCTAATTCTACCCTTGCTACATCTTTTAAATAAACCAACTCACCTGTGCTAGGATTTGATTTTACAATTACTTTTTCAAACTCCTCAGGCTTACTTAAACGTCCATTTACTTCAATACTATATTCATGCGATTGTGAAGAAGCTTGCGGAGGAGAACCAACAGCACCAGCAGCAAGATATTCATTTTGTTTGTTAAGAGCGGTTGTTACATCTTGTGGCGTCAAGCTATAAGCTGCCATCTTTTGAGGATTCATCCAGACCCGCATGCTGAAGTTATCCGTACGAGTACTGATATCACCTACACCAGGAACACGTAATAATGCATCTTCAATAAATACATTTGTGTAGTTATCTAGAAAAGTGACGTTGTGCGTATTATGGGGAGAGTAAATGGCAATCATCAGTAGCATACTTGGGTTTCTGGCCCTAACAGTCAGCCCAAGTTTACTAACCACAGAAGGCAATGACGGCGATGCAATACCAACTCTATTCTGTACATTTAAAGCTGCAATATGGACGTTGGTACCTACATTGAAGGTAACATTTACATTCATGCCACCGTTGTTGGTATTGGTACTTTGCATATACTCCATGCCAGGTGTACCATTAATCTGTTCTTCTATTGGGATTGCCACTGTTTGTTCTACAGTCTGTGCATCGGCACCCGTATACTGACCATTTACAGAAACAGAAGGGGGGCTAATGTTGGGATATTGATCTACTGCAAGGTTATTTAAACAGATTGCACCAGATATAACCAATAGAATGGAAATAACAATTGCTGTAACAGGTCTCTTTATAAATGTATTAGCAATCATTCTTAATCAAGTTTATGTATCTCCCGTGATTTTTGAATCTCAAACTCAAGTTCCGCATCAATATCCTCCGCTTCTACTCTCTTCGCTTTCTCCATTAGCTGTTGGTTATGAGCTTTTAACCAAGCCAATTTCTCTTTGCCATAAGACAACTTTGTAATAACAACAAACAATACAGGAACTATAAAGATAGCGAGGGTTGTCGCAGATAGCATTCCTCCCAGAACTGTATAACCTATTGTTCTACGTGCAACAGCACCCGCACCTGTGGCTAAAACAAGGGGCAATACACCCAATATAAAGGCAAGTGAAGTCATTACTATCGGACGCAAACGAAGACTTACTGCTTCTAATGTAGATGCTATTAATTCCTCTCCTCTATCCACCCGCACTTTGGCAAACTCCACAATCAATATAGCATTCTTTGCTGCCAATCCAATTAATGTGATTAACCCAATTTGCGCGTAAACATTATTAGTTAGACTAGGAATAAACATGAGCGTAAGAATGGCCCCGAATACCCCAATTGGCACTGCCAACAATACCGAGAAAGGTACAGACCAACTCTCATACAATGCCGCAAGGAACAAGAATACGAATGTTATGGAGAATATGAAAATGTATATGGTAGTGGAGCCTGCCTTTATTTCTTCGTAACTCAATCCAGAGAACTCATACGCATAGCCTTGTGGCAAAACCTTGGTAGCAGTTACCTTGAGGGCTTCTATTGTTTCAGTACTACTGTATCCTACAGCGGATGTCCCATCTATTTCTGCGGAACGAAAGATATTGAAATGAGAAATCAAGGGTGCAGTTTCCGTTGGCTTGTAGCTGATGAGCGTACCTAAAGGAAGCATAGTGCCAGCAGAATTGCGCACGTAGTATTTATCCATATCGGATATCATCGATCGAAAAGTTGTATCTGCTTGAACTACAACGTGAAAGGTACGATTATAGGTAGTGAAATCATTTATGTACAAGCTACCCATAAACGCTTGTATGGTAGTAAATACATCGCCGACATCAACCCCCATCTTTTCGCACTTCTCCCTATCCACTGTCAGGTTATAACTAGGTGTATGTGCTGTATAAAAAGAATAGGCATTAGAGATGGCTGGGTTTTTATTTGCTTCGGCAATAAACTTCTTCACCACTTCTTCAAATGCGTGTACGTCATCGCCAGTATTACGTTGTTCTATCTGGAAGTTGAATCCTACTGTTGCCCCAATACCCGGAATGGGTGATGGTTGTATCACTTCCACATTCGCATTCTTGATGCCTTCATCACTAATTCGTTGTTGCATTACCTTGATAATACCCGGCACTTGCTCTTTGGAAGTCTTACGTTCCTCCCAAGGCTTCAACTGAACGTAGATGGTGCCGCAGTTGGAGTTTGTTGCATTGTTTATAACATTTAATCCAGACAAAGCCGCATAGTGTGCCACGCCGGGTGTTGCGGCAACCACTTTCATCAACCTGTTCATTACGCCTACAGATTGATTGGTGGAAGATGCGGGTGGCAATTGGAAGGTTACATACAGGTTTCCATCATCTTCCGAAGGGATGAAGCCTGTTGGTTTATGTTGGAACAGGTAGAATGCACCCACGCAAATACAAATCAACAACACTACAATATATCTAGACCCCTTGATGCTTTTCTTTACGCCTTCCGTATATCCATTGGTAATCCGTTCGAACCACGCATTGAATTTAAAGAACCATTTATTCATTCCCTTCGCCTCGTTGTTGATGCCTGAAGGTTTCAACAAAAGTGTACACAAGGCAGGCGTGAGGGACAAGGCTATAAAGGCAGATATTAATACTGAGATGGCAATGGTAATGGCAAACTGTTGGTATAATCTCCCTACAATTCCAGGAATAAAACCAACTGGTACAAACACCGCCGCCAATATAAATGCAATAGCTATCACCGGAGCGGAAATATCTTTCATTGCATAATAGGTGGCTTCCTTCGGCGACATGCCATGATTGTCTATATAATGCTGCACTGCTTCAACCACTATAATGGCATCATCCACAACAATACCAATGGCGAGCACAAAGCCAAACATGGTCAATGTATTAATCGTAAATCCTAATGGAATGAAGAAACAAAACGTACCAAAGATGGATACTGGTATTGCCAGAATAGGAATCAAAGTAGAGCGGAAGTTTTGAAGGAATAGATAAACAACTATCGCCACCAAACCTAGTGTCATTAATAGGGTATAGACCACATCCGACATAGAAACCTTTACCACAGTAACAGATTCAAACGGAACCTTATATGCCAAGTCCGCAGGAAAGAATTGTTTTAGCTGCGCTAATTCTTTATAAACCCCTTCGGCGGTCTTCAGTGCATTACTTCCCGGGGATTGATATATCTGTAGATAAGAAGCCCTGTGTCCATCTACAAAAGAGTTGCTCGAAAAGGTAAACTTACCTAGCTCAACGCGTGCCACATCTTTCAAATAAACCAATTCTCCTGTTGCAGGCACATTCTTCACTACAATCTTTTCAAACTCAGATACTTTACTCAATCGTCCATTTACAAGGATACCTATTTCAAAGGTCTGTGTACTTCTTTGTGGAGGAACACCTGCCGAACCTGCCGCTACCTGCACATTCTGGGCATTCAAGGCATTGATAACATCTTGTGGGGTCAGACTATAAGCAGCCATCTTATCAGGATTCATCCAGATACGCATACTAAAGTTGTCTGTAAACCGATTGATACTTCCCACTCCCGGCACACGTAGCAAGGCATCCTGGACAAAGATGTTGGTATAGTTATCTAGAAACGTAATATCGTGGGAATCTTTGGGCGAATAGATGGCAACCATCATCAGCATACTTGGATTGATGGCCCTTACCGTTATCCCTAGGCGACTTGCCACAGTAGGAACCAACGGCGTCGCAATACTTACCCTATTCTGAACATCCAATGCGGCTATGTCAATATCAGTACCGATATTGAACGTCACATTCATATTCATCAACCCATTGTTGGTACTATTACTTTGCATGTACTCCATGCCCGGTGTACCATTCACCTGCCCTTCCAAGGGGGTGGCAACGGTTTGTTCCACCGTTTGCGCATCAGCTCCGGTGTATTGCGCATTAACCTGCACAACAGGCGGCGTAATGTCTGGATATTGGTCAATAGGAAGATTAACAATACACACAATACCCGTTAGTACTAATACTATGGAGATAACGATAGCTGTAACCGGTCTTTTTATAAAAGTATTAGCGATCATGACGTTAATGTATCGATGAGTTCCTTAGTTATCTTTTTTACCCTCTTGTTGCGTACCCTTTTCTCCCCCCTTCTTTTTATTGCCAGCCGCTATTGGAGAACCATCGTGTACTGCTTGCACACCATCCACCAACAATTTATCACCAATATTTATCCCTGATAATACAATCACATTGCCACCAACGGTTTGTCCGATTTGAACTTTACGTTGAACAGCACGCAGTTTTGGAAGCGGTACGGTATCGCTCACTTTCTTATCCGCAGAATCGGCAGAAGCCTCTGTATAAACAGTATCTTTTGCGATGTAAACAAAGTATTCGCCCATTTGCTCCACTATCGCCTTGTTAGGTATCAACATCATCGGAACCTTCTCCAGATTGCGAACGTTCACCACACAACTCATCCCCACTTTAAGCTCATTCTTAGGATTAGCAAATACCAATCTCACCCTGATAGAACCCGTTTGTGGATCAACCGCACGATCTATTACTGATATCTTTCCAGGCAAAGGATAAGTAGCTCCATTGGGTAAGGTGATGGTAAATAACGAATCATTGTTTCCCTTTGTATTCTTCTGGAATCCTTCAAACTTTTGTAGTTGCTTTTCATTCACCAAGAAATCTACTGCCATAGGATTATTGGTAGATATGGTGTTTAGTACTGTCTGACCAATTGTTACCACATTGCCCAACTTTACCTGACTGAACCCAATCGTTCCATCAAAAGGGGCAGTAATGATGGCATAGCTAAGGTTTGTTTTAGCAGTCTTCACGGCTTCTTCGGCACCACTCACCTGATTTTTTGCATTCTGCATTGCTATCATAGCGTGATCATATTGTTGCTTTGCCACTGCATTGTAGCTGTTGAGGTAAATGTATCTATCTGCATCCTGTTTTGCCTGTTCAAAATTCCCTTTTGCCACTTTAAGGTTTGCTTCGGCAGTTTCCAATGCCGATTTATACAAACGGGCATCTATCTCATACAGTTTCTGCCCCTTCTTTACATCAGCGCCATCCTGAAAGAAGATACCAGTAATATATCCTTGTACTTCGGGTAAGATGTTTACCTGATTAAGAGCCTGTGTGGTGGCAGGATATTTATCAAAATACAATACAGGCTGCGCCGAAACAGCAACAAGGTTAACAGGTACAGGCGGATTGGGCGGCGGCGCCTTTTGCTCGCACGAACAAAGGCAGACAATACCCATCAACCCCATTCCAACTAGTAATTTATTCATTGAAAACAATTTTATAATTGATAATTGATAGTTGATAATTCTTAATCGACAATTGATATTCAATAACGATGGATTTTCTTTATCCATTATCAATTGTCAATTATCAATTAATACTTTATTTCCCCTCTCGCCTTTTCCAAATCAATCTTACTGGATAATACTTGGAATAGCGCATTCAAATGACCTATCTCTGCTGTAATCAAATTAGATTCTGCATTAATCACATTCAGGTATGCCACCACGCCTTGCTTATACTGTAGATTCACTACAAAATAGACTCTCTTCGCCATTGCCACATTCTTATCCAATGTTTGTAGGTTGTTCAGATTACTCTTATAGTTGGCCAATGCCGTGGTATATTCCGAATAAATGTTCGCCTTCAAGGAGTTCTCACTCCAGCCAAGTTCCTTTTCTTGCAACTCCGCCCGATGCACACTTTGTGTTCTGGCAAAGCCCGTAAAGATGGGCACACTTGCCGTTAACCCAATGGTAGAATAAGGATATACATTATCGGGAAGTTTTGCAAAATTGTTATTCTCAAACTCCGGAACGTAATTGAAAAAGGCAGAAACGGTAGGCAATGCCGCATTGTGATAATAATTGGTCAGTTCATGCTGAATATTTTGTTCGGTATGCAATTGTTTGAGCTCTATGCGCTTTTCGTACTGCAATGGCGAGGTGGTATCAATATCAATCTCGGTAAGCATTTGGGCAGTATCGAAGCTAATATTGAACTGTGACGCAGACGGGTAGCCAATCAACTGCTTCAACGTAGCATATTGCGGTTGCAGGTTCTCAGTAGCCTGTCGCAATGATGCCGTAGAGTTGTTTAGTGTAATAGTTGCCTGTTCGTAGTCTGTTTCATCCACAATACCACCTACATATTGGTGATAGGAATCCCGTAGGTTTTGTGATAACCGAACGGTATCTTCTTTCAACACATCTATCTGTTGTAGTGTTAGCAACAGGTTGTAAAACGATTTACTCACCTCAGCAACCAACTCTATCTTAACGCTATCAGTTGATTGTTCCGCTTCCTTTTGTACCAATGGAGCGGTCTTCAATACGTACTTCAAGCTTGGACTAAACAATGCTTGTGTTACCCCCACACTCGGAATTAATGTATTGATTACCCCATTCTTTACAGGTTTGGATGTGGTACTGGAAAAAGAGGTGGGCAATTGCAGATAGTTGGTATAAGTGGCGGCTGCACTTACTTGAGGGTATAAAACCGACTTGTTGATGGCATTGCTAGCCTTTGCAACAGAGATATTAAGTAACGACTTCTGTAATGCTGGTTGGTGTTGCAATGCATAGTCGATACATTGCTTCAAAGTAAGAGTTTGAGGGGAGCTACTAGTTGTATCCGCCTGGCAAAACGCTTTGAAAGAAAAGCAAGCAAGAAAAACAAACAGACACAACTTCTTTATCGATAAGCTAGTTGTACCTAACTGGTCTTTTCTGGAAACACACTTAGTTTTTTTAATAAAATAACTTACTTCCTGTCCCATAGATTCTAAATACATTAAGGCGAAAACTGCTTAAAGGGTGACGTGGCAAAAATAGTGTTTAATGAAGCGAAGCAACATTAACCTTAAAAGAAACTTAACCTTTGTCTATTTGTCACGAATGTCTATGGTTGAAAGTGTTGCAAATATCGGAGAAGGCTGTTGTACATACACAGAACTATATGGCTTTTCACAGAGTAATTATCGGTGAATTTAACAACATATCTTGTTTTGGAAATAAATTGAATACCTATTCTTTCATCAGACATCGCCATTTTTTCAGAACTCCTTCGACGGTAATTCTATTCTAAATGATTTATTGGGAATACTGCTTACACCCTAGTCTATTACAACTTATTTGAGACATGAAGTTTTCTAAACTAATTCATCTATGCAAAACATTTATCTTGCACGCCTTAAACTATTTATAGATGAAGTATCTTCCGCTCAATCCAGATATATTTATTAATAATCGCAAACGTTTTGTGGCAGGAATGCAACCTAACAGCATCGCTATCTTCGTTAGTAATGATGAGTTTCCTAAAAATGGGGATGCACTATATCGCTTCAAACAAAACAGTGATTTATTCTGGCTCTCTGGCATTGAACAGGAAGATAGCCTAGTGATTTTATACCCCGATCATTACGATGAACAGTATAGGGAAGTGTTGGTGTTGGTTCGTCCGAATGAATTGAAAGAGAAATGGGATGGTAAACGTTTAAGAGCCAAGGAAGCAACGGATATTTCTGGAATAAATACCATAGTTTGGGTAGATTCTTTGGAAGCTTTGCTGCAAACCTGGATTCATGCAGCTGATAATATCTATCTGAACACAAACGAGAATGATCGTAAAGCAAGTCATATCCGCACTAGGGAATATCGATTTATTGATGAACTAAAAAGCGCCTATCCATTACATAATTACTTCCGTTCAGCAAAGATTTTAAAGGATTTAAGGGGGATAAAGACAAAAGAAGAGGTAGAAGTGGTGCAAACAGCCATTGATATTACCAAAAAAACATTTGAGAGGGTCTGTGCTTTCGTGAAACCCGGCGTAATGGAATATGAAGTGGAAGCAGAGATATTTCATGAATTCCTGCGTAACCGTGCTACAGGTGAAGCGTATGGTAGCATCATTGCAAGTGGCGACAGGGCAAGGACGTTGCACTACGTAAATAATAGTGAAGAATGTAAAGACGGCGAATTGTTACTGATGGACTTTGGTGCTGAGTATGGAAGTTACTGTGCAGACCTTACAAGGACGATCCCTGTGAATGGGAAGTTTAGTGAAAGGCAAAAAGAAGTGTATAATGCATGTTTGGCCATTCATAACTATGCAAAGAGTATTTTGAAGCCTGGGATTTCGGTTGTTGATTACACTGATAAGGTTGGAGAAGAGGCAACGAAACAATTTGTGAAGATTGGCTTGCTCACACAAGAAGAAACAGAAAAGGAAGGAGGCAATACTGCATACAGAAAGTACCTGTATCATGGCATTTCCCACCACTTAGGAATTGATGTGCACGATTTAGGCACTAGAACAGAACCACTGAAAGCTGGAATGCTGTTGACGGTGGAGCCAGGCATCTATATTGAAGCAGAGCAAATGGGTATACGTATAGAAAACAATGTGTGGCTGACTGAAGATGGTAATATTGATTTGATGAAGAACATCCCCATTACGGTGGAGGAGATTGAGGCTATCATGCAAGGGAGCCGTTAATTAAGAAAGGTTAACCGATATACCGTATTCCGTTAACCGAGATTATGGAGAAGGGGGGATTTCGATAAACAGTTGACGGTAAACTGTCCACCGGAATACCGTTAACCGATTACCGAAATTATGGAGAAATGAGCAAAGGACGGTAAACGGAAAGCGGTACTTCGGTCAACAAAAAAAAACATGGCTTTCAAGTTCGAGAATTTAAGAATATGGCAACTGTCTTTGGAATTATCGGGCGAGATTTCAGATATGGTGAAGTTGTTTCCCAAAGATGAATTATTTATTCTTACTTCTCAAATAAAAAGAGCAGCAGATTCGGTTGTCCTTAATATTGCCGAAGGATGCACTTTACAATCAAAAGTTGAATTCAGAAGATTTTTGGTCATAGCAAATAGGTCTGCATTGGAAGTTATCGCTTGTTTCTATTTGTCAAGAAGAAGGGGATTTATAGACGAAATCATCTTTAAAGAAAAATACGACAAATACGAAAAGTTGATTGCAATGATACAGGCTTTGATTAAAACACTAGGGGTAGATAGTTAACAGTTTACCGTTAACCCGTATTCCGTTAACCGAGATTATGGAGAAGGGAGCAAAGGACGGTAAACGGAAAGCGGTAAATAAATAAAAATAAATTATGAAAAATATGAGCAATGGCGGTAATCGGTCAACGGAAAGCGGTACACTCCTAAAAAACATCCCCAACATTTTTACTTTACTCAATCTATTTTTTGGCTGTTTGGCTATTCTGTACACCCTTCAAACAGGCATTACCCTCACAAGCAGCAGTAGTCCAGAATGTTTGGATACGATTGTGATACCTGAGCGAATTTATTTGGCGAGTGTATTCATTGCTATTGCAGCTGTGATTGATTTCCTGGATGGGTTTGTGGCACGATTGCTACATGCTTCTTCCGAAATGGGCAAACAACTAGATAGTTTAGCCGATGTGGTTAGTTTTGGCGTAGCTCCGGGTATGATTATCTACCAGTTTCTTCGATTGAGTTATGCCCAACAACCCGATGGATTAGATGTAAACGCTTTGTGGCTGTTGCCTGCATTTATTGTTCCTTGTGCGGGTGCATATCGCTTGGCAAGGTTTAATATTGATACAGAGCAGAGCTATGGTTTTAAAGGAGTTCCTATTCCTGCGGTAGGGTTGTTGATTGCTTCTTTCCCGCTCATTTATTTATACAGTAACGAAGCCTGGAAAGTCCTTTGCAATCATTGGTTTTGGGATGCGGGGATTCTAATAGTTAGCTATCTGATGGTTTCTAAGCTCCCAATGCTGGCCTTGAAGTTCAAGAATGCAACCGTAAAAAGTTTTTTACCATTCATAATTCTGGCAGTTCTTGCAATAATCTCCGCAATTATTGTAAGGTGGATTGCTGTTCCGATTACATTTGCAGCCTACGTTATTTTATCTCTAGTTTTTAAACAGAACAAAGCATGATTTATACAGTACACATCAAAGTAATGCCTTTAAAGAACTTATTGGATCCTCAAGGAAAGGCAGTGTTGGCAGGTTTGCACAATTTGGGATTAGCTAATGTAGAAGATGTACGTGTGGGTAAACACATCACGTTGCAAGTGGATGCAGTAAGTGAAGAAGCAGCCAAAGCAGTGGCAGAAGAAGCTGGGAAGAAGCTATTGTCCAATGCAGTAATGGAAAAGTTTGAGATAGAAGAAATAGTTGCTGGATAAACCATAACTTCGAAGGGTGGAAAGCAGTATGACTTTTTTACGTATGAAACGTCAATCGACACATTGAATAATCATTAATTCAAAAAGCAATGACTAATAGTATACAAATTCCAGTCGAAGAATATAAGGCAATGAAAGAGGAGATAGCTTTATTAAAAGATACACCCTTACTTTCTAAAGTCAATAGGCTTGTAGATTTACTGTATCAAGAAAAGTATGGACTTTATCTTGGTAATGATACATCTGACTTAACTGAGTCGTCTATTAGAAATAACTGGAAATAATTATCATTTAGACTATAAGATATTTACTGCCTATACCATCAGCGACTCGGTAATCGGTTAACGGTATATCGGTATATCGGTTAACGAAATTCCCCCTCACAACAAATATGCTTTACCTCGTTCCCACCCCTCTCGGCAATCTAAAAGACATCACCTTCAGGGCTATTGAGGTACTGCAAACTGTGGACGTTATTCTCTGCGAGGATACACGGACATCGTCCAAACTCCTGCATCATTACAATATACAAAAGCCCCTTTCTCCCTATCACCAACACAACGAACACAAGATAGCCGCTCATCTTGTAGATCAGATGAAGGCCGGAAAAACCTTTGCGCTGATTACCGATGCAGGCACGCCTGCCATTAGTGACCCTGCTTTTTTGCTGGTGCGCGAATGTGTTGCCAATGAAGTGAAGGTGGAATGCCTCCCTGGTGCAACTGCTTTTGTGCCTGCATTGGTTAATAGTGGGTTACCCACCAATAGCTTTGTTTTCGAAGGATTTTTACCTTTAAAAAAGGGAAGACAAACCAAACTGAAGCAACTTGCCTTGGAAGAACGTACCATTATTCTCTATGAAAGCCCTATGCGGTTGGTAAAATCGCTCGAAGAATTCGCTGTTTATTTTGGTGCTCAAAGGCAATGCTGTGTTAGTCGCGAATTGACTAAGATGTTTGAGGAAAACAAGCGTGGTACTTTGCAAGAGGTGGCTGCTTATTTCAAAACGAAGACTGTTAAAGGCGAAATTGTTGTTGTTATACAAGGCAAACCCTAATATTCGATATAAATTTCTTAAATTAATCAGGCTCAAATCTTATTTTTTAAAGAATAAAAAATGAATTTCTCTAAAGAAAAAATGAATAATTCTTTGGAGAAAATGATTTTCCCTAAAGAAAAAATGATTTTCTCTTGAGTGGGAAGGAATTTTCCGAAGAAAAAATTATTTATTCTTCGGAGAAAATGAATAATTCTTTAGGGAAAATGATTTTTTCTCTGCAGAAAATGAATTATTCTTCAGGAAAAATCATTTATTTTCTATTGAAAATTGCGTTTTAGGGTTTTAAATCCATATAATGAGACAAATAAACCAACCAAATCAAAGAGAAAACCTAATATTACTCCAAATTATTCCTTCCTACTAGTGGATATTAAACAATAATTACTACTTTTCACGAAATTTATAATTCTACTGTATGTCTAAAGGTCTTGCCTTGTCTGTTTTTTGTGCTGTAATACTCTTTCAACTATCTTTTGCACAGCCCGATCGTTGGCAACAGCGTATTAAATATGCTATCAATGTAAAAATGGATGTCCAGAACAATCAGTTTACTGGAACTGAGCAGATAGATTATTGGAATAACTCCCCCGATACCCTTAATCGGGTATTTTTTCACCTGTATTGGAACGCTTTTCGGCCCAATAGCAGTATGGATGTGCGTAGTCGCGAACTTGGTAAGATAGAGATGGGTACCGACAGGAACGGAAATACCATTTATGACTGGGACGATCGTGTTAAAGACCGCATCAGTAAATTAACTGAAAGCGAAGAGGGGTATCAGAGAGTAAAATCTATTAAAATAGATGGAGTAGAACAGCAGTTAATTGTACACGAAACCATTTTGGAAGTGAAGCTTTCTAAGCCAATCCTTCCTAAGAGTAAGATTGCTTTGGATGTTTCCTTTGAGGCGCAAGTCCCTATTCAAATAAGAAGAAGTGGAAGGGATAATGCCGAAGGAATCAGGTATAGTATGAGCCAATGGTATCCTAAAATGGTAGAATACGATTACCAGGGATGGAATGCAAACCCATACGTTGCCCGTGAGTTTTATGGGGTGTGGGGCGACTTTGATGTGAAGATAAACATAGATAAAAACTACCTCGTTGCCGCCACAGGCGTGCTTCAGAATGCGAATACAATTGGTTATGGATATGAAGATGCTGGTGTGAAAGTGCCGTCTGCTAAGGAAAACACCCTTACCTGGAACTTTAAGGGAGAAAACATCCACGACTTTGTGTGGGCTGCCGACCCAACCTACAAACATATCTCCAAAAAGGTAGGAGGAGTGATGCTAAACGTATTTTATAAGCCAACAGATAAAACCAGCGACAGCGCCTGGAACAATGTATTGTGGGCTGCCGAGAAGGTATTGCCTTATATGGAAAAACGCTTTGGCAAATACCCCTATCCGCAGTATTCCTTTATTCAGGGAGGCGATGGCGGAATGGAATATGCTATGGCTACGTTACTAAAGAGTTCTAGTTTGGGTACCGTATTTCATGAATGGATGCATAGCTGGTATCAGCAGATGCTCGGTACCAATGAAAGCCTTTTCCCTTGGATGGATGAAGGATTTACAACCTACGCCGAAGGAGAAGTAAGTAGTTATTATCGTCAGAACTGGGCTGCACAATCACCTTTCATCAATAATGGATCAAAAGCGGGCATTGCGGCGGCCAATGACAAAGACAATACACGCCTGCCTTTGCATCAATATAATAGTTACAGGGGGTATCAGGATCTGGCCAACAGCGGACTAGAGGAACCTCTTAGTACCCATGCCGATCATTACAATACCAACTATGCCTACAGCCAGGCATCATACAGCAAGGGTTCGGTATTTATGACGCAGTTGGGGTACATCGTTGGCGACAGTGTCCGTGACCGGATATTGTTGGAATACTACAATCAATGGCGTTTCAAGCATCCCAATGCCAACGACTTTATCCGTGTTGCAGAGAAGGTGAGCGGACTGGAGTTGGAGTGGTATAAAGAGTATTGGGTGAACAGCACCAAAACAATAGATTATGCCATTGGCAATATAGATATCGTCAACAACAAAACCACTATCACTGTAAAACGCAAAGGCAAAATGCCAATGCCGTTGGATATTTTGGTAACTTTCAAGGATGGCTCGCAAGAAGTACATTATATCCCCCTCAATCTGATGTATGGTGCCAAGCCTGCCGAAAACAAGATTCCCCGAACAGTGCATCAAGAGTGGAAATGGACAGATCCCGAGTATGATTTTACCACCGAACGTAGGATTACCGATATTAAGAGCATCGAAATTGACCCTACCCATCGGTTGGCAGACATTAACAATGGCAATGATAAGTTAGTGGTGCCCAACTAGACTATTTAAGTTAGTTGTGGCTTTCTTGACTTAGATTCTATGCTTTTCATTGATTGATTAATTACTTGTTAGATGCACACAAATCCAGAAGATGGTCTTTTTAAGAAGATCATGCAAAAGACGGATAC
The DNA here is from genome assembly GCA_903895845.1 of uncultured Chitinophagaceae bacterium. Classification (GTDB taxonomy): domain Bacteria; phylum Bacteroidota; class Bacteroidia; order Chitinophagales; family Chitinophagaceae; genus Parasediminibacterium. Next base: position 24,194 of record CAITVK010000070.1, read on the forward strand.
GGATAAAATCAGTAGCCATTTCGCAAAGTTTTTTGTTTGGGTGGTTGTCATTACGCTCCCTGCAAAGTATTGGTATCGCATAGCCTATTATGTCTCCCACTTTTTCGGCCTCATTTCCCGTCAGGCACTTTTGGGAAAATTATCCGTTCAGTATCAGCGTGCCTACAGGCTAAACAGGTTACTTTCTTTGTTTACACGCAGTGGAAAAGCGTTCGATATCCCCATAAAAATTACGGGGTTGGAGCTATTACATTCAACACAAAACGGACTAGCTATTTGTTCCGTTCACCTACCACTGATAAAAGTGGGCATCAGAGCCATATTGGATAGCGGATTTGAAATAGACGCTATGATTGCTGGCATGACGGGTAGTGATGGAAAGATGGCCTTCTGGGGAACTACAAAAAGGGTAAAGACCATTGCCTCGGCAGAGGCTAATGTGTTGATTAAAGCCAGAAGTGTACTAAAAGAAAATGGCAGTATCTCGCTGATGATAGATACCAATCTGGGCAACCCACTATCACCCAATATGCTTCGATTCTGCGGGAAAGTAGGCGCCAAAGTAGTCTTCTTGCTGGCAGAACTTGCAGATGACCATAGCGTAGTCGTTCACTTGGTATCCCCACCCTATCCCTATTGTGAAGATGACAATCAGGTAAATGAAAACCTGAATGCGTTAGCCGAGTTAAGGGACGACATCCTAATCCGCTATCAGTTGCCGCCCGTTGGAAAAGGGAATTGGAAAGACATTTGAGATAGTAGATAGTAGATAGTATATAGTAATGCGAATCAAGAGTTGGAAGTACCGTTAGGTAAGGAATATTTGTAGCAACCCAGCAAAAGGAAGGTTCTAAGTGCCGTAGGTACGAGATAATCCAAAGTTTTTATCTATCATTGACGTGAGTTCGGGTTAAGCTGCGAGTTTAAGTTGGTTTGAATGTTCCATTTTTATGTTTAGGGAAGGTTTCTTTGGGAAGAATGAATAAGCTGCGAGAGCAGACATTATATTGAACAAGAAACCATTGACTGATCTGTGCC
>CAITVK010000071.1 GCA_903895845.1 uncultured Chitinophagaceae bacterium
CGCCCAGCGGTAGATGGAATTCATTTTATTGGAAGAGAAACTTGCCTTACGCCTGTAGAATGGAAAACGGGCGAATGGCCTGTGGTTAATGGAAATGGACAAACGGATGAAACGATAAAACAAAGTCCTCCTAAATTAGAAACGGAGCCTGCTGCTTACAATAAACCGTATAGAAATGACTTTGATAAAGATGAATTAGGATTTGATTGGCTGCACCTGCGCAACCCCGATTCTGCCAATTATTCTATGACTGAAAGAAAAGGATATTTACGATTGAAAGGAAACCAATACTCCTTAACCGATTTGGAATCGCCAGCATTTGTGGCTAAGAGGCAGCAACATTTTAGCTTTACCGCAAAGACTTCATTAGACTTTAATCCAAAGAATGAAAACGAAGAAGCAGGGCTGACTTTACTGATGACCAACATTTTTCATTACGATTTCTTCATCAAACAAAAAGGAAATCAGCGGGTAGTTTGTTTGCGATATGTGTTGGATAGCTTAAATCAAAAAATAAAAGAAATCCCGCTTGAAGCAGATGCCACCCAACTGATTGTGAAGGGCGATAAGAAGCTCTACACGTTTTTTTATAAACAAAAGGATGGGGAGGAGAAACAAGTGGGTGTATTGAATACAAGGTTCTTAGGCACAGAAGTAACAGGCGGATACAATGGGGTACTGATTGGGTTATATGCCACAGGAAATGGGAAACCTTCGGAAGCCAATGCCGACTTTGATTGGTTTGACTATAATCCGAAGTAATAGGATGGTAAAATAGCTAAACCTGGATTGATATTGGAATGAAATAGTCTATTGAAAAAATAGTTGCAGAGAACACAAATCTACAAATTGGATAGTAGGATTTGTTTTAAATATAACTTAGACTAATGATCAAAAAAACTATTTTCGCCGCCTCTAAAACAGATAACAATGAATAAAGGACCGGTTTCTCAATTTATAGAACATCATTATCGCCATTTCAATGCGGCGGCTTTGGTGGATGCAGCAAAAGGTTATGAAACCCACCTTACCGAAGGTGGTAAAATGATGGTTACCCTTGCTGGTGCCATGAGTACAGCAGAGTTGGGTATTTCTTTTGCCGAAATGATTCGTCAGGGTAAAGTAGATATCATCAGTTGCACAGGGGCAAACCTGGAAGAAGACGTAATGAATCTGGTTGCACATAGCCATTACAAGCGTGTGCCTAACTATCGTGACCTAACTCCGCAAGATGAGTGGGATTTGTTGGAGAACCATTACAACCGTGTAACAGATACTTGCATTCCCGAAGAAGAAGCATTCCGCCGTCTGCAAAAGCATTTGGTGAAACAATGGAAAGATGCAGAAGAGAAGGGTGAAAGGTATTTTCCACACGAGTTCTTGTACAAGACAGTATTAAGCAAAGAGTTGGAGCAATACTATGAGATTGACCCAAAGAATAGCTGGATATTGGCTGCTGCCGAAAAGAATATCCCTATCATCGTACCCGGTTGGGAGGATAGCACTACAGGGAACATCTTTGCCAGCTATGTAATAAAAGGTGAACTGAAGGCTAGCACTGTTAAGAATGGTATTGAATACATGGTATTCCTAACAGAATGGTATCGTGCAAACAGTGGCGGAAAGGGTGTTGGATTCTTCCAGATTGGTGGGGGTATTGCGGGTGATTTCCCAATATGTGTGGTGCCAATGATGTATCAGGATTTAGAATGGCATGATGTTCCTTTCTGGAGCTATTTCTGTCAGATTAGCGATAGTACTACCTCTTATGGTTCTTATAGTGGTGCTGTACCTAATGAGAAGATTACTTGGGGAAAGCTAGACATCCATACTCCTAAATTCATTGTAGAAAGCGATGCCACCATTGTGGCTCCTTTGATTTTTGCATGGATACTAGGATGGTAAATATGAAGTTATGAGTTATGAATTATGAGTTAAGCAAATGACTTTGCATTAACTCATAATTCATAACTCATAACTTCTTAAACAAGGCTTATATCAAACGTAGACAACTGTACAAACTGATGTATCCTCTCATGTATTTCTTCTTTGCTTAAAGACCTTAAACGCTCTGTTCCAAACTTCTCTACCGCAAAACTTGCCATTGCACTTCCCACGATGATAGCCGTTTTCATATTATCGAAACTGATATCCTTTGTCTTAGCCAGATGTGCAATAAAGCCGCCCGCAAAAGTATCTCCTGCTCCTGTTGGATCAAATACTTCTTCTAGGGGCAATGCCGGTGCAGAGAATATCTGATTGTCGTGGAATAGCAATGCACCATGTTCTCCTTTCTTAATAATTACGAACTTAGGTCCCATTGCAGAAATCTTTTGTGCCGCACGAACCAGTGAATAATCGCCACTTAGTTGACGGGCTTCGCTATCATTCACCATCAATACATCCACTAGGCTAAGGGTATGTTTTAAATCGTCCAAAGCTATATCCATCCAAAAGTTCATGGTATCCATGACAATCAACTTCGGTTTTGTTTTCAATTGTTCAATCACGCTGCTTTGAACAGAAGGGGCAAGGTTACCCAACATCAGAAACTCGCAATCCTGGTAGCTATCTGGTACTACTGGTTTAAAATCGCCCAATACATTCAGTTCAGTCACTAAGGTATCACGTGTGTTCATATCCATGTGGTAACGACCACTCCAAAAGAAAGTCTTCTCGTCCTTCTTAATCTGTACACCCTCCAATACCACACCACGAGCCGTAAGTGTATCTAATTCCGCTTGCGGGAAATCGCCACCAACAACAGAGATTTGCTTTACACCGGTGAAGTTGCTGGCACACCAAGCGATGAAAGTACCCGCACCACCAATTATTTTATCAGTTTTGCCAAATGGAGTTTCTATCTGATCAAAAGCCATTGAACCAACTACTACTAAAGACATATTAACTGTTTTATTATTAGGCGGCGAAACTAATGGAAAATGAGATATGTTTCGATTTCCACTGTTACAGCTTATCTATGGCATCTTTAGATATTCCTTTGTACTCGCGTCTTACAATACCCAAAGTTGTTGTCATTTCTTCCCATATTGTCTCCACGCACTTTCGTGAGACGCTTTCATTTTTTCAGCTAATGAAACAGGTTGAAGTATCAATTTCAGTTGTCAAGGCGGGTTATGGATGGAAGATGCCAGCAACAGAAGGTCTAGCAAGTATTTATAAATAGAAGAATAGGGGGGCAATCTTTTTCATTATCCAATCATTCTGATGCAATACTACAAAGGGCATCATTGGAAAAGAGATAAGGTTCTGCACATAGCTGCTAATAAAAAAGCTAGGCTGACCCCAATGGGTCAG
>CAITVK010000072.1 GCA_903895845.1 uncultured Chitinophagaceae bacterium
ATACAATTGATAACCAAGGTCAGGAAGAATATGAAACAAAGGAACCTGACCGAAACCGAACAGATACTGCTCCGCAAAAGGGCAGTAATTGAGTCAGTTAATGATGAACTAAAGAATATTTGTAAGCTGCAACACACGGGGCACAGGTCAGTCAATGGTTTCTTGTTCAATATAATGTCTGCTCTCGCAGCTTATTCATTCTTCCCAAAGAAACCTTCCCTAAACATAAAAATGAAACATTCAAACCAATTTAAACTCGCAGCTTAAACCGAACTCACGTTAATTAAGCAGATTTTTTAAGCCTTAATATGCAGATGCACGTGGTTTATACTTATTCGATTCTAAGTAAAGTCAGAACAAAAAAATAAGCGATGAGTCAAGATTCAGACTTTATGATACCTAACTGTATTCTGCTCCCCATGTTCCGCAATTATCTCTTTCATAAAGGCAATTACTTTAGACGAAAACTCTTTACGCTTGACAGCATATTCAATCGTTGTTTTGATAAAGTCCAGTTTATTACCTATATCATATCTTTTACCATCGAAAGTTTGGGAGTAGATAGATTCTCTTTTCAGTAATTCTATCATCGCATCAGTCAGTTGAAGTTCATTACCCTTACCTTTTGGCGTTTTCTCCAAAGCCTTGTAAATACCGGGTGTGAGGATATACCTACCTGCAATGGCAAGATTGGAAGGCGCCGTTTCTACACTAGGCTTTTCTATTAGTTGATTCAACCGCATTAATTTCTCCGACAACGCATCGCCCCCAACAATGCCATAACGAGAAACCTTATCTCTAGGCACAGTCTCTACCGCAATCACAGTGCTTTGGTATTGCTCATGTATATCCATTAACTGTTGGGTAACCGGAATAACAGAGTCGATGATGGTATCTCCAAGCAAAACTGCAAAAGGCTCATTGCCGGTATGCTGACGTGCATAATAGATGGCATCCCCGAGTCCATTGATGTCTTTCTGACGTATGAAGTGAATGTTTGCAAGGTTAGTCAGGTTCCTGATTTCATCGTACATCATGTCTTCTTTGCCTTTGATGCGCTCCTCTAGTTCGTAGTTTCTATCAAAATGGTCTTCGATTGCACGCTTGCCTCTACCAGAAATAATTAATATATCCTCAATGCCAGAGTCAACTGCTTCCTGCACCACATACTGAATGGTAGGGGTATCAATGATAGGTAACATCTCTTTTGGGGATGCTTTTGTAGCCGGAAGAAACCTAGTACCTAGCCCCGCTGCGGGGATTACTGCTTTTTTTACCATAATGTCTTCTTATATCACATAAGGCTTGATAACCCTTGCCTGTATGTTTCTTAGTGAATAAACTAATTTCTGCAACATCTCGTTGTCTTTATAAATGCCAATGATAGCCCCTCCAGATCCTGTAAAAGAAGCAGATGCACCACAAGCCCTTGCTGTTTCTACCATTTCATTGTTACTATCAGATATCTGCATAATCTTCTTTCGGTTATTGAAATTCTCATTTATCAAATAACCCAATGTATCAAAATCGCCCTTTAATATTGCTCCTTTCCCTTTTTCAGCAAGCTCGGCAATATCTTTGAGGGTGTTTATCACTTGTTGGTCTCCTTGTTGATATTTTGTTTTGATGTCGTTTAATACTTTGCCAGAAACCTTACTCAAATCTGTTTTGTACGCGATATAAAAATGGGGAAGTTTATCAGTTGGGAGTCGCTCATATTTTCCATACCCATGCTTTTCAATATGATCTTTATTAAAATCCATATAAACACAACCTTCATAGCTTTGAATAACACGATCTTGTAAGCCAGCAGTTATGCCCAGTTCTTTCACTTCGGCATCCAAAGCAATTTTAGGTAGGTGCCCCAAAGGAATTTCAACTCTATAGAACTGCATCAGTGCCCTCAACGTGGCAATAACGATTGCGCTGGAACCTGCGAGACCTACCTGACGAGGAATATTTGAATTGTATTGAATAGTGAAATTTTTGCTTGCCACTCTGATACTATTTTCATCACAATAGTCACAGAATTTTTTGATTGCCGCCTTAATTACGGGGATACCCCCATTGTAGCCAGTGAGACTGACTGTTTCCTTGAGGTCGTAAATGTTTTGAAAATGATTTGAGTCCGACTCCTGAGGTTCAATATACAGTTTGGGGGATTGATAGATTAATATTTTCGCAGCAAAATTCTTAACAATCAAACTGATTGTTTTTCCATTGTAGCCATCTGAAGGATTACCCACCAAACCAGCACGGGCATAAGCAATACTGTCTATCATATTGCAAACATATATATTTATGGTAGTATTCGTACACGATGCCACTAAAAGTTTTAGCCCAAACACAACCCCGGGAAGCTCTTCAGTTCCAATTTCTATATACCTTAAAGTACAGTATGCTTTGATTCTACTTTATTGCCCCAAAATATCCTTGCTTTGTTGTCAAAGTCTTTGGTGTCATCAGTAGTGTAGAACGCTAGTGAACCAGTTTGTAGGCACTTATTCTCTATGGCTGGATGACGTTGCAGGTAATCGGCAAGGCTCTTGGCAACAATCTCTCCCTGTGATAGAATGCTGATATGGGACGGTGTAAATTGCTGTAGCTTTTCTATCAGCAAAGGGTAGTGGGTGCAGGCAAGTAACAACGTATCTATATCCTTGTCTTGTTGTAATAGATGTTGCAAATGCTTCTTTATAAAGTAATCTGCACCCTCGCTATCATATTCGTTGTTTTCTATTAATGGAACCCACATAGGGCATGCCTCCTGATATACTTTCATATCGGGATAGAACTTAGCTATCTCTATTGGATATGATTGGGATTGTACCGTACCAATAGTGCCCACGATGCCCACTTTGTTGGTACGGGTATATTGACCCAAAACTTCTGTTGTAGGACGGATAACGCCCAACACTCTCTTGTCGGGGGCAATAGTGGCTAAGTCTTTCTGCTGAATCGTTCGTAATGCCTTGGCAGAAGCCGTATTGCAAGCGAGTATCACTAATGAACATCCCTGACTAAAAAACCATTCCACACACTGTAACGTGTACTGATAAACAGTTTCATAACTGCGTGTACCATAAGGCGAACGGGCATTGTCGCCAAGATATAGATAACTATATTGTGGTAGCTCCTTCACAATTTCCTTCAAAATAGTGAGTCCACCATAACCACTGTCAAAAACACCGATAGGCCCTTTCATAAGTTATAAGTTATGAATTATGAGTTATGAACTCTATGAACTATGGTTTTTAACTCATAATTCATATCTCATAACTCATAACTAGTATGTGCTATCTGCAATATTAATAAAGCTTTGTTTGCCTGTGTTGATTCGTCCAATTTTATTCAGCGTAAACCATTTAAAGTTCTGATCTGCCCGCAAACCTTGTCCGTATATCTTTTGTCGAGGATTCTGCTGACTGATCACCACCGGCTTATCGGTGTAATATAACCCCAATGATTGATTCCAATACAACTCTTTGCACCAAAGTGTATCTTTTTTGCGATTGAAAACAATGACACTATCACTCAAGAAAACCTTATTGTCATTCTCCAAATACTGACCATAACTAGCATACAACTGACTCTCTACAGTGGTAAGACTGTCATAGAAGTCTACATGAAGCGACTTGGGAAACTCTATCTTAGCGGAGTCTGTTTGGTAGCGAAGCATTAAAGGAGCAGTAAGACGTGCAGTTGTTTTACCACCTTCAGTCATGATACTTTCAATATTTTTTCCTTCTTCAATGCCAACCTTATGTTCTCCTAATGCCTTTACAGTTTCTATGCTATTTTCACAACTATATAAGATAACAGAAGCAAAAATAACTGCCGCTATTATCCTGAAAGGAAGAAGTATTTTGTGAAACTGATGCATAGTAATTACTTAGTGAGCAACGCAAAGAAACGAAGGAGTAGTTGATAAAAGTATAAAGGTTAATTACACTCACTAATTGCATGGAGTCCCTTGAATAATAAATCGGGGTCGGCAACCAATTCATTCCTCAGATGAGGGAGAAAGAACGGCATGTCACCTCCCGTCATCAATACTTTTAGGTTGTTATATTTCTCTTTGTAGGCTTCAATTATACCGTCAATTTCTTTACTCATTCCCAATATCACACCGCTTTGAAGGTTAGTGTTGGTATCATAACCCACCAACGGAAAGTTATGTTTTGCCTTCACCAAAGGTAATAATGCAGTCTGTTCGTGCATGGCCCTGAAACGCATAATCAACCCAGGTGAGATGCTTCCCCCCAAGAACTCATGGTATTTATTAGTAAAATTATACGTAGTGCAAGTACCTAAACCAATGGACAGTGTATGTTGATTTGGAAACAAAGTTACTGATGCTGCACAAATTGCCAACCTGTCCGCACCAATCGTTTCAGGCTTACCTACAGGCGTAGTAATAGGCAGCTTACTAGTATGATTTAACTTATGAAACTGTGTAGTTCGCATCAATACGTCCTCAATAGCAGAATCATGATTAATCACACTTGAAAGAATCGCTTTGTTTGGTTTGTATTGATCCAATAATGCCTCAACAGATGGCAGACTGTCATCTTTAAGTACCTCAACTGCACTTAAACTACCATCCATAAACACGGCACACTTCAGGCGCGTATTACCAAAATCAAAGCAAAGTGTTGTCATAAGTATTATTTTATTTTACCACAAGGAACACTAGGACTTAATCACAATGTACACTAAGGATTTCATTAAGAGTCACTTGAGCGTTTATTTTTTAGTGTTGTTTGTGTCTCTCTTTCTTGGTGGGCTTTGTGGTTAATTTCTTTCTTTCACATATCGAAATTAAATCCTTTCAACTCCCTGAAATGTCCATTAAGTTGTATTCGATGCTTTAAGTTTTCCGCATCTGCAATGATGGGTAATATCTTTTGCAAATGCCTTCGGATATATTCAAGTCGTTGTACCTCATATAACAAACTATTCAGTTCATATTCCTCATTCACAGGTAATCCAACATGATGTGCAATATCATAACTAACCAATTCCTCATCTGGTTTCTTAAAATCTTTTTCTACACCTAGCAGCTTATGTAGTTCTCTTACCATAGGAAGAATCCCTGACATCAATGCCGCATTCCTTGATATAATATTGGGTGGATATTGCACAATAGCCCCACTATATAGCTTATCAGGAATACTCTTTACCAGTTCTAATGTTTTAAATACCTGAACCCCCTTAGTACGTATATCCATTTTACCATCCTCATACACCTCCACAATTTCAACAATTTCTACTAAAGTGCCCAGTTCATTTACGCCATTCTCTAGTACAGTCGGAATACCAAAAGGCTTTGCTTCTGCATAACAATCGTTTGCCAGTTGCTTATAGCGTGGTTCGAAGATGTGTAAGTTCAACACCTCTTCCGGAAAAACTACAATACCCAAAGGGAATATGGGAATAAAATTGATCATAACTTTAATTTGTTAATCGTTTACCGCTTTCCGTTTACTGAAGTGTAGCTTTTGGTTTGACGGTAAACGGTCAACGGAAAGCTATTTACTTCATCTCTTGCATCTCAATCAGCTTCTTGTACATACCACCAGCTTCCAACAATTGTTCATGATTGCCACGTTCGATGATATTACCCTTTTGCAAAACAATAATTTCATCGGCATGCCTGATAGTGCTCAACCTGTGCGCAATCACAATACTCGTTCTATTTTGCATCATCTTGTTAATTGCATCTTGCACCAAACGCTCGCTTTCGGTATCTAATGCTGAAGTTGCTTCATCCAGAATCAAAATTGGCGCATTCTTATATATCGCTCTCGCAATAGTCAATCGTTGTTTTTGTCCGCCGCTCAAACGCATTCCCCTATCGCCAATCTCTGTATCGTACCCCTTTTCTAATTGCGAAATGAACTCGTGTGCATTGGCAATTTTAGCCGCATCTATTGCCTTTTCTTTATCCACTTTTACGCTACCAAGGGTAATATTATTTAATACCGAATCATTAAAAAGAATTGCTTCCTGCGAAACTATGGAAATCATCGACCGCAAATCCCTCACTTTAATGTCCCTTATATCAATACCATCTATAGTGATGCTTCCACCCGTAACATCGTAAAAGCGAGGAATCAAATCGGCAAAAGTAGACTTCCCAGCACCACTTTCCCCTACCAATGCAATAGTTTTCCCTTTGGCAATAGTAGTCGTTAGCCCCTTTAAGATGGGTTGATCAGTGTATGCAAACGAGATATTGTTACATACGATTTCACTACTAAATTCTGTCTTCGCTAACGCATCTTTTTTGTCGGTTATCGTTTGAGGCATATCAATAATGCGTAACACCCTTTCCCCTGCCGACAACCCTCTCTGTAAAAAGGTAAAGGCATTGGCTGTATTTTTTGCAGGTTGAATAATCTGAAAATAGAAGGCAATGTAAGCGATAAACCCCGAAGCAGTAAGGGTGCTTTTACCTTGTAAAATTAGAGAACCACCATAAACAATAATGACCAAAATAACTAAAACACCCAATATTTCTGATAACGGTGAAGCTAATTCTCGCTGATTAACGATCGACTTCAACGTTCTAGAAAGCTTCGTATTTGCATCCTTAAACTTCTCATTAATTATTTCTTCCGCATTAAAGCTTTTTATGATCCGGATGCCTGATATTGCTTCGTCAGCCATGTTGAGTACTACCCCAACCATTCCTTGATTCTCATTTGATTGTTTTCTTAGCCTACGGGAAATATTAGAAATGATAAATCCTGAAATTGGAAAGAAGATTAAAGTAAACAAAGTAAGATGCGGAGACAAATAAAAGAGCATAATAAAAGTTGAAATAATCACCAATGGCTCCCTGAAAATAGTCTGTACAGAAGCAGCTATAGAGTTCTCTATCTCAATCACATCATTACTGATGGTCGAAAGTAAATCCCCTTTCTTTTCGTTATGATAAAAAGCGAGTGATTGATTACTATACTGAAAAAACAGATCACGCCTTAGCTTTCCTAGCAGGTTCACACGCATTCTTGTAAGTACTTTCTGACTAAGAAACCCAAATAAGTTTTTCAATAAAACGAACACAAAAATTACGGCACATACATAAATGAGTACACCAAGCTTTCCTTCCGTTTGTACATAACCATTGAGGTTATAGTAAAAATAGTCCTTAAAATAATCTATACTCAGACTAAAATGAGGCATTGATGCAACTTGTGGCTGTTTGTTGTTAAACAACACATCTAGCAATGGTATTAACAACGTGAAATTTAGTAACCCAAAAATGATATACAGAAATATATAAACAATGTATTCTGGTACAAAATGATGATATGGTTTAGAGAACTGTAGTAACCTGAAAAATATTTTCATCTATTTATTTTTGATGGTATAACCAACTGCTTTTAAATATAAAAAGGGGATAAAGGTATAGTTAAGCCTATCAATTTGGAAAAAGGGTTATCGAATATTGTGCTAATATTTCTATTCCTAATTAATTAAAGACTGTAATGTTATGCCAAACCTATCCCCTACTTCTTTTAAATCACCAACAACAGATGCAACAATGGGTATTCCTTCTTTCATCCGAACAGCTTCCATTTCCCTTTCCGGGTCACCAGGTATCAATACCCGCTCATAACCTTCCGCTGGTTTCGCCGCCCTAAAACGAGTAATCCAGTTATCCATATTTGCTTTAAAATCCGCTGCAGGCCTAAAAGCATCAATACGCATCGCTCCAAAGAAATGTCCTAATCCTTGCCCCGGCATATTTTCCGGCATTGCAATATAAGCAGGAAAAGGAGGTGCCCAAGGTCCATAACTCGCCCCGCTTAAAACCGCAGAAAATATATCTACAATACTTCCCAATGCATAGCCCTTATGGCTTCCATGCTCCCGATCACTTCCCAAAGGCAACAATGCCCCTTGCTTTTTTAGCGCATTGGCATCTGTACTTGGGTTACCTTCTTTATCCTGAACCCAACCCAAAGGCGTATCTGCATTCTTACGTTGTAAAATCTCCAGCTTACCATTGGCAGCAGTTGTAGTGGCAAAGTCAGCTACAAAAGGAGGCTGTTCACCAGCCGGAATAGCTACCGCAATAGGGTTAGTACCCAACATTTTCTCTATGCTGAATGTAGGCGCTACCAAAGCACTTGCATTGGTCATGGCTATCCCAATCATATCATGTTCCAAAGCCATCATGGCATGAAAACCTGCAATGCCAAAGTGATTACTATTCTTCACACTTACCCAGCCAGTGCCAACATTCTTGGCTTTCTCAATGGCGACTTGCATCGCAAATGGCGCCACCACGAGACCCAACCCGGCATCGCCATCAACTACAGCCGTAGAAGGGGTTTCATGTACAACCTTGATGGATGGATTTGCATTAATTCGCTTCGCTTCCCACAAACGAACATAACCTCCCAACCTTGCAACCCCATGACTATCAATGCCCCTGATATCTGCTGAAAGCAAGGTTTTGGTAGCAATTGTCGCATCAGCATAACTGCATCCCATTTTGATAAAAACGGTATGGGTAAAAGTGTAAAGCTGTTCGTATGTAAATACTTGTTCTTTCATCTAAGAGTTTTTGTTGATGACTTAAAACTTCCTAATCTAAATACTCCGCCATCTCCAACTGATATTCCTTTGCTACTTTCATAGCAGCAGCGGCAAAGCCTTCGCTGTTGTCTGCATAAATAATGGCGCGGCTTGCATTTACCAATAGTCCACAATCTTTGTTCATGCCATACTCAGCTACTTCTTTCAAACTTCCTCCTTGCGCACCAACTCCTGGCACCAACAAAAAATAATCTGGAATAATATTTCTGATAACAGCTAAGTCTTTTGCTTTGGTTGCACCAATCACAAACATCAGATTATTGGGTGTTCCCCAGCTAGAAACAGTTTCTAATACCTGTTCGTATAAATGTGTATGACCATCTGCTAGCTTCCTTTGCTGAAAATTATTTGCACCGTCGTTCGATGTAAGCCCCAATACAATCGTCCACTTGTTTTTATACTCCAGAAAAGGCTTCACGCTATCTTCTCCCATATAAGGTGCAACTGTAACCGCATCAAAAGGTAGTACTTCAAAGAAGGTTTTGGCATATTGGGAAGAGGTATTACCAATATCCCCGCGCTTTGCATCTGCAATTTTAAAGTGAGTTGGAGGAATATAATATAAGGTCCGCTCCATCGCTTCCCATCCTTTCATCCCCATCGATTCATAGAAGGCTGTATTGATTTTATATGAAACACAATAATCTTTAGTGGCATCAATAATAGCTTTATTAAACTCAAATATAGCATCAGGATGTTGTTGCAGATGCTTTGGCAATTTTGTAAGATCTGTATCTAATCCGACACATAAAAAAGATTCTTTAGTACGAATCTGTTCAATCAATTCCTTCCTGTTCATGCGGTAAAAGTAAATTAAACAATGATTAATTGAATTGAATGAAAAAAATGATTTGAACTTTTATTAAATCATATTGAAAAGGCAACCTAATTTCCGACCCCAATCTAGTTGCGGATGCCCCCATAGAAAAAGGGGATGTCCCCTAGAAATTTGCGGGTATCCCCTAGATAATTGCGGATGTCCCCCAGAGAAAAGGGGGTATCCCCCAAACATTTGCGGTTGTCCCCGAAACAAATGCGGTTGTCCCCCAAAGAAAAGGGGACAGTCTTTTTTATGATCTCATCCTACCCAAAAAGCTATTATAAACCAGTATCAGCATAGGTTTCATCAAAAAGTACTGAAAAAAAAACAGCCCCACTAAGTAGTGAGGCTGTTTCAATATCAATAATTAGAGAATATTACTCCACAGTGATTGTTTTAGTCAATTGATCTTTACCATTAGATAACTTAACAAAGTAAGTACCCTTTGCTAGGTTACTAGGTAATGCAACGCTATATGAAGCAGTACCACCATTATGGTTGATTGTTTTTGCAACAACTGTTGCACCTAATATGCTTGTAACTCTCAATGTATAGTTTGAAGCATCAGTACTTAAAACAAAGTTTAATTGTTTGTTTTTAACTGGATTAGGATAAACAGAGATGTTTGTGCTAACCAAACCAACTTGCTTAACAGTAACAACTGAGCTATAAGTTACTTTACCATTCAGATCCACAGCTTTAATTCTGTAGTAGCTAACACCAGCACTTGCATTATTATCAATAAATGAATACTGAGCAGCTCCCTTAGCAGGCAAAGAACCCTTTGTTGAAAAGTTAATACCATCTGTAGAACCTTCAACTACATATTTGCTTACACTAGATTCAGTATAACTTTCCCAAGAAATCTTAACTGATTTATTAGCTAAAAGAGAAGCAGACACAGTTCCAAACTTAACAGGAACAAGGCTTGCACTAGCAGTAGCTAAAACATAACGACCGAAAGTTGAGTCATAACCCCATGTTGTGAAAGTAAGAGGAGTAGTACCAGTAAAAGTAACTAGCGGAGCGTCTGCTGTGTACTTGCCATGGAAGTAGTGAGCTAAAGTAATACTAGAATCTTGATAATAGCTTGAAGGGATAAGCTCGAAAGATAATTGAGCTGATGTATCCACACCAGGTGTATATCCAGATAAAGCTACATTGTAAAAAGAAAGAGTGTCTATAGTACTAACTGTAGAGGTGTCCAATCTTGTTGCGTTTGAAGTTTTACCTGTTCCATAGTTAACAGTGTAGGTTTTTGCATCTGCGGTTAATGGAGTAACTGTTACTGTTCTTGGAATTCCAGCTCCAGCAACTACGGTACCCACTTTGTAAGTAAAGGCTTTTGTTGAAGCAAACTTCTTGGCTAAACCACCGTTTACAAAGAAAGTATCATTTGTTACCGGTGTGAAAGTTGCATTTTCACCCAATGTAAGAAGTTTAGTTGTAGTATTAGTGGTCAGTTTGCCACTTTGAAGTGTAAAAGTACCCTCCACAACAGTAGAAGCTGCTAAAGCTGCAGTTGTGGCACTATCCTGATTGATAACTAGATTATTGTAAACTAAGTTCGCACCGCCAGCAATGTTCTGTCTTTTACCGTGATAATTGAAAGTTGTACCTGTTGTAGTAATTGTTCCGATGCTTGGGGTAAATGTTCCCAACAAATTCACTGTGCCAGTAATAGTTTTTGCAACTGGAGCATCGTTTCCACTACCTATGGATATAGTTCCAATATTGTAAGCATTAATCATAGACTTAGCAGTTAATACATTCCCATTAACAGCAGTTAAAAGTACAGAACCGTTGAATAGTTGTCCTTTAATTGTATCATTTACATTGAAAGGATAGCTTCCATTTGGATCCAAAGTAACAGTAAGACCAACAGGATCGTAAGAAGTTGCATACACTGTATCAACATTTGTACCTGGAGCGTGTCCAACCGGATTTACAAATAATCTTATTTCCACTGGTTTGCTCAAAGTAATTACTGTATCGTTATTAATTGCAGTAATTACCGCAGTTGTGTCAAGTGTAATAGAATTAGATTTGATATTTAGTGTATTGAGTGACACCTTTTGACCAACTGCTAATTCAGGATTTGCCTGAGCCAAAGTGATGGTGCTGTTTGCATAATTCATCGTTGTAACATTCAATGGGATACCATTAGAGAATGTTAAGTTGTACAAGGATTGGTTACCCAAAGACTGAGGAGTTGATAACCCTAGATAATTTAGGGTACTTGCAGCTGGTGTTGGAACACCATTAGTTAAACCAAGTGTATAAGGAACCAATGCAGCTCCAGTAGAGTTATCACTAAACTTACCTGCAATGTTGATAGTACCTTTCAAAGAATCAGAAACCGATTTATTTCCAGAAATTGTTAGGTTGTAATAAGTGCCTCCCGGAATAGTTTGACCACCGCCACCGTTGAAGTCAATTGTTGAACCGTACATGTTTGAGACCCTTGGAGTGAAAACGCCTGCAACACCAATGGTAGCTTGGGGTAAGGTAACTGGAGCATAAGCAGTACCAGCAGAAGCTAAACTTAAATTTTGATAGTTGAATGGAATTACTTGTTGTATTGAACCATTAGAATTACCTCCAAATCTTACGGTACTTCCAACGTCTAGTTTGCCCAAATTGATAGTTGAAGTGTTTGCTACTTCAATTAAAAAAGTAGATTTACCAACTACATCAACAGTACCGGTAAAACTAGAGTTACTGTTACTAGTGAAGGTAACAACTGAGTCGTTTGTGCCAATTACCAATTTAGAACCCACACCAGAAATAACCCACCCTTTCGCATTTGAATTCGTGTAACCATTAGTTTGAACAACGAAAATTTGTCCATCCGCGGTAAAGTTCGCTGGGATTGTTGCGCCAGGTGCAGTAATTGTACCACCAGGGTCTGTAGTCCATGCTTTGACACTTGAGGTAGCAGGCTTTACCACGGTTGTGGTACCTGGTTTCAAGGAATCAGTTCTTAAATAATAATAAGTTTGGCTGAAAGCTGTCATGCCAAACGCTAACAACAACCCTGCAACAAACCCAATTCTTTTGGTTGTTTGTTTCTTTGCAAGGGTAACAACTAGGCTCGCAAGCCCCAAAGTGTAACTCTTTTTCATAAATAATAAATGCTTGTTAATTGAAATAAAAATAAACCTAAGTGACTGACATCAGAATAAATAATCCCAGCTTTTGTTTGACTTCAACTTTTAACTTTTTGATTCGCAAGCTTGGCAGCAATTATCCATATACAACCGTCTTAAATTCGTTTGCAAATATAACGATGTCGTTTTTGAATAAAGAATAAATTGTTGCAGAAAATAGTCTCAAAAAACAAAATATTTAACTTATTTAACATGAATGGCTTTTGAAATAAGGAAAAAGTGATTAATATCATACATATTTATTGTAAAATGATCGACTTGCCTAAATAGGCAACCCAAACAAAAGACTAACTACAACTTTTTCGTTGGTGTTATACACAATAGTCTGTTGCTGGAATAATTCTTTCATATCAGTAAAAATGCTTACGTAGGATTTGATTGTAACCCCTAAACGTTTATTAATTCTTTTTAAATTTTATTGAAAATAGATTCTTGCGCATTCCTTTTTCAATTTAATAAACCTTTATTTAAATTAACCCACTATTTTTGTAGGCTAACAAGCAATTAATTTGGAACAATCGAATACACTATTCCCGGTATTTATCAAGTTGGAAAAACTTCGTCTGCTAATTGTGGGAGGCGGATTTATAGGATTAGAAAAGCTTCAGGCTGTAATCAACAACTCTCCAGCTACTTCTATTACCCTCGTTGGACTTTCAATCAGCGAGGAAATAAAAAATATTTCAGCCAATTATCCAAATATTACTTTGCACGAGAAAGCGTATCATATTTCAGATTTAGAAAACAAGGATTTAGTTATCGCTGCGGTAAACGATATTGAGCTAGCTACCATCATTGCTTCAGATACCAAACAAAAAGGGATACTGATAAATGCGGCCGACAAGCCAGATTTGTGTGATTTTTATTTGGGCAGTATCGTTAAAAAAGGAAATTTAAAGATTGCCATTTCTACCAATGGAAAATCTCCTACCATCGCCAAGAGGGTGAAGGAAATGATGAACGATATTCTTCCTGATCAAATAGATGAACTACTAAACAATATGCAGGCTTATCGCAATCAACTAAAGGGTGACTTTGAAAATAAAGTAAGTACATTAAATGAGGTTACAAAAACCCTTGTTGCAAAACAGCAAGACCTTAAAGAAGACCAGCCCGAACAAAAAAAGTGGCAGAACATAGTAAAATGGTGTCTTCTTGCTTTTGTTTTTATGATAGTTGGGCATGCTCTATTTTCATATATTCCCTACGACAAGATTGTCACTAATATACAAACACTGCCTCAATACATAGACACTCGTTCTTTTATGCTGATGTGCATAGCTGGTTTTATTGCCCAAATGACAGATGGTAGCTTGGGTATGGGCTATGGAACAATCTCTACTACTTTTCTTTTAGCCATTGGCGTACCACCTGCTATTGTGAGTAGCAGGGTTCATTCAGCACGGGTTTTTAGTAGTGGCGTGTCTGGCTACAGTCATCATCGTTTTGGGAACATAAACAAAAAGCTTTTTTTAGCATTAGTAATTCCAGGTGCCTTAGGTGCTATTTTGGGGGCAACACTTGCCGTTTATGCCAAAGAATATTCTACCTATGTACGTATTCCTCTTTCATTCTACACCATTTATCTTGGTTATTACATTATTCGTAAGGCGTTTGGTAAGCGGTTGGCGAATGAAAAGGTAAAACGTGCGGGCTGGTTGGCAGCTGCTGGGGGCTTTCTCGATGCATTTGCTGGGGGAGGTTGGGGTGCATTAGTTACCAGTACTTTAATCTCAAAACGAAAAAGTACACGTTATGTTATCGGCTCAGTCTGCCTAGCCGAGTTCTTTGTTGTTTTTGCGAGTGCAACTACCTTTTTTATCCTTCTTAAACACATTCCTTTGTTCGATGTATTGGGGCTGATACTTGGCGGCGTCATTGCTGCGCCTATTGCTGCAAAGCTGGTAGGCAAGATTCCTGTTAAGAAAGTGCTCATAGGCGTTGGTGTGTTAGTAATTTTAACCAGTACCAATACACTTATAAATAGCATCCTGAAATTACTTCACCACAAGTAACCTTCTTCTCGTGACAATTGTACTGCTGCTGGTACTTTTTATGGGATGGCTTGTAAGCTTCGTCGGGCAGATAGCTTTGGGAAGTATGAGCCTCACCTCTACGCAAATAAGTATGGAAGAAGGTGTGAAGCCTGCCATGCTTTTTACATGGGGCGTGATGGTGATAGAAATGCTCTATTTGCGGTTGTCGCTTGCTGGAATGGATATCATATACCAGCATCCCGCAGTGGTAAAAGCAATTGGTTGGATAACTGCTGTCTTTTTTGTGGTACTATGTATTGTGAGCATTCGAAGCATTATTACCTATCACGAAGAGAAAAAGAGTACACTTTTGGACCATGACATCAATCGTTTCGTATTTGGAATGATGCTTAGTGCTGCTAATCCTGGACAGATACCCTTTTGGTTGTTGTGGAGTAATTATATGCTCGATTGGAAAATATTGCATTCCAGTACATTACAGTACAATCTCTTTACAGTTGGCGGCGGCATTGGAACCGTTACGGGACTGATGGTGTATGTTTATGCTGGAAATTATATTGTAACCAAGATGGATATGAGCAATAAGACATTACACAAAATAATGGCAGTTGCTTTTGCCATTGCCAGTACAGCACAGATATGGAAGATGCTTAGCTAGTTATTACTTTTTCACACACCTAAACATTAATCATTAACAACTATCTCCCTCCGCCCGGACAATGTTCCTTGAGATACTTAGTAAACGTAACTGACAGATGAATTCTCGTTCCAGCCCCCTCGCTAATGCTATGGGTGCGATTGGGATAGCTCATAAACTGAAAGTACTTACCAAATTTCACTAGTTCGTTGATTAATAATTCCGAGTTCTGGTAATGAACATTGTCGTCGCCTGTACCATGAACCAATAGCAAATTGCCCTTTAATCCACTCGCATAAGTGATAGCAGATGCCTTCAAGTAGTCGGCTTTGTTTTCTTGAGGCAGTCCCATATATCTTTCCTCATAAATGTTGTCGTAGCTAAGTCGGTAGGCAACGGGTGCAATCGCAATGCCCGTTTTGTAAATATCGGGATACTGAAAGAGTAAATTCAGCGTAGTAGAACCGCCGCCACTCCATCCCCAGACGGTTATGCGGTTTACATCCACATATTTCCATTGTAGAATCTTTTTGGCAGCCATTGCTTGGTCGTGGATATTCAAAATGCCTACTTGTTTGTAGATGCACTTGCGCCATTCCGCTCCTTTTGGTGAAGGTGTTCCGCGTCCATCCAAACTGATAACGATGTATCCATCGGCAGCCATATCGCCATAATATAGGTGCGTACCGCCTCTTTCAATACCATAACTATCAGACACAGTGGTTGCGCCCGGCTCGGTATAAACATAAAATACAACTGGATATTTCTTGGTACTATCAAAGTTGGCAGGCTTAATCATCCAGCCATCCATTGTTACATTATCATCAGTCGTTACCTGAATCATCTCCACTTTAGCCTCTTTATCAACAGTAAGCTTCTGTTCACTTTCTTTGATAACCTTGTGCGAAGGAAGTGTTACCCACTCGCTGATATTTGGTATGTTATGACTAGAAAAGCTATGAGAAGCAAAAGTTCCATTGGGAGAGATGTCGTAATTGTGTGTTCCCTTTTCATCTGCAGGCGAAACCAGTTCTAGTTTGCCATTGCCTTTCAGCGATACACGATACAAATATTGTTGTGTGGCATTTGTAGGCGAAGCCGTAAAATAAACATAGCCGTGCTGCGTATCAATATCCTCCAAAGTAATCATGTCATAATCACCTTTGGTAAGCAAGGTTTCCTTTTTGCCATCCATAGAAACGGTGTAGATATGCCTCCAACCATCTTTCTCACTTACCCAGATAAAGTCTTTTCCATTATTAATAAAATCCCATCCTTTGGGGTTGTCATCATCCCAACGGCTTTTGATGTCTATCCAGGCTTTGTCGGTTTCTGTATAAATTTTACTGGCTTCTCCTGTGGTAGGATTTAATAAAAAGAGATTGCTTTCGTTTTGTTTCCGATTCAATTGTTGAATGATAAGCTGATTATTCGGTGCCCATTCCATCCTTGGGATGTAATGCTGCACGGCATCGCCGGGAACATTCATCCAAACAGTAGTTGCTGTAGAGACAGTAACTACCCCCACTTTACACGCAGAAGGATCTTCTCCAACCTTTGGATACTCCACAGGCTTGGTAAAAGAGTAGATACTGTCGGTATTATCCATCAACAAAAAGCTGCGGATATGCGTGGCATCTATCTGCCAATAAGCAATCTGGTTGCCATCGGCTCTCCATCTAAAACCATCCCTGCAACCAAATTCTTCTTCATAAGCCCAATCAAAAGTTCCATTAATTAGTTTATCTGTTCCATCAAATGTTAGCTGGGTTATTTTGTGCGACTTCAGTTCTTCCGAATACAAATTATGCTGACTCACATAAGCCACTTTACTCCCATCTGGCGAAAACTTGGCAAACATCAGCGACGATTCTGGCAGCGATTCACCCACTTGTTCCAGCCTCTTATATACAATGTTATAGACCCAATAATCGCCACGTGTCTGGTAGCGCCACACCTTTTTGCTGTTGGTAAAAATCAATACTTTGTTACCATCATCACTAAAAGAAAAGCTTTTTATATTGATATAAACACCAGATTTCTGGTCGGCAAGACTTTCTTTAGGTACAATTGTTTTCTTACTAAAGGAAGGAAGGTCTGTCTCTACTATCGAACCCCCTTCTACTTCATAATAAGCATTACCACTCTTAGCCCATTTGATGTCGCCCGACTTTGCTTTTTTGGAATAACCCATCGAAACTAAAAAGAGCAACGAAACGACAACTGTTGATATACGCATAAAAATGTTTTTTGAATGAACAATAAAAGTAGGGGTTTGGTTGGATTGATACTTACTATCTACTCCAATATTCCTAATTCTACACCTAAAACCAGCCAATAACCAACCAAAACGCCAATTCCCTTGCTTGGTTCTGGCATTCCCTTACTTGGTTCTGTCATTCCCTCGCTTGGTTCCAACGTTCCCTTGCTTGGTTTAGCCGCTCACTCAAGCAAGGGAATCATTCACTGGCTTGGTTTCAGCATTCCCTTGCTTGGTTCTATCACTCCCTTGCTTGGTTTTATGCTCGACTCAAGCAAGGGAATGCCGAAACCAAGTGAGAAAATCACTCTTAAACCTATGTTTTCTATGTACCTATGTTACTATGTGTTAAACTCTTCTCCATTTCTTCTCAGTACCTCTGTGTAAATAACTCTACGTCCTCTGCGGTTAATTTCTTATCAGTGCCTCTCTGGCAACGCCCCTATTTCCCAAACTTCTTCTTCAACATCGCCAACGCATCCACAATATTCTCATTAGCCACTGGCTGCGGCGTAGGCTTACTTTGAGGCATATTATTCCTTGGCCTATTCCCCTTTGCAGGTGCTTCCTGTGTTTGTTTGATGGAAAGAGCGATGCGCTTGCGAGGAATATCCACCTCCGTTATCTTCACCATCACCTTATCATTCAGCTTCAAAACCTCATTGGGGTCGGTGATGAAGTTGTGCGATATTTCACTCACGTGCACCAATCCATCTTGCTTCACGCCTATATCAACAAATGCCCCGAAGCGTGTAATGTTCGTCACCACACCTGGCACCACCATCCCTTCTTTGGCATCTTCTATCTTATAAATACCCGCAAATTCAAACTGTTCCAGCGTACTTCTGGGGTCAAGTCCCGGTTTCTTCAACTCCTTCAACACATCCTGAATCGTCAATACCCCTATCTGTTCCGTCGCATATTTCTTAGGTTCAACTGTTTTCAATAGTGTTTCATTCCCCACCAAAGCCTTTACATCAACACTTAGGTCGGCAGCAATCTGTTGGATGATAGGATACGCTTCTGGATGAACCGCACTCGCATCCAATGGGTTATTGCCGTCCTTTATCCTAAGGAAACCTGCACATTGCTCAAAGGCTTTACCCCCCAAACGAGGCACTTTCAACAGTTGTTCCCTGCTGGTAAACTTACCAATCTCGTTCCTGTGTTTGATGATGTTTTCTGCTAACGTCCCGCCAATGCCACTCACATAACTCAACAAATTCTTACTAGCCGTATTTAGATTCACGCCCACTTGGTTCACACAACTCACCACTGTCTGGTCTAGCTTTTCTTTTAATCTAAACTGATTCACATCATGCTGATACTGTCCTACCCCAATGCTCTTCGGGTCTAGTTTCACCAGTTCCGCCAAAGGATCCATCAATCTTCTACCAATACTTACCGAACCGCGCACCGTAATATCCTCATTCGGGAACTCCTCCCTCGCCACTTCAGAAGCAGAATAAATGCTTGCCCCATCTTCATTCACCAAGAAAATAGGGATGTTCAGTTTGAGCGATTTAATAAACTGTTCCGTCTCTCTTCCCGCCGTTCCATCGCCAATTGCAAACGTTTCAATCTGGTATTTCGACACCAAATCCTTGATGATATATTCCGCTTCCACCTGCTTATTCCCCTCGTGAATATAAATCAGGCTCGTCTTCACCAATGCCCCTTGCTCATCCAAGCAAACCACTTTGCAACCAGTACGATAGCCGGGGTCAATCGCCAACACACGCTTGCTTCCCAACGGTGCCGACAACAATAATTGCTTCAAATTCTCTGCAAATACATTGATGGCTTCCTCGTCTGCCTTCGTTTTTAGCGTTGTCCTGAATTCAGTTTCCAAACTAGGATGCAACAGTCGTTTATAACTATCTTTTATTGCCTTTTTCACTTGCTCCACCGAGCTATTCAGGCTTTCTTTTATGTAAATATCCTCTATCAATTCAATGGCTTCTTCCTCCACAGGTGCAATATTCATCCGCAGGTGACCTTCCAGGAATCCTCTCAGTATTGCTAATATCCGATGCGAAGGAATTTTATGAATAGGCTCACTAAAGTCGAAATAGTCTTTGTACTTAATGGCTTCCTGCTCCTTTTCAGGCAACACCTTACTCTGAAAAGTTGCCGTATCCTCAAAACATTTACGCAGTTTAGCACGCACGGTCGCGTCTTCATTCACCTGTTCTGCAATAATATCTCTTGCGCCTTGCAACGCCTCTTCCACACTTGTCACTTTCTCATTCAGGTATTCCTTAGCCACAGTTTCCAAGTCAGCAGGCACTTGAGATAGTATCAATACGGACAATGGCTCTAGTCCATTTTCCCTTGCAGTTTGTGCTTTAGTCTTTCTCTTTGGCTTATAAGGAAGATAAATATCTTCTAGGTCTGTTATTGTAACTGCTTTGTCAATCATCCCCTGCAGCCCCTCCGTCATCTTGCCCTGCTCGGTAATGGTTTTCTCAATAAACGCCTTTCTCTCCGCAAATTCCGTCAGCGATTTCTGTTCATCCTGTATCTGTTGAATTTGTACTTCATCCAATGCCCCCGTCTTATCCTTGCGGTAACGGGCTATAAAGGGGATGGTCGATCCTTCCGCCAACAATGCCAATACCGCCGCCACTTGCGTAGCCTTCACATTTACTTTCGCTGCAATAATCTGTTCAAATTGATTCATATCCTTTCTTCCTTTTTATAATTTGGGGAGCGAATGTAAGGAAACAGTGAGGATGAATGATTGGCTTTGGGGGGAGTTGAAAGTAATGGTTAACAGATTGTGGGTATTAGCGTCTTTGCTTAATATCTCAGCTTACAAGGTTACATCACGCTTCCATTGGATGTTTGGGAAAGAAGGAACAGATTGAGAAAACTTTCTTTCTTTTCTTTTTTTCAACAAATTAGAGTGTATGATTCATACAATATATTCCTTATTTCTGACTTTGCTTCTTCATGGCAAACTTAACACCCTTACTTTTGTTTCTTTCTAAAAGGATATTATTATGCAGTTAGCAGATTTGTACAAGAAGGCTTTGGCGTTTGAGTTTTTGAGTGTGGAAGAAGGGATGTTTTTATTTGAACATGCCCCTCTTACAGAGTTGATGTTTGTGGCGGATGAGTTGAGGAAGATTCAAGTGCCTCATGGAAAAGTTACCTGGCAGATAGACAGGAACGTAAACACCACCAACGTGTGTATTGCCAACTGTAAGTTCTGTAACTTCTATCGGATACCCGGTCATGCTGAGGCGTACATCACCGATATGCCTACTTACAGAAAGAAGATACAAGAAACTATTGCTTGGGGAGGAGATCAACTGTTACTGCAAGGTGGGCATCATCCCGAGCTTGGTTTGAAATATTATGTAGATACTTTCAAAGCGATTAAGCAAGAGTTTCCTTCCATAAAACTACACACACTCGGGCCACCAGAGATAGCGCACATCACCAAACTAGAGAAGAGTACCCACGCAGAAGTACTTAAAGCTTTGAAGGATGCAGGTATGGACTCCTTGCCTGGCGCAGGTGCAGAAATACTAATAGACAGGGTTCGCAGATTGATTAGCAAAGGAAAATGTGGTGCTGACGAATGGTTGGAAATTATGCATCAAGCACATAAACTAAACATTACCACAAGTGCTACCATGATGTTTGGACACGTGGAAACATTGGAGGAGAGGTTTATTCACCTTGTCAAAATAAGGGAAGTGCAAGCCAAGAAACCTGCTGATGCCAAGGGCTTCCTTGCATTTATCCCTTGGACTTTTCAGGATGTAGATACTTTATTGACTAAGATTCGTGGGGTGCAAAACCTCACTACCCCCGAAGAATATATGCGCATGATTGCCATTAGCCGTATCATGTTGCCTAATATCAAGAACATTCAGGCGAGTTGGCTGACGGTTGGTAAACAAACAGCACAGCTTACTTTGCACGGTGGTGCCAATGACTTTGGAAGTATTATGCTCGAAGAAAATGTGGTGAGTGCTGCTGGTGCGCCACACAGGTTCACCTACAAAACTATTCAGGATGCGATCAGTGAAGCAGGCTTTGAACCACAACTACGCAACCAGCAATATGAATGGCGGGAAATCCCTCAAACGATACAAGAACAGGTGGTGGACTACTAGTTTTAAGTTATAAATTTTGAATTATAAGTTATAAGTGAGATACAATAGCAAAAAGCATTAAACAAAAATGATGAAATTAGCAAACAACAAAATACTAATAACAGGTGGCGCAAGTGGCATCGGTTTGGGACTAACCAAAAGATTCCTTGAAGAAAACAATACGGTGATTATCTGTGGAAGACGAGAAGATGTTTTGAAAGAAGTGGCAGATAAATATCCATCGGTAATTACTAAAGGTTGCGATTTATCGGTAGAAGCAGAACGTGTTGCCTTGTATGAATGGGTGGCAGAACACCACAGCGACCTGAATGTATTGGTAAACAACGCAGGAATACAGAATTGGATGAATGTAACAGATACCGATTTCTATTCAAGGGCTAAAGTAGAAATAGCTACTAACATAGAAGCACCATTGCACCTGACTTCGCTATTTATCAATCTAAAATCGTTGGATACCATTATCAATACAACATCAGGATTGTCCTTTGTCCCTTTAACAAAAGTGCCTGTTTATTCAGCTACCAAGGCATTCTTCCATTCTTTCACTTTATCGTTGCAACATTTGTTGAAAGCAAGAGGCATTGAGGTAATCGAGGTAATACCTCCAGCACTCAACACCGACTTAGGCGGAAAAGGTTTGCACGATGAGGCACCGCCAGTAAGTGCCTTCATCGAAGCAATTTTCAATCAATTGAAAGAAGGAAAAACAGCATTAACCTTTGGATTCAGTGAAGCAATGTCAAAAGCAAATCCCGAAGAACTGAAAGTTGTTTTTGGCAGGATGAATCCAAGCTAGTTATTTTCAAATTACAATACAATGTCGTTTAGTTAAGGATGCTTTCCAATAATACTCCATTAAATACGGGGTGTCAGCCTGAGCTTGTCGAAGGCATATAAAGAATGAATGAACCTTTATTATATCTGGTTTCGACAAGCTCAACCTGACAGTCGTTCCCTTAACTAAACGACATTGAATTATAATATTTCCTTCAAACTCTCTTCAACAGCGGCTATAGTCTTATCCAAGTCCTCATAACTAAGGGCATTGTTCAGAAACCAACTTTCAAAAGCACTTGGCGGAAGATAAACCCCACGATTGAGCATAGCGTGGAAGAACTTTTTGAAGAGTTCATTATTGGCAGAAGCAGCACTTCCAAAATCTGTAATAGGATGTGCACTAAAGTGTATGCTAATCATAGAACCCAAATGATTGATTACATAAGGCGTACCTGAAGCCTTCAAAACTTTATCCAATCCTTCCTTTAGATACAAAGTCTTTGCATCCAGTTCTTTCAGTATTTCAGGATTATCTTTTAAGGTAGAAAGTAGCGTATATCCAGCAATCATCGCAATAGGGTTGCCACTCAACGTCCCCGCTTGATACACATTGCCCAACGGAGAAACTACTTCCATGATATGACGCTTGCCACCAAAAGCACCCACAGGCATACCCGCACCAATCACTTTACCGTAAGTAACAAGGTCGGCATCAATGCCTAATTTCTCTTGCACGCCACCCAAAGCAAGGCGGAAACCAGTCATTACTTCGTCGAAAATCAATACAATATTATTATCATCACAAATCTTTCTTAGCCCTTTCAAAAAGCCTTCCTTCGGTAATATACAACCCATATTGCCCGCCACTGCTTCTATGATGATGGCTGCAACTTGGTCTTTGTTTTCCTTCACTAATTTCTCCACAGCTTCCAGATCATTATAGGCACAAGTGAGGGTATCGTTGGCAACGCCAGCCGTAACGCCTGGCACTGTCTGAATATTAAAAGTAGCCACACCACTACCAGCTTTCACCAAAAAACTATCGGCATGACCGTGATAACAACCCTCGAACTTAATAATTTTATTACGCCCAGTATATCCCCTTGCCACGCGCACCGCACTCATACAAGCCTCAGTTCCGCTACTCACCATTCGTATCAAATCTACATTTGGCGACATGCTTTTTATAAGTTCAGCCATCTTTATTTCCAACTCAGTAGGCGCACCATAAGAAGTAGAATAGATCGCTTGCTCCTGAATAGCCTTAATAACGGGCTCATAGGCATGACCTAAAATCATAGGTCCCCAAGAGGCTATATAGTCTATATACTGATTATCATCGGCATCATACAGGTAAGCACCTTTTGCCTTTTTAATAAAAAGAGGCGTTCCTCCAACACTTTTAAAAGCACGAACTGGAGAATTGACACCCCCAGGAATGGATTCCTGTGCACGAGCAAATAGGGTTTGACTAGTTGTAATATTCATAAGTTGTAATTATTAGGTAATAAGTTGTAGGTATTAATTAATCAATCTCACCACATCCTTCGCAAAATAAGTTGCAATTAAATCTGCACCTGCCCTTTTAATAGAAGTAATTGTTTCTAAAATTGCTTTGTCCTCATCAATCCAACCCATCTTAGCAGCCGCTTTAATCATCGCATATTCGCCACTGATATTATAAGCACTTACCGGAATGTCTACCTCATTCTTCACCTCACGGATAATATCCAAATAGGAGAGGGCAGGTTTCACCATTACAATATCTGCCCCTTCTTCTACATCCATCAAAGTTTCTTTTACGGCTTCCAAACGATTTTTATAATCCATTTGATAAGTCTTTTTATCTCCAAAACCTGGTGCAGAATCTAGTGCATCTCTAAAAGGTCCATAGAAGCAAGAAGCATACTTAGCACTGTAAGCCATAATGCCTGTTTTGGTAAAATTATTTTCTTCAAATGCCAGTCTTATAGCTGCTATCCTTCCATCCATCATATCACTTGGCGCAACAAAATCTGCACCAGCCGCTGCATGACTCACACTCATCTTTGCAAGAATATCAACCGTAATATCATTTAC
The DNA here is from genome assembly GCA_903895845.1 of uncultured Chitinophagaceae bacterium. Lineage (GTDB taxonomy): Bacteria > Bacteroidota > Bacteroidia > Chitinophagales > Chitinophagaceae > Parasediminibacterium. The sequence continues at coordinate 24,484 of CAITVK010000072.1, forward strand.
AATCTCACCATTTATTACTACGCCATCGTGACCATCAGAAGAAAAAGGATCAAGCGCAACATCAGTCATCACCAACATTCCAGGCACAGCATCCTTGATAGCTTTAATGCTACGCTGCATCAATCCATCAGGATTAATGGCTTCCGTTCCATATTGATTTTTCAGATTGTCCTTACATTTCACAAAGAGCAAAACACACTTTAATCCCATTGCCCAAAGCTCTTTTACTTCCTTGATGGTATTATCCAGACTATACCGAAAGTAACCTTGCATGGAAGCAATTTCTTCTTTTACCCCTTCACCCTCTACAATAAATAGCGGAACAATAAAATCGTTTGGCGATAGAATTGTCTCTGCAACCAAGCTTCTGATAGCTGATGATTGACGAAGGATTCTGTTTCTGCGTTGTAAAATCATATTGTTAATATTTAAAAGTTACCCTAAACTGTTCACATTGGAGGTTGTAATGTACCCGTGACAACTTATAATATACCCATGACAGGTTGTAATGTACCCGTGACAAGTTGTAATGTACCCGTGACAGGTTCTAATGTACCCATGACAAGTTCTAATGTACCCATGACAAGTTATAATGTACCCGTGACAGGTTCTAATGTACCCATGACAAGTTCTAATGAACCCATGACAGGTTGTAATGTTACACAAAATCCCTTGGATGCAAGCACGCCTGCAACAACTTATCTTCTTCACTACCTGCAACAGGTTGATAATTGTATTCAAAACGAACGGTTGGAGGCAAACTCATTAAAATACTTTCTATCCTTCCATTGGTACGTAATCCAAATAAAGTACCTCTGTCATGCACCAAATTGAACTCAGTATATCTACCACGGCGTATCTCCTGCCAATGTTTATGTGCTGATGTGTAAGGAATATCCTTTCTTTTGGCAACGATAGGGATATATGCTTTATTAAAAGCATTCCCACAGGCCTGACCGAAATTTATCCAGAAATCAACATTCTTCGTTTCTGATGCACGCTGATAATCGTAGAAAATGCCACCAATACCTCTGCGTTCATTGTTGCGATGATAGTTAACAAAATAATCGTCGCACAGCTTTTTGAAAGTAGGATAGAAGGTAGTATCAAACTGATCACACACATCTTTATAGGTTTTATGGAAATGTATGGCGTCTTCATCTATCAAATAATAAGGCGTCAAATCAGTTCCACCACCAAACCAACGGTCTATAACTTCACCTTCTTGATTGTATAACTCGAACATCCGATAATTGCAATGAACGGTAGGCACAAAAGGATTGATGGGATGCAAAACAAGGCTCAGCCCGCAAGCAAACCAAGACAACTCCTTTCCAATTAACTCTGCAGGAAGTTTCAATTGATTGCGCATGGCATCGGTAACCACGCCTTCAACAGCGGACGTATTTACACCCCCTTTTTCAAATACATTTCCATTGGCAATAACCCTAGTCTTGCCACCACCACCTTCTGGACGAACCCATACATCTTCCACAAAAGTGGCTTTGCCATCTTCTGCTTCTAGAGCCGCGCAGATATTATCCTGAAGAGAATGGATATAAGTAATCCACTGTTGTTTGATGCTCATAATTACCCCAACCCTAAAGGGAGCTGGAACCTTGCTTATGATAAATTATTTCTATAAATGCAGCCCTAAAATTCCCCTTTAGGGGTTAGGGGTATACTCCTTTACTGTATCAACAAAAGCCTTTGCGTGATCCACAGGAACGTGCGGCAAGATGCCGTGACCTAGATTGGCCACATATCTTCCCTTACCAAAAGCCTGTAACATTTCGGTTACTTCCTTCTTAATCACAGGGATAGGAGCTAGCAGTTTGGCTGGGTCGAAATTACCTTGTAAAGTAATGTTAGCACCTGCCATTTGTCGGGCAGTGGCAGGTTTAATACACCAGTCAATGCCCAATCCTGCTGCGCCAGTAGCTGCCATTGCATCCAGACTTTGCCAAGCACCTTTAGCGAAAACGATCGTTAATACTTCATCTTTCAATGCGGCAACAATCTGACGGATATAATATAATGAATAAGTCTCAAAGTCATGCGGACTCAACAATCCACCCCAACTATCAAATATCTGAACCACATCCGCTCCTGCTTTTGCTTGCGCCTTTAGGTAAGCAATGGTGGTATCAGTAATCATTTGTAACAGCGTATGCGCCAGTTGTGGTTGAGTGTAGCAGAACTCCTTTACTTTATCAAAAGTCTTAGAACCCTTGCCTTCAACCATGTAACAAAGCAAAGTCCAAGGTGCACCAGCAAAACCAATCAACGGAACTCGATCATTTAGTTCTTGTTTAATTAGCTTTATTGCTTTAAAAACATAGCCCAATGTTTCTTCTACATCGGGAACCCTTACTCTTTGTAAATCTGCAACGGTTGCTATTGGATTGGGCAATATCGGGCCTTTACTTTCAATTAGCTGTACTTCCAATCCCATTGCTTGTGGAACCACCAAGATGTCTGAGAATAGTATCGCCGCATCAACACCCACTATATTAACAGGTTGAATAGTTATCTCGGCAGCCAATTCTGGTGTTTGACATCGCTCGAAGAAGCCATACTTATTCTTGATAACCATGTATTCTGGCAAGTACCTTCCTGCCTGACGCATCATCCACACTGGTATTCTTTCCGTAGGTTCTCCACGTAGTGTTCTTAATAATAAATCGTTTTGTAGCACTTATTTTTAGTTATATGTTGTGAGTTATAAATTATAGTTTGCAAAGTCTTTAGTAAAATAATCAATAGCCTTTTTCACCAGATTATCTTTTTCTGGCGTGTCTGCCTTAACAATAGTATTAGTTGAATAGTTTCCAATTGCTTTGGCTGTTGTATCACCAATGGCGAAAAGAATGGTCTTGTCAACTATTTTATTAACTGAAAAGAAGCTATCCACCGCACTAGGACTAAAGAATAAGATAGCATCATAAGTCTTTGTTATTTCATGAGGCGTAACAATAGTTTCATAAACCACCATTTCTTCCAAACCAATCTGATGTTCTTTAAGTAACTGAGGCAATTCATCCCTGCGGATGTTTCCACAAAAGAATACGGCCTCTTGTGTGCCATTGGTAATCATCCCTTCTGCGAGAGAAAGTGCATCTTTACCAGTTCCTTTAATGCTGTCAGCACCAAAATAATCTTTAATAATAGTCTTCGTAGTGCCGCCCATGCAATAAATATCCCAAGAGGGTTTACTGCCATCTAAACTTTCTATGATTGCCTCGGCCGCATTCATACTGGTAAAAACAATGGTATTCTTTGTTTCCGCTAAAGCTTTTATTCTTTCTTTCTTATTTTGATTAATAGATACCGTCGTATCAATAAAGGACAAACATTCTATCCAAACGTTCTGTTCTGCGGCTTCTTGCAGCAAGATCGCATCTACGGGACGGGTACTTAATATATTGATAGGGTTGTCCAATGTATAATTTATAAATTATGATTTCTGAATGGTATCTATGATGGCTTGTCCGCCTTCTTCTAAAAGAGATTTGGCAGCTAAGACACCACCGTTCCCTGCATCCTCAAAAGAGAAAGTTTTTTCTACCTCTGCCTTGGCAGAACCATCAATTGCCACCACATTGCCTCTAAAGTATATTGCATTATCTTTCACTTCGGCAAGCGCACTTATCGGTGTTGAACATCCTCCTAACAATACTCTCAAGAAATCTCTTTCTATCTTGGTACAAATGGCAGTATTGTTATCATTGAAGTGTTGACAAGCATCAAAACTGAAAGTATCTCCATCCCTGCTAACTACCATTATGGCTCCTTGAGCCGGCGCGGGTAACATCCAATCCAAATCAATACTATTTTCGGGGCGAAGGTTAATTCTTTCCAATCCAGCAGCAGCAAATATTGCCCCATGCCAATTACTTTCCTCCACCTTGCGAAGGCGGGTATTTACATTTCCCCTCAAGTTTTCTATGATGTGATTCGGGTATCGGTGTAACCATTGTGCTTTGCGACGGATGCTGCTGGTACCTATTGTGAGTAGTGAGTAGTGAGTAGTGAGTAGGTATTCACTCACATCTGACAACTCACCATTCACCACTAGAATGTCCCGATAACTCGCCCTTTTTAATACCGCACTTTGAATAATGCCTTTTGGAAGTTGCGTAGGTACATCCTTCATAGAATGTACTGCAATGTCTATCTTGTCTGTTAGTAAAGCAATATCCAAACTTCTCGTAAATACGCCTTGCACACCCATTTCGTATAGTGGTGTAACTAAATCAATATCGCCTTCACTTTTGATGTAAACTAGTTCCGCTTCATAACCATTCTCTTTCAAAAGACTTTGTACAAGCGTTGCTTGCCAAACAGCCAACTGACTTTCGCGGGTGCCAATACGTATAACTCTCTCCATAATTGTAGCTGTTAGTCTCCCTTCAGGGATGGAAGGGTGCTAGTTAGCACTAATTGCAATAAACTCATTGATAGCTTCGATATAGTTGCAGCCACCCTTATTTTCTTTGCGCATGTTTTGCGCCATGTTGTTAATCACTTTTTGAATGCGGGTGTTGCAATCGCAATTGTTTGTTGCGTGATGACTGTTAGAATAGCTGATAAATAAATCGCACTCCTGCATTGCAATCAATTTGTTTTTTACTGCTTTAATCACAGGCACATTCTTGCGCATGGCGTGCCATTCGTTAAACTCTGCAATGTGTTCTGCAATAATTGCCTTTGCTTTGGGCACTTCATCAATCCTCATCTGAAGGGTGGCATCATTTATCTTAGACAAATCATCCACGTTCACTAAGGTAATGTGCGCCAGTTCTTTACAGTTAGGATGGATATTGTTAGGTATTGATAAATCAATCAATACCTTATTATTGCTATTAATAAATTGTGCTTTATTAAGAATTGGAGAAGATGCATTGGTGGCAACTATTATTACATCGGCAGCTTTTATTTCATGTTCAATCAATTCATAAGAACCAACCCTTAGGTTTAGTTCATCAGCCAATTCCTTTGCCTTATCTTCTGTACGGTTAATGAGGGTAATGTTGGTATTGTTCAAGTAATCAACTACATTCTTACAAGTGTTCCTTCCAATCTTTCCTGTACCTAGCAACAATATTTTCTTATCGCTGATGTTTTCAACATTGTCTTTCAAGAATTGAATGGCTGCAAATGAAACCGAAACAGTACCTCCACTGAGCTGTGTATTGTTCTTGATGCTTTTAGATGCTTGGATAACCGAGTTTACTAAACGTTCCATGTAGCCACCGATCGAGCCATGTTCTTTTGCAAACTTGAAGGATTGTTTTATCTGACCAATTATTTCGTAGTCACCTAATATCTGAGAATCCAATCCAGCACCGACAGAGAACAAATGTTCTATTGCTTCTGCGCCCTTTTTGATGTAAGAAAGCTGATTGAATGTTTCTACACTGCCACTTGTTTGGGAGCATAAAAGGCTTACTAATGCTTTTGCACTAGTTGCCAACCCATAGATTTCGGTTCTGTTGCAAGTGCTTATCACCATTACTTCAGTGATTCCTGCTTGTTTTGCGTTAGCTATCAAAGCACAATATTGTTCTGTGCCAATAGCAAACTGCCCTCTGATTGATGCTTCCGTCTTTTTGTAGTTAATGCCCGCTGCGTAAAAGTAAAGTTCCTGCATAATCATAACCATTTAGGTGGTATCTCTCAATTTACGCAAAAATAGCCGTTGGGGTTTTGGCAGAAATCCAATATTAGTCAAATCACTGTCATTTTTGTGTCATGTTTAATGACAAAGCATGTTTGTAGGTTACTACATCGTTTTCAAATGGTCAATCATAGTGATAAATTGAGATCTTTTAGGCAGACTTATTTATTTTTGTTTGAACGATAGACAAAACTTTCCAAATGTTACTTCAAGTAAAAAACAAAGGCTCTTTCCTTTTTGAAGAAAGGACTTGTTATTGCTTTGAAATTAACTATTAATTCTTTTAAAATAAAAATTATTCAATCTTTTTGTCTTTTTTTGAGAAAAAATATCGTGTTAGTCTATTTTTTGTAGATGATTAATAACAAAAACCCTATATTGCAATAAATTTAATGTATAATATTTTTTTTAATGATATACGGGTGATGTTTTTTATCATTATCTTCAATTCTGCAAATGCAAATAGCTTTGTGGCATCGGGCAACTAACCTTATTAGAGAATTAAATCGTTTTCAGAATTATGAACAGTGCAACCCTTCTGCAACAGTATCTAACACAGCCCGGCATTTGGGACGAGATGAGTGATGGTGCTACCATTCGTGAGCAATATACAAAAGTTTTTGAGGCATTAGAGCATCTTCCTGTAGAGGCATTGCACCAGAAAGATAAACTGGCGAGTGAACTCTTTATGAATCAGGGTATCACTTTCACTGTGTATAGTGACAATGCTGGTATTGAGCGTATTTTTCCTTTCGATATCATTCCGCGCATCATTACTTCTGCCGAATGGAACCATATAGAAAAAGGAATCAAGCAACGCTTGAGGGCATTGAATATGTTCCTGAAAGATGTTTACAACGAACAGTCTATTATCAAAAGGGGAATCGTCCCTGCAGAACTCATCAACAGTTGTGCGCATTTTACCCGTGAAGTGGTTGGTATAAAAGTGATGCACGACATCTATGTACACATCAGTGGAATAGATTTGATTAGGGGCGATGATGGTACTTTCTATATTTTAGAAGATAATCTTCGTACACCGAGTGGAGTGAGCTATATGTTGGAAAACAGGGAAGTAACCAAACGCCTTTTCCCAGACTTATTATACAGCAGTAAAGCCAAAATGGTGAGTAGCTATCCACTGAAGTTGCATGAAATACTGTTACAACTGGCACCGTCCCAACTAAGTAACCCCAATGTAGTTTTGTTGACGCCAGGCGTATATAATTCTGCCTATTACGAACATACTTTCCTTGCACGAAGCATGGGGATTGAGTTGGTGGAAGGAAGAGACCTAGTGGTTGACAACTTTAAAGTGTATGCCAAAACTACCAATGGATTAAAACAAGTTCATGTGATCTACCGTCGTGTGGATGATGAGTTTCTTGACCCGGAAGTATTTAGAAAAGATAGTTTGCTGGGTGTCCCGGGATTGATAGGTGCTTATGCAAAAGGAAATGTAGCCATCGTAAATGCATTGGGTAATGGAGTGGCAGACGATAAGGCGGTTTACAATTATGTGCCTGCCATGATTAAGTATTATCTGAATGAAGACCCTATCTTGCCTAATGTTCCTACCTATGAACTAAGCGACCCTGAACAAAGAGAACACGTATTTAAGAATATTCATAGTATGGTTATCAAGCGTACCAATCAATCGGGTGGTTATGGTATGCTGATGGGGAATAGTGCAACCGACAAAGAGATAGTAGACTTTATTGCTGCTGTTGAAAAAGAACCAAGAAGCTTTATTGCGCAACCAATTATTAAACTATCAACTGTTCCTTGCTTTATTGACGGAAAGTTTGTACCTCGTCACGTAGACCTACGTCCTTATGCTCTTTGTGGCCCTGAGGGAGTAGAGATTGTTCCGGGTGGATTAACGCGTGTAGCTTTAAAAGAAGGTAGTTTGGTTGTAAATTCCTCTCAAGGTGGTGGCAGTAAAGATACTTGGGTGATAGAGTAGGCTTTGCAGTTGACCGTTGACGGTATTACCGCTCACCGAGCTGCCGAAAACGGTAAGCGGTAAACGGAACATCGGTTAACAAAAATTAATTAATCATCGATAAAAAGAACAATTAGCATGTTAAGTAGAATAGCAGATTCTTTATTTTGGACAAACAGATATATGGAGCGTGCTGATGGTATGCTTCGTTGTACCATGACAAATTATATTTTGATGTTCGATAAGGGCGTTAGTAATAACCTTAGCTGGCAACATATACTCGAAGTCTTTGCAGAAGTGGAAGATGATGAGATAGAAACGATTAAATTTAATACAGAGGCTTCTTTGCAAAAGATATTATTGGATACAACTAATATCAACTCACTAAAAAAAGTATTGGGAAATGCGCGCGAAAATGCACGTGGTATTCAGGATAATATTACTAAAGAAGTGTGGGAACAAGTGAATGGAATGTATCATTCCATCAATGCACCTCAACTTGTAGATAAATTAAAAGGATATGATGCGTTGGAAACAGTAAATATGTTTTGTAAAGAAAGCATCATGTATAATGGTGTAACGGATACAACTATGCCTCGTGGTTTGGGTTGGAGCTTTATGAATTTAGGGAGATATATTGAAAGATGCTTTATCACTATTGAAGTTGCGGAGAAATTTTTCAGTTTTATAGACTTTAAATTAGATGAAGAAAAAGATATTCTACAATGGCGGCCTATGTTGCTGGCATTGTCTGGCTATGAATTACATCTGAAAACATACCGTAGTACCCGACACAATGAAAACGCATTGCATCAGGTTATTTTCAACAAAGACTTTACCCGTAGCGTATTGTATTCCCTAAGCCGCATATCAAAATACTTGGTAGATGTGTTGCAAGAAAACAATACCGAACACAAAGATGCTATCATCAAACGTTTTGGAAGACTGCTAAGTAAGGTTGAGTATATGGATTTAGAAACCCTAAACAGACACAATCTTCAGGAGTTCTTTGAGGAGTTAAAGACTTCGTTGGGAGATTTCAGCGATTTAATCGGGTTAAGTTTCTTCTCTTATTCATAGACTGTTGCACGTTGCAGGTTTCTGGATACTGGTTACCCGAAACCTGCAACTTGTAACTCAAAACTTGTTTCCTGTAACTTTCTTTTGCTTCAATATCAAAATTTTCCGCACTTTTACAGCATGTTTCTAACTAATCTGTACAAGGTACTCTCCTTCATTTTACTTCCTTTAGGTGCGTTATTAGGGCTTGTTAGCCTATTCGGGTTGTTTGTAGCACTTGGCAATCTGGCTATTCTGCTACCAGTCGCTATTCTTATTTGCACGTCAATCTACATTTTTGCAGCGTTTATATTTGTAATAAATGGAATTATAAAACAAAAGCAATGTGCATCTTCCCTGAAAGATTGGATAAAAGTAAATGCCTACGTAACCCTGTTCTTTGCTACGTCCTGCATTACAAACTTTGTTATGATAAGGACAAATCCTCAGTTGAAAGATGATTTTGCAAAGCGATCTCTTGCGATGCAAAAGAATATACCGCCAGAGGCTGCTGCAATGATGCCTCAAGTAATAAATGGATTATTGATTGCAATGCTAGTTTTTGGCATTTCCCTTTTACTTCACATCTCCCTTTCCTTTACTTTTATCAAAACAAAAAGTAACCTTTTCGAGGAAGAATAAATCCTTCTCAATAACAATTACGCTGTACTAGCAATACTATACGTACTTTTAGTTTTTTCCAATAGCAATTAACGATGGCTATTTCAAACTAAATTCAAAATTATGTTGGTCAAAACGTTTGGCAGTGCGGTTTACGGAGTAGAGGCGATAGCAATTACTATTGAGGCAAATGTGAGCGGTGGCAATTTGAATTATTTTATTGTGGGGCTCCCCGATAATGCTGTAAAAGAAAGTATCCAACGGATTGAAAGCGCCATCAAAACCAATAAATATGAGATGCCCCGTACCAAACTAGTCATCAATATGGCGCCTGCGGATATCAGAAAGACGGGTGCTGCTTTTGACCTTCCCATTGCTATTGGTGTATTAGGTGCCGCCAATCAAATAGATGATCCAGAAGTGTTGAAGGACTATGTGATGATGGGGGAACTGAGTTTGGATGGCGAAATAAAACCGATAAAGGGCGCATTGCCTATTGCTATCCAAGCAAGGAAAGATGGGTTCAAAGGCTTGATTGTTCCCAAAGAAAATGCCCGTGAGGCTGGTATGGTGAATAATGTATTGGTTTATGGTGTTTCTCAGTTGAAAGAAGTAGTCGATTTCTTGAATAATAAAATAAAGCTGACCCCTGTTGATGTAAATACCCGTGAAGAGTTTTTTCATAGTCAATATGAGTTTGATATTGATTTTACCGATGTAAAAGGACAAGAAAACATCAAGCGTGCCTTGGAGATTGCCGCTGCTGGTGGGCATAATGCCATATTGATTGGGCCACCCGGTGCAGGAAAGACTATGTTGGCTAAACGATTACCCACTATCCTTCCGCCACTTAGTTTGCAAGAGGCATTAGAGACAACCAAGATTTATAGTGTTGCTGGTAAATTGCCCGAAAATGCTTCTTTAATCAGTAAAAGACCATTCCGTAGTCCGCACCACACGGTTAGTGATGCAGCCTTAGTTGGGGGTGGGGGAGTTCCTCAACCCGGGGAAATTTCTTTGGCACACAATGGTGTTTTGTTTTTGGATGAATTGCCAGAGTTTAAAAGATCTGTTTTGGAAGTAATGCGTCAGCCGATGGAAGAGCGGAAAGTAACGATCTCCCGGGCTAAGATGGCGTTGGATTTTCCTGCCAATTTTATGTTGATTGCCAGTATGAATCCTTGCCCTTGTGGCTTTTATAATCATCCTGATAAGGCATGTACCTGCCCGCCGGGAGCTGTTCAGAAGTATCTCAATAAAATTTCTGGGCCTTTATTGGACCGGATAGATTTGCACGTAGAAGTTACGCCAGTTGCTTTTACAGAGCTCAGTAAAACAACAAAAGGGGAGTCTTCCGAGACAATTAGAAATAGGGTTATTGCTGCGCGGGAAATACAAGCTGTACGTTATGCAAGTAGTGAAGGTGTGTATGCCAATGCGCAGATGAGTAGTAAGCAGCTTACCGAAATATGTGTGATAGATAACATTGGGGCAACCTTGTTGAAGCGTGCAATGGAACGCCTGAACCTATCGGCAAGGGCGTATGACAGGATATTGAAAGTATCCAGAACCATTGCCGATTTGGCTGGCTCCGAGAATATTAGACCAGAGCATCTGGCAGAGGCCATTCATTATAGAAGCCTGGATAGAGAAGGTTGGGCTGGATAAAATTCAATCAAATAACCTAACCCCAATACAAAAGCGGTTGCCCCCATTACAAAAGGGGGACTCCCCAAAAGAAAAGGGGGTGCCCCCAAGGAAAAAGCGGTATCCCCCAAAAGAAAAAGGGTTACCCCCAATGAAAAAGGGGGAGTCCCCGAAAGAAAAGGGGTTTCCCCCAAAGGAAAAGGGGGAAGTCTTTTTTGACCCAATTAATCAGTTAAAGTAAAAAATGTACTTTCACAGCTAGAAAAAGGAATATGAAATATTATATCATTTCGGGGGAAGCGAGTGGCGATTTACACGGAAGTAATCTGATTAAACAACTAAAAGTGTTAGATTCCGAAGTCAATATCCGTTGTTGGGGTGGCGATATGATGCAGGCTGCCGGGGCAACTTTGGTGAAGCATTATAAAGAATTGGCTTTTATGGGCTTTGCCGAAGTGGTGAAGAACCTACCAACTATTTTAAAGAATATTAGTTTTTGTAAAGAAGATATAACAGCCTTTGCGCCCGATGTTTTGGTACTGATAGATTATCCTGGATTCAATCTTCGAATTGCCGAATGGGGTAAGCAACAAGGCTACAAAATAGTGTATTATATATCGCCGCAAGTGTGGGCATGGAAAGCAAACAGGGTGAAAAAGATGCGGCTTTGCATTGATAAGATGCTAGTGATATTGCCTTTTGAAAAAGATTATTTTAAGAATGTCTGGAACTGGGATGTGGAATATGTGGGGCATCCGTTGGTGGAAGTGATTGAGAACTATAAGGCTAATTATAAGGAATCAGATATTAATAATAGTCTTCCTATTGTGGCATTGTTGCCCGGAAGCCGCAAGCAAGAGATAGAAAAGAAACTGCCTGTGATGTTGGCAGTGAGTAAATCTTTCCCTCAATATCAGTTTGTGGTAGCAAAAGCTCCCGGACAAGAAGATAGTTTTTATGAGCCATTTCTAAGTCCTTACAATAATGTTTCCGCAGTGAGTAATGACACTTATAGTTTATTGATGCAGGCAAAAGCGGCATTGGTAACAAGTGGGACTGCCACCTTGGAAACTGCTTTGTTTGCAGTGCCAGAAGTAGTTTGTTATAAAAGTAGCAACATCAGTTATCAGATAGGAAAGCGGTTGATTAAGATTAAATTTATCTCTCTGGTGAATTTAATAATGGATAAATTAGTGGTAAAAGAATTAATTCAACAGGAGATGAATACCGAAAATCTGGTAAAAGAGCTAGGGATTTTACTTGGTGATACCGAAAAGCAACAACAGCTGCACGCAGATTATGCCGCGCTAAAAGCATTGCTCTCAGAAAAAGAAAATGCTTCTGCCAAAGCGGCTAGAAGCATTTATGAATTTGTTCAACAATAAAAACGAATGCCTTTGCGGCTATTCCAACTAGTTGTTAGTTATTTGGCTCGGCATCGCCATCTTTTGCTTTTTTGCCTTTCTTTTCTTTTTTCTCTTTACCGGCGTGTCTACCACTTCCATCACCATCATCCTGAATGCCACCTGCCGGATTCAATGTAGCCAAAACTTTCTGTAACCTTGCTCTTGCAGCAATTGCTTCGGGGTCTTTTGTATCGGCTGGAACCAATATTTCTTCAAATGGCGCTTTGGACATATCAAATAATTCTCCCGACTGATTCAACTTCCAGTTCAATTCCCTCACATACCACATTGCTGCCAACTGATTAAAAGCCCATGGTCTGTGATTGCCCTCTTTACCTTTCATCTCTGGCACTATGCTTTGTCCATCCACCACATTTTTATTGTCTGTAGATTTTACTCCGGCAATATCCAATACTGTTGGATAGATGTCGCTCGCATCAATCATGTCATTACAAACCTTTCCTTTGGGAGAAACACCTTTCCACCAAGTAATGAATGGCACCAATCCGCCACCTTCCAACATAGAACCTTTACCACCAACAATCCTTCTGCCACCAATGGTAGCTTCGGTTGTATGTCCGTTTGCAGTACCATTATCGCCCATAAAGAAAACAACTGTATTTTTGGTTAGATTAAGACTATCCAATACTTTCATAAACTTACCAACCAATTTATCCATATACATCACGTTATCATGGTACAAATCTTTACTGTCGGGTTTACTATCAGGCGTAGGCAATATTTCTCCATGCACATGATCCAATGGATAATATAAAAAGAAGGGTTTGTTTTTATTTTCAGATAAAAATTTCACCACATCAGCATGCATCAAATCTGGAATGTACACATGGTCTTTTAGCGGAATGGTCTGTCCGTCTACATAATATTCTTTTCCTTTTTCCTGATAGTTCCAGTAAACGCCACTTCCCTTGTAGGTAAGGTAATGGTCAAAGCCAAAATCGGCAGGAGTAAGTGGCAATTGTCCCCATTTGCCAATAGATGCACACACATAGCCTGCTTGCTTTAATACTTTTGGAATCATAGTTTCCATTTGTGGTGTAAACTTTCCTGTAGCATCTTGGTTGGTAGCCCCTGTGTGAAAAGCATATCTACCAGTAAGAATCATGGCGCGCGAAGGCCCACACAAGGCAGCCGTGTACATGTGTGTATAGCGCACACCCTGATTAGCCAACTTATCAATATTGATTGTCTTGTAATTGTCGCTACCATTACAGCTGGTTTCGCCATAGCCATAATCATCAGCAAGCATAAATACAATGTTTGTTTTAGCATTTTGTGCAACTGCATTCAGCGCAGCAAAAGCAAACAGGGTAACCGATAAAATCTTTTTAAAAGACATAAGGCAAACTTTTTTGAATAAATAATTAACTGGTATATGGGCTAATCAAGCTAAATCTTGATTAGTATGAGGGGGTAAAGTTATTGGGTTGAGGGATGATACAAGTAAAAATCTACGGCATCGTTTCCGATTGAGGCTTCTCCCAATCGTCCAGCCAACCCGCTGGATCGTCTGGCCATATAGCTGAGCCATCCGGCCAAATCTTCCAGTGGTCCGGCTAGTTAGCTGAGTCACCTGGCTATTTGGCCGAGCCAGCTGGCCATTTCTCCCAATCACCTGGTTAGTTGGCCAGGTCGTTCAGCCAACTAGCCAGATGGTCTGGCCAACACTTCCAATGAGCCAGCCAAACGTTCTTTAAGTTAATATTCAAATATCAATGTACTATATTATGCCTCATTATATATTTGTAGCTTAAGTATCTACAAAGAAATTAATCAAAAGTGAAAATGGGCGTTTTTCTTTATGCGGTTTTTATAGTTTCACTAATAGTCGGAGTACCGCTTTTGTTGGTGTACCGTGTTGTAAAAAAGTTGTTGCAACAAAAGAGTGCCTATTATCTAAAAATTACTTTTTTGATAATCTATCTTGTAGCATTGATTAGTTTTTTGTATGTCGTATCAACAATCCAATGCTGACAATAATTATATATACTCTTTTATTAAGAACTTAATCAAAAGCTCGCGCCCTTTATATTTGCAGCCTTATGAGTACACAATCTGAAAATGTTTTTCAAGCGATTATCTCCCACGCCAAAGAATATGGCTTCGTTTTTCCTTCTAGTGAAATTTATGACGGACTAAGTGCCGTATATGATTATGGCCCTAATGGGAGTGAACTGAAAAAGAATATCCGCGACTATTGGTGGAAGAGTATGACGCAGATGCACGAAAATATTGTGGGCATTGACGCCGCTATTTTTATGCACCCAACTACCTGGAAAGCGAGCGGGCACGTAGATAACTTTAGTGATCCGATGATTGACAACAAGGACAGCAAAAAACGCTACCGTGTAGATCATTTGATTGAAGCGTATGCCGAGAAGCTGGCACACGAGGGTAAGAAAGAAGAAGAGTTTGAAGTGTTGAAGAAAATGGACGAGTTGTTATCTGCAGATGATTTTGTTGGACTAAAACAACTGATTGATGAGAAAAAAATGGTTTGCGCCATCAGTGGCACTTGCAACTGGACAGAAATCCGTCAGTTTAACCTGATGTTCTCTACAGAATTTGGTGCAATTGCTTCGGACAATCCCGATGATAACAAGGTTTACCTGCGTCCAGAAACGGCTCAAGGCATCTTTGTAAACTTCTTAAATGTGCAGAAGACTGCAAGGATGAAGATTCCTTTTGGGATTGCCCAAACAGGTAAAGCCTTTAGAAATGAGATTGTAGCCCGTCAGTTTATCTTCCGTATGCGTGAATTTGAACAGATGGAAATGCAATTCTTTGTTCGCCCTGGCACAGAAGGTTTCTGGTATAAATTCTGGAAAGAAGCCCGTTTGCAATGGCATCTTTCTTTGGGCTTGAGTGCAGACAAATACCGTTACCACGACCACGTGAAGTTGGCGCACTATGCAAAAGAAGCTTGCGATATTGAATTTGAATTTCCTTTTGGATTTAAAGAAGTAGAAGGTATCCACTCTCGCAGTGACTTCGATTTGAGTCAGCATCAACTGTACAGCAAGAAGAAAATGCAGTATTTTGATAATGATATTGATGAAGCAACGGGTAAGGCTTATGGCAATTACGTTCCTTATGTGGTAGAAACGTCTATTGGTTTGGACAGGATGTTCTTATTGATTTTGGCTAATTCATACGAAGAAGAAACCATCACTAAAGAAGATGGTAGCACGGATAGTCGTGTGGTTTTACATATCCCTGCCAAGATTGCCCCTAATAAACTGGCAATACTTCCGCTGACTAAGAAAGATGGTTTGCCAGAATTGGCAAGGGAACTGATGGATGAATGCAAACCTTATTTCAAATGTTTCTTTGAAGAAAAAGATGCAATTGGAAAGCGTTATCGCAGGCAAGATGCCATTGGTACCCCATTTTGCGTAACAGTAGACCATCAATCATTGGAAGATAGAACCGTTACCATCCGCTACCGGGACAGTATGTTGCAAGAACGTATTTCGATGGATCAGGTGCGGGAATTGGTATTGAGTGAGATAATGTAGGAATTCGCCACAAAGGCGCAAAGACAGAAAGGTTCACAAAGTATATAAAAAGGAGGCATTAAGCTAAAAACTTAGTGCCTCCTTTTTATTTATTTTCTCTTAGTGCTTCTTTCCGCCTTGGTGTCTTTGTGGCAAAAAAAGGGTTATTTAATTGTAAACTCTCCGTTTTCATTTGTTCCCTCCGACCCAATGCCTTACATTTGCCGCTCAAAAAACAGCTAAAAGTAGTCACACTACTTCCGTAATCCTTTGCAGGATTGTATTACACGGTTTTACTCTTAGCTAAAAAATTAATAATGGACATAAGAAACATCGCAATTATTGCACACGTTGACCATGGTAAAACGACTTTGGTTGACAAAATTTTACATCAAACCAATGTTTTCCGTGCAAATCAGGAAACAGGTGAATTGATTATGGATAGCAACGATCTTGAAAGAGAACGTGGTATCACTATCTTTTCAAAGAATGCCTCTGTTCAGTACAAAGGCGTTAAGATTAATGTTATTGACACGCCAGGTCACAGTGACTTTGGTGGTGAAGTTGAACGTGTTTTGAAAATGGCTGATGGCGTTATCCTTTTGGTGGATGCCTTTGAAGGGCCAATGCCTCAGACTCGTTTTGTATTGCAAAAAGCATTGCACCTAAATTTGAAACCTATTGTTGTTATCAACAAAGTAGATAAACCAAACTGCCGTCCTGATGAAGTGCATGATGCAGTATTTGAATTATTCTTTAACCTTGATGCAACTGAAGAACAACTAGACTTCCCTACTTTCTATGGTAGCGGAAAGAACGGTTGGTTCAACAGCAAGAATGAACAATGTGATGATATTACGCCTTTGTTGGATGGTATCCTACAATATGTTCCAGCACCAGCTGTAAGCGAAGGAACGCTACAAATGCAGATTACGTCTTTAGACTATTCTGCTTTCTTGGGTCGTATTGCAGTAGGTCGTGTTGCTCGTGGATCTATCAGTGAAAATCAACCTTTTGCTTTGATTCGTACAGATGGTCGTTTACAAAAATCTAAAGTAAAAGAATTATACATATTCGAATCATTAGGTAAGAAGAAAGTAACTGAAGTAGTTGCTGGTGATATCTGTGCTGTAGTTGGTATAGAAGATTTTACTATTGGTGATACCATCGCAGATATCGAAAATCCAGAAGCATTGCCAATGATCAGTGTGGATGAACCTACCATGAGTATGATGTTCAGCATCAATACGTCTCCTTTCTTCGGTAAGGATGGTAAGTTTGTTACCTCTCGTCACTTGCGTGATCGTTTGATGAAAGAGACTGAAAAGAATCTAGCACTAAAAGTAGAAGATACAGACAGTGCGGATAGCTTCTTGGTATATGGTCGTGGTATTTTGCATTTGGGCATCTTGGTTGAAACAATGCGTAGAGAAGGTTATGAATTAACCGTTGGTAACCCTCAGGTATTGGTTAAACAGATTGACGGTAAGAAGCATGAGCCTTATGAAAACTTGGTAGTTGACGTGCCAAGTGAATTCAGTGGTAAAGTAATTGACCTTGTTACACAACGTAAAGGTGAAATGTTGGTGATGGAAAGCAAAGGAGAAATGCAACACCTTGAGTTTGAAATCCCTTCTCGTGGATTGATAGGCTTGCGTTCTCAAATGCTTACTGGTACTGCTGGTGAAGCTGTAATGGCACACCGTTTCTTGGAATACAAGGCTTGGAAAGGACCAATTCCTGGTCGTAGCAATGGAGTTTTAATTTCTAAGAGTACAGAAAGAACAACAGGATACTCTATAGATAAATTACAAGACAGGGGGCGTTTCTTTGTTGATCCAAACGAAGAAGTATACACTGGGCAGATCATAGCAGAACACATCAAACCAGGTGATTTGGTGGTGAATGCTACTGAAGCTAAGAAGTTGACGAACCACCGTGCAAGCGGTAGTGATGATGCTACCCGTATTACGCCAAAAATATTGATGACTTTGGAAGAGTGTATGGAGTACATTCAACAAGATGAGTGTATTGAAGTAACACCAAAAAACATCCGTATGCGTAAGGTAATATTGAATGAAGACGAACGTAAGAAAACGTCTAAGAGCATGGCTAGCGAAGCAGTAGGATAGTATTTAGATGGTAGATATTAGTTATTAGATATAAAAAATCCCTTGAAGAGAAATCTTCAAGGGATTTTTTGTGTGATTGAAACTGTATGTAAAGTCGTCTTTATCTTCTTTCTATATAACGCCAGCAATCATCAGTGCTACCCTTTCTCCATCCATTGCAGCGCTAACAATACCGCCAGCATAGCCAGCACCTTCACCACAAGGATATAAGTTTTTTATTTGGGGGTGTTGCAAGCTTTCATTGTCCCGCGGAATGCGAACAGGAGAGGAGGTTCTGCTTTCGGTAGCCACAACCACGGCTTCATTGGTATAATATCCTTTCATCTTTCTACCGAAGGCTTTGAATCCTTGTTGCAATGTTTTATGAATGAAAGGAGGTAATGCTTCACCTAAGTCTGCTGCCTTAATACCCGGTACATAACTGCAAGTTGGGAAGTTGGCAGAGACTTTCCCATTGCAAAAATCTTCCATCCTTTGTGCAGGAGCCACAAATTGACCGCCACCAAGTTGATAACAACGCTGCTCAATAGCTTGCTGGAATTGTAGGAGTAGAAGAGGGTTTACCGTTAACCGGTTACCGTTGATTGCAGAGGCGTTTCCATTGGTATTCGGTAATCGGTCAACGGAAAACTTCTTAAAGTATTCTTCCGCATCTTTCTCGTCCACAGTCACCACCATTCCACTATTAGAATAGGGGTTATTACGTTTACTAGGGCTCCAGCCATTTACCACTAACTCGTTGGCGGCAGTAGCGGCTGGTGCAATAATACCACCGGGACACATGCAAAAACTAAACACCCCACGGCCATTCACCTGCTCTACTAGACTGTAGGAAGCGGGAGGCAGATGCTCGCCCCGCAATAAAGAAGTAGAAGCAGGCAGATTGTATTGTATGCTATCAATCAATGCTTGTGGATGTTCTATACGAACACCAAGTGCAAAAGGTTTTGCCTCTATCAATATGTTTTTGTGGTATAATAATTCGAATATATCCCGTGCCGAATGTCCTGTTGCCAATATCACTGCATCAGCATTAATCACAATACCTGCAAAAGTTTTCACACAAATAATGGCATTGTCCTCAATGATGAAGTCGGTTACCTTTTGTTCAAACAAAAACTCACCACCATAACCCAGGATAGCTTCCCGCATGGCAGTAATAATGTCTGGTAGTTTGTTAGTGCCAATATGCGGATGGGCTTCGTACAAAATCTTTTCTTCAGCTCCAAACTGCACAAAAAGATTAAGTATCCGATTGATGTTTCCACGCTTATTGCTACGGGTATATAGTTTCCCATCGCTATAAGTGCCGGCACCGCCTTCACCAAAACAATAATTACTTTCTGGGTTAATAATGCCTTCTTTGTTTAATAAAGCAAGATCTCTTCGTCTTGCTCGCACATCTTTTCCTCTTTCAATCAGGATTGGTTTAATACCTAGTTCCAATAGTTGTAAGGCAGCAAACAATCCTGTAGGGCCAGCGCCTACAATAATTACTTTTTTGGGGGAATGAGTTACATTCTTAAACCGAATAGCAGCGAGGGGGCGTTGACTAAAAGGCTCATCGATAAAAGCAAGAAGGGTAATGTTTATCCAGATCTGGCGGGGACTACGTGCGTCAATAGATTGTTTTAGTTTATAGAATCCATTGATGATAGTTTTGCTTTTGCCTGTTTCTTTGGCAATGTAGTCGATAAGAATACTGTTATCTTCGGCCTCATGTGGCTTTACTTTGATGGAAAGCTGTTGTTGCATATTTTGTCAGGTGTTTATCCTAAAAACAGTCTTTTATTTTGTCTTACCACAAAGGACACAAAGGTTTTCACAAAGTACACAAGGACTATGCTTTTAATCTTTTTTGTGTTCCTTGTGAAAACCTTTGTGTCCTTTGTGGTAAGTAAACCTAAAATGGCAAATCATCCACCATTTCATCTGGAGGAGGTGGTATATTGGCATAATTAGCCTGAGGTATTTCTTCCTGTTGCCCCAATTTAACCGCTTCTATTCTCCACGCATCAAGGTTGGTAATATAATTATCCCTGCCGTCTTTCACCCATTTTGTCCCTTTTATATTGAACTGAACTTTTACTTCATCCCCAATAGCAAACCTGTCTACCAAGGCAGTTTTATCTTGCACACACTGAAACTTTGCATAGTTGGTAATAATCCTTCCTCCAATGTCCTCACTCTTTTCAATCACAAACTCTCTTGTCTTAAACGTTTCTGTACGCTGCACCGTATCATATTTGGCAGTCAGTTTTCCTGTTATTTCGTAACTCATAATTTAGTATTTAATTGAAGCGAAAATAGGGTTCAGGTTCTTAATTTCAATAATTATTCACTAATCATCAAACGTTAATCACTGGAAATTCCCTTATTTTCGTTATTCAAATGGCACATTCGGGCAATAAAATACGGATAGCAATTCTCGATTTGTATGATGGATACCCCAATCAGGGCATGCGTTGTATAAGGGATATCATCAGAAATTTTGCTGTCGCCAATCATTTAAACATTGTTGTTGATGAGTTTGATGTACGGCAATATCTACAATTGCCCGACACTTCCTACGATGGTTATATTTCTAGTGGGGGCCCAGGCTCGCCATTGGATTCTGTGGAAACAGAGTGGGAGCATCAATACTTTTTGTGGCTAAAATCAATAGAAGATTGGAATGATAATCCTTCCAATCTCCAAAAAAAAGAAGTGTTGTTTATCTGCCATAGTTTTCAGTTGGCTTGTCGATATTATAATGCTGGATTGGTTTGCAAAAGAAAAAGTGTTTCGTTTGGAGTATTTCCTGTCCACATGTTGGATGATGGGTTTGGAGAGGTTGTTTTTGAAGGATTAAAAGACCCTTTTTATGCAGTAGACAGCAGGGATTATCAGGTAATAAAACCAAATTATGCCGAGTTGGAGAAGATGGGAGGCAAGGTGTTATCCATAGAAAAAGAAAGGCCACATGTTCCTTTTGAGCGTGCGGTGATGGCCATTCGATTCAATAAATACTTTGTGGGCACACAGTTTCATCCCGAAGCAGACCCTATTGGGATGCGTATGTACCTTCAAACTGAGGACAAGAAAAAGGCCGTAATTGATGAACACGGCGAAGCCAAATGGACAAGTATGGTGAAACATTTGCAAGACCCCGACAAAATTGTGTGGACGTATAATCACATCATTCCGAATTTTTTATCAAGAGTGATAAGGCAAGAGTCATAAGTAGCAAGGCATAAGAAAAAAAGATTTATTTAGGCAAGCTAGGTATAAAGAGGCTTCCTGAAGGGTTATCTAGTCATCCTTGTTAAAAGAGTATCCTAATTGATTACTGCTCCATCCAGCGTTTATTCGGCTATAGCCAATTGTAACTAAAAAATTATCCATTACATTTGCAACCTCTTCAGATGCGGCGATGGCGAAATTGGTAGACGCACTACTTTGAGGTGGTAGCGCCTTTTACCGGGCGTGGGAGTTCGAATCTCCTTTGCCGCACTACAAAAACCCAGAAATTACTTCTGGGTTTTTTGTTAATCTATTCCCTCAGCTAATATCTATTTATAGCTAGGTCTGAAGTAGCATTTTTCCCTCATTTTCTCTTTTTATTCCTTATACACTACTTTTTCCATCCCATTATATTACCGTTTATCAAGTTGGCAAAAATATTTTACGGGCAAATAATGCATAAGTAATTGTTTATCAATACTATAACCCATTAACTATATCTACCTTTAACCTATTACCATTAAAAACTAGGTACTTTGTTTTGCATAGTACTAAAATTTTCCCCATCTTTGCATTGTCAAAGTAATTACTGACAAAAGATTTGGGAACGAATCGGTAGAGAGAGAAAGGAAATAAGTAACATTTTAAATTAAAAGATCATGGATATTCAAAACACACAAAGCCAGATGCGGAAGGGGGTTCTGGAATTTTGTATTTTGTCTGTCATCAGTCAAGGGGAGGTTTATCCCAGTGACATTGTTGATAAGATGAAGGCTGCCAACCTAAGCATTCTGGAAGGTACACTGTACCCCTTACTAACCAGATTAAAAAATGCAGGCTACCTCAGCTACAGATGGGTGGAAAGTAATAGTGGGCCGCCCCGCAAATATTTTGTAATGACGGATGAAGGTCACGCCTTTTACGAAGCACTAGAAAGTACCTGGAAGGAGTTGGCAGATGCGGTACACGCACTCACACAGCCTTCTGAAACAATAGAAGAAACAGAATCTGAAGAAAATCAAACATCACTTTAACCATTCAAAAAAAATTAACATGAAAAAAGTAATTAACATCAATTTTCAAGGTAGGGTAGTCCCAATCGAAGAAAATGCTTATGACATTTTGAAGCAGTACGTAGAAAGCCTACGTCGCCACTTTGCAAATGAAGAAGGAAAAGATGAGATAATAAATGATATAGAAAGTCGTATTGCAGAACTTTTTGCCGAAACACTAAAGAAAGGCAGCACTTGCATTACAGATGAAGATGTAAATAACATCATTAAAAGTATGGGCCGCCCCGAAGACTTTGATGATGATGAAGCAAATGTGAAAGCACAATTGGGTGGCAGCCAAGAAAGAGCAAATACTGATTTTCAGCAACAAGCTTTTGTAAATGCCAGCCGTCGTTTGTACAGAGATGAAAACAACAAAGTACTCGGTGGGGTTTGTAGTGGTGTTGCCAACTATTTTGGAATTGATCCATTGGTAATCAGAATTTTGGCAGTCATCACATTTGGCGTCACTTTTATTCCTTATTTAATATTATGGATTGCTGTACCAAGTACCGCTACTCAGGTGATAGGCAGTACACGCAAACGTCTTTTCAGAGACATGGACGATAAAATTATTGGCGGTGTTGCCAGTGGCCTGGCACATTACTTTGGTGTGAAAGTGTGGATACCGAGGTTGTTATTCTTATTGCCATTTTTATCGTTTGTAACACATCTTCACATTTGGGGCTTGGGTAGCTTCCCAAATATTGTAAGCTTATCTTTTAGTCCAGGTGCTACTCTATTGTATATCATCCTGTGGATGATATTGCCAGAAGCCATTACAAGTGCAGACAAACTGGAGATGAAAGGAGAACGTGTGGACTTGAATAGCATTAAAAATACCATCCAAACAGATATGGAGGGCTTTAAGGGACGTGCAGAGAAATTTGGCAGTGAGCTAAAAGACAAGGCACAAGAACTTGGAAAAGAGTTTGCCCCACGTGCAGAAAAGTTTAGCGCAGAAGCAGCGTATGCAGCACGCAAAACAAGTGCGGGGTTGGGGGGGGTGATTGTGTTGTTAGCAAAGATATTCGCCTATTTTATATTGGCAGTGTTGCTGTTTTGTGTAATAGTAGGTTTGTTTGTGGCAGGGGT
The DNA here is from genome assembly GCA_903895845.1 of uncultured Chitinophagaceae bacterium. Lineage (GTDB taxonomy): Bacteria > Bacteroidota > Bacteroidia > Chitinophagales > Chitinophagaceae > Parasediminibacterium. The sequence continues at coordinate 47,861 of CAITVK010000072.1, forward strand.
TGCTTTCATTGGCATCTCCCCACTATTCGATTATATCTTTAGCAATGGTACAGAAACGGTGCTTGCATGGATTGGGATACTCCTTCTTGTCTGGATACCAATTGTAGGCATCATTACCTGGGTAGTTCGTCGTATTACCAAAGCAAAGCGTAACAGCTATCTGGCACGTTACACTTTTCTGGCACTTTGGTTAATTGGATTTATTTGTTTGATAAGCCTGCTTGTATCACTAAGAAACGATTTCAGGTATAAAAATAATGGTGTAGAAGAAAGAGTATCGCTCTCGAACCCTAAAACAGACAAGCTAGAAGTACAGTTGAGCGGATATGGCAAGAAAGGAAGAGACTTCCATTGGTTAAAGATTGAACCATTTGAAGGCATAAACAGCGATACTGTTTTTGTACCCAACACAGATGTACGTATTACCAGATCTACATCTGACAGTTTTGAAGTGACCGTATTAAGGGTGAGTAATGGCGAAAGCAAGGACGCAGCCAACAAACTTGCAGAAAAGATTACTTATTCGATCACTCAAAAAGATTCTATCCTTTCATTATATAAAGGGATTCCAATTAATACAACTGATAAATTCAGGAACCAAAGGATGATTATCACAATAGCGGTTCCGCTTGGTAAAAGGATTAAAGTGGATGACAAGATAGGCTGGAGAACTCATGTTGACTTTGGTGTAAACAATGATGATTGGAACTGGAAAGATGACTTCTCAAATGATGAGTTCATGAACTGGGAAACTAACAAAGAATATGTTATGACAGGTAAGGGCTTAAAAGAAATTGGCAGGTCGTCTGATGATGTGCTTCGTGATAGCAACAACGACGAAAATGACAATAGCATAGAAGAAAACAAGCAGAATCTGGAGGACTTGAAGCAGGAGATAGAAGAAAAGCAACGTGAAATGGATGACAAAAAGCGCGAACTGCAACGACAACTGGATGACGAACAAAGAAGGCTTGATGAAAAGAAAAAGGAATTAAAGCTGAATGTAGATACTTCTGGAACAAAAACAAAAGCGCAGAAGATTGTTGCGGCTCCCAATCAGGAGAAATCGAAACTGAATGAAATAAATAATGAGCTGACCCCGTCTTTTATGAATGCAATATAACTTGAAGCTGAAAGGATAATGATGGTTAAAGTAGGGATAGAAAGGTCACAATTTTAGTCTTAAAAATGTGACCTTCCCTTTTTTTAATGCAGTATATAAGAAGGCATTAAATTCTTTTCCCTTTTTTATAACGGGCAATGATATCCACTACCTGATAATTCTGAAGTATTGAAGGGCATATTTCCATAAACTTCTTCAATAACTTAGGAGCAGTGTACATTCCTTTTTCCAGTTGAAGCAGTGCTTCTTTCTGCTGTCCCAACATAAACAAAGCCGCACTGTAATAAAAAATAAAGATGGGCTTATTTACCGTCTTACTCATGGCCATAGCGCATTGCTCAGCGGCTTCCTCCATTAATTTGGCATCTAACAAACATTTAATCAAGGCTTCCCATCCAGCAGCATTCTTAGGCTTGCTTCGTACTACGTTTCCAAAATATTGTATGGCATCTTTTGTTCTTTTCAAGTGTTGCATACACTCACCCATCGCTAAATTATATTCACTTGCATTGCGTTGGATGCGTAAGGCATTCTCCAAATGTTTTACGGCAGGCTGCCATTGCTTTTCCAACATATAAGTTACCGCCACTTTGTAATGCAGCTTACTATCATCTGGACTCAGGTGGGTAGCTTTCTTGTAATTCTGCCTGGCTTGTGCATAGTTTCCCATTCGGTGGTAGCAATGCCCTATCGCTTCATAAATTACATCTTCTGGACGGCTCAGTTCCAATACCTTCTCCAATGCTTCTATAGCCTCCTTATACTTGCGAAGACGCAGGTAGGCATCACCCATATTGCGGTATGCATAATCAAATTTCTCATCGATGGCTATTGCGTATTGGTAAGCATCAATCGCTTTCTCATATAACTTTAGTCCTTGAAAAGCAGCAGCGAGATTAAACCAGGCTATCTCATTATATGGATACTCATCTATTATTGATTGGTGCAAACGAATACTCTCTTCATTCCTACCAGTAAAATCTGTCCAGAAACAAATTTTGTACAAAGCCTCTTCATTGTTGGGTTCTTCCTCAAGAATTAATTTAAGGCAATCAAATACTTTCTCAAACTCTTCATAGTCATCATACACATCAGTCAACTCAAAAAGTAATTCAAGTCTTTCCTCCCCTTCAAACTGTTGCAAAGCCGCTTCCAATAGTTCAACGGCTTTGGGTTGCTGATCCAATGCTAGATAAGCATCTGTTTTTAATATGTATAGGTCGATGTTTGAGGAGTCATAGAGTTCAGCAACTTCCAAGATAGCAAGTGCTTCCTCGTATCTGCGGGTTGCCAAAAGCATATCTGCTTTCTTAAACATCAACAGACTTGAGTATGGGAATTGCTCGAGACCTGTTTCTGATGCTTGTAAAGCTTCAGCCAAATCATCTTTCTCATCGTAATAGTCGATAATACGCTCGAAGTCATCTTCCTCTATAAAAGAATGGCTTATTCCTTTTTTAAGATTCTGATATTGCCTCAAGAGCTCGTTTATCTCCTCTTTGTCTTCGTGGTAAGAATGTTCCCTCATAATAAAAGGTTTATTAAAAGTATGGGAAAAATGCTTTAACGAAATAAATGTAAGGCTTTTATTTTATCAACGAATGTTAATAATCAAAATACTACACACCAGTAAAGCAGGCGTAGTAGTAGTTCTACACAAACAAGGGTTGCCTTATATTTTTAACGATTTACCGATAAATTTTGGCATAGTTTTAGGATTTTTAATTATGTTTGCACCATAATAGTAATAAAAAATGAAAAAACTCTCGATTGCATTCCTTTTTCTGATAGCTGTGAAGCTTGCCTTTGCGTCTATTGGTGTCTCTGGAATCAGCGACGATAAGTTTAAAACAAATAAATATTCCCTTAAAAACTTTAGTTCACTCCGTCACACTTTCTCTTTAAATTCATTAAAAAGCAGGTTGCACTATACAAGTTCTGATGTGTACTCTCAATCTAACTTTAACAGCAGCACGCAAATGAATTCGATGATGCGATATGATAGGGGTAATACTACCTATATTATGCCTTTTAACTATAAGGTTAAAGTTCCTAAGTTCAAGACACCTTCTCCCAATAACTAGTTCACTTGTTTTTATTGTTAACACCTTCTTTTAACTGATTCGTCTTATTTAAGATGACATTGGATTTTGGTTAATTGTCTCTAACTAGCATTGTCAGACAAAACTTCTCTACACTTAATCATTTGTTTTAATAAAATAGCCTGTCAGTGAATTTAATTCTGACAGGCTATTTTATTAAGGAAAGCTATATAACCCTATTGTTTGATGATTAATTCAGAAATCATATCTCCTGGCTGAACCAGTAAAGTACCTTGTACATACTCTTCGTCATGCTGAGAAGCATCTAATCCAATCTCTTCTTCTTCCTCGCTTACCCGAATCGGCACTATAAAGTTCATTATTTTAAAAATTACAAATGAGACAGTAAAGCTATAGGAAACTACGATTACCAATCCCTTTAACTGCGTGAAGAAAAAGGATGGATTACCATAAAACCAGCCATCATTGCCAGCAGGGTTTACCGTTTTTGTAGCAAATACACCAGTCAGCAACATGCCCACCATTCTTCTAATCCGTGGCAAGGAAATACATCCAAAGCATCATCCAATTTGGATTTAGATTTTATATAAACAGCCCAGTTGGATATAACGGCCGCAAACATTCCTATAAAAATACTTTGTGGAATAGCCACAAAGCCTGCAGCGGGGGTAATGGCAACCAAGCCAACAACCGCGCCAATACAAAACCCTAAAACAGAAGGTTTCTTACCTCTCCATACATCAAAAAACATCCAGGATAGTCCGGCAGAAGCAGCGGCAATGTTAGTTGTGGCAAAAGCCGAAACAGCTAAAGCATTTGCGCCCAATGCTGATCCTGCATTAAAGCCAAACCAACCAAACCATAGAAGTCCCGTACCTATCAATACATAAGGAATATTAGCAGGAGGGATTTCCTTGTTTATCTCATGCACTTTTCTACGTTTCAGCACTATGGCACCTGCCAATGCAGCACAGCCAGCGGATATATGAACTACTGTTCCACCAGCAAAGTCTAGTACCCCCATTTGGGCAAGAAATCCATCAGGATGCCAAGTCCAGTGCGCCAATGGTGCATAAACAAACAGGCTAAAGAATACAATGAAAAGTGTATATGAAGTAAACCTAACACGCTCTGCAACGGCACCAACCACCAAGCCAGGCGTAATGATTGCAAACATTAACTGAAACATGGAGAATAAAAGAAGTGGGATAGTTGGAGCCAGTATCCAAGGTGCCCCGGATATTACATCTTTAAAGAACAAATGCGTTCTGGGATCACCTATAATACCATATAAACTTTTTCCAAAGCAAAGACTGTAGCCAACTACTACCCACAAAACGCTTACGATACCGGCAGCAACTACGCTCTTCATCATGGTAGAGAGTACGTTTTTTCTATGCACCATTCCTCCATAGAAGAATGCTAGTGCGGGGGTCATTAAAAATACCAAAGCAGTAGAAATTAGTACCCAGGTAATATCTGCTGGATTATAGGCTTTTAGTTTATCTACGAAACTTCCATAGCTTGGTGCAAACAAAGCCAGAATGGCTACTAGTGATAACAAGAGAAAGGGTGCAATCCTTCTTACTTTTTCCATACTGTAATAGTTGTTAATAAAATGACTTGATGAGCACAAAATAATTTTTTTGAATATCTTGCTTTGTGCGCAAAAGTGTATATAATTTATATAATATCCAAAACAAATAGATAAAAAGAATGATTTAAATAATATAAAATAATGATTATTTGCGCTAATTCATCATGCATGGATTAATAAAAAATAGATGTATTGCTGAATAATAAACACTGTAAAGCTAAAAAAGAAGCATTTATATAAGCATTACTTCAAATGAAGTATGAGAGTTTCGGCCATAACAGTGAGGTTTATTTTGAGGCGCTAGTGAGAAATAGTGAGGCGTTCTTACCCTATCTCAATATCATACTTATTCAATAATCCTGCGATACCACTCAAGGAGAATTTTGCCTTCTTGATACGGTTTAACTCGGGATCGATGGCGTAGTTGTAAGCATTGCAGAAGTCGGCTTTTTCTAAGATGGTACCAACAAATGTTGCTCCACGCAAATCGCAGTTATCAAATTGGGCAAGGGAGAGGTCGGCTTCTGTAAAATCTACTTCTTGTAGACTGGTGTTTTTAAAGATTATCTTTTTGAGTTTCCTTTTGTAGAAAGAAGATAGGTTGAGGATGCAATTATCGAAGGAAACGGAGAAGAGAAAATCGCTGCAATCCTCAAAATGTAATCCCAACAGCTTGCAACCGCTAAACTTAATGTCACGCAAGGTCGTTCCTGTTAGTGTTACCATGCTTAGATTGCAGTCAATGAAGTTACACTCCGAAAAACTTAGTCTGGATAAGCTGATACCCGAGAAATTACAACTGGTAAAAACACAGTTTTCATACTCCCCTTCAGCAAACTTTTGCTGTGTGTAGTCTATGTTCTCGAAATCCTGATCTTCTATGTAAGTCCGTTCCATCTAAAACAAACCAAATAGTTGACTATCTATCTTGCCGTATATCTCTCCAAGGTGCTCCTCGTTTTCAGCAAACTTGTTTTTATCGCAATCAATAATCAATAGGGGACCTTCTTTGTAATCTGCTATAAACTTATCATAGTAGGCATTCAGCTTTTTCAAATAATCCAACCGAATATTCTCCTCATATTCCCTACCTCGTTTCTGAATCTGATATACCAGTGTAGGAACAGACGCTTTTAGGTAAATCAATAAATCGGGAGGTTCTACCATCGACTTTAAGGTCTGAAAGAATTGGTAGTAATTATCATAATCCCTTTTGCTCATCAAGTTCATATCATGCAAGTTCGGCGCAAATATGTTGGCATCTTCATAGATTGTCCTGTCCTGAATTACGGTTTCTGTTCCACGTTGAATCTCTAGCAACTGTTGCAGACGACTATTTAGAAAATAGATTTGCAGGTTGAAACTCCAACGAGGCATATCGTCATAAAAGTCCATCAGATATGGATTGTGATCCACATCTTCAAACTGCGGTATCCATTTGTAGTGTTTACTTAGCAACTCGGTAAGGGTTGTTTTACCTGCGCCTATGTTTCCCGCAACTGCAATATGCTTGGGCTTCTTTGAGTTTATCATACAGTTAATTTCTCGTGTAAATAAAGTATATAATTATCAATCGTTAGCAAAAAGTTTCTTTTAGTAATTCATACCGATTGCTTTTCTCACTTCCAGCAAAGTAGCGCTTGCACTTTCTCTTGCTTTGTCGGCGCCTTGCTTAATTATTTTAGACAATAAATCTTTGTTATTCTGAATGTCAGCAGCCTTTTCTCTAATGGGGGTTATGAATTTTATCATGTCCTCTGCCAACTGTTTTTTCAGGTCGCCATAGCGGATAATGCAGTTTCCGGCACTACTGGCATCAAAGTCAGCTTCAAACTTTTGTAAGGTATCCTCAGCGCTAACCAGCTTCATCAAGGTAAATAAATTCTCAATATAATCTGGCTTTACACTGTTTGGTGTTTCTGGTCCACCATCCGTTTTGGCCTTCATTATCTTTTTCTTCAGCATCTCATCGCTATCAGCCAAGTACAAAGTATTCAGTTGATTTTCGCTTTTACTCATCTTGCCATTGCCATCCAAGCTCAAAATCTTCACCAGTTCCCCGCCATAATTAAACGCAAAAGGCTCTGGCAACACATCGCCATATCTGTGATTGAAGCGTTGAGCAAAGTTTCTAGCCATCTCCAGATGCTGTTCCTGATCTTTCCCAACAGGCACTTTCACAGCCCGATGAATCAAGATGTCTGCTGCTTGCAAAACAGGATAAGTCAATAAGCCAGCATTGATATTATCGGGTTGCAAACGAACCTTTTCTTTAAAGGTGACCGTCTTTTCCAGTTCCCCTTTGTACGCCAACATGTTTAGATACAAATATAATTCAGCTATTTCGGGCACATCGCTTTGCACATACAGACTCACTTTTTCTGGATCTAATCCGCAGGCAACATTTTCTGCAATCACCCGATGCACGGCTGTCTGTAACTCTTTTGTATCGGGGTGTGTGGTGAGGCTATGCCAGTTGGCAACAAAAAAGTAACAGTTATACTCATCTTGCATACGCACATAGTTGCGCATTGCACCAAAATAATTACCTAAATGTAAAAAACCCGTCGGGCGAATGCCACTTAAAACCACCTCTTTAGCCATAGCGGCGAAGATAATGAAGTGAGTCGTAAGTTGTAAGTTGTCAGTGGGAAGTAAAAAGAAGAAAGTTTTTTTTATCACCTCTACTCCTTTCCTTTTTTGAAGGATTGGTATTGGAATAGATTGAGGCGGTAAGTATTTGCACATCCTTGCCAAATGCTTGTTTGTAATCGTACAGGCAAACTTCCTATTTTCGAGCCTTGTTATACAGGTGTACTAACTTTTTTTATGCCATATATAGGCGCTAAATACTTTTTTATCAATTGAACAATACGATGCACACACTCATTTTTGCTACCAACAACCAGAATAAGGTTGAGGAAATAAGAAAGGTTACCAATGGATTATTCAATATCATCACCCTCAAAGAAGCAGGGATAGATATCGACATTCCCGAGCCACACAATACACTAGAAGCAAATGCCACAGAGAAATCTACCGTTATTCACGCAATGACGAAGGAGAATGTGTTTAGTGAGGACACTGGGTTGGAAGTGGCTGCCCTGAATGGCGAACCTGGTGTGAAAAGTGCCCGCTATGCAGGAGAAGGAAGGGACTTTCAGGCTAATATCGATAAATTATTGGTTAATCTGGAAGGGCAAACGGATAGGCAAGCACAGTTCCGTACGGTTGTTTCTCTTATTTTGAATGAGAAAGAATATCTGTTTGAAGGCATCTGCAAAGGACGGATTACTGTTGAGCAAAAAGGCTTGAAAGGTTTTGGTTACGACCCTGTGTTTATCCCAGATGGTGCCGACAAAACCTTTGCAGAGATGACGATGGACGAGAAGAACCAATATAGCCACCGCAAAAAGGCCATCAATAAGCTGATTGACTTTCTGTTGGCATGAACCATCAATAGGCATGGCACGGTTCAGTTTTTTGATGGTGTGGTTCTGTTTTTTCATGGCAGGGATAACGAACTGTGATGGCATGAACCATCAACAGGCATGGCACGGTTCGTTTTTTCATAGTAACCACAACAAACGTTGATGGCACGGATCAGTTTTTTGATAGGTCGAATCAACTACAACCATGGTACGGATCAACTGTAACCATAGTGCCGTTCAGTTTTTGGGTTAGCTGCATTAACTACAAAGAGGTATTCAGGCACTAGAAGGTCTCAACAGCGAATATAGGTTTTTATTCTAGTCTACACTGTCTATATTACTGCCGCCAAGGAATGACCCAAGGAACTCCCAGAATGATTCTAGGAACTCCTTGGAAGACCCAAGGTGGGCCTGATTTGGCATGTTATTCAAGATTTATAGCACCCAAACAGCCTCTGGGTCGAGAATATACCACAAACAAAAACCCCCGCAGCTATCAAAGCAAACGGGATTTTCAATTTATTATACTGCCAATCAAGTTATAACACAATCTCATTCTCTGTCATCATCTTGCGCAGATTCAACAAGGCATAACGCATACGCCCAAGCGCTGTATTGATGCTGGTATTGGTAATAGCGGCAATTTCCTTAAAACTCATGTCTGCAAAGTGACGCAACACAATCACCTCACGTTGTTCCTCTGGTAAAAAATCCAGCATCTGTCTCACTTTCAGATGGCTCTGATTTTGTATCAGCTTTGCGTCTGCATAATTGCCAATATCACCAATGCTTTCAAAAATGTCCCGGTCGTCGCTTGCTACGTTATTGGTGTATTTTACTTTTCTAAAATGATCCACACATAGGTTGTGTGCAACCCTCAAAGCCCAATGAATAAATTTCCCTTCTTCTTTATAGCGATTGCTCCGTAATGTATCAATTATTTTGATGAATGCTTCCTGAAACAGGTCTTCAGCCAGATGCGTATCCTTCACCATATAGAGTATGGTGCTGTAGATGGTGTCTTTATAGCGATGGATTAATGCCTCCAACGCTGTGTTGTCACCTTTTTGAAATACGCTTATCAATTGCGTATCGGATGCTGTAGCAAACGACTTCATAACTACGGGTTTATGTATAAATTAAATCGACAAAAACGAGGATAATGGATGCAGAGAAATCGTAGCAAAACTTAGTTGATACAATTATTCTGATGTAATATTATAATCTTTTATTTTTACATTATCCTTTTATTGTAATTGTTAAAAAGTATTTTTACGCTTTTGGGGTTATACACAAAAAATAGGTATAAAATAGGCTAAAATCCATTGTTTACAGTACTTGCAGGGTATTTACTTGACAGATGGGAGGAATTATTCATTTTTTAACACTTACTTGCTTCATTCTTCCTCAGTGGTTCAGGGATAACTAAGATGCCATGAAGAGTAGTAAATAGTTGCCACAGAGGCCAGAAAAGGGGAGGGGATTATTTTTCTAAACATTAGTCAACAGCTTATGTTTATTATTGCTACACAATGAAAAAAATACAATCAGATACATTGACAACAAAAGAAGTAACGGACGAAAAACTAGAAGCAAGCATATTGCCATCGCATTCTGATAATAATATTCTTGTAAAGGGTGCAAGAACGCATAATCTAAAGAACGTAACCGTGGAGTTTCCACGAAATCAGTTCATTGTGGTTACGGGGGTGAGCGGTAGTGGTAAATCTTCCCTTACTATCGATACTTTGTTTGCCGAAGGGCAACGTCGTTATGCAGAAAGCTTGAGTTCGTATGCCCGTCAGTTTATGGCGCGGATGGTAAAGCCCGACGTAGATTATATAAAAGGACTCTGTCCTGCCATTGCCATTGAGCAGAAAGTAATTACGCGTACCCCTCGCAGTACCGTTGGTAGTATGACAGAGATATATGATTATCTGCGTTTGTTGTATGCACGGGTTGGTAAAACCATATCGCCCATCAGTGGCAAAGAAGTGAAGAAAGACGATGTGCAGGACGTGGTGAACGCCATTCAGCAACTGGAACATGGGCGTCGGGTTTTTATAATTGTCAAGTTTAAGCAACATGCCAACAGAGAGATTCGCGAAGAACTGAACATACTGATGGCAAAGGGCTTTAGCCGGATGGCTTCGCCCAATGCAGAGAAGGACGGTGCATTGGAACCTGTGCGTATAGAAGAATTGTTGGAATTGACCGATGTAGAATTAGCGAAGAAGTTTACACTTAAAGCGACCAAAAGCCCCCATTCAGGGGGTGTGGGGGTTTATACACTAGTAGACCGTATTGTTACCAAAGAATTTGATGAAGATGATTTACATCGCTTGAGCGATTCAGCAGGACTTGCTTTTTACGAAGGTGAAGGAGAAATGTATCTGGAACTAGATGGAAAAGAGTTATTGCATTACAGTAATAAGTTCGAGTTGGATGGTATTCAGTTCGAAGAACCTGTTCCTAATCTCTTTTCATTTAATAATCCTTATGGCGCTTGCCCTACCTGCGAAGGCTTTAGTCTGGTGTTAGGTATTGATGAAGACTTGGTTATTCCAGATAAAAGATTGAGTGTATATGAAGGGGCAGTTGCTTGCTGGCGTGGTGAAAAGATGAGCGAATGGAAAGATGCATTTATGCGTGGTGCAGGTGCGGTAAACTTCCCGATACACAAGCCCATCATGGATTTAACAAAGGAGCAATACCAGCTATTATGGAAAGGAGCTAAGTATCTGCAAGGCATAGATGATTTCTTTAAGGAGGTAGAAGCGAACTTATACAAGGTTCAATATAGGGTAATGCTAAGCAGGTATCGTGGCAAAACCAAATGTCCTGTTTGCGAAGGCTATCGTTTGCGTCAGGAGGCTTTATATGTGAAAGTAGATGGCAAACATATTGGCGAACTCTGTGAGATGCAAGTAAAAGACCTGAAGGTTTGGTTCGACAAAATGAAAATCAGCGAGCACGACAGACAAGTGGCAAAGCGTATTCTGATTGAAGTACACCAGCGCTTACAAACATTGATAGATGTGGGCTTGGGTTATCTCACGCTCAATCGTCTGGCAAATAGTTTAAGTGGTGGAGAGAGTCAACGGATACAACTTACCCGCAGCCTCGGTAGTAACCTCACCAATTCTTTATACATTCTCGATGAACCTTCCATTGGTTTACACAGCAGGGATACAGAAAAGTTAATTGGCGTACTGAAGTCCTTGAAAGCTTTGGGCAATACGGTTGTGGTGGTGGAACACGATGAGATGATGATGCGTGAAGCTGATTATGTAATTGATATGGGGCCATTGGCTTCACATTTAGGTGGCGAAGTAGTTGCGGCAGGTAATTATCAGGAACTAATTGCTAATCCTAAAAGTCTCACAGGCAGGTACCTTAAGGGAGAACTAACCATTGATATTCCTAAAGCAATACGGAAATGGAACAGAAGTATTACCGTTGAAGGTGCTAGGCAAAATAATCTGAAAGACATTACGGTAGCTTTCCCATTGGATGTTTTGTGTGTGGTAACAGGTGTGAGCGGCAGTGGAAAGACAACATTGGTAAAACAAATATTGTACCCTGCCTTGCAAAAAATGAAAGGAGAATTTTCTGAGAAAGTAGGATTGCACAAAGCTATTACAGGTGATACGAGTTACATCTCTCAGATAGAAATGATTGACCAGAATCCAATCGGTAAATCATCGCGCAGCAACCCTATCACTTACATAAAAGCGTATGATGAGATCAGGGATTTATATGCCAAACAACCACTTGCCAAAGTTCGAGGATTCTTACCCAAACACTTCTCCTTCAATGTGGATGGTGGACGATGTGATGCTTGCAAGGGCGAGGGCGAACAAATAGTGGAGATGCAGTTTTTGGCAGATGTACACCTTACTTGCGAAGTATGTGGTGGCAAACGCTTTAAAGAAGAAGTGATTGAAGTTACCTACAAAGGCAAGAGCATTCACGATGTGTTGGAGATGAGCGTAGATGAATCTATTGCTTTCTTTGAGGAAGAAAAGAACCTTGCCAAAGCAATTCAACCTTTGCAAGACGTTGGTTTGGGCTATGTGAAACTTGGTCAGTCATCCAATACACTCAGTGGGGGAGAAGCGCAACGGGTAAAGCTTGCCTCCTTCCTCGGCAAAGGAAAAGGGGCGGGACATATTCTTTTCATTTTTGATGAGCCTACCACCGGCCTTCACTTTCATGACATCAAAAAGCTCTTGGCATCCTTCAATAAGCTGATAGAACAAGGGCATTCGCTATTGGTGATAGAGCATAACACCGATGTAATCAAGTGTGCCGATTGGCTGATAGACCTCGGTCCGGAAGCAGGTGATGCAGGAGGCAACTTAGTGTATGCAGGCATCCCCGAAGGGATAAAGAAAGTGAAGGAAAGCTATACGGGGAGGTACCTTTGAGTTAGTTATGAGATATGAATTATGAGTTATGAATTTTAAAGTACTATCCGAATAAAGAAAAAGGATACTTATATTTGAACCAATATGCCCACTTTATTGATGGTTAATGGTTTTAGGTTTTTCTTTTACAGTGGTGATAGATATGAGCCGAGGCATATACATGTCACTAAAGGGAAAGCAACTGGCAAAATTTGGTTAGAACCTGAAATTGTAATTGCTTACATGGTGGGGTTTAATAACAAAGAAATAAAAGACATTGAAGAGGTTGTTAAAAAAAATAGTGAAACATTTAAATTGAAATAGAATGAATACTTCTCATAATAACTTCGACACAATAGAAAAACTAATATTTGAAGACGGGATACGGATTAAAACAATTGATCTACACCCAGAATTAGATTTGATGTTAGTAGTACTAAATACTAAAGCAGTATTGCATACCAAACTATCTGCTTATCCCACATTAGCAAAGGCTAAACAGAAAGAACTTTTGAAATATGAACTGATTGCCGATGGTACTGGTATTCATTGGCCTTTGTTGGATGAAGACCTCAGCCTAAAAGGATTCTTGCAAGATGAGCTTAAAAATATTGTGAAGGCTGGTAATACTCAAAATGCTTTTGCAGCGTAGTTTAATATGAAAAAAGTCTTTTTTTTAGTTGTCATTCTCGTATATACATCACTTGTTTTCTCCCAAATTAAGATTAAAAAAGCCAATACTAACATCGCTCACTCAAAGAAACCACTCATTCCACACTATGATTGTATTGATTTAAACTCTATTTTAATAAATGGTAAAATTCATTTTGTTGATAATATAAAAAAAATAAAGTCCACTCTTGGAAAGCCAGATAGTATAGCACCAGACCGAGCTGAATGTTGCACCTATTATGATGAAGTAAATACAAAGATTTATTGGTATGGAAAAACGCAGTTTGAAGCTTATAAAGACTCAGCAGTATTTGAAGATATTAATGTAGAGGATGGTAAGTTCTTTGTAGAGATGCCAAAAAACAAAATCCTTCTTAATAGAAACACAACCTTTTCGGAAGTACAAAAAGCTTTCCCTTTTTCTTGCAAACAAGTATTTGACAGAGGTGTTTATGGAGATAAGACTAAAAGAATGTATAGGTGCATAGACTTACAAACAGACCCGAAAGCCGAGGATATTGTTACATTATATTTTTACAAGGGCAAATTTATAAGTATTGAATATTCTTTCCCAGATTAGACTTTTATACTTTGACCTCTTAAATAACTACTTTATACTCTTTTGAAAACAGATACAATCCATAAAAACTATTTCACACAAACTGCTTTATACTCTCAAATATCTCGGCTAAGAGCAATGTATTCTCAGCTCAGAGCAATCATTTCTTGCTTCAGAGCAATGTGTTCTTGGTTAAGAGTAATGTAATCTTAGCCAAGAGCAATGTATTCTTAGGTCAGAGCAATCATTTCTTGCCTGAGAGAGACATGATCTTGCCTGAGAGTGACATAATCTCGGCGCAGAGCAACATGATTTTGAGCGGTTCAGTCCTTACACCTCCACCCCAATCTGTTGGTGAAATGAGTGATAATGCATTGCTGCCATCATGGTCTTTGTATAAATGGTAGACCTGTCCTATCTGCGACTTCATAAATCATTAGACCTCTTTCCGGGACGTCCGGGAAAGCCCTATTGGGGTGCGTTACTGAATTTAATTACTAGAAAGTAAAAGCTGAAGGCTAAAAATTAATCACTAATTAACAAGATTATGCCTCATCAATCCTTGGTCCTTTGATGGTAATCTCTTGATATTGCGATTTGAAGTGAAAGATAAAGGTAATGGCCAGTCCCACAACACAACCTGCCAATACAGCAATCACCCGTTCAATAGCAGTATCCCAAACGTGCTTTCCTTCCCCATGCAGCATCAATATAATGGTTGCCGCAAGGGCAGAACGAATGCCGGAGTCTAGTTTAAATAAATAGCAGAACGACAAGGTAGTAACCAGTGCAAAAGCCATCATCCACATATCAATAGGGGCAATCCATAGGCACAACATGCCCGAACATGCACCCACCACATTCGCTTTGATACGGGTAACAGATAGCGGTACCGACTCCCTGCCATCGGGCGACATCACCAGCATCACCGATATCAGGCACCACGCAATATCCTTGTAATGCAGCAACAAGGAGCCAGTGTAGACGATAATGGTTCCGGTGGCCACTTTAGCAGCATATATCAGCAGACTTTTTAATCTTTCGGTCATAATTGTTGTGGTATGAAAGCGGTAAAGATAAAGAAGGGCTGCGAGTTGTGAGTAGTGAGTTAACCCCAGATTTTGCAATAGGGCTCTACTGTAAAATGGGGATTAAAAAATAGGTTCTTGCCTGCAACCTACTGCTTTATAAATAATTAAAAGCCAAGATAGCAGCTACTTCATACAGGTTAAAAACCTTTTGATATAATTCAACTGTCCTTAGCAAGGTGCGAATAAGTCGCCAATCAGGGCGTAATCTGTATCAAATTTGTTAAATACGGAAATTGTATTATAATTATTAAACTCTTTCTCTTTGATATTTGTATATACAATAAATTCCCTGTTATTTTTGCGGGCGTTAGATTAGCAATCGGTTATTATTAATTACTAAACATAAAAAAACAAAAAAATGAGTTTACTAGACAGTTTGAAATGGCGTTACGCAGCAAAAAAATTGAATGGAGTAAAAGTTCCCGCGGAGAAATTAAATTTTATTTTGGATGCAATTCAACTAGCTCCTTCTTCCTTTGGGTTACAACCTTACACCGTTTTGGTTATTGAAGATGAAGCAACAAAAGCAAAGTTGTTACCTGCTTCATGGAATCAATCACAAATTACCGACAGCTCTCACCTATTGGTTTTTGCTTCATGGACAAGCATCACACAGGAGCAAGTTGATACTTTTATTGCAGACATCGCTACCAAAAGAGGTTTGCCGCTGGAAGCATTAAATGATTATAAATCATACCTGTCAGGCTCTGCATTAAACCGTAGTGCTGAAGAGCAAGCTATCTGGAATGCAAAACAAGCATACATTGCTTTCGGTATCGGATTGACTGCCGCTGCAGAAGTAGAAGTAGATGCCACGCCCATGGAAGGTTTTGTGCCTGCTCAATACAATGAAATATTGGGATTGACAGAACAAGGTTTGACTGCATCGGTTGTACTTGCCTTGGGCTATCGTGGCGAGGGCGACTGGTTGGCTCCATTGCCAAAAGTGCGCAGAGACAAGGACTTGTTATTTAAATTTATCTAACAAACACACCCCACGCATATTAAAGGCTATCAGTATTACTGGTAGCCTTTTTTGTTTTGGCTCAACACATAGGAACATAGCTACATAGAATACATAGGCTACGTAAACTATGTGTTCTATGTACCTATGTTTCTATGTGTTAAATTCCTTTTTCCTTGTGTCCCTTGTGGTTAATCATTCTACGCCATTGCGGCTAAATTCTTTCCTCTATGTGTTCTAAGTACCTATGTTTCTGTGTGTTAAATTCCTTTTTCCTCATGTCCCTTGTGGCTACTCATTCTACGCCATTGCGGCTAAATTCTTTCCTCTATGTGTTCTATGTACCTATGTTTCTATGTGTTTAATATTACCTTTGAAAAATGGAAACAAAGAAGAAACTAGTAGTGCTTACCGGTGCTGGCATCAGTGCAGAGAGTGGGTTGAAGACCTTTAGGGACAGCGGTGGTCTTTGGGAGGGATATGATGTGTATGAAGTAGCTACCCCTAGGGGCTTTAAAACAAATCCCGAACTTGTATTGAAGTTTTATAACGAGCGTAGAAAAGATGTGGCTAAAGCCCAACCAAATGAAGCACACAAAGGATTAGCTGCTTTGGAGGCCTATTTTGATGTACACATCATTACCCAGAATATTGATGACTTGCACGAACGTGCAGGTAGTACCAACGTAACACACTTGCACGGTGAGATATTTAAGATGCGTAGTGTACTTGATACCTCCAAAACCTATCCCATCACAGGAGATATAAAACTGGGTGACCTTGCCCCCGACGGCGGACAATTAAGACCTTTTATTGTTTGGTTTGAGGAAGAAGTGCCGATGATAGAGGTGGCAGCCAGAATAGTGAGACAAGCAGCTATTTTTGTGGTGATAGGAACATCCCTACAGGTATATCCCGCAGCAGGACTAGTTAATTATGCGCCCTATCAGATACCCAAATACATCATCGACAAAAAGATTCCGTCAACCGATTCTATCTATAATCCTATCCTGATAGAGAAACCAGCTGTGGAAGGCGTGAAGGAACTAATTAAGTTGTTAGATAGTAGTTATTAGATAGTAATAACTAACATCTACTAAACTAATATCTGCCTTTCAATAACTTTAGTCATATAATATCTCTATCAGAAAAAATACCTTGCGGGCATTTATAGCAGCACAACATTTATGAAAAGAACTATCAAATATTATCGCATCATCTGGCTCAGGCATGACCTCCCCGCAGGACTTTCCGTTTTTTTGGTTGCACTTCCCCTTTGTTTGGGTATTGCATTGGCATCGGGGGCACCACTTTATGCCGGGCTACTCTCTGGCATCATTGGCGGTTTAGTCGTTGCTCTGGTTAGTGGGGCTCAACTGGCGGTTTCGGGGCCTGCTGCTGGTTTGACAACTTTGGTTGCAGCCTCCATCATTTCATTGGGGGATTATAAACTCTTTCTACTGGCAGTTATAGTGGCTGGTTTGTTTCAGTTGTTATTAGGGGTTTTAAAACTAGGGGATATCGCCAACTATTTTCCCTCGGCAGTCATCAAAGGAATGCTAGCGGCAATAGGTATTATCCTTATCTCCAAACAAATCCCTTTGGCACTCGGGTACGACAAACCCGACTTCTGGACGAGTGGCTTCCTCAATCTTTTCAGTTCAAAAAACTTTTTAGGTAATATCGAAAGCTTCAATCACCACATCACGATTGGTGCAATACTAATTTCGGTTGTTTCTTTAGTAATCATCATTCTACTCCAACAACCCTTTGCCAAGAAATTAAAAGTGATTCCAACACCACTTTTAGTTGTTGTAACAGGCATCATCATAAACATCCTTTTTACCAATGCGGCTTCCGGCTTCTCACTCAAGCAAACGCAGTTAGTCAACATTCCATCCAACATATTTGCCAGTATTACCTTCCCTGAATTTTCTAAATTCTTTTCAAATATTGAGATATGGAAGGATGGATTAATTATTGGATTGCTGGCTACCCTGGAAACGCTACTTTGCATTGAGGCCGTTGATAAACTAGACAGGCGCAACCGTATCACCCCCGTAAACAGAGAACTGATTGCACAAGGAGTGGGCAATATGGTGTGCGGATTATTGGGCGCCATCCCTATGACGGCAGTGGTGGTAAGAGGTGCTGCCAACGTAGATGCCGGCGGGCGAACTAAGCTTTCGGCTTTCACCCACGGGTTGTTTCTCTTGCTAGCAGTTCTACTGATTCCTTTCGTATTAAACAAAATTCCCTATGCTTCCTTAGCGGCTATACTACTGAGTACGGGTTACAATCTGACTAAACCCAAACTCTTCCGGAATATGTGGAGCCTCGGTTGGAAACAATTCCTCCCTTTTGTTTTTACAATCCTTGTGATTCTTTGTACCGATTTGTTGATTGGAGTAAGTATCGGGCTATTGATTTCAGTTTATTTTATTATTCAAAATAATTTTAAAACTGAATATAAAATCACCAAGACAAAGCATCTGGATATAGAGACGCATTACATTAAACTGAATAGCAACGTTACTTTTTTGAATAAAGTACAGCTAAGGAAGTCTTTGGACGAAGTGCCAGAATACAGCGTACTCACCATTGATGGTAGTAACTGCAATTTTATTGACTATGATATCCTCGAAATAATTAGTGAATACCATAGTAAAGCACATGAAAGGCATATAGAATTGCACCTGATTGCCATTGAAACAGTGAATGTGACAGCAGTGCATTAAATAATTGATACGGGATAATTGATAATTGACACCAAAAAAACTATACCTCTAAGAGGTCTTCTTAAAAGGGTTTATAGTCGCTTTTTGGGAGAAAATGGGTGATAGACAATAAATTTTAGGTATCAATTATCAATTATCAATTAAAAACTCTGCCTTTTTATTGCCAGAACCCGTTTCTTTGCAGTCCGAAAAATTTATAGCGATATGCAATTATCATCTTTATTAGACCGTTTCGCTGAACCCGAAACGCTGAAAATGGCCAAATTGGGCCGTGAGTTAAGGGCACAAGGTATCGACGTAATCGACCTTAGCCTTGGTGAACCAGATTTTGATACCCCTCAGCACATAAAGGACGCTGCAATAAAGGCTATCAACGACAACTTTAGTCATTATACCCCGGTTGCAGGTTATGCAGACCTAAGAGAAGCAGTTTGCACTAAGTTGAAACGCGATAACAATTTGGATTACAAGCCAGAGAATATTGTAACATCTACAGGTGCAAAACAAAGTTTGGCAAATGCAATCCTTGCTTTGGTTGATGATGGCGATGAAGTAATTATCCCAACACCTTATTGGGTTACCTATAGTGAATTGGTGAAGATTGCCCGTGGTAAAGTAGTAGAAATACATACTAATCTGGAAGATGGTTTCAAGGTAACGCCCGAGCAACTGGAAGCAGCTATCACGCACAAGACAAAAGTGTTCATGTTCTCCTCACCTTGTAACCCTTCTGGTGCTGTTTATAGCAAAGCAGAGTTGGAAGGTTTGGTTGCAATATTTAAGAAATATCCAAACATCATCATCCTTGCAGATGAAATTTATGAATACATCAACTTTGTAGGTGCGCACGAAAGCATCGCTCAATTTGAAGAGATAAAAAGTAGGGTTGTGTTGATAAACGGATTGAGTAAAGGCTTTGCAATGACTGGCTGGAGATTGGGTTATATTGCTGCTGATGTGGCAATTGCCAAAGCATGCGAAAAGCTGCAAGGACAGTTTACAAGCGGCACTTGTTCCATCACGCAGAAAGCGGGTGTAGTTGCATTGACTACCGACTTGAAGCCAAGCTTTGAAATGACCGACGAATTTGCTCGCAGAAGAGTAAGAACAATGGAATTGGTAAGGGCAATCCTTGGCATCAAGTGTTTTGAACCAGAAGGCGCATTCTACATCTTCCCAGACGTAAGCAGCTATTATGGCAAAAGCAATGGCGAAGAAACAATTAAGAATTCTGCTGACTTCAGCATGTATTTGTTGAATACTGCACACGTATCCAGCGTAATGGGAGATGCTTTTGGCGAACCTAATTGTGTACGTTTCTCTTTTGCTAACAATATGGCAAACATTGAAAGGGCTTGGGTTCGTATTGCAGACGCCTTGGCTAAATTAAAATAGTAATCAATCAATAAAGAAAAAAGCCCTCAGCATCTCTGAGGGCTTTTTTTATGCGCTTATCTTCTATCTGTTTACAGTCTGAAAACTTCTAATGTCTGTATCTGGCAACTTGTAACCTGCTACTAATTATTTACCGACTGCTCAATCTGGATGTTGTTAAGTGCTTTTGCGGCTGTTAAACTAGCCTGCGTCATCAATACAAACGTATAGATTTTCTGAGATACCAACGTATCTGACACCTGGGTTAAATTGGTAGCAGTTGGCGAAGTAATAAACAGCGTAGTCGTGTATATGCCTGAAGGTATCGTATCGAAATTCTCATAACCACTATAACTCTCATGATCCAAAAAGTTTCGGTTATTGAATATCAAAGGGGTATTTCCCGGAGAAAAAAGCTTTACGCCAATATAACTGTACCATGCCTGTGTCCTGAAATCGAGTATCCTGATTTCTGAATTGCCTACAGAAGGAGTCTTTAAATTATCCGGTACTATTGATAGAAACCAACTGTAACCTACTCTGTACACGAAACAAGAGTAGTTTTTACCTGCTAGCAAATCAACATTTTGGTTTATAATGGTATCGTTGCTAAAGGTTACGATGATGTTATTGGTTCCAACAACACCTGTTGTGTAGCTAAGTGGATAATACTTTGCAACGCCACCCAGATTGTTGGTATTGTTTAATGTAATGTAGACATTACCATAATCCATTACATTATAAAACATAATGTTTGGAAGGGTTGTACTTGTTTTGATGGTATCTGTTGGTGTAGAGGAAGTACCGTTGCTTACTTGCTTGTAGCAAGATGAAAAAAGCGTAGTAAATAGTATTGCAAAAAGAAAGTATTTCATAATTAAGTATGGGTTATTGCTGTCATTTACTTAGCAGGTATTGTAATTATTTTAGTTGCCGTACCTGTGCATCCTCCACTGTTAATAGCAGTGAGTGTAACCACAAATGTTTGAGCGGATGATTGTTGTACGTATGGATGTGTTACATAAGTTGATGTTGTAGGCAATGTGTTACCATCACCAAAACTCCAATTGTAACTAGATGAAAGCGTCGATTTGCTATTGAACGCATAAATATTACCACCCGAATTTGGATTTGTTGTTACTGCCGTAAAGGCGGCTACAGGTGTATTGGCAGCTCCTACAAGTGTAATTTTTATAGTATTACTTATCAAGGCCCTTCCACCCGAATCTACTTTTACCAATACAGAATAAGTGCCTGCCAGTGCATATATATTCGTTACGGAAGCTGGCCCAGAGGTGATAGAAGGGCTATTATCGCCAAAGTACCACTCGTAAGTTGCATTCTTAATCTTTCGGGAGGGGGTTGCTGTAAAGTTCACAACAATGTTGGAATCAACACAAAGGTTTTGCACTGTATCTGTAATGGTAACAGAATCAATTCCTGCTGGTGTACCCGTACTTGTACTACCTCCACCAGAAGTATCACCCGTATTGGTAGGCGGAATGTAAGTAGGTTTGGATGGATCACTCGTTGTAGTTGCAGGGCCTGTGCTTCCGGTGATGTTGGCATTACCCGTATTATCTATCTCCTGCGTACAGGCTGTGACAAATAATATCAGTAGTACTGATATAAATAAACGGGTGTAAAATCTCATTAATATATTAATTACAGTTTAGATAACTACTCATAGACACTTTTTATTGTGTCTGTTGATAAAAAGAGGGCAAAAGTAGAATAAAATAAGCGCAATGTCAATCAAAATAACCCTAGAAATCCTGCTCTCTAAAAATACTTTGTGGAACCTGCAACCATGTTACACACTTTGGATACCATCTCGGAGAGGCTTCCACCAGCATTCATGGAGCTTCCATTAACCTCCATGAAGCTTCCATCAGCCTTCATGGAGCTTTCATTAGCCCTCATGGAGCTTTCATTAGCCCTCATGGAGCTTCCATTAACCCTCATGAAGCTTCCATTAACCTTCATGAAGCTTCCATTAGCCTTCATGGAGCTTCCATCAGCCCTCATGGAGCTTCCATTAACCTTCATGTAGGCTTAACAGATGTTGGTGAAGAACACTATCTAGCATAAGAATGTTTGATTATGAGTGATTGGTGTAATGACACTATAATTTCCATAGTCGTCACTTAATGTATGCCCCACTTTCGGGGTCTGGTTTATCAATCCTTTCAAAGACTGCTCGTTATTAAAGTTTGAATAAATACAAATCCCAGCTAGCTCAATTACATCCCTAAAAATCAAAAAGGGTACACTAATGAGGGTGTATTAACAATACATCTAGCAATTATTTATACACCGTTTAAAATCTTTGCAACAACGAGCGGGTTTATTTCTCACTTTCGTGTCTTAAATATAGAGATTATGAAGTTCCGCAATTTTAAAATGGTTAGCTACGTCGTTTATGGACGGGGTAGTTTTAACCAGTTGGATGAAATACTAGCACCGCAACGCAAAGGGGATGCCCCTATGATTTTCTTGGTAGATCATTTCTTTGAAGGAAAGGCCTTGCCAAACAGGATTCCGCTGAGAGGAAAAGATAAAATTATTTATGCCGATGTAACCCACGAGCCAAAAACAAAACAAGTAGATGCACTAGCGCACGATTTGAAAGAAGAATTCGGTACCGTTAGTGGCATCATTGGTATTGGAGGTGGCAGTACGATGGATCTGGCAAAAGCGGTTAGTTTGATGATGACCAATCCTGGTTCTAGTGCCGATTATCAAGGATGGGATCTGGTGCAACAGGCAGGCGTTTACAAAGCAGGCATACCAACGTTGAGCGGAACAGGCGCTGAGGTTTCTCGTACAACCGTATTGACAGGCCCGATAAGAAAGCTAGGTATGAACAGCGACTTCACTCCTTTCGATCAGATTGTCTTAGATCCTGAATTAATAAAAGATGCGCCCGTTAATCAACGTTTTTATACAGGGATGGATTGCTATATCCATTGTATAGAAAGTTTGCAAGGCACTTATCTGAATGAATTCAGTAAGAGTTATGGAGATAAAGCATTACAGCTTTGTCGCGAAGTGTTTTTGGGAACCCAAGAATGGACAGAAGAACACGATGAAAAGCTGATGATGGCTTCTTATGCTGGCGGAATGAGCATTGCCTACAGTCAGGTGGGCGTTGCACATGCAGTAAGCTATGGATTAAGTTATTTGTTAGGCACCAAACATGGTGTTGGCAATTGTATTGTGATGAATCATATTGGAGAGTATTATCCTGAAGGAGTTGCTGAATTTAAACGGATGGTAGCTGAGAATAACATTGATATTCCGCAAGGGATCTGTAAGGGACTGAGCGATGAGGAGTTTGAAAAAATGATTAATGTAAGTATTGGCATGAAACCTCTTTGGGAAAATGCACTTGGGAAAGACTGGGAGAAAATAATGACAAGAGAAAAGTTAAGGGCTTTGTATGAGAAGTTGTAGAGACTAAGAAGTTTATTGTTTGCTAACAAGACAACTTCGATTGTATTAAATTAAGAAGGCTATCCAAATTTGGATAGCCTTTCTTTTTTAAAGCAATTAAAAGACAGATTGAATTAGAAAGATTGCTTTGCTACTCCATCAGCAATAGCTTGTAAAGCTTTTGCTTCACCCAAGATAGCTGCCATCTTGTTTCCTTTGCCATCATTTCCAGCGGCCAGATAACCACCTCTTGACGTCTTAGTAATCACGGCATCATGCATTGGTACATTCTTTTCTTTTGTCTTTAAGCAATACGCCTTGATAAATTTACTTGTATCCATCTTATTTAATTTTTATGCCTTAGTATATTAGTATATTTTTTATAATATTCCATAAGGCAAGTGAAAAAAACTGTTACGACCACAAACTACAGGAATAATTTCGAATATTCATCACGTTGTTAATAAAACATTACCACATTGTTAATAACATTCACATAACACACACATTTTCGCTATTTAGACGTCTATTCTAGCATATTTCGCATGAGTTTCAATGAATTCTCTTCTTGGAGCAACATCATCACCCATCAACATACTAAATACCCTATCTGCTTCTGCAGCACTCTCAATAGTTACTTTTTTGAGTGTTCTTCTCGCAGGATCCATCGTTGTTTCCCACAATTGTTCTGCATTCATTTCACCCAAACCTTTGTATCGTTGAATGTTTACGCTGTCATCTTTTCCGCCACCAAGCTTTTCAATCAGGTGTTTCCTTTGCTCTTCATTATAAGCGTAAGCTTGTTCCTTGCCTTTCTTTACCAGATACAAAGGAGGTTGAGCGATGTATACATATCCTTGCTCTACCAATTCTTTCATATATCTGAAAATGAAAGTAAGTATCAATGTTGCAATGTGACTACCATCCACGTCGGCATCGGTCATGATTACCAACTTGTGATAACGAAGTTTACTGATGTTCAAAGCTTTTGCATCATCAACAATACCTACTGTAACGCCAAGCGCAGTGTACATATTTCTGATTTCCTCATTCTCATAAATCTTATGCTCCATCGCCTTCTCCACATTCAGGATTTTACCTCTCAACGGCAATATTGCTTGATAGCTTCTGTCTCTACCTTGTTTGGCAGTTCCACCAGCCGAATCCCCTTCCACCAGATATAGTTCGCATTTCTCTGGGTCACGCTCGCTACAATCAGCTAGTTTACCAGGCAACCCACCACCACTCAAAACTGTTTTACGTTGTACTAAGTCTCTTGCTTTCTTAGCCGCCATCCGCGCTTGTGCAGCAAGAATCACCTTACTGATGATGTTCTTAGCATCTTTTGGATTTTCTTCTAAGTAAGCCTGCAATACTTTAGCAACGGTAGAATCCACAATACCACTCACCTCACTATTACCAAGTTTGGTTTTAGTCTGTCCTTCAAACTGAGGTTCAGGAACTTTCACAGAGATAATGGCACTTAATCCTTCCCTAAAGTCATCCCCTTCAATTTCTACCTTTGCTCTTTCAAATAAACCTTCCTTATCACCATAACTTTTGAATACACGTGTCAAAGCTCTTCTGAAACCAGTTACGTGTGTACCACCTTCAATGGTGTTGATGTTATTTACATAACTAAAGATGTGTTCTTTAAAGTCATTGTTGTACGTCAAAGCCACATCTACTGTTACGTTTGATGCTTCGTCATACCCTTCAA
Organism: uncultured Chitinophagaceae bacterium; assembly: GCA_903895845.1. Taxonomy (GTDB): domain Bacteria; phylum Bacteroidota; class Bacteroidia; order Chitinophagales; family Chitinophagaceae; genus Parasediminibacterium. The sequence continues at coordinate 73,037 of CAITVK010000072.1, forward strand.
CGCTCAAAGTCATTGGGATGAATGGCGTACGGTTGGCATTTTTGTCCAGCATTTCCACAAACTCTACAATACCACCTTCGCTATAGAAGAAAGCAGAATAGGGCGTGCCATCTTCGTTCAATTCGCGCAAATCAGTCAGAGTAATACTTATCTTTCTATTCAGGTAAGACAATTCTCTCAACCTGCTTTCCAATATTTCTTTCTTGTAAACTGTTTCTTGGAAGATGGAGCCATCAGGCCAGAACCTAACAGTTGTACCCGTTCTTTCGCTTACGCCCGCTTCTCTCACGGGATAAGCAGGTACACCACAATGATATTCTTGTTCAAAAATCTTACCTTCCCTTTCTACTTTTACTTGTAGCGTGGTACTCAATGCATTTACGCAACTCACACCCACACCATGCAAACCTCCAGAAACCTTATAAGACCCTTTGTCGAACTTACCACCCGCGTGCAATACAGTCATTACTACTTCCAAAGCACTTCTCTTTTCTTTGGAGTGCATGGCTGTAGGGATACCACGACCATCATCTTTTACGCTGATGCTATTGTCTTCATGAATGGTTACATAGATATTTTTACAGTATCCTGCCAAGGCTTCATCTATGGAGTTATCCACCACTTCATATACTAAGTGGTGCAAACCCTTTACGCCGATGTCGCCAATGTACATGGCCGGTCTTTTGCGCACGGCTTCCAATCCTTCCAAAACCTGTATACTATCGGCGCCATAGTTTTTTTCTTGTGCATCGGCACTTGTCGGTTGACTATCTAATTCGTCGCTCATATTTTTGTGTTACTCTGTTTATAAAGAGCGGTCGAAGATACTGCTTTTGTAACTTAATAGATTAGTTTGAACCCATTGGTTTTCCACATATAAACTACAGCTACCAACAGTGTAAGGGGGTGGACTTTTTATCTGCATCCCCAAACTGTATTTTTACAATCAAGAACATTTATGTTTGCTAGGTGTAAATAGATGTTCAGTTTATTTATTTTACTAAGAGATTTAAGAAAATGGTTCAAGCATATAACTTTCTGGCATCGTGGCAATTGTTTCCTGAGAAATGTGATTTCCAGAATGGGATTATTCCCAAGAGTGGCAATTATAAGATAGATAGTGTGCAGCAAGGGAAACAATTGAGCATTACCAACAACTGGGTATCTGTTACCAATGATGCTTTTCATACTGAATATACTACCATTCCCGATGGTATATTGCATCCCTATGAAGGGCATGAGTTTGCAGATGGCATTCAATCGACCATCACCAATGCCAGTACTATTGTTACTGTTTTTTGTAAAGCAGGGGAAGCGGTTTTGGAAATAATACATGAGATATTACCTAATGGCTATCTTAAGATTACTCAAAAAGGAACTACGGAAGCTGGGCAGCCCTTCACTAACGTTGAGATTTATCATAAACAACTAAGTGTATTACCGTATGCCTCAAGTGCGGCTGGTGTTGCAATCAGGCCTACCAAAGAGGGTGTGATTAAGCACAAAGCCCTGACTGCCATGGAAGAGCAGACCAATATGCACCTGAACCAGATAAAAGAGCAGATAGAATTACTTGCACGGCAGGCACAAGAAATTCAGAAAAGAAGAGAGTTAAGTCTGATGATTTATGAGGCTGCACTCAGGTTTAAGCCGCAGATAGGACAGGTCTATCATTTGTATGAAGACCATGATGGCAGCAATGCATTATCACTCATTTCACCAACGGATTGGGGCGGCAGTGGACGTTTCAAACAGTTTGTTGCTTCGGTAAGATTGCTTGCAGATCATACCTGGGTAGAGGTGTAAGGACTGAACCGCTCAAAATCATGTTGCTCTGCGCCGAGATTATATTGCTTTCAGTTAAGATTATATTGCTTTTAGGCAATGATTTTGATTGTTCCTCGTCATTTCTTAAAATCTAAACCAATAACACCAACTTACTTTTAAATATAATTGTTCTGTTTGATTTATTTAGTTATACATTACAGCCATATTTAACACGAGGTGCCCGCCGAGCCTTTTCTTTTCAATGAATAAATGCTTTGAATGAAAAAAATGATTGTTGCCTCATCGGTTTATAAATACCTACTCAACCTTATTTTATTGGCTTCTTCAATTCATACTCCGCCACGATTTCGGGATTGTATGCCTTTTTGAAATTATCGTGTCTTTAAGTAACATTATTGAATCTTAAAGTAACAATATCCAATCTTGAAGTAACATTATCGTGTCTTGAAGTAAGATTATTGCATCTTGAAGTAAGAATATCGCGTCTTGAAGTAAGATTATCGTATCTCAAATAGTTTTATTGGGCCTTGAAATGAACTTTCTGCATCTCGCACCTTCATTTCGCTACCTTAAAATAGTTGAGGGGGTTTTTGACAATCATAAAAAGTAAATTTAATCTAATAAAACAATAAAAATGACTAAGGGACAAACAGCTAAAGTGAATATGTATATAGCGGTAATGCTATTTTTTGCGAAATATGAAACCACTTTTGCGTCTTTTGCGCAATTGGTGGATGAGATAACGGATTTTACGGGTATTTATAATGATTTGCAGTTGGAGATTGCGAGACAGAAATTGAAAATAAGTGGGGTGGTGACAACGAAAGATACTTTGTTGGAAACGGCTGTAAAAATGTTGGTTAAATCTGCCCGAAAAGCGCGGGTGTGGGCGGTGAAGTCGGGCAATGCGACATTGGCTGCCCAGTTTGATGTGCAAATTTCGACTTTTAGTGACATGACCCAATCGGTGGTGTTGAATTCGTTGACAACCATCAATGCGGCGATAAATACGAATATTGCTAGCTTGACAACTTATAGGGTTGTGGCTGCGGATGTTACAGCGATTACTGCTGCCATTGCTGCGGCATCGGGGTCGATTGGTACGCCGAAACAAGCGATAACGACGAGGGCGGTGGCGACTGACCAGATTGTGGTTGACATAATTGCTTGCGATGGTGCACTTGAACTGATTGATGATTTGTTGATTCCGGAATATGAGGATTCTAATGCGGTTATGGTGCATGAATATCACTTGTCGCGGGCTATTTCGTCGTTGGGGAGCCATGCTACTGGCTTGAAGCCAACGGTGACGGATTCGGTGACGGAGGCATTGCTGGAGGACGTATTGGTGACGATTGTGGAGATTTCGAGAAGTGCGGTGACGGATATAAATGGCGTTGTATTGATAACCAGGATGAAGCCGGGCACTTATCATGTTACTTGTACAAAGGTTGGCTATGTGGAGTATAATACAATTATTGAGTTTGAACTTGGGAAAGTAACTTCATTGGCAGTGGCGATGGTGAGTATCTAGTTATGAGTTATGAATTATGAGTTATGAGTTGAGGAAAGAGGTTGAAAGACCTCACCCCAACTTGACCTCACCCCAACCCTCTCCAAAAGAGAGGGGGCAGGAAGAAGCAGAGCCCTATCCGCAAAAGGGCAATGTCATTAAGTTGAGGAAAAAAGAAAAATTAAACGCAGAGGTCGCAGCGTTATTCACACAGAGAAACACAGAGGGAAGTTTTATTTTAGACAGGAACGTTTCACTTTTAGGACGCAGAGACGTGGCGTATTAACGTATATCCTTTAACTTAATGACATTGTGCGAAAGGGGGAGAAAAGTTGTAAGTGGTAAGTTCTTAGTTGATAATTGATAATTGATAGGGTTGAAAGTTGGAGGTTGAGAGACTGATGGCTTTTGACCTTTTTTGGGTTTATACCCTTACCATGATGCAAATAAAATTAAAATCAGATACTCACTGTCTGCACGACAGGATTAAAAGGTTGAATAAAACGGTTGTCTTTCGTTTACCTTAAATACTTTTTTTTAGGACTCTGCTTGTTGTGGAAAATGTAGGTAATCAAAATAGTCTGGTTGGTTTCAAAGACTTGGTACACAATTATAAAAGGAAAAATTTCTATTCCTACTTCTCTGTAATCTTTATGCTTTATTGGGTATCTAGTGGGGTGATGCGCTATTTCGTGCACCCGTTTGTTTACTGCTGCAAAGAATCGGCTGCCCAATCCTTCCGAGCGGTTCTCGTACCATAATGTAGCATCTTCTAATACTTTTGTTGCTTTCGGGTGGATTTTCAGGGTATATTTCACCTCTTTGGTTTTGGTTATGGTTTTGAATACTACCCAGTACCTGTGCTTTGGCATCCTCCCAAGATTGGGCTTTTATGGTTCCGTTTTTATACTCCTCAGTACGTTTGTCTAGTTCATTGACAAAGTGTTTATCATTCCAATTAATGGTATTGGCTTCTACCTCCTCTTCCAATATTGAGTAGATGGCTTCCACCTTTTTATCATCTGCCACTTGTAGGTAATCAACTAATTTCTGCCTGATAGATGATGTATTCATTATTGTACGTTTTTACAAATTTAGGAGTGATTGTAAGTATTCTTTATTTTCTTTTTTACCCTCTGCCATCGTTTGGCAGAGTGGGCGTGTTGCTTTGTGGGCTAAATAAAATAAAGGATATGGAAGTAACAATGGAACTATTGAGTAAGTTACAAAAGGAGGAATCTAGTTTTTGCAAAACAAGTAATAAGGCTAGCTTGGGGGATGTGTTTGTTGAAAGAGGAAAATCTAATATTAATGAGTTTTACTTGTTTTTGACCTACTACAACACGATACCCAATTTCGATTATATAAAGGGTATTGATTGCAGGAAAGCTAATATTTGGTTGTTAGAAAACAAAAAAGCAGCGATTAATGATTGTAGTTATGTAAAACGTTATTTAAACAAAAAGAAGCTCTCTGAACTAGATGATTTGTTTTATTTTCTGTATGATGATCTACTGGTTAATTTTGATATTGCCAGAGATGAAGTGAGATTTTTATATCGTAATACTTCCATCCATATTATTGAGCCACTTATTGAAAGCATCAGGAAATTCAAAAAACCGGCAAAGCGGTTTTTAAAGTCAGAAATATCTCTTTTGGTCAATGGCGGTGGTGGTTTTGGCACCAGGTCATTGGAGATAAATAAACCCAAATTATCTATCGATGACAATTATAATTGTGACTTTAAAGACATCCATCAAACGATACAAAAAAGATTATCCAAAAAGAATGATAAGGGATTGGTACTTCTACACGGGAAGCCCGGAACCGGCAAAACATCTTACATACGTTACTTGATAGCATCTGTAAAGAAGGAAGTAATTTTTTTGCCTCCCAATATGGCTTCTGCAATCACTAATCCCGATCTTCTTTCAGTTTTAATAGAAAATCCCAATTCCATATTTGTAATTGAAGATGCAGAAAACATTGTTGTAGACGGAAAGAAATGGGGCATCCCCAGTTTCAGCCTTGCTAAATATTTCGGATGGGTTGTTGTCGGATTGTTTGAATATCCAAATTATCTGTTCCTTCAATACAGATATTTCTAAAGTGGACAGTGCCTTACTAAGAAAAGGAAGGTTGATTGCACAATACGAGTTTAAGGAACTAGAGATTGCAAAGGCACAAGCGCTCTCTTCTAAGCTAGGTTTTGATAGTATTATCAATCGCCCGATGACTTTGACCGAAATATATAATCAGAATGAACAAGATTTTACTGCACAGAAGCAACGAAGAAGTATTGGTTTTGGAGCGGCGTAGGTTGAAAAAGGAAGGCTTCGCATTGAGCGACAGGGCAAACGCATATAAATTTATTATACTAAAAAAGCTGCTCCTGTAATAATTAAGTAGCCTTATTAAGTCTTTTTGCCTCAAAGCCGGCAGGCTTCGTACTTACAACGCCACTACGGTTAACCCTTTGAGAAAAATATCCCTTCGGATTTTTCTCAATTTTAGCTGCGCTAAAACCGGATTTCCCTAAGGTGGCTTATGTAAGTACTGGTGGAGATGCGCGTATTAGTCTATTTTAAGCTCTTTAAATTTATATGCGTTTGCCCTGATTGAGCGAAGCCTTCCTATGGTAGAATTTATAAATTCGTATAATTTGGGTTTAAGCCATTTCATATTCTATAACGTTTGGTATAGGCAGTTTTGCAGACGCATTCAGTATCTCAAAACCTACAACATTGTCTTGATTGTCATAATCTAAAATAACACCCTTATTATCTTCTCCACTCTCAGAAATTGGGTTGCTACTAAGTTGTATGTAGAGTACATCTGTTTGTTTATCGTATTTTATTTTCATAATCAGTAATTAGACGCTGTAATGCAAAAAATAAATCAGTAATACAAATACAATAGGAAATAAATTATTATTACCAAATAATGTCGACAAGTTCATTGTAGAGTATAAACTTTTTATCTGTGGTGATAACTGTCAATTGTTCTTCCATTGCAGTAGCAATGATAAGTTTATCAAAAGGGTCTTTGTGGTCAGCGAATAAGGGTAATGATACATACCGTGAAAGGTATTTGTGCGTAATTGGTAGCACTGCAATCTTTTTCTTTATTATTTCAACGAAAAAGTAATCAATAGTGTTTTCTGTTTTTAGTTTCCCTAGGTTTAGCTTTATTGGAATTTCATAAAAGGATACAATACTCACAAAAATATTGTTATTTGGATTAGTTATTAGTGCAACTGAAAGTGCAGAAAGAAGTAGATTTTCCTCGGTGTACCAAATTAATGAATGCGTGTCAAGTAGAATATTCATTACATATAATCTTTTAGTTCATCGAGTGGTTCATTAAAATCAGGGGCAATATAGGTGAAGAACCCTTTAAGGAAACCTGGCTTTCTTTCATCACCCTTGTTATATTTTTCTGTGTCTTCTATAAAGGTCACCATCACTTTTACTGGCTTATCTATCTTAGGTATTTCATTTAGAATGACCTGTCCATTTTTATAAATACCTTCTACTATTGTAAGCATAAAATCAATTTTTTCTAAATATACTTCTTTATTGTTTTCTGTATTGTTTAAATGTTTTTAATTCTTTTCCTACTCTGCCGCAATTTGGCAGAGGTGATGTGTTGCTTTGTGGGCGAAATAAAAAAGTGAGGATATGGAAGTTACAATGGAACAATTGAGTAATTTTAACAAACAAAATTCTTCAAGCACTATTATCCCTAATGATGTTTTTGGCGAACACAGCCACTATCTGGATGCCCAAAAACTCTTTCTTTATTATTTTAATGTTATCCCAAACTTCACGCACGAGTTGAAAATTGATTGCAAAAAAGCTTTGTACTGGCTTTTGAAAGAATATGAAGCCGAAATAAAAGACTGTCACTTTAGTATGTTATATATAGATGATAGCAAGGAAAGCCTATTGGATTCGGTATATTTTGTATTGTATGAAGACCTAATTATTGAGTTTATCATACCTAATAATTTTGTTTTCTTTCTTTTTAAGCATACAGACATTGCAAAGGTTCAAAACCTTATTGAAGGTATAAAACAGCATAAAAAGAGGAAGGAAAAGAGGAAACCTGAAATAAATTTACTTGTGGATGAAGGTGATGGGTTAGAATTAAAATTAATGACCATCCGAAAGCCTACTTTAAATATTTCCGATAATTACAACGATGATTTTAATGACATACATAACCTAATCCTAAAAAGACTTTCCAAACGAAATGATAAAGGATTGGTGCTACTGTATGGTAAACCCGGCACAGGTAAGACATCCTATATCCGTTATTTATTGATGACCTTAAATAAGGAGGTCATTTTCTTGCCTTCAAATTTTGCTACTACATTGATTGAACCTAAGCTAGTGGGTTTTCTGTCCTCCCATCCCAATTCGATTTTTGTTATTGAGGATGCCGAAAACATTGTTGTAGATAGGGAAAGAAATGGGGCTTCCTTGGTTTCGGCATTGCTGAATATATCGGATGGGTTGCTTTCTGATTGTTTGAATATTCAAATTATCTGCTCGTTCAATATTGATATTTCTAAAGTGGATAGTGCATTATTAAGAAAAGGTAGGTTGATAGCCCAATATGAGTTTAAAGAACTCGAGATTACAAAGGCACAGTCCCTCTCTTATAAATTAGGTTTTGATAGCATTGTTAGCCGCCCAATGACATTGACTGAAATATATAATCAAAATGAAAGGGATTTTACTGCACAAAAGCAAAGGAGGAGTATTGGGTTTTATTATGTATAGAATTAAAAGAAAGTGTAGATATTCTTTTCACACTGCCGTGAATTGGCAGAGTTGACTTAGAGTTTTGTAGCCTAAATAAAATTATAGGGTATGAAAATAGGA
>CAITVK010000073.1 GCA_903895845.1 uncultured Chitinophagaceae bacterium
GGAGATAGTTTTAAACCTATCCATAAAAGATGGATAGTAGAGAGAACATTTTCTTGGTTTGACAATGACCGAAGATTGTGCAGGAATTATGAGTTGTTAATGGAATCCGCTGAAGAAATGGTCAAATTATCTGCTATAAAACTTTTATTGAATAAATTTTAAACAGGCTCTTATTGTTGTATCTGGAAACAAATAAACTTTTCTTCTATAATACTAATCCTATATCGTCAAAACATAACTTTGCCGCACAATGAATGTATCTATTTCACAAATTGCACATCACACGATTGCATTGGAAGCTGCCGCGATTGCCGGCTTGGAAAATTTTATTGACGAAAGCTTCGAGAAAGCTGTAACAGCCATTAACGAATGCAAAGGCAGGGTAGTAATAAGTGGTATCGGCAAGAGTGCCATCGTTGCCCAAAAAATAGTTGCCACACTAAACTCTACTGGAACCCCTTCTTTGTTTATGCATGCTGCAGACGCTATCCATGGAGACTTGGGCATGGTACAAGAGGGGGACATTGTATTGATATTGAGCAAAAGTGGCGAGAGCCCTGAGATAAAAGCCGTTGTTCCATTAATAAAAAATTTTAATAACCTTCTTATCGCTATTGTTGGTAATACGGATAGTTTTTTGGCGCAACAGGCAAATTTGGTTATCAATACGACTGTGAGTAAAGAGGCTTGTCCCAACAACCTCGCACCTACTAGCAGTACAACTGCCCAAATGGTAATGGGAGATGCTATTGCAGTCTGTTTGATGGAACTGAAAGGATTTGGCAATGAAGACTTTGCACGTTATCATCCCGGTGGCAATCTTGGTAAAAGACTTTATTTGAAAGTAAAAGATATAGTTTCTGATTCCATTGCGCCAAAAGTATTACCCACTGCCACTTTGAAAGAAGTAATTGTAGAAATAACTGAGAAAAGATTGGGTGTGACAGCCGTAGTAGATAATGGAAATAAAGTACTCGGGATTATTACCGATGGAGATTTACGCCGGATGTTAGAGCGCAGCGACAATATCAAAAACATAACCGCAGAAGACATATTGACGCGTAACCCAAAAACAATAGAGCCTTTTATCATGGCGGTGGATGCATTGGAGATATTTGCTTTATACGACATCAGTCAGTTGATAGTAGCCGAAAATGAACAATACATTGGAATTTTACATTTACATGAGTTAATAAAAGAGGGGATTAGCTAGGAATTTTGGATTCAGATTTTTGATACTTGCAATCTGTGACCAGCAACTAGTAATCAGTATATTGTATCTAAAAATCATCTTAAATGTACCGTCACAACAAAAGACATTTTGCCACATGAATTAACCACTTACATTTGGTTTCTGAATTAATTAATATTTCAATTTTAAAAAATGAATAATCCCAATTATTACGTAGCAATTATGGCTGGAGGAATCGGTAGTCGTTTCTGGCCTCAAAGCCGTACAGGCTATCCGAAACAGTTTTTAGATATCCTAAATACAGGTAAAAGCCTTATTCAGTGGACTTACGAACGCTTTGCCGAATTTGTTCCAAAAGAAAATATTTATGTAGTCACAGCTGCAGAGTACAGTTATATTTGTGCAGAACAGTTGCCAGAGATTCCGGTAGAAAACATTATTGCAGAGCCTAGCCGTAAGAATACGGCTCCATGTGTTGCTTACATTGCATTTAAGTTATTGCAAAAGAATCCAAATGCTAGCCTCATCGTTGCACCTAGTGATCACATGATTGCAGATCAGGATACTTTCATTAGCATTGCTAAAAAAGCATTGGACTTTGTAAGCAAAAACACGGCATTTGTTACATTGGGTATAGAACCAACGTATCCAAATACAGGATATGGGTATATTCAATATGACCAAAATGATGATGCAGGTGATGGTATTTATCGTGTAAAAACTTTTACAGAGAAACCCAATCTGGAAATTGCAAAGAAGTTTTTGGAAAGCGGTGATTTCTTATGGAATGGGGGCATATTCATCTGGAAAGCAAAGGATGTAGTAGATGGTTTTGAGAAATATGATCTGGATACATTTGAATTGTTTGATGCTGAAAAACATAACCTTAACACCCCTAACGAGAAGGAGGCGATAGATCGTATTTATCCACTTTGTAAGAATGTAGCAGTAGACGTTGCGCTGATGGAAAAGGCAGAAAATGTTTATGTGATACCTTCTTCTTTTGGTTGGACAGACTTGGGAACTTGGACAAGTGCTTATGACAATCTGGAGAAAGATTCTTTGGGTAACGCAGTTGCCAGTGAAAATGTAGTAATCATAGATGCATCAAAATGTATGGTGAGTGCTCCTAAAGACAAATTGTTGGTTTTGCAAGGGTTGGATGACTTTATTGTAATCGACACACCAGACGCTTTATTGATTTGCAAGAAAGAAAAAGAGCAAGCAATCAAAGAATATGTAGCCGAAGTAAAGCGTGTAAAAGGCGACAAATATCTTTAGTAATCACTAAATTAGAAAAAAGAGGGGGGATAGCACCTATTGCTATCCCCCCTCTTTTTTTACACTTGTTTTTGTAGGTAAGAGGTAGTTTGAAAGGAAATAAGAAAAAATATTTTTTATAAATCTTTGTCAAGTAAAATTTTCTACTACATTTGCAATCCCCAAAACGGGGTAGGTCTTTATAGAAAGTAAAAATTTGCCGAAATAGCTCAGTTGGTAGAGCAACTGATTTGTAATCAGTAGGTCGCTGGTTCGACTCCAGTTTTCGGCTCAGTGTTTTAGGGTAGATGGCCGAGTGGTTAAAGGCGACAGACTGTAAATCTGTTCTCTCACGAGTACGTAGGTTCGAACCCTACTCTGCCCACTTTAATCTTTTAAAGTGAGATTGTTCGAGAAAGTTCTTTGTATTAAATCGATGTTTGTAAAAAAACATTGTTAGTGTAAGGTAAAGGTATTATTGCGAGAGTAGCTCATTTGGTAGAGCGGTAGCCTTCCAAGCTTCAGGTGGCCAGTTCGAGCCTGGTCTCTCGCTCAAAGCAGCAGCAACAAGTGGGATTTAATTCCCACTTGTGTTGCACTATCGCCTGTAAACGGTCTACTAGCCGTTGTAGCTCAGGGGTAGAGCACTTCCTTGGTAGGGAAGAGGTCGTGAGTTCGATTCTCACTAACGGCTCACAGGATTTCAAGCATACAATAAAGATATTATCTGTAAGGCATTCTTTCAGATAGGCAATTAAAAATAAATTTAAAAAAAACAAATAAAATGGCAAAAGAAAGCTTCCAACGGGATAAACCCCACGTAAACATTGGTACAATTGGACACGTGGATCATGGTAAAACTACTTTGACTGCTGCTATCACAATGATCCTTTCTAAAAAAGGGATGGGTAACATCGCAAAGAAATATGATGAAATCGATGGTGCTCCTGAAGAAAGAGAAAGAGGTATCACTATCAATACTGCTCACGTTGAGTATCAAACTGCTAATCGTCACTATGCACACGTTGACTGTCCTGGTCACGCTGACTATGTGAAAAACATGATTACTGGTGCTGCTCAAATGGATGGTGCTATATTGGTTGTTGCTTCTACAGATGGTCCTATGCCTCAAACTAGAGAGCATATCTTGTTGGCTCGTCAGGTAGGTGTTCCTAGCATGGTAGTTTTCATGAATAAGGTTGATCTTGTTGATGATCCTGAATTGTTGGAATTGGTTGAAATGGAAATTCGTGAGTTGTTGACTAAGAATGGTTTCGATGGCGACAACACACCAATTATACAAGGTTCTGCAACTGGCGCTATGGCTGAAGATCCACAGTGGGTTGCTAAAATCGAAGAATTGATGGCTGCTGTAGATAGCTACATTCCATTGCCTCCTCGTCCGGTTGATTTACCTTTCTTGATGAGTGTTGAGGATGTATTCTCTATCACTGGTCGTGGAACAGTTGCTACTGGTCGTATTGAGCGTGGTATCATTAAAGTTGGTGAAGCTGTAGAAATCGTTGGTTTGATGGAAACTCCATTGACTTCAACTGTTACAGGTGTTGAAATGTTTAAGAAATTGTTGGATGAAGGTCAAGCAGGTGACAACGCTGGTTTGTTGTTGCGTGGTATTGAAAAGAGCCAAATCCGTCGTGGTATGGTTATTTGCAA
>CAITVK010000074.1 GCA_903895845.1 uncultured Chitinophagaceae bacterium
CTTTCAAGTTCTATGAAACGGTTGTAGGACACCAGGGTTGGGAAACAATCCGACAAATGTTCCTTCACATAATGGTTGTAGTAGTGCTTGAAATTGGTGAAGGAACCAAAGTGGAACAATATGAGTATCGCAATTATCTCGGAGTCGGACAAGGATGCTTTACGGTTACGCTTAGGCTGCCCTTCACCTAGGCGGAAACTTTGTATGTAAGTATCAAATTCAATACAGAAATCATCTACTGGAACGAAAATATCTATAACCCGCAACATAAGGGTGTATTTTAGTGATAAAATGGTGGTACATTATATCCTCTAATTTACACCTTTTCTCTTAATCTCTTATCCCGAACTCACGTTAACCCTAGCAAGAAAAAGTATTAGAAATGCTAGAGTTATAGGTTCTTATAAATCATTTAGACCGTCCGAATCTTTATTTAAACGTATGAAAACAGTATAAGAATGATTAGATAATTGATATTTGATTACTTCCAACTATTTCTCTTCTGTATCTACAACCCTATTTTTCTTTTTTTCTTCCAGATCCTTAAAGTAAGCCTTAATAAAACTATCTGGCTGCCTGCCATTCAATGCTTCGGTAGCATACACGCCCGTTGCATCATCATCGTCGTCGCCAATAAAAAACTGCGAAGATGAATTGCTATATGGCCCCACAACACCTAGATAACTATTCTTGTCACTTTTGCTGTACTTCACTTCGAACAAATAAAACTTCTGCGTTTTTCCGTTGTATTTAATACTCTTGTCGCCAATATATTTCATAAATCCATACCCATCATCTTCATTGCTATTATACAAATGACTCTCTGCAAATGAGCGTTGATTGAGGAATCGTTTAGGGAAAAGATACAGCATATTGCTATCCAACAACTCATTGTATGTACCAATCCTGAACACTTTATCGGCAGCAAGGGTATCGATGATGGCCGCATCTGGCTCTATCTTTTTCTTTACCAACAACTTCACTGCATCGCGTTTCACATAGTTATCCGAAGCATATTGAAACTTTTTTATCTCATTCCATCCCTCGGCAGTATCAAACGAAGAAAGCAATTCAACCGTACCCGTATAATTGTTATCGGGAGTCACTTCCTTCAAAATAGCACGGCTATTGGCAAGTATCAACGGGAATTGATTGCGGATAGAATCCATGGAGAGATAGCCACTGTCCACCAACTTTTTGGCTAGCTTGCAAACAATAGAACTTACGCTGGAATCTTTTGTGAGCTTGAACCAAGCAGGGAAAAATGTTTTGGTCCTATTGGGATGCAACACCAACTCATCATACAAACCATAGCCATAACCATTAACGGGTGTATTGGTCAACATCAGCGATTGAAGCTTGGCATAAGCAGCAGTCGTATCCTTTAATTTGGTAAAGAATTTCAACACAGTAAACTTTTGCTTGCCACGGTCTTCTGGCATTTTCAAATATAACTGTGCTACATCATCCACAGATATATCATCGGGATAAGCATAAATTACATCCAACAAAAGGTTACTAGCCCCATAGTTGTCTGTAGAATCCAAAGTAAACTTACTAGGGAACTCTTTCAGTAAATAAGGAATATCCGATTTGCCAAAAAAGACATCCTCGCTCTGCTTGACTGCATCAGTGTAGGTGGCAGAATCGGTACTGTGCAACGCCGCAATAAAAGCAGTGGGACTGGATGCCAACGGATTATTGTCTTGTGCAAGAACCGTAAACTTGCTGTAAACAGAATCAACAGACTTGTCGCCAATGGCATAGGCAGGAATCAAAGACGTGAGGGTATAACGTGTATGCCCTAGCCCAAACACCTTTACCCGATGTTGTTGTGCAGAGCGGGGTTTGGTCATCGTTGCCTCTGCCACCAATACCTTTCCAACGTTGGAGAAGTGGATGTCCGAAACAGTTTCGCCTTCCTCCTTATTTCTCCTGATCCATTTGCTGAGGGTAGCCGTATCAATACTGTTCCAATAAAAATGACTCAATTTTTTTTGGAAGACATCATAATTAATTAATCGCTTTTCGTCGTAGCTTCTGTAGTGAACAAGAGAATCATCCGCACTGGCTGTTGTGGATGAATCTGTATCCGTCTCTTTTTTCTTGGGTAATACTTTCAGGAATGGAGCAGGCGCAAACGTTTTGAAAGTAGTATCGGGCGCCGTCTGCAAACTGTTGGACGACGAAGGCACAGGAAGTAATTGTATAGACTCCAGGAAAGACTTTGCATCTGCTTTGGCCTCATTATTATCCGGATAAATAACCAATGCATCATACAACCTGTTTCCACTATAAATCATCCGTCCCATATACATCACACCCTTAGATTGAACACCTTCATATTCGTCGGCAGTGTAATGAGGCGTGGTAATTTGTTTTCTTTCAAAATGAACAACTTTTTCCCCCATTCTTTTTTCAATTCCCTCGATCTGTGACGAATCATCCATAAAATTATATCCCTTGGTTGTTTTGGATATATATACAAAATAATAAGCCCCAACAGTTTCATCTACCGCCGTATATGTTTGTTGAAAATAGGTACTGTCGCCATCATAATCTGTGGTAGGCTTCGGTTTGGGACCAGGCGTATAGATGGAGAAATAATCATCATCAAATGTCTTTTGAGACCACGTCAACTTAAACTTTGGTAATACCTTGAAGGAACTAAAAAAGGAATCTACTCTGGTATTTACTTTCTCCATACTGTTACTCAGCAACATAAATAGGTCATTACCTTTGATGAGTAACTGTAGTCTGTAATATATTTTCCCTTTGCCTTCATAATCATATTCCTTACCATCTACGCCCCCGTTTTTCACAGGCTTATCAACTACATTTATACCACCTGTACTAGTGGTCATAGACTTGGCCATTACCCCCATCATACTATCTTTAGCACCTTTAACCGCAAAAGCTGCCGAGGCCACGTGCATGGTATAATATCCCTGATTAGTGGTGAGGTCCACAAAAGATTTCATTTTCATGATTCCGCCCATCACTTTTATTTCACTAGGCATCGAAGGCATCTTAACGAGATAACCGGCAGTTGTATCAATTACATCTACCCACGGCTGTTCCTTTTTGCTGAATACATATTTTGTGGCATGTGTGAAAGTATTGCAAAGAACCGGTTCTACGGTGTACCCCATCCTTCGCAACAAAACAATCAAGCCTGTATCTCCTGGCAAATGAGCCGCACCTGCAGCAGAAAACAACGACTGATGTTGCATAATACTATCCATCACCAATACCATCTTCTTATTGCGGGCAATAATTACTTTATTTTCAAATGAGCTTGGCATTGTTTCCGACCACTTATGTATTTTATTGATATCCTTTTCCAGATACATTTTAATCAATAACTCCAAGCTATTGTCTGTTTTGCGAATGTTCTCTACAAAAGCCTTGGCTTCACCATCTTTTTCAGTCACATCATCCAGCACACTCATTTCAAAGTTCAGCGGCTCCAATCCCTCCATGGTCTTGTCTTTATCCTTGGCTATTTTATACAAGAAAGCATCCATGAATGTAGGCATATCATCTTCTTTCTTCTTGTTGGACAAAAACTTTTCTTTCATCACATAGGCCTGCTTCACAGTCAGTTCTCCCGCATTTATTTTACCTTCCTTACCGAGTCTGCTTTGCAGTTCGTCCAGATCGGATTTTGCAAGAAGTTCTTTTAATTTCTTAGCCTTTCTCTTACGGCTTGACTCTTTTGCAAATTCATTGGTAAGATAATCAGACAATCCACTGTTCAAACTATCTGGATTAAACTCCAATGCAAAGGCAGGACATTGGTCTATTGCTGCATAGAGAGAGTCGGGAAAATTGAATACCTTTTTGTTTTGAATATGAATCGTGCCATACAAATAAGAAGGGCTTTTTAGTTGCTTACCAGTTATCCTCCATAGAAGTGTATGTTCCAGTTCCTGAGATTGTGCCTTTTGCAATAATAAGGACAGCAATAAAACAATGCAGAGTTTTGAAGCCTTCATACGATTTTTAATTTACGAGAAGTTATTAAGTGAGAAAAATAATAAAACTTTACGAATATATATACTGAACGTATTCAAATATCAAACTAGGCATATAAAATTTATCCCTTCCTATAAAACGTTTAGAGGGACAGCTTCGTCAAAAGCTTATTTTATTCTTTTGCTGAAAAGATGAGCCTATCTCTTTGCCCTATATTTGTCCCTAAACGGAATACTATTGCCACGGATATTATTGACGGTTACGAATGATTTAAGTTATGATCAGCGGATGCAACGTATCTGTTCCTCCCTTGCCAATGCGGGGTATGAACCTGTATTGATAGGCAGAAAGTTACCTAATTCCATCCCGTTGGGCGAACAAGTATTCGGTCAGAAAAGATTAAATTGCTTCTTTACCAAAGGCATTTTATTCTATTCAGAATATAATATCCGCTTGTTTTTCTATCTTCTTTTTGCAAAAGCAGATGCTTACTGTGCCATAGATTTAGATACTATCATCCCTTGCTACTTTGCCTCTCTCCTCCGAAATAAACATAGAGTATATGATGCACATGAATTATTTACTGAACAAAAGGAGATAGTAACGAGGAAAATAATTCATCAATTCTGGTTGATGATAGAACGCTTTGCAGTACCCCGCTTTAAGAAGGGATATACGGTAAACTTATTTATTAAAGAAGAATTTGAACGGAGATATAATGCCAGCTATGAGATAGTGCGTAACCTGCCAGTGCTAAAACCATTAGACCAACTGGAGAAGTTTGACACACCTACCATCCTCTATCAAGGAGCAGTAAATGAAGGCAGAAGCTTCGAAACCTTGATACCCGCCATGAAAGAAGTAAAGGCCCAACTGTTGATATGTGGCGTTGGCAACTTCTTGAATCAGGCAAAAGCACTGGCAAAAAAATATTCTTTAGAAGATAAAGTAATTTTCAAGGGGGCAGTCTCGCCCAAAGAACTGAGGCTCATCACACAACAATGTCATATTGGCGTAATGCTTTTTGAAGACACCGGACTGAATCAATACTATTCTCTTGCCAATCGTTTCTTCGATTATATGATGGGAGGTATACCGCAACTATGCGTGAATTATCCCGAGTATGCCGCCATCCTGCAAGAACACCCCTTTGCTTATCTGATAAATGATACTTCTGAAACAACGATTTCGGATGCATTGAACAAATTGTTGACTAATAGTGTTCTTTATAACTCGTTGCAATCAAATACGATGGCTGCCCGTAACACACTGAATTGGAACGAGGAAGAAAAGAAATTGATAACGTTTTGGAAACAGGTCTTGTAAGGCTCTTAAAATACATTGGATAAACATCTTCATATCATCACATTAAATGTTCCGTACCCCGTCGATTATGGCGGTATGTTTGATTTGTTTTATAAACTCCCTGCATTACAGGCGCAAGGGGTGAAAATACATTTGCATTGTTTTGATTATGGCAGGGGACAACAAGAAGAACTGAATAAATATTGTGTTTCAGTAGATTATTATGAGCGACAAGAAGGGCATAAGAGTGTCTGCCAAAATACACCTTATATTGTTGCCAGCAGGCGCAATGAGACTTTGTTTCAAAACTTGTTGCAGGACGATTACCCTATTTTCATGGAAGGCGTACATTGTACGTATCTATTAAGAGACCCACGCTTTGAGAACCGGAGAAAGTTTGTTCGGGTGCACAATGTGGAGTATGAATACTACCATGATTTATACAAGTCTTGCTCCTCCCCTCTCAAAAAGATGTACTACCTAAGAGAGAGTAGTTTGCTAAGGAAATATGAGCATGAGATAGCCTCTAAGGCAACTGCTTTCTGGGGTGTTACACACAAAGACGTTAGTACCTACAGAACAGAATTTTGTTGCAAGACCATTGATTATCTGCCTTTGTATCTGCCCCCTTCTTGGGATGTAAATTGTGCACCAGGAATGGGACATTACTGTTTGTATCAGGCAGATTTGAGTGTTGAAGTAAACGAAAAGGCCGCAACCTGGCTATTGGAAAAAGTTTTCAGCAAAATAGAAGTACCTTTTGTTGTTGCAGGAAAGAACCCCTCCAAAAAGCTAGAAGCACTTGCACACGAACGTATGCACACCTGTATTGTTGCCAACCCAACCGAGTCACAGATGCAGGATATGATTGCAAAAGCACACATCAACATACTGCCATCTTATCATACAAGTGGTATCAAGTTGAAGTTATTGAATGCCTTATATAATGGCAGACATTGTTTGGTGAATGAGGCTACTGTGGTTGGAAGCGGTTTGGAAAAGGCTTGTCATATTGGAAGTGATGCAAGCAACTTCATCCGTATTATCAGTGCTCTGAAAGACCAACCTTTTAATAATGAGGAAATAACAAGAAGGCAAGAATTGCTTTTGAACATGTTCAACAACGAAGCCAATGCAAAACAACAGGTGAAATGGATTTGGGGATAAACTTCCAGATTTTATCCCCCCTCAATTACAACCATTTATTAGATTGTAGTACTATTCTCTTCTGCTGTATAGTTGCTACTGTCGAAAACACGCCCTCTTTCGGTTTTTAATATGCGGGACGGGTAGCGATTGATAACAATAAAGTCGTGTGTAGCCATCAAGATAGTCGCTCCATAATCCTGCACGATCTGAAACAGGAGCTGCATGATTTCATCGCTGGTTTCAGGATCAAGGTTTCCGGTAGGTTCATCGGCAAGGATTAATTTGGGAGAGTTCAGTAAAGCACGGGCGATATCCACACGTTGTTGTTCGCCACCACTCATTTCAAAAGGCATTTTGAAGCCTTTACTTTTGAGTCCTACTTTATCCAACACATCATTTATTTTTTCTTCAATCAGTTGTTCATCTTTCCAGCCAGTTGCTTTCAGCACAAACTTCAGGTTATCGTGAACATTCCTATCTGTCAATAATTGAAAGTCCTGAAACACTACGCCCAAGTTCCTTCTTAGAAAAGGTACTTTCTTCCAGTCCATCTCACTCAGGTCGAAGCCTACCACATTGGCCTTACCTTCTTTCAGACTAAGTTCGCCATATAAAGTTTTGAGAAGACTACTCTTTCCTGTACCTGTCTTTCCCACAAGATAAACAAATTCACCTTTCTCTACCGTGAAGTTTACATCTTCCAGAACAAGGCTCTGACCTTGGTAAATATTTACATGCTCGAGTGATATAACTGTTTCTGACATAAACTAAAATTTGAACTTGTAATTAGAACGTAAAAAAGACATTGTTATTTTAAAGGATTTCTACCACAATGAACACCAAGATAAGAAACACAAGGAACACAACGGCTAATTTAGCATACAAAAAACCTTTTGCGACCATTGTGAAACCCCTTGTGTCCTTTGTGGTTAACTATTCTTATCCTAATAAACTATTTCTCCAAATGCTCCACTCAAAACTAATTCTTTTTTATCGGATGGATAAACCCTTCCTACAATCTTTGCCTCGATATTAAACTGATGGGCAATTGTTATCATTTCTTTTGCAGCCGTTTCATTGGTAAATACTTCCAAACGATGCCCCATATTAAATACCTGATACATTTCTTTGTAATCGGCTCCAGAGTTTTCTTGTATCAATTTGAAGATAGGAGGTATTTCAAAAAGATTATCTTTTACAATCTTCAATGGTTTAGGCAAATACTTCATACACTTGGTTTGTCCACCACCACTGCAATGGATGATGCCATTAATTGCGTCGAAATGACTATCCAACAAAGCTTTTAATAAAGGAGCATAAGTTCGGGTTGGGGAAAGAAGCAACTTGCCGATAGTCAACCGTTCACCGTTAACCGTCGACAGAGGGTCGCTATCAGTTGACGGTAAGCGGTCTACGGTGAATAAGTCAGTTACCCTATTCTTCCCTATATAAACCACTTCACTTTTGAGTTTAGGTTCAAAGGTTTCAGGGTATTTATCCGCATAATATTTACTCAACACATCATGCCTCGCACTAGTCAATCCATTGCTGCCCAATCCGCTGTTGTATTCCGTTTCGTAGGTCGCTTGTCCACTACTGCCAAAGCCTACAATCACATCTCCTTCACCAATCTTATCGTTGGTAATGAGTTTATCCTTGGGCCAACGAGCAGTCATCGTGCCATTTACGGCAATGGTTCGCACTACATCACCAACGTCGGCCGTTTCGCCACCGAGGTAATGAATGTTTACGCCATAAGCCTTCAACTGATTAAAAAACTCCTGTGTTCCATCAATCACCTGAGCCAATACTTCACCCGGTATGATGGCTTTGTTTCTATCAATAGTAGAAGAAAATAATAGGTTGTCACACACGCCCACACACAATAAATCGTCTAGGTTCATCGCAACGGCATCTTGTGCAATACCTTTCCAAACGGAGATATCACCTGTTTCTTTCCAGTATAAATAAGCCAGAATACTTTTAGTTCCTGCACCATCAGCGTGACTGATATTTACCCAATCGGCGTCACCACCAAGATAGTCGGGATACATTTTGCAAAAGGCATTTGCATACAAGCCTGCATCCAGATTTTTGATAGCAGCGTGTACTTCTTCTTTCTGTGCCGAAACCCCCCGTTGTGCGTATAGAGACATAATAATGAAATGATTTAAATCCAAAACCTAAAGTCTGCGAAAGTAAGTAATGGCGAGGAACTATCCTTTTTGTTTCAATAATTTTTGATTCTTCAAATTGCCCACTCCTCATATACATTGCAACACTTACGTGTCCTATTAAACCTAGTTTCTATCAGAAGTATCATTAGGTTCATCTTTCGCCTATTGTCGGGTACTATCCATTTTGTTGTTATGCTTCTTATATCGTATATCCAACACTCAAAACAGAAAGCTTCAAGCCTTCCACTTTCAGCAGCTCCGTGCCACAGGCTTCTATGGAGGCACCTGTGGTAATGATATCATCTATCAGAGCAATGTGTTTGCCCTTCAAGTAGGTGTCATCGGTTACTGCAAAAGCGTGTTCAACGTTGTCCCATCGACTGCCTAAGTTCTTGTGGGTCTGTGTTTCGGTATATATGATCCGACTGATACCCTCATTTATGATTGGCTTCTTCCAAACAGAAACGATTCCCTCACAAATCAGCTGCGATTGATTGTACCCTCTACTTGCTTCTCTTTTGGGGTTCAATGGAAGTGGCACCAAGGCATCTACTGCATCAAATCTGGTGGTGGCGAGTAACTGATAACCCAATAGCTTTCCCAAGTAATGCCCCATTTCTTTGTTGTTTCTATATTTCAGTTCATTAATCAGGTGTTGCAATAAGCCATTCTTAGAAAAATAATATCCTGCTCCTGCTTGTTCAACTTTAATTCGTCCATAAAACCGCTTTTCCAGTGGATTGACTGCGGCAGCTACAAAGCCTGTCTGAGGCAGTTGGTGTAGGCATTTGGCACAAAGAAAGCTGTCTGCATTCAAGGTGTCTGAGCCGCAACCTTCGCAGTTATGGGGATAGATGAGGTGAAGGAAATTTGAAAGAAGCGACTTGAACATAATTGAATTGATAATTGAAAATTAATAAGCTCCCCTTTCTTATTCTTTGGGCTTCTTTCTGCCTTCGTGCCTTTGTGGCAAAAGTTCTTAAAACAACAGCTGATATACTTCATGCACCTGCCCTGCAGCTACTATTTGTATCTTGAATGATTTTGGATCGAAGCTTTTCTTGTTGTATTTACTAACTATAATCTTCTCAAAACCTAGTTTCTCTGCTTCTGCAATGCGTTGTTCTGTGCGGTTTACGGCACGTATTTCCCCATTCAATCCCACTTCACCGGCAAAGCAAACGTGCGGTGGCAACGGCACATCTTCATAGCTACTTAATAGCGCACAAATAATGGCAAGGTCTATGGAAGGATCTTCTACTTTCAGTCCCCCTGCTATGTTTACGAATACATCTTTTGTCCCAAATAAGAAACCTCCTCTCTTTTCCAATACGGCCAATAATAACTGTAATCTTCTTAAATCGAATCCGCTCACTGTCCGTTGTGGCGTTCCATAAACACTTTGGGTTACCAATGCTTGTACCTCAATCAATAGGGGACGCATCCCTTCTAGGGAGGCAGCAATGGCACTTCCACTCAATTGTTCTTCGCGTTGGGTAATTAATATTTCTGATGGATTAGACACTACGCGCATCCCTTCGCCTGTCATTTCATAAATCCCCAATTCGGATGTACTTCCAAACCTGTTCTTTAATGTCCTCAGTATTCTATAGGCATAATGACGGTCGCCTTCAAATTGCAACACGGTATCCACCATGTGTTCCAGTATTTTGGGACCTGCAATATTGCCGTCTTTGGTGATGTGTCCAATCAAGAAAACAGGGGTATTGGTCTCTTTTGCAAATCGTTGAAACTCAGCTGCGCATTCTCTTATCTGACTAATACTCCCTGCCGATGAGTCTATAATATTCGATTGAATCGTCTGTATAGAATCAACAATCACTAGTTGCGGCTGTAGCTTTTTTATCTCTTCAAAAATGGCTTGTATGGATGTCTCTGTCAAGAGATAGAAGTTCTTATTCTCCATCTTCAGCCTGTCGGCGCGCATTTTTATCTGTTGTTCACTTTCCTCTCCACTAATGTAAAGCACTTTTATTTCGCTCATCATCAACCCATGTTGCAGAAACAAAGTACTCTTTCCAATGCCGGGTTCGCCCCCCACCAATACAATGCTTCCGGGTACGATTCCTCCACCCAGAACTCGGTTTAGCTCTGCGTCTTTAGTCACAATCCGTACTTCTTCCAATGCCGTCACATCCTCCAATGCAATCGCTTTGTTTGCTTTTCGGGCACCCACTCCGCTCCAGGTTTGCTCCTTGGTGCCTTTGTCCAAAACCTCTTCCACAAACGTGTTCCATTCATTACAAGCCGGACATTTGCCTACCCATTTCACGCTCTCATAACCACAGTTGCTACAAAAGAAAGCTGTTTTTATCTTGCTCATTCGGTAAAGATAGAGGGATGAAAGTAAAAAAATAAAATGTGAATAGAAGAATAAGCAAGTTATTACTTCAAGGGCTTTTTACTTACGACTCACGACTTGCGACTTTTTTATGGCGTGCCCCTACGGGTCGGGCTTTCCATTCCAATCTTTTTGCCAAGCAGCAAAAAGGATTTCCACTGCAATCCCTCACGCAACATTCAACCACCAATTCCCCTCTTTTGGAGGGGTGGCCGACAGGCCGGGGTGGTTTCTTAATTCATCAGCTGCCAATGTTTGCACTGCGTACCCCATTGTTCGTACTGCGTACCCCATTGTTCGTACTGCGTACCTCAATGTTTGCACTGCGTACCCCATTGTTTGCACTGCGTACCCCAATGTTTGTACTGCGTACCCCAATGAACGTACTGCGTACCCCAATGTTTGTGCTTCGTACCCTATTGTTTGCACTGCGTACCCAATTGTTCGTACTGCGTACCCCAACTAATAAAGTGTGTAAATGATTAATAAAAACTTATTAATGCTTTAAAATCTAGCTTCCTACCTCCAAAACCTTACATTGATCAATGTCTTGCAATGTTTTCTATGTCTGCCCAGAATATTAACCCAATCATTGGGCTTTCTTTGGCATAAAATCTACTTTTGGAAAGCCCTCTCTTTTCTTTTTCAAGCTTTTAAAAACAATAGAGCAAGATAATAAGTTATTTAGGTAATATTTGTATTAATAGTAAAGCTAGGTTTGAAGCAGATAACATATTAGCAACTTTAAATTTATAAAAATGATAGATCTCAGATCGGATACCGTCACTAAACCATCACCCGCAATGCTAGATGCGATGATGAGAGCTAAGGTGGGTGACGATGTTTTTGGTGAAGACCCCACCGTAAATGAACTGGAAGCAATGGCAGCCGAAATGTTTGGGATGGAAGCTGGTATTTTTTGTCCTAGTGGCACCATGACAAACCAGATTGCCATAAAAGTGCATACACAACCGGGCGATGAAGTTATTTGCGATAAATTGGCTCATATCTATCAGTACGAGGGAGGCGGTATTGCCTTTAACAGTGGCTGTTCGGTTAAGCTGCTGGATGGTGACAGAGGCAGGATTAATGCCGACCAAGTACTTGAAGGCATTAATGCAAATCAGGATTTTAAGGCTGCTACAAGTTTGGTAGCGTTAGAAAATACAACGAACCGAGGGGGTGGAAGTTGCTATGATTTTAGTGCCCTCATTGCAATGAGCGAGGTTTGTGCAGAAAACAATTTGGGTTTTCACCTGGATGGAGCCCGTTTATTTAATGCTCTGGTTGCAAAGAAAGAGACTCCAAAACAATATGGGGAACTATTTGATAGTATCTCCATTTGTTTGAGTAAGGGTTTAGGTGCACCGGTTGGAAGTGTGCTGTTGGGTACCAATAAATTTATAAAAAAGGCACGAAGAGTACGAAAAGCATTTGGTGGAGGAATGAGGCAAGCTGGCTTTTTGGCTGCTGCTGGCATATATGCCTTGCAAAACAATATTGAAAGATTGGCAGACGATCATCTTCATACAAAACAGATAGCAGATGCATTATCAAAAAAAGATTTTGTGTCCGAAGTATTGCCTGTTGAGACCAATATTATTGTTGCAGACCTAAAAGGAAGGTTAAATCCTGACTCATTTGTAGAGGCAATGCGAATAAATGACGTGCTTGTGATGAATATTTCTGCCCACCAAATTAGAATGGTAGTACATTTGGACGTCTCGAAGGAGATGGTGAATAAGATAGTAGCCACCATAAAAAGTTTATGATAACAAGGTTACAATTAGTTAGAACAAGTATTTAAAGAAAACACACATTATGCTACCAAGAATTAATCCTACTAATACGCAGGCGTGGATGCTGCTTCGAAAACACTATCAGGATGAAATGAGTCGCAAACACATGCGTGACTTATTTGCTCAAGAGCCAGATCGTTTCAAGAAATTTTCTCTTTGTTTAGGTGATATCGTTTTTGATTACTCCAAGAATATCATCAATCAAAAAACAATGCAACTCTTGTTGCAACTAGCAGATGAAAGCAAAGTAAAAGAGGCTATTCACGAAATGTTTGTAGGCATCAAGATTAACGAAACCGAGCAACGTAGTGTATTACATACTGCTTTGAGGAGTTTTTCGGATACGCCAATCCTTGTTGATGGTAAAGACGTGATGCCACAAATTCAGAAGGTAAAAGAACAGATGCACGCTTTCTGCAAAAAGATTCATAGTGGAGATTGGAAGGGTTATACTGGAAAACCAATCAAGTATATTGTAAACATAGGAATTGGCGGTAGTGATCTTGGCCCAGTAATGGTAACCGAAGCACTGAAACCTTATTGGCAGCCGGGCATTCAGCCTTATTTTGTGAGTAATGTCGATGGAACACACATAGCTGAAACATTGAAGCTAGTTAATCCTGAAGAAACCCTCTTTTTGATTGCTTCCAAAACGTTTACCACTCAGGAAACCATGACCAATGCATTAACTGCGAGGGCTTGGTTTTTGGAATCTGCAAAGGATGAAGCACATGTTGCCAAACATTTTGCTGCTTTAAGTACCAATGAAGAGTCGGTGACAAAGTTTGGCATTGACAAAGCCAATATGTTTGAGTTCTGGGATTGGGTAGGTGGACGATACAGCCTATGGAGTGCCATTGGTTTGTCGATTGCTTTGACCATTGGATATGACAACTTTGAACAATTGCTGAAGGGTGCTTATGCAGTGGACGAACACGTACAAAAAGAAAAGTTCGATAAGAACATACCTGTGTTGATGGCTCTTCTGGGAATCTGGTACACCAATTTCTTTGGTGCACAAAGTGAAGCTATCTTACCTTATGATCAATATATGCATCGCTTTGCAGCCTATTTCCAACAAGGCAATATGGAGAGCAATGGAAAGAGTACAGATAGAAACGGTAATAGCATAGACTATGCAACAGGACCTGTAATATGGGGCGAACCCGGCACAAATGGCCAACATGCCTTTTATCAATTGATACACCAAGGTACTTTGGTAATTCCTTGCGATTTTATTGCACCTGCAATCAGCCACAATCCAATTGGCGACCATCATTTGAAATTGATGTCTAACTTCTTTGCACAAACAGAAGCGTTGATGAATGGGAAAAGTGAGAATGAAGTAAAGATTGAGTTGATGAAGGCAGGCAAATCGGAAGAAGAAAACAAAAAACTTGTTCCTTTCAAAGTGTTTGATGGCAATAAGCCAACTAACTCAATACTAGTTAAGGAAATTACGCCTTACACTTTGGGAAGTTTAATTGCTTTGTACGAACACAAGATATTTGTACAAGGTGTAATCTGGAATATTTTTAGTTTCGATCAGTGGGGTGTTGAGTTGGGTAAGCAATTAGCCAACAAGATATTGCCCGAGCTGGAGAAACCAGAGCCAGTAACAAGCCATGATGTATCTACAAATGGATTAATTAATATCTTCAAGAAATTCAGGAGCTAGTTTAAATATAACAAAAATTAATCCCCAAGAGATGACAACTGAAAGTCTATTTCTTGGGGATTTTTCATTTCCAATCTTAGCGTCTAGAAGGTATGTGCAAATCTGTATCTTTTACGGCAATTCCTCTACTTTGATAGTAATGTTGTGAGGTGCCACTTCATTTCCCCCAAAATAAGGATATAACTTATAGCCAATAATTGAAGTAGTCTTTGCAGTTCGTGGCATTGAAGTAGTCGTTCCATTTACGGTAAAGAGATACAATTTACGTAGGGTATCTATTCCAATATTACAATCAACTTCTTGTCCAATTGGCACAATTGCGAGTTGCTGGATAGCACGGATACTATCGTTGTAGGTATATCCAAAAAGCTTCAATGCATTATTGCTCCAAGACCATCCAACCCTTGCACTAAATGCATGATGAGATGCTTGGTTATCCGAAAAACCAAAGAGTTTATTTACATCTTGTTGATTTGCACTATCAACTGTTGAATAAATGGCAGAACTATCAAAGATTGCTTTAAAATGCTGGTGAGGGGCCGCAATAAATTCAATGTGGGTTGAATCAAAACCCGTTGCATAATGATTCCCTTGTGGGATGGTATAAGTGATAAAGCTTGGTGGATTAACCTGAGGTATTGTTGGAGTGCTACTTTTACTGCAGCTCAATTGCAGTATTACAATACTAAATAGCAAGCAAGTAAATTTTTGCACAGTTATATAATTAAGGATATAAAATTAGGGATATTTGAATATAATACCCGACAAGAATCTTACAGATTCAAAAACACCATTTTCCGCTTTGCCAATAACATAGAAACGCATTATTTCCAATCATTAACTAATCTTTCTTTATTTTCCGCCTTGCTATTCTTTTTTTAATTTAGTTTTGCTTTATGCACAGTTTTCAAGAATTAGCCCACGAATTTGTAACGCGTTTTGATAACCCTCACTTCCCTAAACATCCTGCTAGCTTATACGAACCCGGTAATTATTTTCTTAAAATCGGTGGTAAAAGAATTCGCCCTATCATGTGTCTGATGGGTAATGAACTCTTTGGTGATATCAGTGAGGATGCCTACCATGTTGCCATAGCAATAGAACTATTTCACAACTTCACCCTCGTGCATGATGATATTATGGACGCTGCCCCTCTCAGACGTGGGATAGAAACTGTACATACCAAATATGGTAGTAGTGTTGCATTGCTATGTGGCGATGTGATGATGATTAAAGCTTACGACTATATTAATAAAATAAGTTTAGAACACATTAAAGCAGTCATTGAACTGTTTAATAAAACAGCTGCTGAAGTATGTGAGGGACAACAGCTGGATATGGACTTTGAAAAGCAAGAAGCTGTGTTGTTTGAAGAATACCTGCACATGATTACGCTGAAAACGTCGGTATTACTAGCGGCCTCTTTGAAGCTTGGGGCTATCATTGGTGGTGCCGGTGAAGCAAACTGCAACAGTATCTACAACTTTGGCTTGAACTTGGGATTAGCTTTTCAGATTCAAGATGATTATCTGGATGCCTTTGGGGATCCTACCAAATTTGGGAAAGATGTGGGTGGAGATATCCGTCAGAATAAAAAGACTTTCCTTCTATTACACGCTTTAGAAGTAGCTACTCCAGAACAAAAGGTAATCATTAATGAATTGATAAGCACAAATCCTGCTGACAAAGTAGAGAAAATGTTATCGATTTTCAAAGCTTGCAATGTAGATGCTTGGGCTAAACAACTGAAGGAACAATACCTTGCCAAAGCGTATGATTATCTGGATGAGATTGCTGTAACAAGTGCAAGGAAAGCAGAGTTGACTAAACTTGCAGCGTACTTGATACAAAGGGAAAACTAGGTAGTTATTAGTTATTAGTTATTAGTTATTAGTGAAAAACGTTTGTATTAAAACCTTATTTTATACAAAGTAATGTACTACCTCTTAATTCAAAATTTCATTGATAACTCGTACCAATTCCTTGGCATTAAAAGGCTTTGTGATGTAGGCTTTCGCACCACCAACAATCCCTTTATTCTTGTCTATCACATCTGCAAAAGCAGTTAAAAATACAAAAGGAATATCTTTAAGGGTATCTTTTTCTTTTACCAACCTAATAAACTCAAAGCCATCAATTTGTCCCATCATTACATCGCTGAGAATTAAATCGGGCTTTGCTGTTTCTAGACTCGTAAGGGCATCAGTAGCATTGGTTGCCTGTAAAGTGTTAAAACCAAACAACTCCAAGATAGAGACAATGTTTTGTAACAACATGTGTTCATCTTCTACCACTAAAATTGTCTTCTTATCCATTCTGTTTTAATAAGGAATCTTTATGGAGAAAATGGTACCAGCATCCAGCTTACTCTTAATGCGGATGGAGCCTTTGTGTTGGTCTACAAAATACTTCACTACAACTAATCCGATACCTGTACCACTAATGCTGCCCACATTTCGTCCTCTTGCAAAAGAAGAGAATAGTTTTTCTATGTCATCGGGATGGATACCAATGCCACTATCAATTACAGAGAAAGTAATGTAACTATTGCTGTAACGCAGACGTAATGATGGCGCTTGTTTGTTTGGAGAATACTTGAATGAATTTTCAATCAGATTCTGAAGGATATGCCGAAGCATCTTCACATCAAAAGGAAATACTCTTTCCTTTCCTTTTACAACCAACTTAAGCGTACGATCATCCTTCCAAGGAGCATATGATTTTTTTATAAGTTCATTTACAAAACTAATCAGCGAAATCTCTTCTGGATTAAACTCAATCTTTCCTGCTTCTATCTTACTAATCATCAAGATATCATTCATGAAGGTTGTCATCCTTTCTACTTCACTTAATATATGGTTTGTATAACTTTCTATGTCGGAACTTGGCTTTCCGCTGGCCAGCATTATCTGAATAATTTCGGCACAAGAAGATATAATGGCTAAAGGGGTTCTCATTTCATGAGAAACCATATTTACGAAGGCTGATTTAAGCTCATTTAATTCTTTTTCACGCTTAACAACCTCCAATAAATTTTCTTCCAAAACAACTTCTCCCGTTATATCATTTAATACTGCCACTATTCCGCTTTGTTTATTTTCGTTATTTGAAACACCCTTGCGAATATTGTATTTATACCAACTTTGGCCATTATCTTTACTAGGAAGTGTTATTCTTCCACCGGTATTATCCATCTCTTCTGATAAAACAGCAAACACATCCTTGTAGAAGTCTGGTTTTTGAAACGGTATATATTTAAAAATATTGCCTAACTCAATACCTTCTTCCAAAAAATGGCTTTTAAATGCGTCATTTAAAAAGTTAACTTCTAAATTTTCGTTTGCAATAAATACAACATCATTAACAGAATTTAGTGCATGTACATACTGCTTGATCATTTCGCTTAACCGGCTTTCTGCTTCCTTCTCACCAGAGATATCTATGGAATAACCTACTATTTTAACCACTTTTCCATCCTCATCAACTAAAGGACAAAGTGTTGTTCTTTTATAACATTCATTACCCAATAAATCATTTTCCTTTAACTCATAATGAGTTACTTCCACTTGCTCTGTTGCTTTATCGAAAGCGGCATCCTTTACATCGGAATTATCATTGCTTATACTATAGTACCTATAGTAGTCAGCATCATTTTTTCCGATAATAAACCGCCTCTTTCTTTCATCAGGAAGTGCGTGTTTATTGACAAATATATATTGTTTCTGAGCATTGAGAATAAAAATGTCGATTGGAATGTTCTCCATAATCTCTTGATACATCACCTCCTCAAGCTGTTTTTGCTGATTCAATGCCAAATGTAACTGTTGTGGATCTTCTCTGTAAATCCATAGATGTCCAAGAACCTGACCATTTAAAATGATTGGGTTATAATCCCTATAAAATATTCTACCGTCTCTTAAACTCAACTGCTCCGATTTAACAGGCATCTTGTCTTCTATGAGTTCTTCAATTCGATAAATAAACCGAGAGGGATTTTTGAACTGAAAGCTAGCACCTATAACACCTTCTTCACAATTAGATCCAAGTACAGATTCTGGAGGAAGTTTGATTTTGAACAGATTGCAAAATCCTTCATTAACAAATTCTACAACTCGATCCTTTGACTCGAGCAAGATGGCATCACTAAAGCTATTAAGTATTAGCTTAAGTTTTTCCTTTTCGATGTTGTAGAAATTTTCGTTATTCATAATAGACCTTAGATTTATTTTCTTAGCACTTTGGCTAGTAATTCTGACTTAGAACGTACCCCCAATTTTGTATAAACACTTTTTAAATGATCATTTACTGTTGTTGAAGAAATACCCAATGCGATTGATATTTCTTTATAAGTTAATCCCTTTAATAATTCATCTACCACTCCTTTCTCCCTTGTGGTAAGTCCGTAACTATTATCATCAAACGATTCACGCGGTTTATGAATCTTGTTAAACAGCTTCATTGCTACCTCTGGCGTTATCAAAGCCCCTCCTTTTCTTATGATATCGATATTGTCTAGCAACTCTTTTATCTTGAAAGGCTTTAGTAAGTAACCATTTGCCCCCCGCTGTATGCAGTCGAAGATGATGTTCTCATCGTCATTACCAGTTATCACTACAATATGAACATCATTCCAATGTTTTCGTATATAAGTAATACCTTCTAAACCAGAGATGCCAGGCAAACCCAAATCTATTAATATGATATAGGGTTCATCTGTCTCGGCAATCTTTTCAAAAAAAACTTCCATACTGTTGTATGAGAAGATCAATAGAACATCGTTGACCATATTGATACACTCTTCAATATTGCGTCTTAGGAAGCGATCATCCTCGATAATTCCTAAAGTAATCATACCAATAAATTTAATAATTAAAGTAATACTTATGACCTCCCCTACTAAGTTTAGTCAACAAGTTATTTTGCCGCTAAATGTACCTTAATTATTCGTACAAAGGTGAGGGCAATGCCTGTTGTGTAAAATCCCTTCAACAAGGGATGGAAAAGTGGTCTTATTGGAATGGCTTGTTGAATATTGTGAGAATAACGGGTAATAATTAAAAATTAGATCAAATAAAGTTGCATAAATGCAAAAGAGACGAAATAAATCCGTCTCTTTTAAATAAATTAATTCTGCATCAACTTTAGAAAGTCATCAAACAAATAGCGACTATCATGAGGACCAGGTGTTGCTTCCGGATGATATTGTACACTAAACGCTGGTTTGTCCTTTAATCTGATTCCTTCAATGCTTTCATCATTCAGGTTAATATGCGTAACTTCTATATTTTCATTATTGAGTACCGCCTTTGCATCTACACCAAAACCATGATTCTGAGTAGTAATCTCACAAATACCTGTCAATAAATTCTTTACAGGATGGTTTAGCCCTCTGTGACCATGATGCATTTTATAAGTAGGAATACCATTAGCAAGTGCTAACAACTGATGCCCAAGACAAATACCAAACAACGGCTTGTTCTCTGAAAGGATTCCCTTTACAGTTTCTATGGC
Source organism: uncultured Chitinophagaceae bacterium (assembly GCA_903895845.1). Classification (GTDB taxonomy): domain Bacteria; phylum Bacteroidota; class Bacteroidia; order Chitinophagales; family Chitinophagaceae; genus Parasediminibacterium. The sequence goes on from CAITVK010000074.1 coordinate 19,960, forward strand.
ATAAGGCATAGAAGCTGGATCACCTGGACCATTAGAGATAAAATAACCATTAGGATTAAATTCCTTCAATCTGGCTAGTGGGGTTTTTGCAGGATGTACTCTCACATGCACCCCTCTCTCCACTAGGCAGTTCAGAATGTTTTTCTTTACTCCAAAATCCAACACTGAAACTTTCAACTGAGATTTGGGATCTCCTAACTCATATTCCTTCTCAGTACTTACGGTACTTGCAAGCTCCAACCCATCCATATTAGGGCATTGTGACAATAAAGTCTTCAACTGATCTACATCCAATATCTCAGATGAAACAATGCAATTCATAGCGCCTTTTGCACGAATATGAGAAACCAAAGCTCTGGTATCTACATTATCTATTGCAGTGATATGATTTTTAAGTAAGAAATTATCTAACGAATCATCCGCTAGGAACCTGCTGAAGTTATTTTCCAGATTCCTTGAAATTAGCGCCTTAATTTTAATGCTATCACTCTCAACGTCAGTAATTTTCACGCCATAGTTTCCAATATGCACGTTGTTCATTATCAGGACTTGTCCAGTATAACTGGGATCAGTAAATACTTCCTGATATCCGGTCATACCCGTATTGAAACATATTTCACCTGCGGTTGTCCCTATTTTCCCAAAAGCTTTACCATAAAAAACATTACCATCTTCTAATAATAAAATTGCATCTCTTGAAGTTGTTGGCATAATCTGTTGTTTATATTTATTAATATTAAAAGAATAGGTATAAAAAAAGCAAAACCATTACGATTTTGCTTCCTTAATTTCTAAAAGATATTTTCAATTAATTTATTTCTCAATATTGATTTATAAATTAAATCTTATTATTCAGACTCTGTAGTTTCAACTTCTTCAGAAGTAGACGTTTCTTCAACAGCAGTGTCAGTGGTCTCAACCTTCTTGGCACGACCACGACGTGTTTTCTTAACAGCTTCTGTAGAACCAGACGCTTGCGTGTTGTTGTAAGTTTCATTGAAATCAACTAACTCAATCATCGCCTTCTCGGCATTGTCTCCGCTACGAATTCCTAGTTTAATGATACGAGTGTAACCACCTGGTCTAGAAACAATCCTAGGACCAATTACTGTGAATAATTCTTTTACAGCTTCTTTGTTTTGAAGGTAAGAGAATACTATTCTATGCTCATGCATTGTAGATTCCTTAGTTTCAACATTTTTAGCCTTGGTAATAATTGGCTCTATGTGCGTGCGCAACGCTTTAGCCTTTGCCAATGTAGTAACAATTCTTTTATGCACAATCAATTGAGAAGATAGGTTACTTAAAAGCGCCTTTCTGTGGGCTTTCTTTATACCTAAATTATTAATTTTATCTCCGTGACGCATGACTATTTATTTTATTTTTTTATCCTGTTAAGGATGTAATTATGTTTTAACCAGACCTTCTTATTAACTAAGTTAGTCGATGTTGTCTAATCCCATTTTTTGTAGATCCATTCCGAAACTCAATCCTCTTTCGATTAAGACTTGTTCAATTTCAGATAGAGATTTTTGACCGAAGTTTCTGAACTTCATCAAGTCTTCTTGTTCGTATTGTACTAATTCACTCAATGAGTTGATTTTTGCTGCCTTCAAACAGTTAAATGCACGTACAGAAAGATCTAAATCTTCAAGTGGTGTTTTTAATACTTTTCTAAGTTGCAAAATTTGCTCATCAACAACATCGTCTTTTTTCTCTTCCTTAGAATCGAACGTAATGTTCTCATCAGTGATGATCATCAAATGTTGAATCAAGATACGAGAAGCTTGCTTAACAGCATCTTCGGGATGTATAGTACCATCGGTAGTTACATTAAGGATTAATTTTTCGTAATCCGTTCTTTGCTCAACACGATAGTTTTCTATTGAATACTTAACGTTCTTGATTGGCGTATGAATAGAATCGATAGCAATAAATCCGAAAGTAGTATCCTTAATCTTGTTTTCTTCGGCAGGTATGTAACCACGACCTTTGGAAACAGTTAATTCGATATCGATTTTAGAAGCAGAATCCATCACACAGATAACAAGCTCAGGGTTCATTACCTTGAAGTGTTGTGAAGCTTCTCCGATAGCACCTGCTGTAAATTCAGTGCTGTTCTTTATTGAAAGGCTGATTTTCTCAGAATTAACATCAATATCATCAATAGCCTTGAACCTTACTTGTTTAAGATTTAAGATTATTTCTGTAACATCCTCAGTGATTCCTTTTATAGTAGCGAACTCGTGATCAACACCTTCAATCTTGATTCCTGTAATAGCGTATCCTTCAAGGCTATTCAACAAAACTCTCCGTAAAGCATTTCCGATTGTTAAGCCATAACCAGGTTCCAAAGGACGAAACTCGAACTCTCCATCGAAGTCTGATACTTTCTGAAGAACTATTTTGTCGGGTTTTTGAAAATTCAATATTGCCATAAGAAAATATTTTCTATTTATTTAGATAATTCTCTAAGATAAATTATGATTGAAATTAATTGTAAAAGCTTTCTTCTAGTATGTATTACTTAGAGTACAACTCTACTATCAGTTGTTCCTTGATATTCTCAGGAACACTTTCCCTTTCAGGATAGGTTATGAAAACACCTTTTTGTTCTGCATCATTCCAATCAACCCAACTGAACTTAGGATTTTTACCTTTCTTTTTGGTAAGAATTGAATCATTAGCCAAACTCTTATTCTTGTATCCTATGATATCACCTGGTTTGCAGGAGTAAGAAGGAACGTTCATAACATCTCCGTTTACAGTGATGTGTTTGTGAGCAACCAACTGTCTAGCTTCTGGGCGACTTGCAGTCAATCCTAGTCTGTAAACAGTGTTGTCCAATCTTGCTTCCAATAACTTGATCAAATTTTCACCTTTAACGCCTTTCATTCTAGAGGCTTCTTCGAAGGTTTTGCGGAACTGACGCTCTAAAAGACCGTAAGTGTACTTTGCTTTTTGTTTTTCTCTAAGTTGTAATGCGTATTCACCTAAAGTCTTACGCTTACGAGTAGCTCCATGTTGACCAGGAGGGTTACTGTTTTTGGTTAACCATTTTCCATTTCCTAAAATAGGCTCACCGTAGATTCTGCATATTTTGGTTTTTGGTCCAATGTAACGTGCCATAATTATAATTTATTGATTTTTTATTAAATGATAGACCGATTGTGAAAAAATCATAAAACTGAATCGACTACCATAACCTATATTAAAGTCTGTATTAACCAGAAATTATACTCTTCTTGCTTTTGGAGGTCTGCAACCATTGTGAGGCATTGGCGTTACGTCCTTAATAGTAGTAACATCGATTCCACTTTGTGCAATTGCTCTGATGGCACCTTCTCTTCCAGATCCAGGTCCTTTTACAAAAACATCTACTCTTTTCAATCCTGCATCAACTGCAACTTTAGCTGCATCTGAAGCTGCCATTTGAGCGGCATAAGGTGTGTTCTTTTTTGAACCTCTGAAACCCATTTTACCAGCAGATGACCAAGAGATAACTTGACCTTGTTTGTTGGTAAATGCAACTATAATGTTATTGAAAGTTGCACTGATTCTTACTTCACCAGCAGCTTCAACCTTAACGATTCTCTTTTTTGCTGCGACTTTAGCACTATTCTGTGCTTTTGACGGTTTAGCCATAACTTACTTTTAGGTAATCTTTTAAAAAATTAGTCGCTCCTTTCTAAACTTAGAAGATCCGCTGACTATCGACTAAAGGCTGCCATTAAGCAGCCCTTTGTCTAATTATTATTTCTTAGCTGCTTTCTTCTTACCAGCAACAGTCTTTCTCTTTCCTTTACGAGTACGGCTATTAGTTTTGGTACGTTGACCTCTAACAGGCAAGCCTTTTCTGTGACGCAAGCCACGATAACAAGCGATATCCAACAAACGTTTGATGTTCATTTGGGTTTCACTTCTTAAAGCACCTTCAACCTTGAATTCAGCATTGATCAAATTACGTATTGCAGTTTGTTCATCATCATTCCATTGGTTTACTTTCTTATCTAAAGAAATACCTGCAGCAGTTAAGATTTGTTGTGCTCTACTACGACCAATACCGTAGATGTATGTAAGCCCAATTTCTCCTCTTTTATTTTTTGGTAAGTCTATACCGGCAATACGAGCCATAAACTATTTATGTTTAAAATGAATGTTCTAAATTTTACAATCTAATTAACCTTGACGTTGTTTGAAGCGAGGGTTCTTCTTGTTGATTACATAAAGTTTCCCTTTCCTCTTAACAATTTTGCAGTCTGCACTACGCTTTTTTATAGCTGCTCTAACTTTCATTATTATTTATTTATCTATCTTATTAATATTGACTTACTTTAAACTAAGTCAACTATAAATTTTTATTTGTACCTGAAGTTAATCCGACCTCTACTCAAATCATAAGGACTCATTTCCACACCCACTTTATCTCCTGGCAAAATCCTTATGTAGTGCATCCTCATTTTTCCGGAGATGGTAGCAAGAATCTCGTGACCATTCTCAAGCTTAACCCGAAACATTGCGTTGCTAAGTGCTTCTATTATCTGTCCGTCCTGTTTTATTAATTGCTGTTTAGACATACTTTTTTTCGGGCTGCAAAAATAGGGGGTTTCTTTTGATATTATTGCAATGATTAAAAAAAAAGTTATAACTAATGAAAACCTTTTGTTATTATAGCCCTTTATTGGCGATTTTTAGTCAAGAATTGGCAGAATTAGCGGGCAAAATGTTTTTTTTTCTTAACACATAGGAACATAGATAGATAGACAACATAGATTTGGGCAATCTATTTTCAGATTAAACTTTATTAGTGATCCTAAATCGTACCGGTATGAAGAAAATATTAGTTCAACTATTACTATTGCTTACCCTTTTCACTTCTATTGAAGCAAAGTCCATCAAATTGTTGGTCTATTCTAAAACTAATGGGTACAGACATAAGAGTATCCCGGCGGCGAAGGAGGCATTGACCATGCTTGCCAAGGACAATAACTGGGAAATTACTTTTACGGAAGACTCTCTTTCATTTAATGATTATAAATCGTTGAAAAGGTATAATGCTATTGTCTTTGTGATGACTACGGGTAAAATATTTGACTCGATTCAAGAGCAGTCCTTTGAGAAATATCTAGAAAAAGGAGGTGGACTTCTGACACTGCATACCGGAACGGACTGCGAGCAGCATTGGGACTGGTATATGAAAACGATTGGTGCGCAGTTTAAGGGGCATCCAAAGCAACAGCAAGCTCGATTTGTGGTGGTGGATAGTACTCATCCCGCTACTAAGTTATTGCCAAAAGAATGGATAGCCTTAGATGAGTTATACAACTTTGCGGCACCTGTTTCTGTGGATGAACATTCCTTGGTTGAGGTAGATGAAACTTCTTACACTGGCGGCACCATGAATGGGAAGCATCCTTTGGTTTGGTGGCAGCAGGTGAACAGGGGGAGATTACTGCAATCAGCAATTGGGCATACCGATGACTTTTATAAAGACCCCAAGATGTTACAGTTTATCAAGGGGGCGATATTGTGGGTGGCTAAAAAAGGGTAAAGCCCCCTAGAAAAGAGTCCAATGGAAGCAACCAATTAAACATTCGTATCAAAAAAGCTCGGATTGACATCAACCTAGTTCGGATTGGCATCGATCAAGCTCGGATTGGCATCAACCAAGCTCGGATTGGCATCGACCTAGTTCGGATTGGCATCGACCGAGCTCGGATTGGCATCGACCTAGTTCGGAATGGCATCAACCAAGTGCGGATTGGCATCGACCAAGCAAACAATGGTAGTAGAAGTTCAATCAATGCCATTGAATTCTAAATCAGATTTTGCCTGACTTTGATAACTAATACGGTATCGTGCAAGTTGATTACCCTATTTTTGGAATTGGTTACTTGATTCGAAATAAATCTGAAACAAATCAATTAAGATATTATGAATAAATGGGTTAGATTAATTATAATCATTTGCATGCCTGTGATATTTGCTCTCGTTATCAGAGGCCTTTTTGGAGTTGATTGTGTTCAAAAGTTGTTTAATGTGATGAGTTTTTCTTTCATTTTACTTTTACCAGTTGGAGTTGGTGCCTTAACAATTGCACTATCACCTGCTGAATGGGTGGAGGATAAGGGATATCGCTTTCTTATGCCGTGGGTTCCTATTTTAGTCTTCTTCTTTGTTACCCTTAGTTTCAACATTGAAGGATGGGGTTGTTGGATAATGGTAATGCCAATTTTCTTGATTGGGTCTTCGGCAGGTGGAATCATTGAAAGTCATTTTAAATTAAAAAAGAAGAAAAAAGAAAAGCTTTATGTGTCTCTTGTTATGTTACTACCGCTTTTTATTTCCCCGATAGAACAATTAATAGGTAAGATACCAGGACAATATCAAGCAGATACTCAAATAGATATTAAGTCAACAAAAGAAATTATCTGGGGAAATGTTACTAGAGTAAGAGAGATTAATCAAAATCAAGAAAATGGATGGATTACAAAAAGATTAGATTTTCCGAGACCAATCAAAGCTGAATTAAATTACGAAGGGATAGGTGCAACCAGAAAAGCAATTTTTGACAAGGGTTTAGTTTTTAATGAGACTGTATTATCTTATAAGCCCCAAAAAGAAATGACTTTTTCAATAAAAGCTAATCCATATGATATACCATCAACAACAATGGATAAACATATAGTAGTTGGAGGAGAATATTTTGACGTTTTGGATGGTACATACCAACTAGAAAAATTAAACGATAGCACTCTTAGATTACACCTCTACAGCCACTTTAAACTAAATACTACGTTTAATTTTTATGCCAGCTTTTGGGCAGGTTTGATAATGAAAGATATTCAAAACAATATTTTGCAAGTTATTAAAGAACGCTCTGAAGAAGCAACTCATTAATATCATAAATTTTAATCTCTTAAATATCCTAATGACAAGAAATCACTTTTCCTGCTTCATTTCCTAAATAAGGACTGATGAAGGGGATGCCTAGGTTTAAGCCACGAAGTATTAAGAGTACGCCCATGAACCCGATGAAAACTGGCACCAACTGGCGGGCTTTGCTACGGAAAGATAGCGTGAGATAGCCTGTGCCTAGAAAATGGACGGAAAGCATGAGTGGCAAAGTACCTAGACCAAATAATCCCATGAACATGATACTACCTGTAATAGAATCATTACTTAATGCGCCTGCCAAAGCAAAATAAACCATGCCACAAGGGAGTAAACCATTGGTCATCCCTAACAGAAAAGCGCTTAGGGAAGAGTGTTTTCCCCATAGCTTCCGCATGATGTCCTGTAACAGATTGGTGAAAGACTGGATAATCGGCGGGGTATAGCTGTTGCGGGAGAGTCGTTGATAGACTACCACCGCGAGGATGATGCTTCCCAATACCAACGAGGCTTTCTGCTGGAACCCAGCAATGAAAATATGTCTGCCTAGTAATCCGAATAGTAGTCCCAATAAAGTATAAGTGAGGATGCGCCCTGTATGATACAAGACAATGGCGAACTTCTTTGCCGTAGCCGACAAATGCTGCACAGGTACCGCCATAGCCAATGGTCCGCACATTCCCACGCAGTGGAAACTACTGATTAAACCAAGAAGGAAGGCAGACCAAAGCATGAAGCAGAGTTATGAGTTATGAGTCATAAGTTATAAGTTATGAGTTATAAGTTATGAGTTATACTCAACAGTAGGTTACTCATAACTCATAACTCATATCTGTTTAAAGAATCGTTAGAGGTCGTTCGGTGTAGAAGTGTGTGGAGGCGTCGGTCCAGTCGATTTTAACAGTGTAGTTTCCTTTACTGAATTTCTTGATGTCAATCGCTTGCTTTCCACCTGCATCTGTTGCCAGATTGATGTGTCTGTCGTTTTCCATGTTGGATGGACAATAGAATAGCACAGTACCCTTTACGGAATGGTTCTTCATCTCATCGGGCAACTGGATAACGACATCCGTTGCACTTTCTTTTACGGTTGCCTTATCGTGCAAAGCATTGGCATTTTTGGTGCCATCAATTACTTGCTGGTAGGCAATTTCATCTTTGTAATATTCATTACTTACCAGATCTACCGGTACACTAAAGCAGCGATACACCATGTAGGACATCAAGCCTGCAAAGACTGCAAATACGAGTAATAATTTGTTTCCGAAGTTCATGTTATTTAGTTATGAGTTATGAATTATGAGTTATGAGTGAGGAATCATAAGTTCAGAGTTTTCACTCATAACTCATAATTCATAACTCATAACTAGTTTACTATTGGGCCGAGGAAGTTGGTACTGATCACATCAATCCTATTTGTTCCTTGGTAGAGACCTATTTTTATTTTTGTTTTACGATTGTGGAGCATCTCTTTGGGTAGTGTCACAAAGAAATTACCTGAACTTTCATCTTCTTTCTTTACATCAATTGTTTTGCCTCCAATGATATCTACTTTGCCTTCCTGATCTTCCATACGCAGGCTAAGTGGGATACCTTTTATTGTTTTGTTGGCTATCTTGATGTTGTATAAATTGGATATACTGTCCTTTCCTATCTCCTGATACAACATGCCTGGTGTGCGCATAATAGTTGCATCCACATCTTTTTGATTCATCAATAAGGTGATAAGAATAATCAAAAGCGTACTCAACAATCCCGTGTACAGCTTCATACGTGTGGTATAATGCAGTGGCTCTTTGTTGGTGATATTGTTTTCGGACACATACCTTATCAACCCTAATGGCCTGTTTGTTTTCTCCATCATAAAGTTGCACGCATCAATACAAGCCGTGCAACCCACACACTCCATTTGTGTACCATTGCGGATGTCGATACCTGTTGGGCAGACCTTTACACACTGAAAACAATCTATACAATCGCCTAAGTCTGTATGCTCCTGTTTGGTAAATTTCCCTCTGGGTTCACCGCGATTATAATCGTAGGCAACAATCATAGAGTTTTTATCTAACAACACACTTTGCAACCTACCATAGGGACAAACGACGGTACAAACCTGCTCTCTGAAGAAGGCATACACCCCATAGAACACGCTTGAGAAAAGGATGAGAGACGTAAATCCGCCAACGTGGGCGCTGATAGGTTCCACCATAATCTTCCACAATTCTTTTACCCCAATGATGTAGGAAAGGAAGAAGTTGGCTATTATGAATGCCAGCAGATAGAACACTACATGCTTTAAGCCTACTTTAAAAATCTTTTGACTAGTCCAAGGTGCCTCTTTTAAAGCTTTCTGTTTGGCAGCATCACCCAAAATCAAGTACTCTACTTTCCTAAAAAGCATTTCCATGAAAACGGTCTGCGGACATACCCATCCACAAAAGAGTCTCCCGAAAGCCGCCGTAAAAAGAATGATGAATACGACGAAAGTAACCATCGTCAATCCGAAAATAAAGAAGTCCTGCGGCCAGAATATCTTACCGAAAATGATAAACTTAGCATTTGGAATATTGAATAGAAACAATGGTTGCCCGTTGTATTCAATAAAAGGAAGGCCAAAGAATATCAGGAAAAAGACCCAGCTTACATACGTTCTGTAGTTATAAAAATTTCCATGAGGCCTCTGTGCAAACACCCATTTCCGCTTACCGCTTTTATCAACAGTAGCCAAGCTGTTGCGAAACGATTCTGTTTCTAATACTCCGCTATAATTGATGTAATCACTCATGTTGTAACTTATTTTTTGTAACCTGTCTAAAAATTGCTCCTTCTTTATTCTGTTCCTTCAGGTTTCATTTCCTATTATCCCTATGTTTTTCAAATACTACACTTACCAACGCCAAAAAAAGAGGTCTTTATCGAAAAAAAAGAGGTCTTTATTCAACTAAAAGAGGTCTTTATTGAGCTAAAAGAGGTCTTTTTTCAAAAAAAAGAAGTCTTTATTCCAAAAAAAGAAGTCTTTATTGAGGTAAAAGAGGTCTTTTTTCAACTAAAAGAGGTCTTTATTTAGAGAAAAGAAGTCTTTATTTAGAATAAACACCCTTCTATTCCTTCGCTCTGCACCTCTTCTCCCTCCCTTAATTACTTAATTTGAAAGAACTTCTAATTAATCAATAACCTATTGCTTCATACTCACCGCACTACTATCTTTTTTGGTAGAATCGGCTGCTGCCTTACCGCCCGAGCCTCCTTCTTCTGTATATAAAGTTCCCTGTGGTGCCTTCGGATTTGGAGGATTGGTGCCATGCAATGATTTTACATAGCTAGCCAACTGGGCAATCTGCACAGGAGAATAATCATCTTTCCAACTCTTCATTCCCTTATCTGGCCAACCATACTTGATTGTTTTGAATACATCCTTGATGCTTCCACCGTGCAACCAATAATCATCTGTTAGATTAGGACCAACATTTCCTGCACCAGTTGCAGTATGACATGCTGCACAAACCGTAGTAAATATTTGTTTTGCAGCTGCTAACTGATCCTTATCTGTGATTAGTTTCACGGTATTTTCATCTACATTGTTTGCCGCTTTCTCCAAGTATGCCGCTTTTTCTGCTTCGCCTTGTGCCACAGCGATTTCATATTCTTGTTTGCTTAGAGGAGCCGATTGGGCAACGTGATAGCGATATAAATAGATGACCGCAAACACAATACAGATATAAAAACCATACAACCACCAAGGGGGAAGGCGGTTATCCAACTCGCGGATGCCATCATAATTATGACCTAAATCGATATCAGCTTCTTGATGGATAGGTTTGAAACTGTTTATTTTTTCCCACCAATCATACTGTGGTTTAGCAGGCACAGCAGCAGTGGCCTCTACTTCTACAGCTTTCTTTTCTACAGCCAAAAACGCTTTTAGCATCAAAAGAAGTGCAGCAATAATTATTACTTCCAGAATAACAACACTACCAAGCAGGTAATAAGCTGTTTCGGAAACGCCAGCCAATCCACTTGCAAAAGCTTTGTCGGCAACGGCAGCGGTAGAATCGGATACTGCCTTGTCTTGCGCAAACAAATTCATTGATAAGCCAACGAAAAACAACGTCAGTAAGGTTGCAATTCCTTTGGAGTTACCCTTGTCGCTTTTTTCCTTTTGTAGCTTCAAGAAAGCAGACCCGATAACGAGCTTAGCCAAAACACCGATAACGACAGCCAGCAAGACAATAATGATTGCCAACAGCGTTACAAACGGATTAGACAAAGAGGAAGGAGGTTTGGGACCATCTGCTAAAGCGCTAAGCGTACCCAGAATAACCAAGGCAAATGGCAGTACTATTTTTTTGAATAAACTTCTCATATTGATAGATTAATAGTTGATTAATGTTTAGAGATTGAGCGGTATTTGTTTTATTTCCTCGATCATATTCTTATCAGCTTTCAAAGCCCAGATAAGCATTCCAATGAAGAATGAAGCGAAAATGACAAACGCTGCGATGCCGTATATACTTACGCTGGTTATTTTCTCGAGATAATGTATGAACTTCATGATAATTAATAATTGATAAATGAAAATTGAAAATTGTTAGTTACCTGGAACAGATGCGTCACCTGTTACAGTTGTTTCTTGTTTAGGTGCTGCTTTAATATCCTTACCCAATCTTTGCAGATAAGCAATCAAAGCCACTATTTCCTTTTGAGGTTTGATATCCAGCTTATCCCCTTTCAATCTGGCTGTAATTTCATTCGCTTGTTTTTGCAAGTCAGCATTGCATTTATCTTCATATCCATCAGGGTAAGGAACGCCCAACTTACGCATTGCCCAAATCATTTTAGGCGTTTGGAAAGCGTTGATATCATCTTCGTACAACCAAGGATAAGAAGGCATGATTGAACCAGGTGACATAGACTGAGGATCTTGCATGTGATTGAAATGCCAGCTATCAGGATACTTACCTCCTACCCTAGCCAAATCTGGACCTGTTCTCTTTGAACCCCATTGGAATGGATGGTCATATACAAACTCACCTGCTTTGGAATATTCGCCATAACGTGCAACCTCATCACGGAAAGGTCTAATCATTTGTGAGTGACACAAGTAGCAACCTTCGCGGATGTATATGTCACGTCCATGCAACTCAAGCGGAGTGTATGGTTTTACACTGCTGATAGTAGGGATATTTGATTTAACCAAGAAGGTAGGTATAATTTCTATTGCTCCACCAATTGCAACAGCAATCAAACTGAACACCAACATTTGCATTGGTCTTCTTTCAATCCATCTGTGCCAGTATTCGTTACCGTGTGTTTTTATTTCTGTAGGGAAAGGAGCTGCTTCTGCTGCTTCATCAGCCACAAAGCTTCCTTTACCAATGGTTTTGATTAAGTTGTAAGTCATTAAAACAACTCCAGATATATAAATCAGCCCACCAATACTTCTGGCAATATACATTGGGAGGATATGGGTAACTGTTTCCAGGAACTGGAATTTTAATTGTCCTTCTGGAGTAAAAGTCTTCCACATCATTGCTTGAGTGAAGCCAGCCCAATACAAAGGAATTGCATATAACACAATACCAATTGTTCCTAACCAAAAGTGTGTGCTAGCCAATTTCTTAGAATACAAAGGGGTATTCCACATTTTAGGAATCAGATAATATAAAACACCGAAAGTCATAAAGCCATTCCATCCCAATGCGCCGATGTGCACGTGCGCAATAGTCCAGTCTGTAAAGTGAGAGATGGCGTTTACATTCTTCAAGCTCAGCATTGGGCCTTCGAAGGTTGCCATACCATAACAAGTTACAGCTACTACCAGGAATTTCAATACAGGTTCTTCACGCACTTTATCCCAGGCACCACGCAGTGTAAACAATCCATTCAGCATACCACCCCAACTAGGCGCGATGAGCATAATAGAGAAAACAGTACCGAGAGACTGCGCCCAATCTGGCAAAGCAGTATATAATAAATGGTGAGGACCAGCCCAGATATAGATAAATATCAAGGCCCAGAAGTGAATGATTGACAACCTGTAGGAATAGACAGGGCGATTGGCAGCTTTAGGCAGGAAGTAATACATCAAACCTAAATAGGGAGTTGTCAAAAAGAACGCCACGGCATTATGACCATACCACCATTGTACCAACGCATCTTGCACACCAGCATAGAGGCTATAACTCTTAAGGAAAGAGATAGGCAACTCCATAGAATTTACAATGTGCAACATGGCTACTGTAACCCAGGTGGCGATATAAAACCAGATGGCAACATAAATGTGACTTTCCCTACGTTTGATGATTGTTCCAAACATATTAATACCAAACAGCACCCATACAAGTGCAATGGCGATGTCAATTGGCCATTCAAGCTCGGCATATTCTTTACCAGAAGTACAGCCAGCCCAAAGCGTAAGGGCAGCAGCAACAATTATCAGTTGCCATCCCCAAAAGTGAATTTTACTGAGTGTATCGCTGAACATCCTTGCTTTGCACAAGCGTTGCAACGAATAATAAACCCCCATAAAAATACCGTTACCCACGAATGCAAAAATTACGGCGTTGGTATGCACTGGTCTCATTCTACCAAAAGTAGTGGGTGCGAAACCCATACTCAAAGGGGGATAATACATTTCGATAGCTATCCAAAGCCCTGCCAGCATACCTACCAGCCCCCAAACTAATACGGCATAAGCGAACCACTTAACCGTTTTGTTGTCGTAATAAAATTTCTCTACCTGCATATAGTCGTTGTTTTAGTAATGAAAAAAGTATTTATGATTAAATGAATGGAATGAAAAAAGGTGATTAATCGTTGCCTTTTTTATCCTCGGAAGATGACATTGTGGGTTTATCATCGAAGAGAATACGATATGGGGGAGAGTAATTGTCATCGAATTGTTTGTTTTTTACTCCCCACAGAAAGGCAATCAAAAACGTAACGGCAACACCAATACTAGCAATCAGTAAAATGATCAATACACCCATAGTTGTTTTATTATGGGGCAAAAGTATTTTTCGGTACCTCCACCATTGGTGACATACATTAGTTTAAAAACTGATTATTCTCATATTTTGGGGATTGATTTATTCAGTACTGAGTTGGCATAGTGGAATTAATGGGTCAATCGTGGTTGTATATGGGGCGCAGTTGAGTGAGGGGTGAGCTATGAATGGTGAATGGTGAAATAAAAAAGTGCAGCCCCACCAGAAGGTAGGACTGCACTTTGAAGATAATTACTTAGTTCAAGAAATAGTCACAAGGTTCCACTACTTGATTTCCTCTTTCTTTTCTTTCTTTTTATATAATTTCTTGATGCCATAAGAAGCGCCTGCTCCAATCAGTAAACTTAACCCACCATCTATGGGTGCACCCGAACCACCGCCACCTCCTGGAGGACCCGCATAAATAAATGTGGCTGCCAATAGCATACTACTCAATAAAATGATAGATTGTACGACTTGTTTTTTCATTTGTTTCAATTGTTTTTTATTAAATTATCAAGTTCTCTTTTGATAAATATGATTAGTCCATAACTCATATCTAATTGCTTATTCCTTAACCATTCCAATATTGTTCACCTTCCCATCAGTTGTTTGTACCCTTAGATGGTACGCCCCTGCTGGCAAACTACTCAAAGACAATGCTGGGTTAGTTGCATCCGTCAAGGAAACTGTCTTCACTACCCTTCCCAGATTATCTACAATCTGAACAGAGGCGATATGGGTTCCACTGATCTCTACATTACTCTTTGCAGGATTCGGATAAGCAGTGATAGTCGTAAGTCGTGAGTCGTAAGTCGTAAGTGGAGCAAAGACAAGGCTATATCTGCCTGCCGTTTCACTTGCAGTTGTAGTGATTGTTGTATTGGCTGATAAGTCAGTGTAAGTTCCTGTCACTGCATCCTTCAGGTAAACAGGCAGATTGATATTCCTGCTGCTTAGACTCACTGTATACGTCCCTGCCCTTGGTGTCAACACCGTGATTGGCAACTCAGTCTTGCTGTCTATTGCTGTCAATGTATTGATGGCTGCTTTTGTCCCGTTCACATCAAAAGCAATTGTTGCATTGGTGGCTGTGGCTGGCTGTGCCATCTTCCTCGAGAACCCTGCCTGGTTGCTGGTGTAGGCAACTGCCTCATCGGTCGTGCGTGCCGCCTCATCCTTGATAGATATCCGCAATGTGCTTGCAGCAGTTGACTTTGCTCCAAATATCTCTGGGTTGGTATAGCTGTAAGTACGTACCGTGTTGTCGAAGTTCAAGGTGCCACTGTTGTTCACATACACAAAGAAACCAAGAGACGAGTTGATGACATCCCCTGCACCGTTCACACCCACCGTGCCATCATAAGCAGTCCATGTCCCACTCGTACCGACACCTGATGCCTTCCACAGGTAGCAGGAAGCATCACCAAACAAACCTGGGTTCAGTGCCTTCAATGCTGTCCAGCTGATCGGTGATGGGTAAGGGTTGCCTACCAGGTTCCAACCCCTAGGGGCATTTATCCCTGCACTGTGCGTGACAGGGAAACCGATGCTACCATTGTTTGGTGTACCGAATGTGTTGAGTGTTGGCAAACTATTCAACCAAGCAGAGAATCCTTGACCCGGGGTGAGGGGATTGGATGTTGCGGTATAGTTGTAATAGCCGGAATCCAATCTGGAGAAGCCATTATCCACCTCGTCATATACCTGCAAGGAACCCCAGTTGGTCGACCAACCCGGTGCGCCATCCGGCCCGAAGATAGGGAAGGCATTGCTCCAGCTGTTCACCGTACCATCGCTGATAGGGCTACTGAACTCATGGTAACCGAAGTTACCTCCAGCATAGTGTTGTATATATGCCTTGCCACTCAGACTACCACCATTTTCTTCTATCAATCCTGTACCGGATGCATTGGAGATGAGTGTCAATTTATTATTGGTGGTCAATGTGCCACTTGTTTTCTTCAGTATCTGGGTAACATATATCTTGTCGGTAGTTGATGCACCCACGCTATAGTTGCCCTTTATCTCCAAGTTTACAAAAGTATCAGTGCCAATAATGGTCCTACTTCCCCCCAACAACAATACCTGGCTTCCTGCACCACTAATGAACCTGCCTGTATCTGCGAAGTTGCCATACACATTGAGCGTAGCGTTGTTGGTCAATTTTGCACCAGTTTCTACTATGATATTGTCCACCACCGCAGTACCACTACCAATAACCGGCTGATTGGCTGCCGTGGTTGGGATGATACCATCGGTTGTAGCAGTGGGCACCCCTATCGTCCAGTTGCCTGAATTGAACCAGTCGGTAGATATTGCACCTGTCCATGTATTGGTCAATAGCGCACAAGGACTCAATACATTGGCCACGAAGTTCCCAATACTAAATGGCGCATTGCCCACAGGGACTGTCGCTGTTACCGTATTTGTAGCCGCACTGATGACACTGACCGAATTGCTGCCCGAATTGACAACAAACAACTTTGTACCATCAGGACTGAGGCTTACCCCATAAGGAGTATTGCCAACAGGGATGGTGGAAACAACGGTATTGGTAGCCGTATTGATGACACTTATTGAGGCATTGGTGGCATTGGCCACATATATTTTCTCGCCATCCAAACTTACAGTGATACCTAACGGGGCAGTCCCCACTGGCACAGTAGCTGTTACCGTATTGGTAGCCGTATTGATGACGCTCACATTGTTGGAAACACTATTGGACACATACAACCTTGTGCCATCAGGGGTTATACTGATACGCCTTGGGTTTGTGCCCACTGGCACCGTAGCTGTTACCGTATTGGTGGCGGTATTGATGACACTCACCGTATTGCCTGTACCATTTACCACATACAACTTAGAATTATCCGGGCTCACAATCACACCGAAAGGGTTGATGCCTACTGGTATAGTGGCTGTTACCGTATTGGTGGCCGTATTGATGACATTGACTGTATTGGAGCCATTATTTGTTACATACACTTTTGTGCCATCAGGGCTTGTGGTGATGCCGTAAGGATTGGTGCCAACGGCAATCGTACCCGTTACTGTATTAGTAGTTGTATTGATGATACTGACAGAATTACTATTACCATTGGTGATATAAGCGAAGTTGCCACTTGGGATGAGGGTAACCGCATAAGGGTTTGCACCCACCGTCAATGTTTTTGTGACCACATTGGTCGCCGTATTGATGACGCTTACCGTGCCGCTGGCACTGTTGGCCACATAGGCATTGGCAATGACTAGGCTTGAATTACTGAATGCGCCTGCACTCGTCGCAGACCCGCCCACAGCTGTTACTACTAGGTTACCCGTTGCATTGGCAGGCACCACTACCTTAAGGGTTGAAGCGCTGTCTACCGTGAAGTAGCTGGCAGGCGTACCGCCAATTGTTACTGAAGTTGCACCCGTGAAGTTGCTGCCAAAAACAGTAACGGTAGCAGTGGAACCAGGACAAGTGGAAGTAGGCGTGAACGAAGTGATGGTTGGGGCAGGCAAATTGGTTATCGTCAAGTTCAAAGTTGTTAAACTATCACAACCTGCCACATTCGTACTATCAAAAGTATAATAACCACTTGCCGTGTAGGTGTTGTCATGCCATGTATAGCTGGCAGTGGAAACAGCCGTGACTGTGTCGGTGGTGGATTGTTTCACGTTTACATTAATCGTTTGGGTATTACTACTGGTGCCATCACTTACTTGTACTACAAACTGGTCACTACCACTATAGCCAACAGTAGGGGTATAAATTAGCCCTGAGGGTACAATGGAAGTATTACCAGAGCTTGCAGTTGTATTGAATCCTAACAAAGTACCATGACTTGGACTAGTACTTATACTCCATGTTTCTGTTTGACCAGCATCTTCATCGCTTATTGTTAGCAGACTATTGATGCTTGTTGCGCCAGAACTTTGGCAAACAGCTAGTACCTGTGGGTTGCTATTGGTGAAGGTAGGGGCGGTATTGACAGAGCCATAACTTACCCCCCCATTTGTAGCTGCATACACGGTGTTACCAATGGCAAATACTCCCCATACTTGATTATTTCCCAAACCATTTGTAGTCGTATAATTGTTAAAACTAACGCCGCCATTGGTACTTATGCTCAAGCCAAGGTCTGTAGCTGCATACACGGTGCTGCCAATTGCATATACTCCACGTACAACATTATTCCCCAAACCATTGGTAGTCGTATAATTGGTAAAGCTGCTGCCGCCATTGGTACTGATGCTCAAGCCACCAGTAGTAGCTGCATATACGGTACTGCCAATGGCATATACTCCAAATACATAATTACTCCCCAAACCATTGGTTATTGTTAAATTGGTAAAGCTGCTACCACCATTGGTACTGATGCTCAAACAACCTTGAGTAGCTACATACACGGTGCTGTCAATGGCATATACTCCTTGTACAACATTATTCCCCAAACCACTGTTAGCTCTATTATGATTGGTAAAGGTGCTGCCGCCATTGGTACTGATACTCAAGCCTTTACTTGTAGCTGCATAAACGGTGCTGCCAATGGCAAATACTCCTACTACATTAGCACTCCCCAAACCTTTGGTATAATTTGTAAAGGTGCTGCCGCCATTGGTACTAATGCTCAATCCACCAGGAGTAGCTGCATACAAGCTGTCGGTAGTGGCATATACTCCAAATACCCCACCCCCCAAACCATTAATAGTAGTATAATTGTTAAAACTGCCGCCGCCATTGGTACTGATGCTCAAACCACCAGATGTAGCTGCATACACGGTGCTACCAATGGCATATAAACCCAATACTTGATTATTCCCCAAACCATCGGTTCTTGTTTTATTGGTAAAACTGGTAGGTGCAGGACCATTCTGCGCCTGGGTCTTTGCGGCAAAAAAAAACATAAATAGGGCTACTAATTTGGTGTAGCGGTGTAGAGTAGATGTCATTTTTATATTAATTTGATAAGCAGTAACAATGTTATCCTTTAACGAACAGTTGTTTTAAACTTGTTTCATTTTATTAAAGTGATTAATTGGTTTGTTAATTCCTTTTTATTCCCCGAATTCTAAAATGGAGATTAAGACCATACCAATCTGTAAATACTTTACACAAAATCTATAGAAACCTAATATTTGCTTACTAAGTTTTATTTAACAATTGATCTGTAGATACAAAACTGCTGAAACTTCTCATTGCTTTTCATGCTTTGGGACTGAAACCTATCTTTATTGTGGATGAATGTACTTTATTTGTGGATGATAATAAAGCATTGCACTTGTTTTAGGCTGTACTTTGCAACCTTAATTTGAAAGATGCTACAAGACAGCTTACAAGAGATACAGATTTTGATTATAGAAGACGACCCTATCACCGCTGACAGTATGCAGCTTATGTTGAGGGAGTTTGGCTTTACCATTAAGGGCATTGTTCACACACTCGAAGCAGCCCTGCGCTTTTTAAACAAAGAAACCTTCGATATTGCCTTGGTAGATATTGATTTGAACGGCTCTAATAGTGGCATCGAAATAGGAACAATGATTCACAGCTTGTACCGCCTTCCGTTTATTTTTATAACAGGCTTGTCTGATAAAGCCATAATTGCCGAAGCCATCAAGGCAAACCCTGCTGCCTATTTGGTAAAACCATCCAATGCTGCCACCCTGTTTGCTTGCATTCAAACTGCCATCCAAAACTTTAGCAATAAACAAGTAGGTTCCCTCCAACAACATCCGCAAACAGACTTCTTCTTTATCAAAACAAGAAACAAACTTAAACGTGTAGAATGGAAAGATGTGGTGCTGCTATCATCTGCTGATAACTATACCGTTTTCACGTTTCAAGACAAATCGGAACACTACATTCGTAGTTCATTGGCAATGACATTAAAATATCAAGTACCTACACACCTACAAGAAAACTTTTTGCAGGTAAACAGATGCGAGGCAGTGCAACTTGCTTTCATTTCCGAGATTGAAGAAGATGAGATGGTAACTTCCATAAAGAAAGTATCCATCACTAAAGCATACTTAAAAGACGTAAAAGAAAGGTTAAATATACTTTAAGTCTTTTTTACACTGGCAACACTACCGTAAAACAACTGCCTTTACCCACTTCGCTTTCTACCAATATACTGCCTGTGTGGGCTTCTATTATTTGCTTGCAGATAGATAACCCCAACCCGTTTGACTTTTCGTTATTAGTCCCCTTTCGTTTTACGATGATTGATGTTGTAAACAATTGTTCAATAAGGTTTGCCGGGATTCCCATCCCACTATCCTTTACTTTTATTTGCAGTGTATTTTCTGCTTGTGTAAGTCTAACTACAACTTCCTTACCTTTTTCACTAAACTTAATGGCATTATCAATGAGGTTGGCAATTACTCTTTGTAGCTTTTCGGCATCGGCCTCAATCCAATAGTTTTCATTATCTGCTTGCAATTGTATGGTTTGTTGTTTGGCATTGGCTTTATGTTTCAACTCATTCATCACAACATCAACCAATTGTTTCACATCTACTGTTGTTTTAGCCAATATCAATTCTCCATCCTGCAACTGATTTACTTCTAGCAACTCATTTATCAGCTTAAGCGAATGTTCGGCTGCCTGTTGACTCGTTTTAAGTATCTGTTCTTCCTCTTCACTATGTTCATATTTTAGTTGAACTATGTCTAGAAAGTTAGTAATTGCACCAATAGGATTCCTTAGATCGTGTGCCACCACATTCAAGATTCTATCCTTTGCTTTATTGGCTTTCTCTAGTGCTATTTTTTGATTATTTATTAATTGATTCAGTTGTTTTGTCTTGACAAAGTTTCTATATATCGAAAATGCAATGAATGCTACCGCTAAAAACGCAACAACAACTACCCACAAATAAACCCTACTCAGTTGATTATCTTTTTGCAAGACAGTTATTTCAAACTGCTGCTCTTTATCCTTTAGTACTTGGTTTATTGTATTCTCTTCCGATCCTTTTTGGGATAAGTTGATAGAATCCCTCATGGCAATGTAATCCTTATAATACTTTACTTCCATCGCACTATTTTTAGTATGCTGGTAGTAGCTTGCCATCATTTCCAACCAACCCAAGCGCGCTTCGGCATTCGATATATTGTTTAACGATTTATCAAGGCTGTCCAAGCTTTTCTTCATCCCCCCGTAATCGGTTTTCTTTAACTGCACCTTTGCTAGTTGCACTTGGCAAAGCTGTGCATCCATCTTTTCGTTGCCTTTGTAGGTATTCAAATAAATAGCTTCTTTATAGAGCCGAGATGCCGAGTCCAACTTACCATTTACAAAAAGGATTTTTGCCCAATTACCCAACACGACCCCTCTGCAACTAGCATACCTTATTGCACAATTATTACTATCCTCCAAGTTCTTAAATCTAAATTCTTCAATATTCTCTAGTGCTAGTTTATAGTAATAAGTAGCACTATCCAATTGATTCAGTTTTGTGTAGCAAAGTGCAATATCATCAAGCGTTTGCTGGTCATAACTTCGTTTATACTCGGGGCAAGTTCTTACACAAGCTAATGCTTCAAAATAATTATTCTTTGCACCTACGTATTGCTTTTGTTTATATAGTACCAATGCAATGTCTTCTAAAAGGTAAAATTTTCCTATACAATCATTATGATGATCTGCAATTTGCTTTGCTTTAAAATAATTTTGATAGGCTTCGTTATAATTATTTAACTCTAAGTAAGCATTACCTTTTTGCAGAAATGCAATACTATAATTATAAGAAACTAGATCTTGCAGGTGTTTACTTTCTATAATATTAATTAAAGAATCTGAATATTTAATACCCAGCAAATAGTTATGTAACCGAATATTTACCCAACCACGATAAGAATAATAAATATTATCAAGCCATATAGATTTATCTTTTTCATTAATATAAATTGAGTCAAGTACCCTCAGTGAATTTATCCATTCAAATCTCTCCGTATAATGTTTAACAAGAGGATCTAAAACACTATCTACCCTTACCTTTTCCTTTTTATTGGTGTAGGAATTATTATTTGAACAAGATGCAAGCAGCAAAGCAACCCCAATGAAGCAAACAAAAAATGTAAGACGTTTAGATTTACGCATCGCTGCTAAAATAAAGATTCAAAGGCAATACGATAAAAATGTTTATAATCATCTGACATTGTCAACCCAATATAAATAAAAAAGTGCAGCCCCACACAAGGTAGAACTGCACTTTGAAGATGTTATACTTAGTTCAAGAAATGATCACGAGGTTCCACTACTTGACTCCCTCTTTCCTTTCTTTCTTCTTATATAATTTCTTGATGCCATAAGAGGCGCCTGCACCAATCAGTAAACTTAAACCACCATCAATAGGTGCACCCGAACCACCGCCACCGCCTGGAGGACCCGCATTAATAAATGTAGCTGCCAATAGCATACTACTTAATAAAATGACAGATTGTAAGACTTGTTTTTTCATTTGTTTCAATTATTTTTTTTTAAAATTACCAAGTTCTCTTTTGATAAATATGATTAGTCCATAACTTATAACTCATATCTCATAACTCATAACTCATAACTCATAACTCATATCTCATTGCTTATTCCTTAACCATTCCAATATTGTTTATTTTACCATCAGTTGTTTGTACCCTTAGATGGTACGCCCCTGCTGGCAAGTTGCCCAAAGACAACGTTGGGTTTGTTGCATCCTTCAAGGAAACTGTCTTCACTACCCTTCCCAGATTATCTACAATCTGAATAGAAACAATATGGCTTCCATTAATCACTACACTGCTCTTCGCAGGATTCGGATATACTGTTAACGGTAAGCGGTCAACGGTTGGCTGCTTAAACACTAAACTATACCTGCCCGCTGTTTCACTTGCAGTTGTAGTGATTGTTGTACTGGCTGATAAGTCAGTGTACGTTCCTGTCACTGCATCCTTCAGGTAAACAGGTAAGTTGATATTCTTTGCATTCAAACTCAAAGTATAAGTGCCAGCCTTAGGAGTCAGCACCGTGATTGGCAACTCTGTCTTGCTGTCTATTGCTGTCAGCGTATTGATGGCTGCCTTTGTCCCGTTCACATCAAAAGCAATCGTTGCATTGGTGGCTGTGGCTGGCTGTGCCATCTTCCTAGAGAACCCTGCCTGGTTGCTGGTGTAGGCAACTGCCTCATCGGTCGTGCGTGCTGCCTCATCCTTGATGGATATCTTCAAGGAGCTTGCAGCAGTTGACTTTGTTCCAAATATCTCTGGGTTGGTATAGCTGTAATTTCGTACAGTGTTATCGAAGTTCAGCGTACCGCTGTTATTTACATATACAAAGAAGCCAAGGGATGAGTTGATGATATCACCTGCACCGTTTACACCTACCGTACCATCAAATGTAGCCCAGATCCCGTTGGTGTTTGTTCCAGATGAATGCCACAGGTAGCAGGAAGCATCCCCAAACAAACCCGGGTTCAGTGCCTTCAGGGCAGTCCAGCTGATGGGTGATGGGTAAGGGTTGCCTACCAGGTTCCAACCTTTTGGTGCATTCGTTCCTGCACTATGTGTGACAGGGAAACCGATAGTGCCACTGTTTGGCGTACCGAATGTGTTGAGTGTTGGCAAGCTATTCAGCCAAGCCGTATATCCTTGTCCCGGAGTGAGCGCATTGGACAAAGCAGTGTAATTATAATAGCCAGAATCCAACAAAGAGTAAGTATTGTCCACCTCGTCATAGTACTGCAAGGAACCCCAGTTGGTAGACCAGCCCGGTGCACCGTCCGGCCCGAAGATAGGGAAGGCATTGCTCCAGCTATTCACCGTGCCATCACTGACAGGGCTACTGAATTGATGGTAACCGAAGTTGCCCCCTGCATAGTGCTGTATGTATGCCTTGCCGCTCAATGTGCCACCATCTTCTTCTATCAAACCGGTACCGGAGGCATTGGAGATGATTGTCAATTTATTGCTGGTGCTTAATGTGCCGCTTGTCAATATCAAACGCCCCTCCACGGAAACATGGTCGTTTGTGGTGGCACCTACCGAATAGCCCCCCTTTATCTCCAGGTCCACGAATGTATCCAGCCCACTGACCACACCACTTCCCCCCAGCAATGTCACGTGGCTACCTGCGCCGCTCACCAGCCTGCCGGTATCGGCAAAGTTGCCATACACTGCGAAAGTGGCATTGTTGGTTATCACTGCACCGCTTTCCACTATGATATTGTCCACCACCGCAGTGCCGCTGCCAATGACTGGCTGGTTGGCTGCCGTGGCAGGGATAATGCCGTCCGTGATGGCAGTAGGCACCCCTATCGTCCAGTTGCCTGCATTGAACCAGTCGGTGGACACCGCACCCGTCCATACATTCGCCGCTGCACAAGGGCTCAACACATTGGCCACGAAGTTACCCACACTGATCGGCGAACTGCCCACTGGCACTGTCGCCGTTACCGTATTGGTGGCCGTGCTGATGATACTGACCGTGTTGCTGCCCGAATTGACAACAAACAGCTTTGTGCCATCCGGGCTGAGGCTCACACCAAATGGGGTATTGCCGACCCCAATCGTGGACACCACCGTGTTGGTGGCCGTATTGATGACACCCACAGAGGCTGTGCTGGAACTAGCAACATATACTTTTGAACCATCAAGGCTTACCGCAATGCTCAGTGGGGAAATCCCTACTGCCACCGTGGCCACCACCGTATTGTCGGCTGTATTGATGACACTCACCGTATTGGAAACATTGTTGGACACATACAACCTTGTGCCATCTGGGGTGATGTTGATACGCCTTGGGTGCGTGCCTACTGCCACCGTGGCTATTACCGTATTGGTGGCCGTGTTGATGACACTCACCGTATTGCTTGTGCCATTCACCACATAAGCCCTGGAGGCATCGGGACTGACGACCACACCATAAGGGTTGGCGCCCACTGCCACAGTGGCTGTCACCGTATTGGTGGCCGTGTTGATGACACTTACCGTATTGGAGCCATTGTTGGTCACATACACTTTTGTGCCATCGGGGCTTGTGGCAATCCCATAAGGGTTGGTGCCTACACCTATCGTACCCGTTACCGTATTGCTGCTTGTATTGATGATGCTGACCGAACCACTGTTGCCATTGGTGATATAAGCAAATGCACCATTGGGGGTAAGGGTCACCGCATAAGGGTTCGCACCCACCGTAAGCGTTTTCGTGACCGTATTGGTAGCCGTATTGATGACGCTTACCGTACCGTTCGCACTGTTTGCCACATAGGCATTGGCAGTGACGACGCTGGTATTGCTGAATGTCCCCGCACTCGTCACGGACCCGCCTGCGGTTGTCACCACCAGGTTGCCCGTAGCATTGGCAGGCACCACCACCTTGAGGGTAGAAGCACTGTCCACCGTGAAATAGCTGGCTGGCGTGCCGCCGATCGTCACGGCAGTCGTGCCCGTGAAGTTGCTGCCGAAGACCGTCACGGTAGCCGTGGTGCCCGGACAGGTGGACGTAGGCGTGAACGAAGTGATGGTTGGGGCTGGTGCATTGACAATCGTCAGGTGCAAGGCCGTCAGGCTGTCGCAGCCCGCCGCATTGATTGTATCGAAAGTAGGTGTGTTCGTGCTTGACGTATAAGTCGTGCCATGCCAGGTGTAGCTGCCATTGGCCGAAACGGTTACCGTTGCAGTGGTGGGTTGGCTGATCGTCAAATGCAACGTTGTCAGGCTATCGCAACCAGCCGCATTGAGGCTGTCGAAGGTTGGAGTGTTGGTGCTTGAAGTATAGGTAGTGCCATGCCATGTATAACTGCCGCAAGCCGATATTGTGAAGGTGGCAGTAGTTGGTTGGTTGATTGTCAGGTACAAGGTGGTCAGGCTATCGCAACCAGCCGCATTCAGGCTGTCGAAGGTTGGTGTGTTGGTGCTTGCCGTATAAGTTGTTCCATGCCATGTATAACTGCCGCAAGCCGATGTTGTGAAGGTGGCAGTAGTTGGTTGCTTGATTGTCAGATGCAACGTTGTCAGGCTATCGCAACCAGCCGCATTGAGGCTGTCGAAGGTTGGAGTGTTGGTGCTTGAAGTATAGGTAGTGCCATGCCATGTATAACTGCCGCAAGCGGATACAGTCTCAATGCCTGTAGTAGGACTGTTGACCGTCAACAATGCGCCAGTACTGACCGCCGGGGGATTGCAGTTACTGGCAACCAACTGATACAGGTATCCGTTCATGGCAGCAGTGGCGCCCGTGATGGATAGGGTGGCAGTCTGTGTGCCGCTATAGACGCCCCCATCAAAAATATATTGGTAGGTATTGCCACCGTCGGTACTCAACTTCCAGTTGTACGACAAGAAGCCCCCTGTGGCAGTGCCACTGAAGCTGGTGTTGCCGCCGACGCAAATACTGCTATTGACAGGGTTGGAAGCAATGGCCGGCAATGATGTCACGGTTACGGTACGCACAAAGCTGTTGGCAGAACCACAGGTACCCGTTACGGCACATTTGTATTTATAGCCTGTATAGCTTGCAGGCACGTTAGACAAAGTCAGGGAACTGGTTGCGGAGCCCGTGTATATATCTGCATCGGTCAATGCAGTGTAATTAGAACCACCATCGGTGCTCACGCTCCATTGGTAGCCCAAGCTAGCCCCTGCCGCCACCAAACCAAGCGTGGTGCTTGTATTGGCACATATTGTAGGCGACACTGGTTGTGTGGTGATGGCCGTAGTTGGGTTTATGGTTACATTAAAGGTTAGATAAGCCACACCTGTGCCATCGCTTACCTGCATCACAAACTGGTCTGTGCCGCTGTAGCCAGCAGTTGGCGTGTAACCATTTGCAGGAGATGGAGGTATCGTTGCAGTGATGTTGCCACCTGCACCGCTTGGCTTGCTGTAAGGAAACCCTGCTACCGTTCCATGTGCAGGTGCAGTAGCAACCGACCAGGTCTCTGTTTGTCCTGCATCCAGATCGTTGATGTTTAGCGAAGATTTAAAACTCTTGATACCGGCATCCTGGCACATAGTCAGCAAAACAGGGCCAACAGTCCTGAAAGTTGGTGCAGAGTTGATGACCGTTACCCCAAAGGAAGCCCCTGCAGATGAACAGCCCGTCAAAGAATTGGCAACCGTCAACGTACCCGTATAGGTGCCCACAAGCGCAGTAGCCGGTGGGGCAGACAACGCAATGGGGGAAGCTGGCAAAGTGGTGGCACTTACATCGGTAAAGTTTGCTGCACTAGCGGCTGCATCCCATGCGACACTGTACTGATCGGGACTGTTGGTGGTGGCGGAATAAGTGAGGTTATAACTTGCCGTGCCATAAGTGCCCGTAGGGTTGCTGCCCAAGGTAATGGTTGGAAGCCCATTCACCGTAACATTCACCGTTTGGGTTGCCGTGGCAGTGCCATCGCTTACTTGTATCACAAATTGATCGCTACCACTGTAACCATTGGTTGGTGTGTAAGTAAGTCCCGTTGGGGAGATAGCGGTACTTCCAGAACCTGCAGTCGCATTGAAACCACCCAATACACCGTGTGTAGGGTTTGTTGTTACACTCCATGTCTCTGTTTGGCTATTATCTTTGTCACTTACTGTCAATAATGTATTGATGCTTGTTGCTGCCGCATTCTGGCAAACAGTAAGCGTTGTACCGCCTGTGAAGGTAGGGGCTGTGTTTATTGCTGGCAAAGTAAGTTTGCGTATTACGTTATTGTTTTGATCAGCAATGTATAGATTGTTATTATATATTGATATGAAAGCTGGGTTATTCAGCGCTATACTTGTGCCAACGCCGCTAAGTCCGTTAAAACCAAGTGTCCCAGTACCTGCAATAGTGGTAACATTGCCCTTTGTGTCTACTTTACTAATTTCACCAGTATTCCATTCGGAAATGTACATATTGCCAACTGCATCAAACACGATGCCCTGTGGTCCATTCAATCCTGTTACTACCGTTGTGATGATACCTTTAGTAGATACTTTCCTTATTACATTATTGCCCCAATCAGCAATATACAAATTGCCATTGCCATCAAATACCATTCCTTCCGCATAATTTAATTCTGCAGAAGTTGCTGCTCCGTTGTCACCGCTGTACCCCTCATTGCCATTACCCGCTACCGTTGTTATGATACCATTTGTATTAACTTTTCTGATTGCACCATTACCAGAATCACCAATATAAATGTTTCCAAATGCATCAAATATTATTGATGCTGGATTATTCAATTCTGCATTTTTTGCTTGTCCTCCATCACCGCTGTATCCACCTTGATTGTCATAACCTGCATTAAATCCATTACCAGCAACTGTTGTAATGATACCAGTACTGGTAGTCACTTTTCGGATAACCTGATTGTAATAATCAGCTATATACATATTGCCAGCAGCATCAAACTCTACATCGACAGGGTTATCAAGTTCGGCATTTATGGCTTGCCCTCCATCTCCACTGTAACCATTAACGCCATTACCAACAACAGTTGTAATAACCCCATTAGTGCTTACTTTACGGATAACATTGTTGTTGGCATCAGCAAAGTAAAAATTACCAGAGGCATCAAAAGTTACACCTGTAGGAAAACTTAGTCTAGCAGCAGTTGCCTGTTGACCATCTCCTGAATAACCACCATCGCCAGTGCCGGCCTTGTAGCCTGTACCCGCAACAGTTGTGATGTTTTGTGCACTTACTTTAACTGCACCAAGTATAAGCAAGCAAATAAATAGGATGCAGGCAAGAGATTGTTTAATTGTATTCATTATTATTTTTTTAGGTAAAGCTGCTTGTTAAAGCGATTAGTTTGAGAATGCAATTAAATACTTTTTAACTATACAGCAAACTTTTATTGTTTAATATATTTTATTTGATGAAGAAATAATATAGAATAGATAATTAATTGCGATTAGATGCTTGTCTGAGCCTTGATGCACCGGATTTAATAAAGGAAGACTTCGCTGGTAGCGAAACCTTCCTTAGTGTACAGCTGCCCCGATTAGATTTGACAACGTCCCTAAAGTTGTCAAACCTTTGTATCATTACGAATAAATACCCTACAATCCCACAAAAAACCACCAAACCCTCTTTTTTACGCCGTTATTCTAGCATTCAACGTCATTATTCTCGTGTCATAGATGATTACTCCAGCATGGATCAGCACATCCTCCGCTATGGGTCAGAGCATCCTCGACTATGGGTCAGAGCATCCTCCGCTATGGGTCGGAGCATCCTCGGCTATGGGTCAGAGCATCCTCGGCTATGGGTCAGAGCATCCTCGACTATGGGTCGGAGCATCCTCGACTATGGGTCGGAGCATCCTCGGCTATGGGTCGGAGCATCCTCGACTATGGGTCAGCACATGGTTCTCTATGGGTCAGTGCATGGTTCTCTATGGGTCAGCACATAGTTCTCTATGGGTCAGCACATGGTTCTCTATGGGTCAGCACATAGTTCTCTATGGGTCAGCACATAGTTCTCTATGGGTCAGCACATAGTTCTCTATGGATCAACACATAGTTCTCTATGGGTCAGCACATAGTTCTCTATGGGTCAGCACATAGTTCTCTATGGGTCAGCGCATGTTTCCAAGAGTGTAAAGTAGTTTGTGTAAACTGGGTATCCTCCGTGAGCAATTGGTATTGTCTGGCAACACTTTTAACTTTTTGATATATATTTTTAATTTCCTAACGAAAATCGAACTACACGCTAAAGACTTACTTTTACGGCCAATTATCTCAAACAACAATGAAGTATATCGTTAGCATCATTTTATTATTTACCATTTTCACGCTCTCCTTCGCTCAAGTAAACAAACCTAAGTCGGTTGCAGCTTCAAAAAATGGTGGTGAAACTAGCCCCACCAGTATCAGTCTTACATTGAAGCCTTACACAAAAACGTGGGTGTACATTGGTAGTTACTATGGAAAAGGAAAAACTTTGGTGGATTCTGTGTTTCTGGATGATGAAAGCAAGGGTGTTTTTAAGCCTGCAAAAAAGTACACACAAGGTATTTACTTTGTGGTGTCGCCTAAGTTTGCCATCCTGTTTGAGTTTTTGATGGACGAAAAACAACATTTCTCTATTTCGGCAGATACCGCCAAAAGGGAAGACCCTATCATAAAGGGGTCTTTTGAAAATGATATATTCAAAACTTATTCTGAATACTCTATTAAGCAAGGGAAATTATTATCTGATTTAAGTGATAAATTCAAACAATCTACTTCCAAAGCAGATTCGTCGAAGCTGCGCAATGAAATTATAAAAGAGAACAAAGCATTGCAACAATACAGGGATAGCCTTACCAAGAAATACCCTAGCTCGTTGTTGAGTACACTGTTGAATGCCATGAAACAACCCGAATATCCGGCGATACCTGTTGTAAATGGCAAGGCTGACTCGCTATATCCGTATCACTACGTGAAAGATCATTTTTGGGATGATGTAGAGTTTAACGATGACAGGTTGTTGCGTACGCCTTTCTTTGAACCAAAGTTGGATAACTACTTTAAGACCTTGGTATCTGCTGACCCTGACAGCATTTATAAGGAGATTAAATACATTATGTTGTATGCCCGTACCGGAAAAGAGATTTATCCTTATCTGTTGACTAAGTTCACCAATAAATACATTAACCCCGAAATAATGGGTCAGGATAAAGTGTTTGTGAAGATGTTCGAAGATTTTTATTCGAAAGGGGATACTACTTATTTGAATGCAGCTAGTAGAAAAACAATTGTTGAGAGAGCCTATAGCCTGATGGCTAATCAATTGGGTAATCCTGCACCGCCTTTGGATCTGACTGATACTTTGGGTAATACTGTTTCTTTGTATAAGCTGGGCGGTAAATTTACTTTTGTTGTATTCTGGGACCCTACCTGCGGACATTGCAAGGCAGAATTGCCTAGAATAGATTCTATGTACAAGGCAAGATGGAAAGGACTGGGCGTAACATTATATAGTGTAAACGTGAGTTCGGACAAGAATACAACACAAGAACTAAAGAAGTTTATACGGGAAAAGAACCTTGATGCAGGTTGGATTTATACTGCGCAAACCAAGGAAGCCCGTGATGATGAACAGAAAGCTGGGCTTCCGAACTATAGACAGCTATATGATGTGTACAAAACACCAACAATGTATTTGTTGGATGAATCTAAACGCATTATTGCTAAGCAGTTGAGTCTGGAGCAATTTAATGACATCATCTCTGCGAAACTTAAATCTAAATAAGACTTTAAATTGTATATTTTTCAACTCCTGTTTTAGTTATGAAGTATCAAATTACCCTCGTTAGCATGTTGCTGGTGGCTAATGCCTTGTTTAGCCAGACATTGTTTTCTTACGGTAGTAAGTCGGTCAGTAAGAAAGATTTTTTAACGGCTTTCAGTAAGAACCCTCCCACGAAAGAAGAAAGAAGGAAGGCTTTGGATGAATATTTAGGTTTGTATATCAACTACAAACTGAAGGTTCAGGCTGGTTATGACGAAGAGTTGGATAAGCAACCTTCATTTGTTGAAGA
This sequence comes from uncultured Chitinophagaceae bacterium, assembly GCA_903895845.1. GTDB lineage: Bacteria > Bacteroidota > Bacteroidia > Chitinophagales > Chitinophagaceae > Parasediminibacterium. The sequence goes on from CAITVK010000074.1 coordinate 51,311, forward strand.
GGGACGAAACTTCAGGAGACAGATTGCAGATAACATCATCAACGAAGAAGTAGGTATCAAGCGATTGACCGATGAAGCATTGGAACGTAGTGAGAAAGACATTCATGTGGCCCAGATATTTGTAGAAGTAAAGACTGCCGGCGATACTGCGAGTGCTTTTAAGCAAATAAACGCCGCTTACAAAGCATTGCAAGAAGGTAAACCATTTGGTGAGGTAGCAGCCAACTTCTCTACTGATGCTTCGGCAAAAAGAACAAAAGGCGACATAGGCTATATCACGGCTTTTACATTGAGTTATGCCTTTGAAAATGAAATATATAGTCTGAAACCAGGCACTTACTCTAAGCCCTACAAAAGCAGCTTTGGGTATCACATCTTTAAGAATTTAGGCGAACGTCCTGCTTTTGGAAAGCGGAAGATTGCACAGCTTAGACTGGCTACACCTAAAGGATTTTCTAAGGATGAAAGAAACGAATATTCCATTCTTGCCGATAGTATCTATGACTTATTGCAAAAAGGAGAACCTTTTGAGAAAGCTGTACAGCAGTTTAGCAATGATTATAAAACTGCTGCAAATGGAGGTGTCGTGGGTGATGTAAGTGTTGGCGATTATGACGCTGATTTTGAAAAAGAAGTCTTTGCCTTAAAGAATGTGGGTGACATCAGTAAGCCTTTTGCTACTGCTTTTGGCTATCACATCATTAAATTGCTGGAGAAAAAGCCTGCACCTACATCTATCAATGATGCCAATGCATACGCAGAAATAAAGCAGACGGTAGAAAAAGAGGAGCGTCTGGCGACTTGTAAAAAGAATGCCTTGGAGAACAGGTGGTTGGTGGTTACTAAATATAAACCAGGAATTTATAACCAAGCTGCTTTTAAGGAATATACCGACAGTAACATCATGCACCATATAACCAACGGCATCAAGGAAATATCAGATACTACTTTGTTGTTTTCGTTTGAGAAGAAGAAGATTTACGCAGCAGATTGGGCCGTATATATTTCTGCCAAGTTAACTAAGATGTTGCCAGATTACAGTGCTAGTTTAAAAGAGTTTGTAAATACTTCTTGCACACAATATTATACCGACAACCTTGAATTATATAGTAAAGCAATGCAGGATCAGTGTAAAGAGTTTGATGAGGCGAATGTATTGTTTGCCGCAATGGATAAACATGTTTGGGGTAAATCGAGCTCGAGCCCTGAAGAGTTGAAAGCTTTTTATGAGAAGAATAAAGAGAAGTATCAATGGAGGGAAAGCTTGAGTGGTATCTTGGTGAATGCAAAAACAAAAGAGGCGGCGATAGAAATTGCTTCCAGAATTAAAGCTACTCCTCAAGACTGGCGCAGGATTGCTGATAGTTATGGTGCTAATGTGACCGTGGACAGTAGCAGATATGAAGTTTCTCAATTGCCAGTGAAGCAACATATTGACAACAAAGAAGGCTTTGAAAGTGTACCTGAGAAAAATACAAATGATGATGGGTATAGCTTTGTCTATATTGTAAAATCGTATCCACAAAAGGAACAACGCAGTTTTGAAGATGCAAAAGGTGCTGCAACCAATGACTATCAACAAAAGCTGGAAGAAGAGTGGTTGGCTACTTTGAAGAAGAAGTATCCTGTGAAAGTGAATGACGCTGTTTGGAAAACGATACAATAAACATCTAATTAGTCATATAAAAAGCAGCTTACCGATATGGTAGCTGCTTTTTTTGTAGAGTGAAACAAGTAATAGTATGCCCTTTCTCATTAATTCATATCAAACAAAATTAATAGAAGCCGGTTGTGACGAAGCTGGCAGGGGATGTTATGCAGGGCCTGTATTTGCTGCGGCAGTTATATTACCAACAGACTTTTACCACCCACTGCTGAATGATAGTAAGCAAGTGAAGGAAAAGGAAAGGGACTTATTGAGAAACTATATTGAAGAGAATGCTCTAAGCTTTGGTGTTGCGATGGTGGATAATGAGGAGATTGATCGCATTAATATTCTGAAAGCATCTTTCAAGGCGATGCATCTGGCAATTGAGAAGCTAACTATTGTTCCCGAACTATTGTCAATTGATGGGAATCGGTTCACGAGCTATCCGTTTATTCCGCACAACTGCATCATCAAAGGGGATGGAAAGTATGCAAACATTGCAGCAGCGAGTATCCTTGCTAAAACTTATCGGGATGCGTATATGAAGCAATTACATGAGCAATTTCCTATGTATAGCTGGAACCAAAACAAGGGCTATGGTACTTTAATCCATAGAAATGCCATAGAACAATACGGATTTACACCCTATCATCGGATGAGTTTTAAGATATAATAGTAATACGTTTTAAGTTATACGTTGGACGTCCTACCTAACGTACAACGAATAACTTAAAACGTACAACTCCCTATTCTTCCTCCTCGTCATCTACTTTAATCGGAACTTTTTCAGGCTTTGGCTTCTTGCGATTCATCTGATTGATTAAATCTGCAACCACTGCCGTCCAGCCTGTTTGATGACTTGCACCTAAACCTTTGCCACTATCTCCATGAAAGTATTCAAAGAACAAAACGAGGTCTTCATTGCCGGGTTGTTGATAGAATTTGTTGTACTCGGCATTGGAGCGACGCATTCCTTCCTCATCTTTTTGAAAGATACTGATTACCCTATTGGTCAGCTCATCGGCTACTTGTTCCAGGTTCATCATATTACCAGAACCCGTAGGACATTCTACCAATAAAGTATCTTCATAAAAGCTAGCATACTTTCTTATAGAACGAATGAACAAGTAGTTGATTGGTATCCACACCGGACCACGCCAGTTGGAATTACCACCAAACAGATTGGAAGTAGAATCCCCGGGATCATAGCCGATGGTATATAGCTTACCATCCAAGGTGACAGAGTAAGGGTTTTTCTCGTGGTATTTAGACAATGCACGGATGCCTCCTTCAGAAAGAAATTCTTCTTCGTTCAACATTCTTTTCAGTAAAGCAATCAACCTTTCTCTAGGTACTAAGGACAATAATATTTTATCGCTATCGCTTCTTTCTTCATTAGGCCAGAAGCGATTATTCTTCTTACGATAGTTTTCAAACCAGCCGATGCGGCGTTTAAAGTCTGTAAGTTTATTTAAAGTACTTTTTTCTATTACAGATACCGCCAACAAAGGCGTCAGCCCAACAATTGATTGTGTTTTTAATGGTATGGTTTCGCCACCTTTAATACTCAGTGTATCATAAAAAAACTGGTCTTCTTTATTCCATAAGATGTGTTCGTTCATTGCTTCGGCAATCAACACGAAGTGTTCAAAAAACTTAGTGGCTGTATCTTCAAAGGCAACATCATTTACAGCAATTTCCAAAGCAATATCCATCATATTCAAGGCATATTTCCCCATCCAGCTAGTTCCATCTGCCTGTTCTAGTTGCATGTGTGCGGCAATGCCATAACTCCTGTCGAAAACGCCAATATTATCCAATCCTAAGAACCCACCTTGGAAGATATTGTTTCCTTTTTCGTCTTTTCTGTTAATCCACCAGGTAAAGTTGATGATCAGTTTCTGAAAGATACGCTTCAAGAAAGTTAAGTCGCCTTTGCCTGTGTTTTCTTTCTCAATTTTATATACCTGCAATGCTGCCCAAGCGTGTACTGGCGGATTTACATCGCCAAAATTCCATTCGTAAGCAGGTAACTGGCCATCGGGTTTCATATACCACTCACGCATGATGAGTATCAGTTGATGCTTTGCAAAAGTTACATCAATCATAGCCATTGGAATACAGTGGAAAGCCAGATCCCAAGCGGCATACCAGGGATATTCCCATTTATCGGGCATTAGAATAATATCCTGATTTTTCAAGTGTTTCCAGTCACTGTTTCGACCATACTTTTTTCCATCATTAACGGGAGAGATGCCATCACTTGTTGATAACCAACGCTCTACATCGTAATGATAGTATTGTTTGCTCCATAATAATCCCGCAAAAGCCTGACGTTGTATGTTCAGTAAATCCTTTGGGGTATCTGGATGGAGCAAAGAAGTATAGAAGTCATCTGCCTGCTGTTTTCTATTTGTAAATACAGATGCAATGCCTCCACCAAAAGGATTATCGTGAGGTTTGCTACTTAGCCGGCAATAAATTGTTTTTGTAGCCCCGCCTTCGATAGTGTAGTTGTAAACAGGGGAGAATTTAGTCCCCGTTTTTCTATCACGCAGTGCTTGTGTATGTTGCCCGTGAATGATAGCCGAATGAAACGCATCTTTTACAAAAGGGGTCTCATTGGGAATGCCCATTATCTTTTGTTTATTGGTTTCATTGTCTGTAAACAATGCATCATCTGCCTTTTGGAAATAAAAATAATAACTCCCCAATCTTTCCTGCTCTGCAATCACTGAGGTTTTGCCGAGCGATGTTATCTTTCCTTTCTTTTCGTCACTCCCATTTTTCCATCTGTTATAAAACCAAAGTGTGGGCAAAACAGTTATTGGTGCTGCTTCCTTGAACTTATTGGTAATGTCTATCTTTATGAAAATGTCTTGAGAGCTTTGTTTGGCATAAGTCACTTTTACATCAAAGTATTCATTATTGTTGAATACGCCTGTATCCAGTATTTCATATTCTGGCTCGTGTTTGCCCCTTGCTTTGTTACCATGAACCAGTTTATCATAAGGGAATGCCTGTTGTGGATACTTATACAAGTATTCCATGTAATAGTGAGTTGGCACATTATCCAAGTAATAATACAACTCTTTTACGTCCTCACCATGATTCCCTTCTCCGTTGGCAAGCCCAAAAAGACGTTCTTTTAGTATTGGGTCTTTACCATTCCACAAAGCGATGGCAAAGCATAAGTTCTGAAAATAATCTGTAATACCAGCCAATCCATCTTCCCCCCAACGATAAACCCTGCTTGGTGCATGGTCGTGTGGGAAATAATTCCAGGCATCTCCGTGTGGTCCATAATCTTCTCGCACTGTACCCCATTGCCGCTCGCTCAAATAGGGACCCCATTGCTCTAACGGTATATTTTTTCGTTCATTTACGGAAAGGCGTTGATGTTCTGCACTCATCATATTCTAGAAAGCTGTGTTTAATCAATCAATTTATTGCAATAAATTATATACAACGAAATGAAGTGTAAATAATTGTTTTTTAATGCTTCAGACAATAAATATAGGGGGATTTGTGGTAACCTATCTGCAATTTTTGCATATGCCACTTATTACGACATCAGATTGCTTCTGGATGAAGCCTTCTGGGAGGGAAACATTGGGGATAGATACATTGTCAAGGCAATACGTTGTACTACAAATGTCACAGATAAAATGCACGTGATTGTCGTGGTGATGTCCTGCTTTGCAATCATCTTTACAGAGGGCATAGAGTACACTATTATCCACCGTAGGGATGGTATGAATAATGCCTTTTTCTACGAATGTCTGTAGTGTACGATAGATGGTTACCCTATCGAAAGAGGCGGAAGAACGTTTCTCTATATCAGCATGAGCCAATGCCCCTTTACTGGCATGAAATAACTCTAGTATCTGCTTCCTGCTTTCTGTTATGCTTAGTCCGTTGTGTTTTAATATCTCGGTGGAGTGCATTTTTTTAGATATTAGTTATTAGATAGTAGATATTAACTCTTGAATTGCTTAATAGATAGAAATACGGGTTAAAACTAATATCCACTATCTAATATCTACTATCTCTCTTAAGTCTTATTGATTAAATATTCCATTTACAAAATTCCCGTTCTTGCTTTTTTCTTTCAATAAAATAGCAATATCATCTTTCAGTCTGTCCAGTTCGTCTTTTTTCAGTCCATCATATATCTGACCACGTACTTGTCCGTCTTTATCTACCAAGGCAAAGAACTGGGTATGAATAAACTGATCTTCTATCTTTTCCAATGAGTTCTTAGGGTCATCCAGCAGATAACTGTTACGTGCCTGATAGTACAGACTATCTTTTCTGCCAGTAAGGAATATCCATTTTCTGGTATCTACTTTCAGGCTGTCAGCATAATGTTTCATCCTTGGTACACTATCCGTTTCGGGATCGCAACTATGCGATAAGATAATAAAATTTGGTTCGTCCTTAAACTGATCGTAGATGGTGTGCATATTGGTGTTCATTCGAGGGCATATGCCTTTGCAAGTAGTAAAAAAATATTCCACAACCGCCACTTTACCCAACATATCTCTATCAGTAAAGGCAATATTGTCCTGATTTTTAAAGGAAAAGGGCTTTACATAACTCAACACGGGCAATTGCGTTTTCCAGGCGTCGGTACCTTTAAAAAGAAAGAACCAGAAACTGATAACCAGCACGATGAAAAAGCTGACGTATATAAAAATTTTCTTAGTCATTTATGATGTAATTGGGTGCAAAGTTAACTTGTTGCAACGGATATTAATTCGTCTTTTGACAATGTTCTCGTGTACTTGAACCTATTTTGTTCGTTTTAAAGAAACAAATATTTTGCAACAAAGTTGCAGGTATCTATATTTGCTGTCCGATGCGATTAAAAATAAATTGGGATGCGCTTGGTATTACTACTTCAATTGCCTGTGCTATCCACTGCGCGCTACTCCCTCTATTTCTTACAAGTCTGCCTTTGTTTGGTGTCAACATCATTCACAATTTTGCGTTTGAGTATGGTATGATTGCGCTTGCTTTTGTAGTGGGTACGTTTGCTTTACGTCACGGATATGCCAAACATCACCATCGGGTGCTTCCTATCTTGCTTTTCAGTATTGGTATCTGCTTCTTATTAGCCAAACAAATCTGGCATCAATGGGAGTTATATCTATTGCCTCCCGCCGTTTTTTTTATCCTTTTGGCTCATTATTATAACCTCAAGCTTACCAAAAGCTGCACAAATCATTAATAAATTACTTAACTGCTTTATTATCTAAAACAAAAAGGGGTTACAGTAAAAAATACATTTACTGCAATCCCTTTTTAGTTCTCTTTTAGTCTATTGAATGCTACATCGACGCTTCGAATATCTTGTCGGTATGTCCTTTTTCTGTTGCCGCTTTTATATAGCTTTTAAAGTACTCATCAGCCGATATAATGCCACTTCCAAACAAGGTAAAGATGAATAATAATGTAAGTACCAGAACAGAAAGTACGAACTCAGAGTCTTGAACGCCCCTGCCTGTATTGAGATTTACAAAAAATACAGCACCAAGCAGAATGGGGATTTGAATAGCGCAAGCCCATCTGGTAAACAATCCTACAGTAATAAATAGTCCTCCCAATAGCGAGAGATAAGTGATGGCTAGTGCCACTTCGGTTTCGTAGCTTCTAAAGATGCTGAGCTTACTGTTTTGTGCAAGTTGCTCGAAATAGACAAAGTTTTGAAGGAAAAATAGGCCTTTCCAGAAAAGAATCAATCCTAGTAACATTCTTAAAATGGCCCACCATCTAGGTTGGTTGGGGATGTTGTTTACAAGTGTTTCTTCCATGACAATCATTTTTTGTTGTTAAAAAATAGTTCCCTTAGTGGGAATGCAATCGTTATCAAAGATACCTGAACATATAAAAACGCTTCCTGCGATTTTAGAAATATTTTCCGAGAACAATGTAAAATAGTTTATTACCAATTTGAATGAGATTGATTTATAAGGCTCATGTTTTTGTTAATCTTTTCAGTTTAAAAAAAGTTTGTTCCAGGAAATGAAAGACTTTTCCCTTCGAAATTCATTTTTCTTGACGATAAAGAAGGATATCAATCGTTTTTTCAATACAAAAGGGGGAAATGTTCTAGTGCAGTTAGTTCAATAGCATTAAACACTCAAGTGTACGATTAACAGCAATCAAAGGGTTGTTAATCGTGTGTTTTAAGCCCGAAAACCGGGGATGTAGCGGATTACTCAGCCTTATATTTACTTTTCACTACCCCATTCTCCCCAAATACATCTATTGCAAACCAATAATGAGTGTCTTTAACCAATGAGCGGATGGTTGCTTCGGTTTTGTCATAGACCATATAGTTAAGGTATAACTTGTCTTTCGCAATGCCATATCGGATGTTGTATCCTGTTGCCGCAGCAACCTTATCCCAACTTAATTTTACCACACACCCATCTTTTTCATCTCTTTTAACTTCAAACTCCTTAACTATATCAAAACAATCAATATTTGTATTTCTTCCAAATACCCGCAATCCAGAAATAGCAAACTTCCCATCGGGGGTATTCACATTCATTACACGGATAAATCGTGCCTTGATTGGTTTAGTCAATTCAAAATAGGGATGGGGTAAGTCTTCATTGCTAGTCGATTTATCAATTACTGTCTTCCAGGTTTGCTTATCGTCGCTAGATTCAATCAAATATTGATACCCTTTTTGTACCGTAGGTCTTCCCAAAGTCTTGGTATCTACATCTGCAAAGTTTATTTGAATGGCATTGATGGTAGGCTTTTCTTGCAAATCGACCGCAATCCATTCACCCTTGTCTCCTGTCTTCGCACTCCACCAATCGCGAATTTCTTCGTCCACGGCGTATTCGGGTTTTAATTTGATGGAATCTAAAGTAGAGGAAACGGTGACAGGCTTATTATAGGAAAGCAACATCCATCCCTTAAAGAAACTTTCTGGATTACTTTCTTTTTTAGTTGGAAAGAGAAAAGGGTAATCTCCAAAACCTGTGTGAGTGCGCATGGTGCCATCCGCATCAAAAGTGGTCGGAAACAAGCCCAAACGCCTTTCGAAAACGTGCTTCTTACTGATGGTCATGGTGGCAATATGCCAATAGTTGCCAAACTTATCCTGAAAGGTCCCACTATGTCCTGCACCTGCAATGAACCCTTGTGGTTTGTAGGAAAAAGGATTGGATGATTGAAAGCTATAGGGTCCCAAAGGTTTATCTGAGACATAAACACCATCACAATAACTCTTGCATTGTGTTCCCGGAGCGGCATATTGCAAGTAATATTTTCCGTTGTGTTTAGTCATCCATGTGCCTTCAATCCAAGGGTTTGCAGCGCCTGTATTGTTGTCGCCGCCCCTTTCAAACCCATGATTTTCCTTGTCGGCATAAATCAAGGCAACAGAGGTTCCCTTAAAATGAAACCGGTTATTCCTATCTAGTTCCACCACTTTGGTGGGCGTCTTGTTAGAACATCCATAATAGAGATACAATTTCCTATCATCATCCAAAAACAAACAAGGGTCAATAACGCTACTATCAATTTCCCCAACATGTTCCCAAATTCCTTTGATGGGGTCAGTTGATTTATAGATTTTCTTTCCACCCGAAGCCAGAAAATAAAGCGCGTCATCAATAGCTACAACGGTGGGGGCATAATCTTCCCAAGGCAGGGTTTGATTGGTAATCAATTTCCAGTCCTTCATCTCATCAGACACCCAATAACCTCCGGATTTTGAGGCAAAAAGAAAGTATTTATTCTGAAATAAAACAATCATCGGGTCGGCAGCTTCCCTGCGCGAGGGCGTGTCAGGACGGAAGCGATAACTCAGATTCATCGGATTACAAAAGGTAGTTTGTGCCGATAGCTTCATCACCATAAACAGGGAACTAAGGAGTAAAGGCAGGATGTATTTTTTCATATTCAGTTGACTAGATGTTGTTTTTTAGGTTTAATAGGTTCTATCCGAGGTCTCGGATGTCGTATCCGAGATACCTTTTGTCGCATCCGAGGTCTCGGACGTCGTATCCGAGACACCTTTTGTTGCATCCGAAGTCTCGGATGCCGTATCCGAGACACCTTTTACCGCATCCGAGGTCTAGGATGTCGTATCCGAGATACCTTTTGTCGCATCCGAAGTCTCGGATGCGACAAAAGCTACCTATGGCATCACCAATTTCTGCACATCTTCATCATCCTCAATGTTGTGCATCTCTCGCAAAATCTGCGGGTATCGCCACGCTACCCTTCCACTTTCGGGTACTACCGTAAACTTTTTAGGATTAGGCAAACAAGCAATAATCATCGCAGCTTGTTGCCTGGTCAAGTCTTTGGCTGGCTTATTAAAATAGGCTTGGCTAGCTGCTTCTATCCCAAATATACCTGACCCCATTTCAATTGTGTTCAGGTACACATCCAATATCCGTTTCTTTCCCCATATCAGTTCTATCAAAACCGTAAAGTAGGCTTCCGGTACTTTTCGTATATACTTCCAGATGCCTCCACCTTGCCATAAGAAAACATTCTTGGCAGTCTGCTGACTGATTGTACTTGCAGCAGCACCCAATGGTAGCTTCTTTTTCTTATGTTTCTTTTGGGAAAAGCTTTTTTCTATCGCTTGAAAATCAAACCCATAATGATCTGGAAAAAGCTGATCCTCACTGGCAATTGCTGCAAGCCGAGCATTGGGAGAAATGTTTACCCTAGCCACATAATCCCTTTTCAGTCCATAACTAATGCCATTATCTATTTGAGTGAGGGTAATAGGAGGCATCACCCAACGGCAGATGATGACATACAACAAAGAAGAGATGAACATAATCAGAAACAGACGCTTGGTAAACCGCCATATTCTGCTTAACAAAGTAGATTTTTTGCTCGTAGATTTAGATTTGCTTGCACTGCCCATACTGCAAATAAAAGGACTATTTGCTAGGAACGGTTGCAGTGGAATAAAGTTGATATTTTTTTCCTATGGTAATATAGTCACGATGCGTCCAATGCAGGATTTCACCAAACATAAAAACACCCGCTGCAATGCCAAGGTTAAGTAGGTTCTGATTGGAAGTAACCGACTGATTGGGCTGCGTGAGTCCATTGATAATATTCAACACGATATACCCTCCTGCTCCCACCATAAACAACGAACCATTGTTTACCATCGCGATGCCATGCTCCTTTTTGGGCAATGTATGAATGTCTTTGATGGAGAATTTTGCAAGTCCATATCGCAATGTATCGAGCATGGGCGTGCCAAATATGCTTGCTACCTGACGCACTTGTATCTGTTCCAGAAACAAAGAATCGGCTTTTATCTGCTTGATACGTCCTTCAATCCATTGACCATTATTGAGCTGACATTTCAGGTAACTGTCTTTGAAGTAAGATTGAATGACAACATTATCCTTGCGAAGCAATATAAAATCACCTTGTGCAAATGACTGAAGGCAACAAAAAACTACGATAAGTGTGAGTGCATATTTCATTTGAATGCAAAGTAACGTCTATGTTACTACAGGCTAAGTAATAAATATCTTCATTCACCGAAATATTTAAGGCATACAAGGGATTGCCAATCAAGAAACAGGGTAAGAAGGTTTGTTTTGGGATAGAATAAAGCAAAAAATAAGGCCTGAACTAATAGTCCAGACCTTATCGATATCAATTAAAAGCAGTACTGCTTCTTTAATTTTTACAAAGTACGCTTCACTTCTTCTTCTTCATAAGCAATGATGCTATCACTTACTGCTAGGTCACTGAAGCCCTTAACAGTCAGACCGCACTCATAGCCATTGTTTACTTCCTTCATATCATCCTTGAAGCGTTTCAAGCTGCCCAACTCAGCAAATCCACCTTCCTGACGAGGGTAAACGAGGATACCATCGCGGAACACACGAATCTTGTGGTCACGCTTGATTTTGCCTTCCTGAACATAACAACCTGCAACAGTTGCCTTATCAAATTTGTATACTTCCTTAACCTCAACAGTGGCAACTTCTTTCTCCTCAACCTTAGGCTCAAGCATACCTTCCATCGCACTTCTGATTTCATCGATAGCGGTATAGATGATAGAATACATTTTAACCTGAACACCTTCATTTTCAGCTAACTTATTAGCTTGAGAAGAAGGACGAACGTTGAAACCTACGATGATTGCATCTGATGCGGCAGCTAACAAGACATCACTTTCAGAAATCTGACCAACCGCCTTGTGTACAACACGAATGGCAATTTCCTGGTTAGATAATTTCTGTAATGAATCACTCAAAGCCTCAACCGAACCATCCACATCACCCTTGATGATAATGTTCAATTCCTTAAAGTTACCCAATGCCAGACGACGACCAATTTCATCAAGTGTAATGTGTTTCCTTGCACGTAGACCTTGCTCACGAGAAATTTGTGCTCTCTTGGTTGCAATTTCTTTTGCTTCGCTTTCCTCTGTATAAATCTTGAACTTCTCACCCGCCTGTGGCGCTCCATTCAAACCTAATATTACGACCGGTGTTGAAGGTGGCGCTTCAGTTACACGTTGGTTTCTTTCATTGAACATGGCTTTTACACGACCATAATACTGACCAGAAACCATCAGATCACCTTGGCGTAATGTTCCATTCTGAACAAGTATAGTTGCTACATAACCACGTCCTTTATCAAGGGACGCTTCAATGATAGAGCCAGTAGCTTCTCGCTTAGGATTGGCTTTTACATCCAATAATTCAGCTTCTAATAATATCTTTTCAAGTAATAAATCTACATTCAATCCTTTCTTAGCTGCTAATTCCTGACTTTGGTATTTACCACCCCAGCTTTCTACCAAGATATTCATACCAGCCAATTGCTCATAAATCTTTTGAGGGTTAGCACCGTCTTTATCCATTTTATTCACAGCAAAGATCATTGGCACACCAGCTGCCTGAGCATGACTGATTGCTTCCCTTGTTTGAGGCATCACCGCATCATCCGCTGCAACAACAATAACTGCAATATCCGTAATCTTGGCACCTCTAGCACGCATGGCTGTAAAGGCTTCGTGACCAGGTGTATCCAAGAAGGTAATTGCTTTTCCATCAGGTAATGTAACTTCATAAGCTCCAATGTGCTGGGTGATACCACCGGCTTCACCTGCAACCACATTTGCACTACGGATATAATCCAGCAATGATGTCTTACCATGATCCACGTGCCCCATGATGGTCACAATAGGTGGACGTGTTTCGGAATCAGCCAAATCTTCTTCTTCCTCATCCTCATCCATTTCATCAATATCATCCACTCCAATAAACTCAACTTCGTAGTTAAACTCACTAGCTACCAACTCTATTACTTCTGCATCCAGACGCTGGTTGATGCTCACCATGATTCCAAGCCCCATACACTTTCCAATCACCTCTGCAAAGCTCACGTCCATCAGGTTTGCCAACTCACTCACGGTTACAAATTCAGTAACCTGTAGCTTGTTGTCATCGCCCTCCATGTCATTCATTGCTTCTGCAGCTTCATCACGCTTTGCACGACGATACTTTGCTTTCAGGCTCTTTCCTCTACCGCCTCCACCAGCCAGCTTGGCTTGTGTTTCTTTTATCTTATCTTGAATTTCTTTTGCGTCAATTTCCTTATCATCCCTACGGTTAGATGATCTGTTTCCTCCCGGACCTCCGGCTCTGTTAAAACCGCCTCCGCCTGGACGGTTATCACGGTTAAATCCGCCACCACCACGATTGTTATTATTATTTGCAGCAACTACAGGTCTGTTTGTACCAACCCCTGGCCCTGATGGCGGTGGTTGAACAGGACGGTTGTGGTTGTCTCTATTAAATCCACCACCAGAACCTTGTTGAGGTCCCCTGTTTTGGAAGTTACCTTGCCCACCAGGATGATGTCCACCGGGATGATGATGACCACCACCTACTTTTCTATTGTCAACAGGTATTCTCTTTCTTAGCTTTCTATCTTCAGCACTGCTTGGCTTAGGTCTGGTATCACTATCAATAGGCAATTCAATCTTACCCAATATCTTAGGACCAGTTATAATCTCAGCCTGAATGTTTTCAATTACAACACCTTCATTTGCAGCAGGTACAGACTCAATCTCAATTGCGGGAACAGGTGCAAAAACAACTGGTTCTTCTTTTCGAGGAGCCACTTTCACCTCTTCCACTTTCTCAACAACAGGTGGTACTACAGATGGGATATGTTCGGTAACCGGAAGTGTAGGTTTTATTTCTTGTGCTATTGTCTCTTTTACAATAGTTTCAGGTTCTTGTTTTCTAGGTTCTGCCTTTTTAGGTCTTGTGGACGAATCGATAGCCGAAAGGTCAATCTTAGTCAATATCTTAGGCCCTTCTAGTTCGGGAGCCTCTATTTTTACAATGCCATTATTAGTATCTGCTACTTCCACAGGTGCTGCCGTAGGCTCAGACACCTCTTCTTTTGATGGTATTTTAAACACATCTTCTGCCTTGATAGCTTCAGAAGGTTTTGTTGGAGTAACTACTTCAGGAACTGGGGCAGGTGGTGCAATCGGGGCAGGTGGTGCAACAGGCTGCACAACAACCGGAGCTTGCTCAACTGGTTTAGGTTCTTCTTTTTGAGGGAACTTCCTGTCGTCCCTTCTGAAGGTTATTTCTTCTTCGTCTCTTCTTTTGCGATCACTATGCTGATTTTTAGGTATCTCTACCAGATCAGCTTTGCCTTTTGCTTGCTTGTCACCTTGAAATTCAGCTTGCAACGCATAATACATAGGCTCGGTAAGCTTTGCCGTAGGTTTCAAATCATCTTTATGAAACCCTTTTTTGGCCAAAAAGTCTGTGATGGTATCTGCCCCCACATTAAACTCTTTAGCTGCAGCTAATAACCTCGGTAACTTCAGTTCTGACATTCAGTGCTATTTAATCCTATGGCTATAAATTATTAAAACATCATAGCCATTTTGTATTTTGTTGTTAAACTCTAAATTTATGTAATATTTTGCTAAGTTTTAATTCTCTTAGCAAGCACAAAGTAACCCTAAATCTTTCAAAATCCGATTACTTATTCTTCTTCTCTTTCAAACTCTTCCTTCAGAATCTTGATTACGTCAGCAATTGTCTCCTTTTCAAGGTCCGTTCTTCTTTCCAATTCACTTGGTGTCAAAGCCAGAACGCTTCGTGCGGTGTCACAACCTACACGCTTAAATTCGTCAATAACCCATGATTCAATTTCGTCTGTAAATTCGTCCAAATCTATATCAAATTCATTTACTTGCTCTTCATCTTCTCTAAAAGCATCAATTTCATAACCTGTCAACTCGCAAGCCAACTTGATATTTACCCCCCTGCGTCCAATTGCAAGAGATACCTGATCTGCTTTCAGGTACGCATCTACTTGTTTCTTTTCTTCATCAATACGCATGAAGCTGATTTTAGCAGGCGTCAATGAACGCTGAATCAATAGTTGAACATTGTTTGTATAATTGATAACGTCAATATTTTCATTTTTCAACTCACGTACAATTCCGTGAATACGACTACCCTTCATCCCCACACAAGCTCCTACTGGATCAATCCTGTCATCATAGCTTTCTACCGCAACCTTTGCTCTTTCGCCAGGTTCGCGCACAATTTTCTTGATCACAATCAAGCCATCAAATATTTCAGGAACTTCTATCTCCAACAACTTAGCTAAGAAGTTAGGACTTGTCCTTGATAAGATGATAACAGGATTATTATTCTTTAAATCTACACGTTCAATAACTGCCCGTGCATTCTCGCCCTTCTTGAAGAAGTCACTTGGAATCTGTTCAGACTTAGGAAGAATCAACTCATTGCCTTCATCATCCAACAACAACACTTCTTTTTTCCATACCTGATATACTTCGGCAGATATAATCTCCCCAATTCTGTCCTCGTATTTCTTAACCAAAGCATTCTTCTTCAAGTCACCGATACGGCTTGCCAAGGTTTGTTTTGCTGCAAGTATCGCACGACGACCAAAGTCTAGCATGTCTACTTCTTGATACAATTCTTCACCCACTTCAAAATCGGGTTCTATCTTGATTGCTTCCGAATACGCAACTTCTTCATTAGGATCCATCACGTCTCCATCTTCTACAATCATACGACGGCGGATTATTTCCAAATCCCCCTTCTCCGCATTTACAATTACGTCGAAGTTTTCATCGCTACCATACTTCTTACGTAGCAATGTCTTAAACACGTCTTCTACCACTTTCATCATCGTGGGACGATCTAAGTTCTCCGCGTCTTTAAAATCCTGAAATGCATCAATTAAGTTTATACTTGCCATAACCTAGAAACTTTAAATCTCTTAAAATTTAATTTGAACTATTGTTGTTTTTATATTCGACATTGGTATTACCAATTTCTGTTGTACCGCCTTTTTACCTTTCCCTTCTGTGTATGCCAGAATAATATCTTCCTCTGCTATCGCTTCCAAAGTGCCTTCCTTCACGGTGCCATCCTTAAAGGTCACTTCTACATCCCTTCCTACATTCTTTGCATATTGCCTTTGCAGTTTCAATGGTTCTGTGATGCCCGGACTTGATACTTCCAAAGAGAAATCTCCTTCTGTGTAAATGGCTGCTTCTTCAATCAACTTGTACAACTTTCTATTTACACGCACACACAAATCTATCGGGAAGCCATTGTCTCCATCAATAAAAATCTTGATGTTGTTTGTGGGCTTAATCTTCGCTTCTACCAAGAACAAATCTGGGTAATCTGCCAGGATTTCTTGAATCCAATCTTCTATCTTTTTTAAAGTATCTACTGCCATAGGTATAAAGAAGAAGGGAACCGCAATAGTTCCCTTCATTTTCTCTTCGGCTGCAAATGTATAGTAATGCGCCGTTATATTCCAAATAAAAAAGTTATTTAGTCAGTTAATAGACCACAATCTGTTGATAATGATGTAAAAAAGTCATTTATATCCGAACAAATGACAGTAATCGGCTCCCTGAGTCTCATTGATTAAAAAAAATTGGCCCCGATAAACATCGGAGCCGCAACCAAAACTAACTGCTTATGAGAAAAAATTTAAGTATCTTTTGTTATAAAATAAAATTATCAAACCCAATGCCAAAAGAACTATTCTTTGTTAATGAACTGTTGCTTTATTCAATTTATCGGTAAACTGACAATGCCACAGGTAATATGAGTCTAATCCCTTCATTATTTACTAAGATGAAACAAATAGCCAACTGCCAACACCAACGACTTTGTTTTACTGGCACCATCTCCCGTACTCTCCTCTATATTCATCAGACCCAAACTACTGTTTAAATTTACAAAAAAATCTCCGGCGTCTCCTTTTACAGTAAGCCCCGCACCCAGTTTCACACCAAAGTTGAGTGGATGAAACCAATCAATCAGGTTTTGATTTTGATTGAAGGAGATTGTAAACAATGGCTGACCGGAGTGTGCTGGATTTTTGTATACCCCAGAAAGTCCCTGCGTAGTAGCATTACCATAAAACATAATGCCCGCAAAAGGCCCTCCATTCACATAAAAACTCACTTGTTCGTCTTCATACACAGAATATTTCAGCATAACAGGAAGCTCAATATATTTTGTTTGAATCTTACTATCAAAAGTGGCATACAAATGTGGGTAGGAAGATACATTTTCCAGGTTCAAATTGTCATACGCACTCCGCGGAATCACCTGAGCCCCACTTTTTGTGATGGTCATGTTGGCATAATCTATCTCTTCCACCAACGACCACTTCTTGCTTAGCCCTTCTTCAGCCATCAATCCAAAGTAAGCAGACAGCTTAGTTTTATATCCATCCACCACAGGGTTTGCACTTCTTACTACAAGTCCCGGTGCATTGATTCCACCTTGAAAACCCACTGATATTTTTTCTTGTGCCAACAAAATGCCCGACCACCCGAAACCAACTAACAGCAATAAATACTTCATTTATGAAATTTATAAGTGGGCAATGTATGAAACTATAAACAAACTCTTTTATTAGATGTTCAAAAAGAAGAAAACGTTTCTTTCCAGAAAAAATAAATTACACGCAAATAAAAGGCTATGTGGACAATACAAAACAATCAGTTATACAAAGAATTTGTGTTTACAAACTTTTTGGAGGCCTTTGCCTTCATGACCAAAGTGGCGACAGCAGCGGAGCAGTTGCAGCATCATCCACTATGGATAAATAGCTATAACAAAGTGCAGATTTGGCTGTGCACGCACGATGCAGGCAGTGTAGTAACCGACCTAGACTATCAGTTGGCAAAGACAATTGACGGGTTGGTGTGAGAGACAGGTAATATATTGAAATAATCTATTTTGATACTAAAAAGCATATCCCAACGAAAAAGAAAGATAGGGTATTACTCCGTCGCCTTTAAGGCTTACATTAAAAATTGACGCTTCACCAGTATAGCTGAAGCTGGAATAACCAAGTCTCAATTGCATAGGTTATTGCCGTACCTATATATGTAGTCATTTTTCTTACTATCATTCCAGAGGCTCACCCCTCGGTAGCAATCCTTTGCCAACAATTTGCTTTTGTTCATGTATGATTGTATTTCTTTGGTGAACAATTTGTTTTTGTTCATGAATGATTGCATTTCCTTTGCCAACAAATCGCTTTCGAACATGCTTGAGAGCATTTCTTTCATGAACAATTGGCTTTCGAACATGTCTGATTGCGTTTCCTTGGTGAACAATTTGCTTTTGTTGGCAAAGGATTGCCAAAAGAGGGTAATCCCCTTCCCAAAAGCCCCATCTGAAGCCATCGCTCCTATAAACCGTTGCCCATTTATTTTACTTATGAACCCTTGCCAGATACAGATCCAAAGAATGTGCATAACTCTTTTGGTAAAAGGCAAAGTTTAACGTTGGATATCCAAATAAGCGAGTTAAGTTTGAATGAATAATTAAGACACTTAGAAAAAAATTTATGAAACTACTCATTTTAGAAGATTATCACAATTGCAAAAAAAAAGATTATAATACCTTACTTACTAAGGTAACAAATGGAATTTACGGTATAGACAATATCGGTTCTTTTGCCACTCCTGCAATTACCAAAGTAGCTTTCAACACATTGGTAACAGATTACAGAAATGCAAATAACGAATACGAAGCGGGTGGCAAAGATGAGAAACCCGCTTACGAGGTTGCACTTGGGAATATGACGAATGGTTTGGATATCCTAAAGAAATATGTAGAAGAGTTGCCCAACCTCACGTTGGATATCATTAATCTATCTGGATTTACCGCCTACAAACAGAGTACATCATCCAGCTCAGTTCCTTTGCCTCCTGATCTGAATGTAATTGAACGAATTGGAGGTGGCACTATGACTTTTAATTATGACTCATCTGATGGTGCCGAGTTTTATGGTAGTATTGTAGTAGAAGGTAGCTCGCTACCGGTGGGCTATACATTTATAAATGGAATATTGGATTATCCCAAAACGGCAAATGCCCGGTTGTTGTATAATGTTTTGAAGCAACGTTTCAAAACCTATCACAACCTCACCCTTAGTCAGGAATATACAATCTATTCTTATGCTGGCAATTCGGCAGGTATCAGTCCATTAAGTATTGGAGTAACCTTTACCGCTTCCAACAAATAAGAGAGGTATAAGAATAAATAAAGGAATATTAAATAAAGGACTTGCTCTTTTTATAATTGTACCGACCTTTACACACAAATATTTTTTATGAGTACAGATAAGGAAACGCGCAAAGCAGCAAAACAAAGCAGACTTGCAAACCTGCTGCAAACCTTTCTGCAAGGCATTATCGTTCTGGCACCAATTGGCGTTACCATTTGGGCGGTTTTGTTTCTCTTTAATTCCGTAGATGATTTATTGCCAAGCATATTACACAAAATTGTTCCAAGCATTGTAGGGATAGACTCGGAAGGCAACCTCAAAAAAATACCGGGACTTGGTTTTTTGGTTGTTCTTGTTCTCGTAATGTTTGTTGGGTGGGTATCTTCCATGTTCTTCTTTGGAAAAGTAGTGGCTTCATTGGATAAAATCTTAGAAAAAACACCAGGCGTAAAAGTGATTTATACGTCGGTAAAAGATTTGATGGAAGCATTTGCAGGCAATAAAAAGAAGTTCGACAAACCTGTACTTGTAAACACAGATGGCGATGATGTATGGCGTGTAGGATTTATAACACAGAAAAGCGTAGCAAACTTTGGCTTGGAAGACCACGTAGCAGTTTATGTTCCACACTCTTATGCAATAAGTGGGATGCTATTTTTTGTTCCTCCCTACAAAATAAAACCATTGAAAGACCTAAGTGCTGCCGATGCAATGAAATTTGTGATAAGTGGGGGCGTTACAGAGGTGAAAGAGCATGAATTGGTGCAGAAGAAGTAGAAAAGAGTTATAAATTATGAACAATGAGTGTTGAGTTGTATTCCTTTACAGGATGCTTCACTCATAACTCATAACTCATAACTGATAACTCACAACTCAAAGTATTATGGCTGGCAAATCGGTTTTCGAAGTATTCAAAAAAGAAAAGACTGTAATAACAGTCACCAAGGGGAAGGTTATCTCTGTTGTCTTTTGTTTGTTATTCGATGATTCGGGTGCCTACATAGAGGTCCGGAACGAGAAAGGCAAAGTAGTAGAAGTAGACTATCAACACTATAGTGGCGTAGTCCGCACCATACTAAAACAAGTACAAACTATTCACCACCGGTCAGACTTTGTGGTCGATTGGGAACATCCTACCAACCAGGTTTATCTCCACGAAAATGATTCACTGATTGAACTGCTGCTTCAAAGCAAAGTCTGGATAACAGAAGAAGGCACAGTTATAAATGCATTGCCCACTAAAGGGATATTACAACTGCTTTTAACCGACCTTGACGACGGGATAAACATCAATTCAACTCTTGTACTTTGGGCAAGCAACAAAACACACAACGAATTTAACTTCATCAACGAGAACCATGTTTTCGTTGATGGAGTTGTAGTAGAAACTGAGCCAGTTGGCAGTAATTTCAAAGCGCTGCCCTTCTTCAACACGGCTGTAAAGACAAAGGACCTAGCGAAGTTCTTATCCATTTTCTATTCATTTACCAAACATATAGATTTGGTTTATGACGACTATACCGTCCTATTCTCCAAGCATTCCATCAGCACAACCCCTGTACTCCTCTTCGAAAAGATCGATATAGATGAGGCACTCTGTATGCGGGTTTCACAAATATTACCCGATATAGATGCCCGCTTATTAAGCGACTATGAGCTCACCTATTTTGCTGCTATCAACGATCTGGAAAGATTGGTGGAAGTGAAGCTGATTGAACAAGAAAACAATGATGACTCGGTAAGGGAAGTAGAAAAATTGCTACAGAAGCACATTCCTAAAGGGGATAAAAACAAAACAGAAGGAGACATCATACTCGAAAACGACCTGTTCATCATCCCAAGAGAAATAGCTTCCGACTTTATCTACAACGATTTGCCAGACCTGTTGGCTACATACAAAATAATGGGTGCAGAAAACCTGAAAGCTTATAAAGTAAGTACCATCAGGCCAAGACTGGAATTGAAACTTACACATGGACTAGATTTCTTGGGTGGGGATGCCAGCTTGCACTTTAATAATGAAGCATTCTCTTTATTTGATGCATTACAACAGTATGCTAAAAACAAATACATCACACTCAGTGACGGCACACATGCTATAGTTAATGAAGACTACATGCAAAAGCTGCGTAGAATCTTTAATAAGGACAAAGACAACGTTAGCATTTCCTTCTTCGATTTGCCTCTTGCCGAAGAGTTGATAGATGGTCAGGTGGCAGAAATTGCCTTTGCTAGATCGAAGGAGATTTTTGAGGGATTCAATCATATACACAAATCAGAAAACCCTTTACCCCTTGTGAATGCTACCCTTCGTCCCTATCAAGAACAAGGTTATCACTGGTTAAAATACCTTCAAAGTGTACACCTGAATGGATGTTTAGCAGATGATATGGGACTCGGGAAAACCTTACAGACAATAACCCTGTTAGCATCAATTTACCCCGAAGAAACATTGCCAACACTGATAGTGATGCCTAAAAGCTTGTTGTTTAACTGGGAAAAAGAACTAGATAAGTTTGCTCCCCAACTGAGCTATTATGTGTACCATGCACCCGGAAAGAATCTGGAAGAAGCACTGAAGTCAAATCTTATCATTACCACTTACTCTATGATGCGTAATGATATTGAGAAACTAAAAGAACAACAATTTTTCTATGTAATCCTGGATGAATCACAGAATATAAAGAACGTTGTCTCACAAGCTTCTAAAGCGGTGATGCTATTACAGGCCAAACATAAACTGGCATTGAGTGGCACGCCGATAGAAAATCATCTGGGTGAGTTGTATGCACTGTTTCGCTTCTTGAACCCTACTATGTTTGGCACGCTAGAGAAGTTTAATGAGTTCTATTTAACCCCGATACAAAAAGACAATAATAAGAATGCGACTGCCGATTTAAGAAAGAAGATTTATCCATTTATTCTAAGAAGACTTAAAAAGGATGTATTGGAAGAGCTTCCAGACAAGATAGAACAGGTTCTTTATGTTGAAATGAGCCATGACCAAAAGAAGCTATACGAGCAAAGAAGACAATATTATCAGGAAGCTATTCAAAAACAGATAGCATCAAAGGGCATACAGAGTACCCAGTTCTTTGTGTTTCAGGCATTAAGCGAATTGAGACAATTGGCATCAACCCCAGAAGCCATCAGCAGTGGGTTAATTAAGTCTCCCAAGATAGAAATATTGATGGAACAATTGATGGACGCCCTTGCCAACAAGCACAAGGTATTGGTATTTGTAAACTTCCTAGCTGCGTTGGAACTGATTGGCGATAAGCTGGAAGAACAAGGTGTTGACTATGTAAGCATGAGTGGGTCTACAAAAAACAGGCAACAGTTGGTTGAGCGTTTTCAAACAGACATCAACTGTAAGGTCTTTTTATTGACACTCAAGACAGGTGGAACGGGGCTCAATCTCACTGCTGCCGATATGGTTTTTGTATTTGATCCTTGGTGGAATAAAGCAGCTGAGAATCAAGCAATTGATCGGACACACAGAATTGGTCAGGACAAGACAGTGCTGACTTACAAACTCATCACAAAGGATACCATAGAAGATAAAATTTTGCTGCTGCAAGAGCAAAAGGCTGAGATATTCAACAACATCATTTCAGCAGACAGTGCTTCACTTAAATCAATTAGTGAAGACGACATTCAATTCATGCTTGGCGTTTAAACTAAACATTATGATTATCGACGACTATACTTCACGCTATGCCCTAGAGGGTATCTACACCAAAGATGCTATTGATAGGGGTCTGTTTACTTTAGTAAAAGACTTCTATTTAAAGGATACTGATCCCGACTGGCAAAATCCAGAAACGGTTGAAAATACCAATCTATTGCTTCGAAAGAAAGCATTTACCAAATCGGAGATGGTAAAAATTGCTTACTCGGTTTTTAATGAAGAAGAAATTTACTTTGCTTTTCTAAAAACACTGCCCCCTAATGTTCCTAAAGTTATTGAAAGGTTGGTATGGCGAGATTTTATGACCATGAAAGAGGTAGAAATATTCCTGAACAAGTCTACAGATCCCAATACTGCCGCAGAACCACCCGCTAGAATTACTGTTCCTAAGGAACTGATTATGTTTACTACTCATAGTCCTAGCTACAACGATCATTATTCATATAACGACATCGCCCTTCCAAAGGAGATGAAAAAGCTGATTCTTAAGTACTACACACAACCACAATTTGTAGACTTTATTCCATTGCAAGACATTCCACAAACGACTTACAAATACAGTGCACAGGAACAAATTTTTGAAGAGATTCCCCATTTTATATCCTACTACTTATTAGGTAACATAAAGTTTAGTTCCTCTGGAAGACCAGTAGAATCAACATTAGGAAAGTTTCAGAAAACCTGTGCAATAGACGAATTTTATGGTTTTGACAATGAAAAACTAAGTAAAGTAAGGTGCAACCTCATCGCTGGGATGTTATACGATCTCCAACAAAAAGATATTCATGCGGATAGTATCGACATTATCAAATACTTTTTCAATACACATTACACCAAACTTTTCACAGTACAGTTTATGTTGACTGACCTTAAAGGATGGAACTTTGTGACACCTCAATATGACAGACATCATATTGTAGAGGGAAGAATTATTAACACCCTGAAAGAAATGCCGTTGCTTGACTGGGTTAGCATCGACAACTTAATGGAACTAATGGCTCACAGAGCTATAGATGTGAAACCACTAAGCATTAGTATAAACTATGAAGCAAAGTTGTATTATGAAGTAAAGAACAGCATTGGGGGCGACACCAAAGTTTACGTTACAAACGATAGCCTTGGCCAGTTTATAACAGAACCCTTTGTAAAAGGAAGTATCTTTCTTTTTGCAGCATTCGGCTTGATGGAAATTGCTTATGACGAAATTGATCTCACCAAATTTAGTTCCACTTACTACTCCAACTATGATGGATTAAAATACTTTAAACTAACCAATTTGGGTGCCTATGTTTTTGGTCTTAAATCGACATTTAGTCATGAACCCTTAACGACTCAACGAAGTAAATTGTCGCTATCCAACGACTCTCTTATGATTATTGCCGATGGAGAAATGAGTGCCATTACAGACAAAATGCTGAATACATACAGTGAAAAACTTGGCAACACACGCTATCGGGTTACGCCCGAATCCTTTTTAAAGGACTGTAAAACCCGCAAAGACCTAGAAAGCAAAATTGCTTTATTCAAAGCGTCTATAAACAATAGTATCCCTACTTTTTGGGATAAGTTCTTTAGAGAGTTGGTAAACAATGCAACTGCCGTAAAAATAAATAAGTTTGTAGTTACCTATACGCTATCAAAGGATGATAAAGAGTTGCATAGGCTCGTTGCGCAAGACATGGAGTTGAAACAGTTGATATTGAAAGCCGAGGGTTTTAATCTGTTAGTACCAGTAGAAAATCTAACTAAATTTAAAAGTAGAATGAAAGAGCTTGGCTTTGTAGTAGAGTAATTTTTAGTTTGTACTTGCAGACCAAATTGTGTTCCTAATAGTTGATAAAACACATTTTCACTATTTGTAGACACCCACCTTATGCTTCCTATCTTATCTTCGGGGCGTGAAAAAAGTTTTTGCATTATTCTTTGTCATTTTTACTTGTTCATTCCTAGTTGTTTACGCACAAGTAAACTTTGAGTTCAGGGGTGTGTGGATTGCTACCGTAGAAAATATCGATTGGCCAAAGGAAAAAGGACTCTCTGTAGAAGAACAAAAAGCATCATTCATTAAACTGTTAGATTATCACCAACATATTGGAATCAACTCAGTATTTGTTCAAGTGCGACCAGCTGCAGATGCTTTTTACCCCTCCCAATATGAACCTTGGAGTGAATACCTGATGGGAAAGCAAGGGCTTGCCCCTACCCCATCATACGACCCATTGGCTTTTATGATTGATGAAACCCACAAAAGAGGCATGGAGTTTCACGCTTGGATAAATCCTTACCGAGCAGTATTCAATATCAAACATTCATCTATTGCTTCTTCTCACATTACTCACCTGCATCCTGAATGGTTTTTAACCTATGGAAATACAAAATATTTCAACCCTGGCATTCCGGAAGTGAGAACATTTGTAAGTAAGGTCGTGAGGGACATTGTAAGCCGTTATGATATTGATGGCATCCACATGGACGACTATTTTTATCCTTATCGCATAGACGGAAAAGCATTTCCCGATTCAAAGACTTATCTAAAATATGGTCATGGACTTACAAAAGACAGTTGGAGACGTAGCAATTGTGATAGTATTATTAAGAACATCTATGAAGTAATTACTGAAATCAATCCTCGTGTTAAGTTTGGCGTGAGCCCTTTTGGAGTATGGCGAAACAAGAGCCAGGATATTGAAGGCAGCAAAACCACTGCTGGCACTACAAGCTATGATGACTTATACGCAGATATTTTGTTGTGGCTACGGATGGGGTGGATAGACTATGTGGCTCCTCAAATTTATTGGGAATGCAGCCACAATCAATGTCCTTACAATGAGTTGCTGGACTGGTGGAGCAAACACACTTATGGAAAACATTTATACATAGGACACGGTATTTACAAAGCTAACATTAATGCAGCATGGAAAGATAAAACCGAATTGCCTAGCCAGATTATTGCACTAAGAGCAATGAAAGAAACGCAGGGTAGTGCTTTCTTTAGCAGCCAAGACCTGGTACATAACACAAACGGGTGGGCCGATAGCTTGAGAGAAAATTATTATGCACTGCCAGCCATTGTGCCCCCGATGAGCTGGATAGACAGCACACTTCCCTCAAGTCCAATTATCGCAAAAGCTGGCAATAATACCTATACATTTAATTATAAGGGGGAAGATAAGATAAAAGGATTTGCTATCTTTCAGTTACCGCCTTCACTAGAAGCAAAGGTTGTTAATGCTACACTGATAAAGATATTTAATGACTCTTCTACTACAATCTTCAATAAAGACGATATTAACTTGCCAAAAGATTATCGTTTGTTTGTTGCTACCATCAGTATCAACAACAATTTGAGTGAGTGGGTGGAATTGAAATAGATTCATTTTTCGCCACAAAGACGCAAAGACAGAAAGAAATAAAAAAGAGGAAACAAAGTAATTTAAACGCTGTTTCCTCTTTCATCAACTACTATTACTATCTCTTACGCTCCCCACTTCACCAGCGTTGCACCCCAAGTGAAGCCTCCACCGAAAGCTGCGAGAACTACATTGTCACCTTTCTTGAGTTGATCTTGCCAATCCCACAAACACAATGGTATTGTTGCAGCGGTAGTATTACCATATCTGCTAATGTTAACCATTACTTTTTCCATGGGTAAACCCATTCTCTTTGCAGTAGCATCTATGATGCGCAAGTTTGCCTGATGTGGCACCAACCAAGCTACATCTTCTCCAGTAAGCCCATTCCGCTCCAACAATTCTGCACTCACATCTGCCATTCCGGTAACTGCATATTTGAATACTGTTTTACCTTCCTGATGAATATAGTGTTCCTTGGCAAGTACCGTTTCTACTGTTGCAGGTCTTAGAGATCCCCCACCTTTTATGTATAGGAAGTCTTTACCAATTCCATCACTTTTCAACAAACTATCCTGTACACCATAACCATCTGTATTAGGTTCTAATAATACTGCCGCAGCACCATCACCAAATATAATACAGTTGTTACGCTCGGTATAGTCTATGATACTACTCATTTTGTCGGCACCAATTACAACTACCTTTTTATACCTACCACTTTCTATATAGCTGGCACCTGTGGTAAGTGCAAACAAAAATCCACTACAAGCTGCACTAAGATCATAACCAAACGCATTGGTCATACCAACTTTGTGAGAGATGATATTTGCTGTAGACGGGAAAAACATATCGGGCGTAACGGTTGCACAGATAACACAGTCAATTTCTGTGGGGTCAATTCCTCTCTTACTCAATAAGTCCAACACGGCAGGCACGCCTAGGTCGCTTGTAGCTGTGCCCGGTTCCTTCAATATTCTTCTTTCCGAAATACCTGTTCTTGTCCTAATCCACTCGTCGTTGGTATCTACCATTTTCTCTAGATCGAAGTTGGTCAATTTTGTTTCAGGTACAAATCCACCAACAGCAGTTATGGCAGCAGTTATTTTACTCATGTAGTATCTCTTTTAATTAAATAATCCCTTGGGAGGGGCGTAAAAGTAAAAGTTTTATGTCAACAGCAGCAAATTGTTATACCCATTGTATGGACGTTGTTGTAGATAATTAACAAGAGATACAGAAACAGTGGGTTAAAAAACAACAATTAAGTTCCGTTACTACAAGAAAAAAGTGTGGTTTTTATGTATTTATCACAGCATTGATTGGTAATGATGCAAAGATTTGACAACTTTTGGAAAGTTGTCAAATCTAATCTAGTGTAATCGCAATCAAAAAAGCCCCCGATACTTTCGGAGGCCTTTTACGTATAACTTATTACTTACCACTAACAATTAATACTTTACAACTAGTGATGTACCAATGACACATCCTGAACCATGGTGCCGCCGTTTGCCATTAGTAAATCGATGTTGGCAGTTGTGTAATTGGCTAATGTAGCAATCAGCGTCAGATCGCCATAGAGGTTTGTATTGATGGTGAAATTACCCAAGGCATCAGAAAGGAACTTGGTGCCCACTCCTTCCAGATGCAGTTTCACACCCGCCAACGGAAGCCCGCTGATACTATCTGTAACGGTACCCGTAAGGATTGCTGGAAGCCCAAGCGTCAAATACCGCACACCCCACTGACGGCAGGCAGCCCTTTTTGCAGATGCAGACTGCTCGCTGTAGGTGGTTTCTATCTCGTCCCACATACGCTTTATCATTGTGTTCATTTCAGGATTCTTCAGGTTCACCGCATTTTGTGCATCTGTAAGTACGGTTTTGGCATTGCTAAACAGCATGATAGCTGTTTCGGCATCAGCAAAAACGGTATTAAACTGGGCAATGGTGGGCCCGGTAAACACAGGGCCTCCTGCCAATATGCGGGCAGCATCTCCTGTAATTATTTTATTTCCCCAAAAAACAAGTCTCTCATCTGTATTGGTGAGTGGAATTGTTTTCTTATTGATAGGCAAGCCAAAGAATGCCCTTGCCGAAGGCAGCGAAGTGCCCATGGTAATGCTATCTTCCAGATTGCCAATGTACAAACCAACATAGTTATGAAGAGAAGTACGATGCGGATTGGCCAATTCGCCCGCAGCGTGTTGTGCCTGTTCGGCAGCAATTACAGCGTTAATTACAATTTTGTAGGCAGGCAAATTGAGGTCTAGTCTGGCAGCAGTGGCAACCGACATGGCATTTCCACCAACAGGTAAGCTGTCTTTTTTGGCCTTTGCAGTGGTTCCTGCTTTTAAACGACCGATGTTGGAGGTAGGTACTTTTCTTGAAGAACTCATAATGGTAAGCTTTAAAAGTGAATAAACAAAAGTGAATAAACCACCGTTATATCCCCTGCTATTGCTAAACTTCATACGGTTTAAGAATAACCTAATAAGACACGACAATCAATTTCTGACAGTGTAAATATACCTTTTCTACACCAACGCCAACTTTTATTTAAATCTCTGAAAATAGTTATACCATTTTTTCTTTTGCAGGATGATAAAACAAGGATTTGATGCCCAGATTTGCTCTTCAAAATCCAATTAAAAAATAGTTTATAGCACTTAGAAAGATTTTTAAGTGCATTATCACTTTGTTCAACACACTTAGAAAAAGTTTTAAGTGTTTTATTACTTTGTTCAACACACTTAGAAAAGTTTTTAAGTGCATTATTACTTTGTTCAACACACCTAAAAAAGTTTTTAAGTGCATTATTACTTTGTTCAGCACACCTAGAAAAAGTTTTAAGTGCTTTATTACTTTGTTCAACACACCTAAAAAAGTTTTTAAGTGCATTATTACTTTGTTCAGCACACCTAGAAAAAGTTTTAAGTGCTTTATTACTTTGTTCAACACACTTAAAACTTTTCGCCACA
>CAITVK010000075.1 GCA_903895845.1 uncultured Chitinophagaceae bacterium
CCTGGCAATACAACATGCTTCAAGGGTATGGACTAAGGAAATACATAATTGGGCTAGTATTGCTAGTCAGTTTTTAATCATTTATCCAGAAAGATCTAAAATTATTTTTTAATCATTTACACACTTTAGTGGACATTATCGTAGGAGAGGGCTGGACAATATTAAAGTGGGGAGGAAAAATATCAGGATATTTATCTATTTTTGAAAATAATGGCAAACGAGAATTTACATAAACTAGATACAATTTCAAGCGCCGACAAGGAATTTGAGAACACGATACGTCCGTCGATTATTGATGAATTTAGTGGGCAACCACAATTGATAGAGAACTTGTTGATATTTATTAAAGCTGCAAAAATTAGAGGTGAAGCATTGGATCATGTGCTTTTTCATGGTCCTCCAGGATTAGGGAAAACAACCCTTAGCCGTATTGTGGCAAATGAACTTGGTGTAAACATTAAGGAAACTAGTGGGCCTGTAATTGAAAAACCAGGTGATCTTGCTGGGTTACTGACTAATCTGCAACCTAATGATGTGTTGTTTATAGATGAAATTCATAGGTTGAGTACGGTGGTGGAAGAATATTTATACGCAGCAATGGAAGATTTTAGGATTGACATTATGATTGATACGGGCCCTAATGCCCGAAGTATTCAGATAAACCTCAATCCTTTTACGTTGGTAGGAGCCACCACGAGAAGTGGTTTGCTGACTGCCCCTTTGTTATCTAGGTTTGGTATAAAATCTAGGTTAGAATATTATGACGCGGCAACGCTTAAAAAAATTATTCAAAGGAGTGCATTGATTCTTAATACGACTATCAAAGAAGATGCTGCACATGAAATTGCGAGAAGAAGTAGGGGCACACCTCGTATTGCAAACGGATTGCTAAGAAGGGTAAGGGATTTTGCACAAGTACTAAATGATGGTCAGATAGACCTAGGCATAACACAACATGCCCTAAAAGCTTTGAATGTAGACGAGCATGGTCTCGACGAAATGGATAACAGAATCTTGACTGCCATTATTGAAAAGTTTAAAGGTGGCCCTGTTGGATTGACAACTATTGCCACTGCTGTTGGCGAAGAACCTGGGACTATTGAAGAAGTATATGAACCCTTTTTGATAAAGGAAGGGTTTTTACAACGTACACCCCGAGGAAGAGAAGCAACCGAAAAAGCATATAGTCACATGGGGCTTAAGCCTTTTTTGGGTAAACACCCCAATCTATTTAGTTAACTGAGGCGGGGAATTTGATTTTTAACTCCCCAACTACTTCATTTAAAACTGCTGTTACCTTCTCTATATTTAGTTGTAGTGTTTGCTGATTTGCGTTTTTATCTTCATTTGCAGCTTCAATCAATCTGATGGTTTCGGAGAGAGAATTTACACCGAGGGTATCTATAGTAGATTTAAGTTTGTGTGCTACAAACGCAAGTTCCTTCCAATCCTTTTGAGCTAAGGATAAATTTAGTTGGGCTAAATCTACTGGTATCGAATCTAAAAATAAATTAAGTACAGCCGCTACAAAGCCGGGGTCTTTTTTACCCATTGCTTCAACAAGGGAAAGGTCATATAGTGTCATTGTTCGTTATTTTAGAGCGGGTCAAGTAATATTTCTCTTGTTTGAGACATGCAAATTAAGCGAAGGATTCAGGACTTTTGTTAGTACTTCAAAAAGTTTTTCTTGAGTGAATGGTTTTGTTAAACAAGCATTCATCCCTGCATCATAGTATTCTTTTTCGTTTCCAACGAGTGCATTAGCAGTGAGTGCAATGATAGGTATGTTCGCTTTTTTCTCATCTTGCAATTGTCTAATTTTTGCAGTTGTGGTCACCCCGTCCATTTCGGGCATTTGTATGTCCATTAAAATTAAGTCGTAGTCATTCTTTTCAAACAGATCTAGTGCTTCTACACCATTGTTGGCGATGTCGACTTTGAAACCGCCAGATTCTAATATCACCCTAGCCAAAAACTGATTGACAATAACATCTTCTGCCATCAATATCTTTTTGAAATTGAATATGCTTTTGTCTGTATTTATTTCTGTTTCGCCTTTGTTAGGGATTATGTTAAAGCCACAGTCATAAGGAATGGTGAAGGAGAATGTAGTGCCAATACCTTCCTCACTATCAACGCTAATTATTCCTCCTTGCATTTCCACCAAATTTTTGCAGATAGAAAGTCCTAGCCCTGTGCCACCATATTTGCGTGTAGTGTCAGAAGATGCTTGTGTAAAAGGATCGAATATGATGGATAGTTTGTCTTTCTTAATGCCAATACCCGTATCTGTAACGGTAAATTTCATAAAAATCGCTTCTTCATTTTCTTCCTCAATAGTACCCTTTACTACTATTTTACCTTGTTTGGTAAATTTAAGTGCATTACTCATCAGGTTGTTCAAGATCTGGCTTAGTCTGTATGGATCTCCTTTTACAACTAAATTAGGACTGAAATCATACTTTAGTTCAATCTTTATTCCTTTTTCTTCTGCTTTGTATTGGAATGACTGAATGGTGGTGCTAAGTTTTTCGGCAATCTTGAAGTCTACCTTTTCAAATTCAAACTTACCAGAACCTATTTTTTCAATATCAAGGATGTCGTTGATAATGACAACAAGGTTGTTGGCCGATTCGGTAATCAGGTTGATATAATTTTCCTGTTCAGCGTCCAATTTAGTTTTAGCCAAGAGTCCGGCAATGCCTAGTATACCATGCATTGGTGTCCTTATTTCGTGGCTCATATTTGCAAGGAATATCTCCTTTGCCTTGGCTGATTCTTCAGTCATTTTTTTGGCTACCAGCAACTCTTTCTCAGCTTTAACCCTGTCCGTAATATCTTGTGAGAAACCAATTACGTAGGGTTCTTCACCAAATTCTTGTACTTTATAATTCTGGAATAAAAGAAATAAAATCCTTCCATCTTTACTTATAACCCTAAAGACTCCACCAGTTTTTTCGTCTGTAGCTATTTTATCCAAATATTCGGGTTTAAAATGGAGTCTATCTTTCTCGGGGATAAATTCTACAAGGGTTCTATTGATAAGTTGGTCTGATTGATAGCCCAATGTATTACACAATGCAGGATTTACAGACAATATTTTTCCATTCAGATCATGCGTACAAATGAGTGCCTGACTATAATTGAAAAGGTCACGATACCTTTTTTCCTTTCGTTCCAGTTGCTGTTCTATCAGTTTTCTTTCAGTAATATTTACGCCATACCCAATCACAAGTGTCACATTACCTTCCTCATCAATTGCGGGGTACATGTTTCTAATGTGATATTCTTTTTTACCATCTGGTCTGATTAGCTCCTCTTCCCAAGCAATTAATTTTTTGTTTGTAATTACTTCATTAAATTGTTCCCTTCGTTTGTCTGCTATTTGTTTTGGTTTGTTTGTATGTAAAAAATAGTCCTCATCTTTTTTTCCAATCATCCATTTTCTTAATTCAGGATTTTTGATGGCAATCGGATTTAAAAATAAATAACGATGCTCTTTGTCAAATACTGCAATGTCTGAAGGGATATTATTTAGTACATGCTCGTAGAAATGTCTTTGTTCTTCTAGTCTTTTTTCAGCGAGAATTTTTTCTGTAATGTCAATGAACGAAGCAAAAGCAATTTCCCTGTTGCCATAGTTCAGGATGGTGACTCTCATTTCTACATTGATAAGGGTGCCATCCTTTTTTCGAAGCATTGTCTGATTGTAAGAATTGCCTTTCTCTTTTAACTCTTCCCATCGTAAAGCCCAGGTTTCAGGTGTATGCCTTACCGAAAGGTCAAACAGAGTTACTTTTTTAAACTCTTCTTCAGTATAACCAAGTGTTTCCCTCAGGCTTACATTATAATCGCTTATTGAACCCTCTTTGGTGATGAAATAAATTGGTATTGCAGTATTTCTCAATGCAAAATCTATCAATTTCAAATCATCTTCAAGCTTTTTCTTCTCTGTTATATCTTCTTCAAAAGCAAAAAATTGCACAACTTTACCCTTTCTGTCCAGAATAGGTTGACCAGATAGTCGTATCCAATAAGGTTGTTTCTGTTTATTGTAATTAATCAATTCACAATCAAAAGAGAGTCCCAAGTCTATTCTTTCCCTCAAGTACTTTATTGTTTCAGGGTCTGTATCTTTTCCTTGAAGCAAACTGCCCGGCGTTTTTCCTCTAGATTCTGCAAGGCTATATCCCGTAAGGTTTTCGTAGGCTTTGTTTGCCCACTGAACGCGTCCCTTATTGTCTGTGACTACCACACTGTTAAATGTTTCTTCTGCAATAAGCGATAAGCGCCTTAAGTCACTTTTTTGTAGTTGAAACCTTTCAAAAAGTTCTTTGGCATCGTTTACTGCAATTTCTTGGGCTTTAAATGAATGTAATAAATCGATTGAGGGATCGTGTATGGCAAAATCATTCATGCCAATGTTATATTCCTTCAACATATCGACATTGGAGAACCAAGGAGTCACAATAAACAATAAGCAATTGATGTCTTCCAATAATTCTACTTGCCCTCTGATGAATAAGTCTGTGTTTTTTAGATAACTGATAATTAACAGTTGGTCTATGTGCTCAACAATTTCATAAAATGATGGATTGGATATTTCAGGGCGTTTTATGGTGAAGTGCTCAAAGAAATTTAAGCCAACCTCTAGTGGGAAAAGTTTGGAAACAGATTTGCCAAAGGCTTTTACCTTCAGTTGATTGTCAATCAATATATGGAATGGGAACAGTTTATTAAGCTGTTCCTCTTTTAAGTTAATGCTCATCTTCCAGTTTTACCAACTTACCTTAAATATCTCGTGATGATCACCATTATCACGGTCATTAATTACTTCTAATTTCACTTCTGTTTTGTATAGTTTTCCTAGTCCTTGCAAGAGCCCAACTACAAAATCCTTCAATCCTGCTCTTTTGGAGAAGTAGTGCAAGTGCAAACTTGTTTCTTCAAGGTGGCTCACTTTAAATTCAGGTGGTGTCAATTTTGGATAAATCAACATGATTCTGTTGTGAAAGGCAGGTAGGTTAATCAAAAATTCTCTCAACGAATTACCTCCTGCTTCCAACAAGTTGCCATATTTTTCTTTTGCCGTTTTCAGTACCCAATATTCTCCAAATGCAACAAGTACGTCCCCAACTGTTATGTTCATCTCCTTTGCCACTGCAATTGCCAGTGAATACGTAATGTCGTCATCATAAGGCTCATTACTGATAAAAAAATCAACTTCTACATCGCTGGACTCTTTTATTTTGTCCCATTTCTCAACACCAAAACTCTCTATCACAAGACTTTCAATAGCTTTGTTAACTATTCCGTACATACCAATTCGTTTTTTAAGTTCCTCAATAAAGGGATAGGATGCTAGGGGTAAAAGCAAGCCTTTTTCTATTTGCAAAGAAACGGATTTTATATCATTAGAAAATAGCTTCAATTGTCAGCACGAAATTATACTTTGTGATATGCTTTAAATGAATAAATATTAGTAGCATTCAATAGGTTGGTTATCCATTATAAATTATTTATTTTCAATAACTATTTGTTTGGGATGAGGATATGTGTAAGCCGAATAGTTAAATCAATATCTTGGTGTTTTAGCTCGTTATTGATCCAATAAAAGGCCTCTTTTAGAGGAAATCAACCTTCTTACTTGACAAAAACGTCTTTATTTTCAGAACAAATACCTTTTAATTTGAGAAATTGAAACACTTATTACTCAGAAGAAATCAAGGTTCATAAAAGAAACTAGCCAACTTATTAGCATAACATCTATTACTTTTACCATTTTTAAGTTGAACATATATAAACTTTAATTAGTGCAATTTTTTACTAGCATAAACATCAAGTCGCTGCAAATACCTATTTCTTACAATGACAAGTTGTTGCTTGTTGGCTCGTGTTTTACAGAACATATAGGTAACTATCTGGATGAAGTGAAGTTTCGTGTGCTTCAAAATCCCAATGGCATCCTTTTCGACCCAATTAGTGTTTGTAACAGCCTGTCTTCGTACATAGACAACAAGCAATACACCCTCGAAGACCTTTTCTATCTTAATGAAGCCTGGCATAGCTGGCAACATCACAGCCGGTTTTCGGGTATGGACAAGGAAGCGGTTGTAGCTAATATAAACGCCTCGCAAAATGCTGCACATAAATTTTTAAAACATGCTGATTGGTTGTTTATAACCCTTGGCTCTTCCTTTGTTTACAAATTGGCAGATACAGGAACCCCCGTTGCCAATTGCCACAAGGCACCTGCACAAACTTTTATAAAACATCTTTCTAATATCGAAGAAACTATTGTTGCGTTAGATACACTATTGTACAGGTTGGTTCAGTTTAATTCCGATTTGAAGGTGATGTTTACCATTAGTCCGGTAAGGCATCTGCGTGATGGAGTAGTTGAGAACAACAGAAGCAAGGCTCGGTTGATAGAGGCAGTACATCATCTGGTAAATAAGTTTGACAAAATATATTATTTCCCAGCGTATGAACTAGTGATTGATGTATTGCGTGATTATCGCTTTTTTGATGTGGATCTTGCACATCCTAATTATGCGGCTACGCAATTTGTTTTGGAAAAATTTGCAGAATCCTGTTGCACTGAGGAAACGAAGGGGTTGATGGAAGAAATTAAAAAGCTGGTTATCGCTCGAAATCACAAGCCTTTTAACCCTGGTTCACAACAGCACAAACAATTTATGGGCAATCAGTTACAAAAAACAAGGGTTTTGCAACAACAATTGCCCTACTTAGATTTTAAAAAAGAGATTAGCTGTTTTTCTGGAGTTATTTCTGAATGATACTGTTACAAGAATCTTCATTTTAGGACAATTAGTGTTATTTTTGCGGTGAAATTGCTGGGCTGCCCACTCTGATTAGATTAGTATTAAATTTTATTTTATGGATTTTGATGATGTTATTGGCTTTTACGTTGATAATGGTCTATACATTGTCTTGGTATTTGTGCTATTTAAATTGCTCTTGCCAATTTGGTACAAACCACATAGAAAACGGTTTATCTTCAAAAGTTTTTTTAGGATATACCCTCGGGTTGCTTATTCGACAAGAGATCAAGACAATCCAAGATGGCCTTTCTTCAGGGCTTTGCATAATTTCATTACCATCTCGTTGTATTCATTTATCGGACTTTGGGGACTGTTGGAATTAATTATCATGTTATCTCAAATTAAAACAGGAATCCGTACTCCAAAGTAATCTAGATTTCAACATAAACTCCTTTATACCTGCTTTCAACCAGGTCATATTAAATTTACACACGGGTGTTTTTTTAACCCGTAACTCCTATATTTGCCGCTCAAAATTTAGGATACGTGCAAAATAAATTTTCAAAAGAAACATACTTGTATTGGTATGAGTTAATGCAACTCATACGTCAGTTTGAATTGAAGGCAGAAGAGATGTATAAGATGGCTGGCAAGATTCGTGGATTTTTCCATGCTTATGTTGGTCAGGAGGCAATTGCTGCCGGCTGTATGACTGCTACTACGCCTGATGATCCTTACATTACAGCTTATCGTGATCATGGATTAGGACTTGCCAGAGGAATTTCCCCCAATGCGGCTATGGCTGAATTGTATGGTAAAGCTACTGGTGCTTCTAAGGGTAAAGGTGGTAGTATGCACTTCTTTAGTTTCGAACACAAATTCTTTGGTGGACACGGTATTGTTGGTGCACAGATAGGAACAGGGGCTGGATTGGCTTTTGCTGAAAAATATAAAGGAACTAACAATGTTGTTCTTTGCTTTTTTGGTGATGGCGCTTCAAGGCAGGGCATTTTGCATGAAACTTTCAATATGGCGATGACCTGGAAACTGCCAGTCATCTTCATTTGTGAAAACAATCATTATGCTATGGGGACTTCTGTAGAAAGAACCAGTAATGTAATAGATATTTACAAACTAGCTGATGCATATGAGATGCCAGCAGATAAAGTAGATGGCATGATTCCTGAAAATGTACACGAAAGTGTTGCCCGTGCGGTAAAACGTGCAAGGGAAGGGGATGGTCCTACTTTGTTGGAAATGAAAACATACCGTTACAAGGGGCATTCTATCAGTGATCCTCAAAAATATCGTAGTAAAGAAGAGGTAGATGACTATAAAGAGCAAGATCCTATTCAACGTGTGTTGAAAACTATCTCGGATAACAAGTTTGCTACACCAGCTGAGATTGAAGCGATTGACAATAAAATAAATACACTTGTGGAAGCCAGTGTGAAGTTTGCCGAAGAAAGTCCGCTGCCAGATGATAGTGAGGTTTACAAGGATGTTTACATCGATCAGAACTATCCTTTCATCGTAGATTAATAAATTCTACTTCAACTAACAAATAATTTTAGATTCTTAATTAACAAGATAATATGAGTGATAACAAGGTTGAATTGCCAGTAGTAGATACAGATGATGTGGTACTGAAAACGCAAAGATTCTTTGCAAACTTTGGTAGACAAATAGCAATTGGCGTTGGTGCGGTAGTAGTAGTAGTGGGCGGATTCTATGCTTACAATCAATTTATAACCAAGCCTAAAGAAGAAAAAGCAGCAGAGATAATCTATAAGGCACAACAATACTTTGCAGCAGACAGTTCTGCTAAAGTGTTGGATGGTGATGAAAATGCCAAAGGTGTTTTGTATGTGATCAATAATTATGGTGGTACCAAAGTTGCCAATCTTGCCAAATACTATGCAGGTATCAGTTATCTTAAGCTAGGTAAGTTTGATAAAGCAATAGAATTCCTGAAAGATTTCAGTACCGATGCCAAGCAAGTTCAAATGGTTGCTTACGGAGCGTTGGGTGATGCCTATGCAGAGTCCGGCAAGAAGGATGAAGCCATCGAATCGTACCTAAAAGCTGGTCAAACGTTTGAAAAAGATGAAAATACATCTGCCGAATTTCTTTTCCGTGCGGCATTGTTAAATGAAACTTTGGGTAACAGTGATAAGGCAATTGAACTATACAAAGAAATCAAGGAGAAATATCCTAAGTCAGAAAAAGGTTCTCAGGTTGATAAGTATATCAATCGTTTGAG
Organism: uncultured Chitinophagaceae bacterium; assembly: GCA_903895845.1. Classification (GTDB taxonomy): domain Bacteria; phylum Bacteroidota; class Bacteroidia; order Chitinophagales; family Chitinophagaceae; genus Parasediminibacterium. Next base: position 9,049 of record CAITVK010000075.1, read on the forward strand.
TGTAGAAAAACCTGAATTGTAATATGGCTTCCACAGGAAATATAGCATTGCTCGAAGGCATCCCAGAAATTGAGGATGCCTTTGTAGTTATAGTCAAGACGGAATGGAACCCCAACATCGTCGATCGGCTTGAAGAAGGGGCTGTTAGGATTTTAAATGGTCAGAAAATCGCTTTCAAAACGATCATTGTGCCAGGAGCCTTCGAAATTCCTTATGCCATCAAGAGTTATCAGGCCAATGCCACTATCAAGGCAGATGCATTTATAGCGTTTGGAACGGTAATAAGGGGCGATACCCCCCATTTCGATTATGTATGTAAGGCAGTAACAGAAGGCATTGTTGCTTTGAACCTTCAGCTGGATGCACCTGTTATATTTGGTATATTGACTGTTGATAATGAGCAGCAAGCCATCGAGAGGGTAGGAGGCATCCACGGACACAAAGGAGAAGAGGCCGGTGTTGCGGCATTAAAGATGATTGCCCTTCAGAAGTCATTTAAGTAAATAGTACCTTAATCGGTTGCGTAATGAATGTACACATTTTTATTCCTTGCTTTGTAGATCAGCTCTATCCACAGGTTGCTTTCAATATGGTGAAAGTGTTGGAGCGGGTTGGTTGCAATGTCATATACAATCCCAATCAAACCTGTTGCGGGCAACCAGCCTTCAATGCGGGCTATTGGCAGGAAAGTAAGGATGTGTGTAATAAATTTATTTCCGATTTTAGCGACGCCGACTATATTGTTGCCCCAAGTGCTAGCTGTGTGGGATTTGTAAGGAACTATTATCCAAAAGTTTTTGATAAAGCTTCCAACAGCAAGGAAGCCAGTGCCATTGGCAAGAAGGCATTTGAATTCAGTGATTTCTTAGTAAATGTATTAAAGATAGAGGATGTAAATGCTTCTTTTGCAGGTAAGGCAACTTATCATGATAGTTGTGCGGCTTTGCGCGAATGTCACCTAAAACAAGAGCCTCGCACTCTGCTTCGGAACGTAAAAGGGCTACAATTGGTTGAAATGGATGATGTAGAAACCTGTTGTGGTTTTGGTGGGTCATTCGCAGTTAAGTTTGAGACAATCAGTGTTGCAATGGCCGACCAAAAGATAACCCACGCACAGGAAACACAGGCAGAATACATTATCAGCACCGATATGAGCTGTCTGATGCACCTGGAAGGGCGTCTCAAGAACAGCGGCAGTAACCTCAAAGTGCTACACCTGGCAGATGTGCTTGCAAATGGTTCATAACTGACAATTAGCTATTAATAGCCCTCTGCTTTCAACTCAAAACTTATAACTCATAATTCATAACTATTTCTCATGTCGTATTGGTTAATTAAATCTGAGCCATTTAAGTATAGCTGGCAACAATTTGAAAAAGACGGACGCACTTTTTGGGATGGGGTTCGTAATTATCAGGCGCGCAATAACCTGAAAGCGATGAAAGAAGGTGACTTATTGCTTTGGTATCATAGCAATGAAGGTCTGGAAATTGTGGGCATTGCACAAATAGCCAAGGAAGCCTATCAGGATCCAACTACCGATGACACCAATTGGGTGGTTGTAGATGTAAAACCATACAAAACCCTCAATAAACCTGTTTCTTTGGCGACCGTAAAGGCAGATCCCCGCTTACAGCAGATGGCTTTGGTAAGGTTGGGACGATTGTCTGTGCAGCCAGTAACCGAGGAGGAGTGGGCAATCATCATGGAGCTTTCCGAAACGCAAGCTTAATGCGGGTTAGGGGTTTTCATGGTTAAAATTGGGGAATAAATTGCCGATTATTCATTCTTAATGAAGAATATGTTGTACCATAGTCTCCATTTCTTTTTTAATATTATCAAATTGGGGTTCATTTTGATACCCTTGCTGGCAACATTCACAGTATTTATCCTGTGCATAGTCTTCCATATTATCATCTGCTCCAGGTTTTGCTATTAAACTGTCCCAAATATGTCTACAAGCTTTTACTTCATCTAATTTCACATCAAGTTTCCTACTGGCCATATAGACATATTTGTCGTTTGCTACAAAAACATAGATTTCATCGGGAGAAAATGGACCAATATCTTGTGCCTCATAGGTTACTATACCATAAGCCTGAACATTGTTTTCAGATGGCAACCTAATAGTTGTCAATGGAGTTATATGTGCATCACTAGCAAATGCACTATTAAGTATCTTATCAAAATCAGTTAGGGTTAATTGATCTAGTTGGTTGATTTTATTGTCCATAAAATAGTAAAAGAACAAATTTTTTGTTATCCCAAACAAACCCATAGAGTCATGGATTCCATATAACCCATCAAGTATATCAAAACCCATATCATTGTATAACACTAATAAATTATTTTGTCCATCCGCAACACGAGAATCTTTCATTATATCCTTCATCAATCTTTCCAACTCTAATAATGAGTCTTTATGCTGCTTTTCTAGCTTTTCAAATCCAACTTTAGGGTCACTATGCTTTTGAAAATATTCCACTTGCCTGTCCCGAGTCTTTATATATTCCAATTCCTTATCATCCAGAAAAGTTCCCCTACCAAGCATTGAATCTTTGGGGTAATTGGTTTGAATTAGGGTACTATCATGGGCAGTATTCTTGTCCTGACGAGAGTTACAGGATAGAATTATTGCCATTAAAAGGAGTAGGTAGCTATTTTTCATTTTTATACATGCAATTTATTGCTTACTCACCACATCATAAGACGATTTCATTTTCACCCCTGCCCCATAAGAGTCTGTTTTATATTCATAATGCAAAGCTTCACCCTTTAGTTCACTATCATTTCTTCCTTCTCCAGTTTCTATGTACACATTTTTAAGGTTCATTTCATAATGATTATCTACCTTATAGATTGCACTTCTAAAAGTTGGGTCAAACCGCACCCAGCCTTGCTTTTGCAAATAAACTTCGCTCCATTGATGTAGCGGATTGTCATGTTGAGAGTCTACAACTATACCCTGTACTGTTTTAGCGGGTATCTTATTTGCCCTCAGCAATGCAACAAACAAATCGCTGAAATCTGTACACTTTCCTACGCCCGTTTCCAATACTTCTACCGCCCCAATCGATTCATTTCTTTTATACTTTACACTACTATCCACAAATGCAAACGTGTTTAGGGTTGTCTCAATATCATTTTTGCCCTTCAATTGTTTTGCAGCCATTTTTATATCCCTGTGGTTACATTCAATAAACTTTTCGGGCATCAGATACTTGGCAAAATTCACATTTGTATCTTCATTATTGGTATTAATAACATTATAAATTGTTATATCGCCTGTGATTATCAGTTTAAAGCTCTCAGTTACGTTATAAAACCGAAACACCGCGTAAGTATTATCCTCTTTTGTGTAGATAGAATCTGGCTGAATAGAAAAAGACAAACTATTTACAGTTTGCTTATTCTTTTTAGTTGTTGGAATTTTCATTTTTATGGTCAAGGACTCAATAGTTCCCCTCACAGAAAACTTTTTTACTATCCTCAGGCTTACTTCTTTTTCTCTCAAAGGATCGCCATAGGCACTTTTCCGACTAATCCCTATAAAGCTAGAGGAAACAATAACTATCAACAGTATCCATAGGTACTTAATGATTTTTTTTTGGGTTGAATTGATTGTTGTTTTCATTTTAAATTGAATCTAAAAAATGGTTATTTAATCAGTTTAGTACCCAAAAATATAGAAATCAAATTAAGAATCAGAAATTAAGTAGCAATAGGAAACAGTTAGGGGTTTTCAGCATCAATAAAAAGGCAGTCAATTCACTTTATAAGCCCTTTTTTATGCCACAGTTTCTATTTGATGCCCTTTTGGAAGCCTTAAAATAGTAAATAGGACTGTCTTACTAATTAAATCTGTCGTCTTCTATCAAGTAAACATCTCTTTATCCCAGCTATTGACTCCTTATTACTAGATATTTCCTCTCTTTTGCCCTAAATTGACCCAAAAACGGACCATGAACAACCCCGAACGGACCATGAACAACTCCGAACGGACCATGAACAACCCCAAGCGGGCAATGAACACCTCCGAGAGGGCAATGAACAACCCCGAGAGGGCAATGAACAACCCCGAACGAACAATGAACAACCCCGAACGAACAATGAACAACCCCGAACGAACAATGAACAACCCCAAGCGGGTAATAACCAACTTTTGACTTGAGAGTAGGAATTGGAATTTAAAACAAAGCAACTTATGCGACTAGCGCACGCAAAAAAAATTGATGCACCTGTATTTTATGAATTGATCCACTTATTTGTAGAAAAGAAAGCGAATAAAAATAATAAAGTGAAGATTCTAAAATGAACCATGAAAACCCCTAAAAGAAGCTAACTAACTCATTACTAACCATTTATAATAAATATTTGAAAAACAAATAAATATATTAATTACTCAAACATAAAAATAAAAAAATAAATAACCAAATAAGTATCATTTAATGGAATATAACAGTTAGTTTTACCAAATCGAATTGCTGTTTTCACCATTAAATTAAAAATTATGTCTGCCGATACAACCGTTAAGCTTATTTTCTCTTTGTCCTTTGCAGATTTAGTGACTACAGCCATTAATAAATCGGCATATTTTACACGAGACCTAACAGATTTAACCCCAAGAGGCATCACCGAAGCACGGATAACAGCATTGGATGCCAAGAGAACCGCATTTGTAAATGCCCCATCTATCATTTCGGAGAGAGAAACAACCGTTACGGGCTTTGCAGATAGAGACACACAAGCCACCGTATTGCGGGTTGCCATCAGGGAAATAAGAGGGATAGCCCAAAATACGTTTGGGTCAAAATCGCCAAAATATAAAGGCTTCGACATCATGGGATTGTCCACACTCAGCCCCATGGATTTATACATTCAATCAGGAAATGTGGTGGTAAAGGGCAATGCAAGCATTGCATTGATGGGACCAAAAGGTCTTACAGTAGCAATGCTTGCCAATGTTACCACTCAGGCAAATAGTCTTTTGGCACTTATTTCTGCAACACCAATATTAACAACCAATAGCGAGCAAGCAACCGCAAACAGACACACATTGGCCAATGATCTTTTTACCGAGTTAACAGATATGTGCCAGACAGCCCATACTTATTACGAAAGCAGAGACGAGCTGAAGGCAGCCAATTACATTATATACGATGTAGCCTCTACGGTGGTGGATAGAGACGGAATTGTACCCGGAAAAAAGCAAACTACCCGCAAAACGGCCGATGTAGATGCCGATACCATCATCAGGATAAAAGTAAAAACAGGAACCAGCCTGCAATGCTACTATGGCATGACGGGAAATAGCCTTCCGGGACCACTTGTAACAACAGTTGACTATAATCCGGTAATATTTACACAAACTACCGCCGCAAAGCTAGGCTTTGACGATGCAGGTGGCATCAGGGTATTCATCATCCGCAATCCGAATGAGGATGAATCGGAGTTTTTGATAAAAATAGGAGGGAAGTGATGAATGATTAAAGATTAATTTTTGATGATTAATCATGGCTTCAAATTAGGGTCGTTACCTAACTCAAAATAACAGCCTCACTAGGGCAATTCCATCAAGTTAAGGGTTTTTATCCATGCTACTTTCTAGAAATCAGGGTGTCAGCCTGAGCTTGTCGAAGGCGTTTTATTAATGAAAGTATCTGTATTATACCCGGTTTCGACAAGCTCAACCTGACAGTCGTTTCGTAACTCAACGTTATTTTCCAAAGGGGGCAATTCCATCAAGTTAAGGTTTATTGTCTATGCTACTTTTCTGAAATCAGGGTGTCAGCCTGAGCTTGTCGAAGGCGCTTTATTAATGAAAGTATCTGTATTATACCCGGTTTCGACAAGCTCAACCTGACAGTCGTTTCGTAACTCAACGTTATTTTCCAAAGGGGGCAATTCCATCAAGTTAAGGGTTTTTATCCATGCTACTTTCCAGAAATCAGGGTGTCAGCCTGAGCTTGTCGAAGGCGTTTTGTTAATGAAAGTATCTGTATTATACCCGGTTTCGACAAGCTCAACCTGACAGTCGTTTCCTGACTCAATGTTATTTCCCAAAGAGGGCGAAAATGTTAAAACAAAAATCAAATTACTACCATGAAAGCCCCTTGTTCACACACTATTAATCATAACAAATGGAGCATTAATCATTAATCAATAATCATTAACAATTAATCATTCTTTCTTCCTCCTATTTTTGCTCCCTACAAAACGGTTTCAATGAACATTAAGACACTGCTGGCGCTGCCATTTGCAAATAATATTTATAAAAAGACTCAAAAAGATGCTAACAATGCCTTGGCTACACAAGATGCCATTTTGAAGGAACTGGTAGCAATAGGAAAGAAGACAATCTTTGGAAAAGAACATCATTTAGACCAAATCGGAAGCTATGATGAGTTTAAACAAGCCGTTCCTATTCGCGATTATGAGCAATATAAAGGGTATATAGGGCAGATAAAAGACGGAAAAGAAAATGTGCTCTGGAAGGGAAAACCTTTGTATCTGGCCAAAACAAGTGGTACCACAAGTGGGGTAAAATACATCCCAATTTCTAAAGATTCGATCTATAACCACATCAATACAGCCCGGAATGCACTGCTTTGCTACCTGGCAGAAACAGGAAATAGCCGTTTTGTGAATGGGAAGATGATTTTTTTGAGTGGTTCGCCCGAACTCGAACGTATTGCAGACATTCCTACTGGCAGATTGAGCGGAATTGTAAATCATCACGTTCCTAAATACCTCAGAACCAATCAGTTGCCTAGTTATGAAACCAATTGTATTGACGATTGGGAAACAAAACTGGATAAGATTGTAGAGGAAACCATCAAACAAGATATGACCCTGATAAGTGGGATTCCACCTTGGGTGCAGATGTATTTTGACCGATTGAAGGAGCGCAGCGGCAAGAAAGTAGGCGACTTATTTCCCAACTTTAACCTACTGGTGCAAGGCGGTGTAAACTTTGAGCCGTATAAAGCAAAATTATTTGAGAGCATTGGCAGGTCGGTGGATACTATTGAATTATTTCCGGCAAGTGAAGGATTCTTTGCGTTTCAGGATAGTCAGAAATCGGAAGGTTTATTGCTGAATACCAACAGCGGCATCTATTATGAGTTTATCCCTGCGGGAGAAATCTTTGATGAAAACCCCAAACGTCTGAGCCTTAGAGACGTGAAACTAGGCGAGAACTATGCACTCATCATCAACAGCAATGCAGGTTTGTGGGGATATAATATTGGCGATACCGTGAAGTTCGTGAGCCTGAATCCATACCGGATTGTTGTTTCGGGACGTATAAAACACTTCATCTCGGCCTTTGGCGAACATGTAATTGGCGAAGAAGTGGAGGCTGCATTACTAAGCGCCGCCAATGAAGAAGGGGTAAAGATTACCGAATTTACTGTAGCGCCTTATGTGCAACAGGGAGAGGGCAAAAGTTACCACGAATGGTTTATTGAATTTGAAAATGAGCCGAATGATTTAACCCATTTTACCGATAAAGTGGATGCCAACCTGCGTAGAAAAAACGTGTATTACGACGATTTGATTGGAGGGAATATCTTGCAGACATTACGCATCAACAAAGTTAGAAAAGATGGTTTTATTGATTATATGAAGAGTGTTGGCAAACTCGGCGGACAGAATAAAGTGCCCAGATTGAGCAATGATAGGGCATTAGCGGAGGCTCTTAAACCATTTATAACCCTAAATTAGACTTCTTTAGTTATCTTGCACACCTAATGGTAAAACGAATAGCAATATTTGGGTCAACAGGTTCCATCGGCACACAAGCCCTGGACGTGATTGCAGCCCATCCAGATAAATTTTCTGCCGAAATATTAACTGCCCATCACAACCACGAATTGCTGATAGAACAAGCCCTTAAGTTCAATCCAAATTGTGTAGTTATTGGCGATGATAGCAAATATGGCGACGTAAAAGAGGCATTAGCCAAAACAGATATCAAAGTATTTGCTGGCGCTAAAGCCTTGGAAGAAGTGGCAGCAATGGATTGCTACGATATGATGCTGGCAGCCATCGTGGGATTTGCTGGATTGAAACCAACCCTGAAAGCAATTGACAACGGTAAACCTATTGCCCTCGCCAACAAAGAAACATTGGTGGTAGCAGGCGAATTGGTGATGCAACGTGCGGTTGCCAAACGTGTACCGATTATTCCGGTGGATAGCGAGCACTCTGCCATCTTTCAATGTTTGATTGGCGAAGGAAAAAATAAGATCGAAAAGGTAATTCTCACGGCAAGCGGTGGTCCTTTTTTGGGAAGAAAGCCCAACTATCTAGTGAATGTAAAGAAAGAACACGCCTTACAACACCCCAATTGGGAGATGGGGGCAAAGATTTCGATTGACTCGGCCACATTGATGAACAAGGGGTTGGAAATGATAGAAGCTAAATGGCTTTTTAACCTACATCCCGATCAGATTCAGGTAATTATTCATCCACAAAGCATCATCCACAGCATGGTGCAGTTTTCGGATGGCAGCATTAAATCGCAAATGGGCTTGCCAGACATGAAGCTGCCTATCCAATATGCACTAGGCTTTCCACAAAGACTAGATAGCAACTTCCCTAGATACGATTTTAAAAGGCCACATACCCTGACCTTCGAGGAACCCGACTACAAAACATTCCGTAACCTCGCCCTCGCCATAGAAGCCCTCAACAAAGGAGGCAACTGGCCTTGCATACTGAATGCAGCCAATGAGGTAGCAGTTTATGCATTTCTGAGAAACCGTATTGGCTTCCTGGACATGACAGCGGTAGTGGAAGAGACATTATCTAAAATACCATTTATAGAAAAGCCCACACTAGAGGATTACTTTGATACTGACGGCGCAGCCCGTACATTTACCGCCTCAATCATAAGGATGTAACAGTAAAAAAATAGCATCCACAGGAAACAAAAACCTGAAATGGATGCTTGCAAGGTTGACTTCGCAGAACTTAGAATAAAATATATGACGTTATTAGCAATTGATTTTAGTAGTGTAGCTGTAAAAACAGGACAGTTCATTCTATCGTTTTCCATCTTGGTAGTCCTGCATGAGCTAGGACACTTTATTCCCGCAAAACTATTTAAGTGCCGTGTAGAAAAGTTTTACCTTTTCTTTAATCCTTGGTTCAGTTTATTCAAAACACAAAAAGGAGAAACAGAATATGGTATTGGATGGATTCCGTTTGGTGGCTTTGTAAAGATTTCGGGGATGATAGACGAGAGCATGGACAAGGAACAGATGAAACTTCCCCCCGAAGACTACGAATTTAGAAGTAAACCCGCCTGGCAACGTCTAATCATCATGACAGGTGGCGTATTGGTAAATATCATACTGGCAATTGTCATCTTTATTGGTATCACTGCTTATTGGGGTGAAGAATATTTGCCCGCGAAAAATCTCAAATATGGCGTTGCTGCGGATAGTCTGGCAAAAAGTATTGGCATACGCGACGGTGATAATATTGTTGCTATCGACAATAACCCTGTAGAAAACTTTAGTGCCATCACTTCTGAAATTATACTGAAAGAAGCAAAGACCTTGCAGTTACAAAGAGGTGCTGAGAAACTAAGCATCAATATTCCTTCAGGTTTATTGAAAGAATTAGTAAAAGAAAACAAGAATGAAATCCCCTTTGTGGACGTAAGATTCCCAGTAGTGGTAGATTCTGTGAAGAAAGATACGATGATGCAGAAGGGGTTCATCGCGAAAGGGGATACTTTGATAGCAATCAATAACCACAGCTTCACTTATTATAATGAACTGATTGCCTTGAGGAATCAATACAAGGACTCAATGGTGGATGTGAAACTATTGCGTGGAAAAGACACGGCAACCGTAAGATGCTTTTTAAAGAATGGCTACATTGGTTTTATCCCTGTAAATGCAGGAAAGATGTTTGGCACAGTAGTTAAGCCATTCACTTTTGTCGAGGCAATTCCAGAGGGGATTACTAGGTGCAAGGAAACATTGACAAAGTATATTACTGGACTGAAACAAATTTTTTCAGGAAAAGTAAGTCCCAATGATAGCTTAGGAAGCGTTATCAGCATCGGCAATACATTTCCTAGTATCTGGGACTGGGAAAGGTTCTGGACATTGACAGGAATTTTCTCTATTATCCTTGCCTTCATGAATATATTGCCCATACCTGCACTCGATGGCGGACATGCCCTATTTACGTTGGTAGAGATGATAACAGGTCGCAAACCGAGTGATAAATTCATGGAATATGCACAGATTGTTGGGATGGTTTTATTGATGAGCATGATGGTTTACGCCCTTGGATTAGACTTCTGGAGGTTATTTAAATAATAAAAGACATTAATAAATTGAGCTAAAGGGGCTGCCAAATCAATGTTTGGTAGCCTCTTGGCATTTTAAGCCCCAAATAATTACTATTAACAGTAGGGGAGCCCCCTTTAAGGCCAAAAAATAGCACTGAAAACCCCTAGCCGAGGAACTATAGGGCATAACGCTGTTTAATAAAAAGGTACTTTTTAGGGGTAACATATTCCATATTCCCAATTACTAAACTCTAAATGTTTTCTCAACCGCTATATTTGCGACAGTTATGAAGAATATCAGGAATTTTTGCATCATTGCACACATCGATCACGGAAAAAGTACGTTGGCAGACCGTTTGTTGGAACATACCAAGACTATTGGCGAACGGGATATGATGAATCAGGTACTGGATGACATGGATCTGGAGCGTGAGAAAGGGATTACCATCAAAAGTCACGCAATACAAATTAATTATCCCTCAAAAGGAGAAAATTATGTATTGAATCTGATAGATACGCCTGGTCACGTGGACTTTAGTTATGAAGTGAGCCGTGCATTGGCAGCTTGCGAAGGAGCTTTGTTGCTGGTAGATGCCAGTCAGGGCATTCAGGCGCAAACTATCAGTAATCTTTATCTTGCAATAGAAAATGATCTGGAGATAATACCCGTCATCAACAAAATTGATATGGATGGCGCGATGATTCCGGAAGTGCAAGACCAGATCATAGATTTGATTGGCTGTAAAGTAGAGGATATTTTGTTGGCAAGTGGCAAAAGCGGCATCGGAATAGAGGAAATACTGGAAGCTATCATTGCACGTATCCCTGCGCCAAAAGGAGATTATGAAGCTCCACTCCAAGCTTTGATATTTGATAGTGTCTACAATAGTTTCAGGGGTATTATTATCTATTATCGTATCCTGAATGGGGTTCTGAAAAAGAATGATAAGATACGTTTTATTGCATCTGGGTCGGATTATAATGCGGATGAGGTTGGGGTGTTGAAATTGACGATGACGCCAAAAGAGGAAGTGAAGGCTGGTGACGTAGGCTATATTATTACAGGGATTAAAAATGCCAAAGAGGTAAAAGTGGGTGACACAATAACCCTTGCTAACAACCCAGGAGCAATGATTAATGGTTTTAAGGAGGTAAAACCGATGGTTTTTGCCGGTATCTTCCCTGTTGAGACAGATGCTTTTGAGGAATTGAGGGAATGTATGGACAAATTGCAACTAAATGATGCTTCCCTTACCTTCGAATTGGAGACTTCACAGGCTTTGGGCTTTGGTTTCCGTTGCGGATTCCTTGGTTTGTTGCACATGGAGATCATTCAGGAACGTCTGGAGCGGGAATTTAATCAGACAGTAATTACTACTGTACCGAATGTGGGCTTTATTGCCTATACTTCAAAGGGGGATAAGGTTATTGTAAACAATCCGTCCGAAATGCCTGAACCTACAAGGATTGATCGTATTGAGGAACCCTATATTCGTGCTCAAATCATAACATCTCCCGATTATATAGGCAATATTATGACGCTTTGCCTAGGAAAACGTGGCATATTACTCAATCAATCGTACCTAACACCCACAAGAGTTGAACTTACCTTCGAACTACCACTTACTGAAATCGTATTTGATTTCTATGATAAGCTAAAGAGTCAGACAAGGGGATATGCTTCGTTTGATTATACCCCAATTGGTATGCGTGATGCAGATATTGTGAAGATGGACATCCTTTTGAATGGCGAAAAGGTAGATGCCTTGAGTGCTTTGATACACCGTAGCCGTGCGGCAGATTTTGGCCGCAAATTATGCGAGAAATTAAAGGAACTATTGACCAAACAGCAATTTCAGATTGCCATTCAGGCGGCTATTGGGGCTAAAGTGATTGCCCGTGAAAACATTAGTGCCATGCGTAAGGATGTTACTGCCAAATGTTATGGTGGTGACATCAGCCGTAAACGTAAATTGTTGGAAAAACAAAAGGAAGGTAAGAAACGTATGCGTCAGATAGGAAATGTTGAAGTACCCCAAGAAGCATTTTTGGCAGTACTGAAATTAGATTAAGGCAAGGAAATATGAAGTATGAGATATGAAATATGAGAACTCATTATTTTATATCTCATACTTTATATTTCATACTTCATATTTAATACCTATTCCTCCTCTTTCTCCATCATCAGATATGCCTTTATAAATCCATCGAGTTCACCATCCATTACTGGTTGCACATTGCCCACTTCATAGTCCGTTCTGTGGTCTTTTATCATCTTATAGGGATGAAAAACGTAGCTTCTGATCTGACTACCCCATTCTATCTTTTTCTTTTTCGAATTATTGGCATCTAACAGCTCCTGACGTTTGCGCATTTCCTCCTCATAGAGTCTGCTCTTCAGCATTTTGAGGGCAGTTTCTTTATTCTCACCCTGTGTACGGTGAATCTGGCATTCTACTACATAGCCACTAGGTTTGTGCGTTAATCGCACAGAGGTTTCTACCTTGTTTACGTTCTGTCCACCAGCGCCCCCACTACGAGAGAACGCCCATTCCAAGTCATATTGATGTATGGTTATCTCAATAGAGTCATCAATCAATGGATACACATAAACGCTGGCAAAAGAGGTGTGTCTGCGGGCATTACTATCAAAAGGAGAGATGCGAACCAACCTATGAACACCACTTTCAGCTTTTGAAAAACCATAAGCAAAAGGCCCATCAAACTGAATGGTGGCCGTTTTGATGCCCGCACCGTCGCCAGCTTGGTAATCAAGTTCGGTAACCTTCCAACCTTGTTTCTGTCCATACATAATGTACATCCGCAAGAGCATATCGGCCCAATCCTGACTCTCAGTTCCGCCAGCTCCAGAGTTTATCTGCACAATAGCAGGCATTTCATCCTCAGGCTTGTTCAGTGTACTCTTAAATTCAGCGTCCTCAACTGCATTAAGCGCCAATTTATAAGCTTCCTTAGTTTCTTCTTCGGTGGCATCACCCTCTTTCCAAAAGTCAAATAGTACAATAAAGTCGTCTACGGCAGTTTTCACTTGCTCGTATAGCTTCATCCAGTATTCATTTACTTTTATTTCCTTCATGGTAGCCGTGGCACGGGTGTTATCGTCCCAAAAGCCAGGAGAAAGTGAAAGTTGACGGTCTTGTTCTACTTTGTTTTTGCGGTTAGCGTAGTCAAAGAAACCTCCCCAAGACAACTAAACGGTCTTTTATATCTTTAATTTGTTCTATCGTCATAGCTTGCAAAGTAATGGTTTATTCAGTTGAGTAGAATAGAATTAGTTTAAAGATTTTCATTTCTTATGTGTCTTCAGTTATTTCTACGACAGTAATGAAGGGGTTAGCTGGTTTTGGGTTAAAGAATTTTAGAGTCCTGCTTTATCAGAAATATTCAATTTGAAATACTAAATACCTTCTTTTTTTATCAATTAAGCCTTTTTAGTTACAATCATTCCATTAATCCCCTGATGACTACACTTGCTACCGTGCAACCAAAAATAGCAGGCATATAACTGATGGTGCCAATGAGCGACTTTTTAGGGAATGCCTTTTCGGTTACAATTACTTTACTGGCATCTATCACTTCTGGGCTAAATACAACAGTCAATCCGTTATAAATGCCTTCTGCGTGTAAGCGTTTTCTTACATATTTGGCCAAAGTACAAGTATGAGTCGTTGAAATATCTGCAATTTGAACCATTGATGGATCTAGTTTTCCCCCAGCTCCAAGGGATGTTACAATAGGTATTCCTCTTTCTTTACATGCTTTTATAAACTGAACTTTCGGCCCTAAAGTATCTATACAATCCACTGCATAATCAAACTTACCCTCCTCTAAAATAGTCTCAATTATTTCATTCTGAATATATTGCACCAATACCGTTACCTCCAACTCAGGATTGATGTCCCTAAGACGCTCTGCCATTACTTCGGCTTTAAGTTTTCCTGCTGTTGAATGAAGGGCAGGTATCTGGCGATTGGTGTTACTAAGGTCTACCGTGTCTGCATCCACGATGGTCATCTTGCCAACTCCCGCTCTGGCAATCATTTCTGCACATATTCCGCCTACTCCTCCTAGACCTACGACCAAAACGTTTTTTGTTATTAGCGTTTCTATCTTTTCATCGCCCAACAATAGCTGTGTTCTGCCCATCCAGTAAGGAATCATAAATATTTATTTGTGTTCGGCACGAATTAAGGTCAAATGAGCGAATAATAAATTAAAACAACTTAGAGCCTGTTTAAAATTTATTCAATAAAAGCTTTATAGCAGATAATTTGACCATTTCTTCAGCGGATTCCATTAACAACTCATAATTCCTGCACAATCTTCGGTCATTGTCAAACCAAG
>CAITVK010000076.1 GCA_903895845.1 uncultured Chitinophagaceae bacterium
GGCACAGATCAGTCAATGGTTTCTTGTTCAATATAATGTCTGCTCTCGCAGCTTATTCATTCTTCCCAAAGAAACCTTCCCTAAACATAAAAATGGAACATTCAAACCAACTTAAACTCGCAGCTTAACCCGAACTCACGTTAAATAAAAAGTGGAGAATAGCGGGTTCGAACCGCTGACCTCTTGCATGCCATGCAAGCGCTCTACCAACTGAGCTAATTCCCCTTTGTTTGAGTGAGGTGCAAAAGTAGGAGTATGAAACCAATTAACACAAAAAATCTATTACCTAATTGAGTTAGAAAAAGATTCATAGAATATTTGAGATGCAATAAAGAAAGCAATGGACAAATGAATGATAACGGTAACACTATTAAGGATAATTCTAAACTTTCGCCATCTTAAGAAGTCTTCTCTTCTTACTTTGTAGGCATGATGATAAGTAAAGATGTGTTTAACAATATATTCCTTGTCTTTAGGCTTGTATATATACAAAATAACTACTTTTATGATTAAAAGGAGGCCAAGAAATATTAATCCATATCTATAGAAGCAGACAATCAAAAAGTTCAGCATAACTCAATTTTGGATATCAACTAGAAAGTGCTTTTATGTTTTAATGACACAAATGCAGCGGCAGCATTCATCAATTAGTAATAAACAAACTTTTTTTTCAAACCAATAAAAACAAACATACTTTTAGCAAATATAGTATTCTTGGCTTTAAAACAGCTTTGTTCAGACTTTAGAGGACATGAAAAACGACTGATAAGGCATTGTTTAGTAGAATATAATGTTACTTTTCTGTACATTGCAACACTAAGAACAAACTGTTTATTATACTTTCAAACAAAATAATCATGAAACAACTTTTTACTCTATCATTTTGCTTACTGTTAATCAATACGGGGCTCAAAGCACAAAAGCAGCCAGATCATGTTTTGGTATTAATGCTAGAAAATCATTCATACTTGGAAATTAAAGATAGTACAAAGGCTCCGTACATCAACTCTTTGTTGATCGATTCTTTCGCTGCAGCTTTCACACAATCATTTGCATTAACTCATCCTAGTCAGCCAAACTATATAATGTTATTCTCTGGCTCCAATCAGGGAGTGACAGATGATAATGTTCCATCAGTTTTGCCATTTAAGACACCTAATTTGGGCTCTTCTCTTTTGCAAAAGGGCTTCACCTTTGTTGCCTATTCAGAAGATTTGCCATCAGTAGGGTACACAGGTGCAACATCTGGTTCCTACGCAAGAAAACATTGCCCATGGGTTAACTGGCAGGGTTCTCCAACTAACGGTATCCCTAGTAACTTAAATCAGCCATTTAACGCTTTTCCTAAAGATTTCACTAAGCTACCAACCCTGTCTTTCGTAATTCCCAACTTATTAGATGATATGCATGATGGAACTGTTGGAGCAGCAGATGCCTGGATTAAAAATAATTTAAGCAAATATGTAGAATGGTGCAAGACTAACAACAGTCTTTTCATTCTTACTGTTGATGAGGATGACAAAACAGATGGTAATCAAATCTATTCAATTATTCTAGGTCAAGACGTAAAAGGGGGCACTTATGCACAACCTATCACACATTACAATTTCTTGAGAACAATAGAAGATCTTTATGGATTGCCTTATGCTGGTGCAAGTAAGGATTCATCTGATATTGTAGGAATCTGGAAAACAACTTTGCCTATTCAACTAGAAAGCATCTCTGCCAAGAGGGTAGGCAATATAAACATGATTGAATGGAAGTGCGCTGCCGAAACCAATGGCGCTTATTTTGAAGTGCAAAGCAGTCCAGATGGCCGAAGCTTTACAACTATTGGAAAGATAAGCGTTACAGGTAATAATAGCAAATACAGTTTCCCAGATAGCAAGGCTCAATCGGCCAGCACTTATTATCGTCTCAAGATGGTTGATAAAAATGGTAGTGCCGCCTACAGTAATGTTGTCAGAGTTACAATGGCTACTAACACAATCACTATTTCTCCCAACCCCGCAAAGAGTTTTGCTACCATCAACTTTAATCAGTCGGTTAGTGATGGAAAGATTTCCGTAACCAACCTAAATGGAAAGACTGTATTTGAGCAATCCTTTAAAAGTAACTTGAGTGCGTATGAATTGAACACACAGTCATTGGTGAACGGGCTTTATATTGTAACTGTAAAAACCAGTACTGGTAGCTATACAGAAAAGCTGCTGATAAGTAAATAATCCCTAACAGTTATAATTAGTATCTAAAGAGAGAAGATAATCAACTAACCATCTTCTCTCTTTGATTTTTCTTCTCTCTTGTAGATAATCATCTTTTTATTACAGAAGGAACTGCTACTTTTGGGCGATATATTTATTTGGATATGAAAGTAGTTTTGTTTGCCTTTGGTTTGTTTGTAGCCATCACTTCTGCAAAGAGTCAGTATTATTTTACGGATATAGTTTCGCATCGACAAAGCGATTATCAGTACAAACAACTGATTGCAGCTAAAGTAACACACATGCAGGCAGTTAGTTATGGCAAGGATAGCACAACTGTTTCAACAACGTTTACTTTAGAACAAGATATTATCGACGGTGGTAAAAAGGTAATTACCAAAACTACACTTGCTAATAGCGGCACCACAATCATAGAGAATAATTATAGAAACGATCAACTCATTATATCTCTTAATAGCATCGTACAGCCATTGTCTACTGTTGTTACAAAAACAGCTTACACCTACAGTGATCAAGGTGAGATATTATCTATTGTTTCAAATTCGTTGGATACAATTGCATCGGTTAGTGGCTTTTCAGAGAGACACATTTGGCAATACAATGACAAGAATAAGCCTACAAAAATGTTGAATATCAAAAACAATAGTGATACGCTAACAGTACTATTTACTTATGATGAAAAAGGTAATGTTGCGGAAGAGAAATGGTTCAGAAAAGGACTGACTATTGAAAAATACTACTATTACTATGATAGTGATGGCTTGCTAACAGATGTGGTGCGCTTTAATGATCGTGTGAGAAAACTTCTTCCAGACTTTGTATATGAATACGATGATAAGGCCAATATCATCAAGATGACACAGACCATTAAGGGTGGGACAGACTACTTTATCTGGAAATATACCTACAATGATAAAAATCTTAAAGCAACTGAGTCTTGCTACACCCGTAAGAACGAGTTGCAAGGGAAGGTGGTATATGAATACAGTTTCTAGTTATGAGATAATTGCCAATGTTTGTTATTGAATAAAATCCTCATCAGCGCTTTGCCGTAGAGGGATTCTTACTTCTTTTGACTTAATGCCTAACAAGTGATCAAAATCTAGCTTGTACGATAAGCTGACACCTTGCCTGTTGACACGACCTAATGTAGAGCCACTGATGTCGAGACTGTTTTTGTTGAAGACAATACCTCGTAATCTTTTGTCTTTTGAAAGTATCAATTCGATATTGAGGTCGGGTAGCCATTGAAAGTTTCCGTTTGCAATAGTAGAGGTGGATCCAGGTGCTGAGAAATCCAGATCGCCACCGAAGGAGACAATCACGTTGTCGTTGAAGAAGCTTTTACCTATCTTGAAGTTGACATTTGTTCTATCGAGATGACTGCTACTGCTTGTTGCAGTTAATCCGCTGGACTGATCGAGAATGCTGGAACTACTATAGACCGAAGTGCCCAGATCGAACTGAAGACCTCTGTCGCCAGTAAGCTTATAGAGTAAGTTGGACACGGCTTTATTGACCTGTTTAGTGAGCAACTGAGAGATTGTGTTGACGCCCAAGCTATTGATGGTGGCACCATTGCCGGCCAATAACCCTTGTCCGTAAGGAGCAAATGAACCGAAAACAATGAGAGAGGTTGCTTGAGAAAGCATCTCATTCTGGTCGGATTCAATTCTGTTAACAAACTCCATAAAGACAGGATCCGTCTTGACGGGGCTAGACTGAGGGAAGTCTAGTTTGAATGTGATTTGAGGTTTTATCAGTTGTTCCCTCAATGAGGCGATTACAAATACTTGTCCACGATATGATTTGGTAGAGCTATTAACAGCTGCTTGTTGAGAAGACAATAGATCGCCAACGCTTACCCTATCAGCAATATATTGTGCGTCGATATGTATTTCGGCATTGGAAGGATTGCCTGTCCACTCAATATAATTACCTGCATTTGGCAAGAGAATAAACGGTTTTTTGATGAAGGACTGAAAGCTAAAGTCGTAACTACCCTGATCGATATTGTATCGTCCCTTCATTGTGAAAGGAGCGGATGTGCCTGCAATTATCTTGAGGCGTCCATTACCAACGGCTTTGATGACATCGCCAGACTGGTCATCAAGAATTACATCGATGCCTACATATTTATTGGCAGTGAGGTCCAGATCGACTGTTAAATCAAAATCGCTTTTAGTTCCTTCAGACTGCACTTCAGTTCCATACTTTTTGAATACGATAAAGTCGGCGCTGCCACTTTCTTTGTTGATACTATTTGGGATGTAAAGATGAGAGGAGTCGTTAGCTTCGGCAACCATTTTGAGGTACGTTTTCTTTTCGGGACCCTTGAAGCTCATAGATGCCTTACCTATGGCACGGCCATAGAACAACTTATTGTCCTTGAGTTTAGTGTCAATCAACAGGAGTTTTGGGGTGTTGAGGGTGAAATCGAAATTCATATCCTTGAATCCTTTCTCATAGAGTTTACCTTTAACAGTCCCTTTGTTTTTGAACCTATCCTTGATGACCAGTTCCCCAAAATTGATTCCATCTTCATCAAAACTGATTGTAGCACTGTCAATGGAGTAGTAGACCTGGGTATAAATGACTTTGAGCCCTGCATTTCGGAGGGTTACTTTGCCTAGTAATTGCGGGCTATTGGGGTCTCCTTGTACAATAAGATTGCCAGTGACATTGCCTGTCATGTCTGAAAATATATCTCCTAGGAATCGTTGTACAAAGCCGGCTTTGGCATCTTCCAGATCAGTCGAAATGTATAAAGCCTGACCCGTTGAGTCTTTGGTATTGTAATGACCCTGGCTGTTAAGTTTATAGCTTTTGTTGGGGGAACTAGCTTTGAAGTTGACTATCCCGCTTTTGTTGTCGTAATCAGCAGCAAGGTTTAATACCCCAATGGAGTCGGCATCCATCCTGAACTGCTCTGCCTTGATGTTGGCAGCGGCATTGAAGTTTCCATAAAAATCTTTCAACTTTACTTCGCCGTTTGCCAGGCCTTCAAACTGTGGATCTTTGACAAACAAGGAGGTGATATCCCCTAACACAACATTCTTTAGTTTAAGGGTGAGGTTATCGGTAGCACTTTCCGAATTGTCAGACTCTGTTTCTACCTTTATTTCTTGCAACCCTTGTGTGAACTTTACATTGTCGGCACTTACAATGTTTCGTCTGATCTCAATCTGACCTGTGTTTTCCAAGTTCCATTTCTTATCATTTAAAACGAAGTAAGAGGGCTTGAAATTTATTTTCACACCATCCTCCAGTGTAGTAATCGCTGCATTGAAGTTTGCTTCATTTAAGGTGTTGTCAGCTTTCGTATTTAGCTGCAAGTCGGAATGGTCATTGCTGGAAACGACAGCAATGCTGGTATTGGGGAAATTGAGGCTATCCCCGATACGTATGTTGGTGATATCGCCATTTAACTTCAAGGAATCCAGAGTACCCTCGCTGGTAATACTGGCATCTGTGAAACGATATTTATCAAAGGTTAGCGTGGGGACATCAGCCAGAATAGAGAACCTATTAGAATTCGTGTTTATACTTCCAGAGATGGTTGCATAATCAAGCCCACTAAGTCTTTTGTCAATTATTTTGAGGTAGTCGTTAAAGTCTCTGGTATACAGTATTGCCCTGAAATCTTGTTTAACCGGAGGCGTTGTTGGAGCAATAAAGTAGGAAGGGAAATAATGGCTCATATAGGTTTGGTAAGCAGTTGGCAGATCTAAAAGCTTATAAGATTTACCAGCTATCAAAAGGGTAAATTCGTTGCTTTGAAGACTAAGTGTATGTTCACCACTGCCGTTTTTGCCCGTACTCAAAACAAGAGAATCGAAACTCAATTTATTGTTTTCATGCAGTAAGCTCGCATTCAATATTTTTGCAGTACCAACAAAGTTGTCAATATCATTTCCTTTAAAGTTCATATCCAACAATCCTGTCAGCTCAATATTTTCATGTGTCAATTTAAGGTTCTTAAAGTTACAGGTATGAAGATCTCCCAGTACATTTATGCTTGCATCTGTCTTGCTGAGGTTGGTTTCTATTGTGCTTGTGAAATCAAGATTAGGGTCATCAATCTTCACATCTCCTTTAAAAAGATTTTTAATTAAAGTTGCATCTGTTGTTATGTTGGTGTAGTTGTATCCATTGAATTCGAGGTTGTTGAAAGTACCATTGATACTCGTGTTTATTTTGCTTAGGTTGAAGCTGCTACCCGTAATCTTACCCTGAAAATCGACTAATCCGAATTGGGTACTGTTTACAAATTTTCCTAGATTGAAACGGTTTGCCAACAGGTTGCCAGAATAAATGGCCTCTCCTTTGTCGGGGAACTTCATTGTGACATCGGCATTAACAGCACCAATGTTAGAACTTAATACGCCATTTGTTTTAAAATCGTAAATGGTGCCATTGAAACTACCTCGGAATAAGATAGTACCAAGCGCATCTAGATTAACTGCATCAAGGTCTTTAACCGCAGGAATAAATGTTTTGATATCTGTGCTATTGGTTTTGATGGTGCCATTGGGGAAGTTGATAACCATTTTATCTACATCGGGGATTCCTTTGATGCTAAGGTTGCCTTGCACGTCACTGGTGCCACCAGAGCGTATAAAAAGATTCTTGACATCGAAGTTTGCGACTGTTCCCAAGAAGTTTCCGGAGATGTACGCTTCTTTTTTCCAAGGCTTTAAATCAGGGGCGAAGTAAGCAATATCGTCACTACTAACCTTGGAATCCCTTATTTTTCCATCCATCACCACTTTGGTGATATAGTCTTTGAAGTCGTTGTTGAAATGCTTGAATCGCATGGCGTAGTAGTCACCCAAGTGGCTTCTTGGGGTCACAATATCTAGTTTTGCCAACTCTATTATCTCGGGTGTTATCCTTAGATTGGCCTTCAGTTTCTTTAATTCAAACCCACACCTGTCTTTACAAGCCAGGTTAATGTTGCTACGGAGGGTATCTTTATCGAAATGTACATTGCGGAAGCTACCGTTGATCTGAGAAAGTTTGATGTGTGTGCCATCAAAATGAGCTGCGGGCAAGTCATCATCACTATCCAGCATAAAGACGCCGTTATGAATTTTGAGACTATCAATCCTTAATAAAATGCCGGGATTAAAGCGTAATGCTGTTGGCTTTTCCTCACGCAATTGTCTTTGTCTAACCGAGTCGGGGCGTGTGCCGTCATACTCATACAATTCAAACCGAGGTTGCTCCAGACGGAGGTTATTGATGGCGTATCTGCCTTTGATGAAATCTACTTTTTCTGCATCAAGCAACAACGCATCTACATGTGCCGTCATCTTTTCACCTACCCAACCATCATTCTGTATAAAGGTTACATTCTCCAGATCTACCTTTTTAAGGTTAAAATAGATGCCAGCATCGGAGGAGTGAGAGGTATCTGAAGAGGAAAGTTTGTCGATAATAAACTGGTAGTTCCAAGTAGCTTTTGTTCGTTTGAGATTGATGGATGCATCTTCCAAACCAATATATTTAAGCTCCGCTTTCTTTTGAAGGAAGAACCAGTCTGTGATGCGGACCCTAAATGTGCCAGCATACAGCAAAGTATCTTTATGTTGATCACGAATAAGGAAGCCGTTGAAGTCGAACTTATCGAAAAGAGAGAAACTTACATTATTAATCCGGACTTCGGTTTGTAGTTGTTTGGATAATTTATCTGCTGCCTTCTTTGCCAACCAAGACTGAACAGAAGAGAGTTGCACCAACAGCAGCAACACCAACAAAAATGCGATGAAGGATAAAATGACCCGACCAGTTATCTTGATATATTTCTTCAAAAAAACGAAAGCTTTTAGATGCTACAACAAAGAAACAAGCTTATAGCCAAATTCAATACCAAAAATTGTTTTGTGGAGATTATTTAGGTTTTTAGTTTGAAAATCAACATTTTTAATACAGAATAAAAAGAAAAGAAGAGCACAATACTTGGCTTTTATACTGAGTTATAGATTGAGATATCGATTAAATATGTTAGTTGCCAAGTAGATGATTAATAAAATTCACTCGTGTCCCTGTCAAGCCAATCGATTAGGTTGAGTATGCCAATTGATTAGGTTAGGCAGGTTAATTGATTGGCTCGCCAAGCCAATCGATTAGGTTGAGTATGCCAATTGATTAGGTTAGGCAGGTCAATTGATTGGCTCGCCAAGCCAATCGATTAGGTTGGGTAGGTCAATTGATTAGGTTGGGTAGGTTAATTGATTGGCTCGCCAAGCCAATCGATTGGGTTGGGTAGGTCAATTGAATGGCATAACTACATAAGAACAACCTGTGGCAACTGATGGCATAGTGTCGTTTACAGAAGAAATTGTTCTGAAGTATTATTAGAACCCACAGAAAAGTTAGTTGACTGTGCTGCAAAATCGTTGGCATTAACAGTGTAAGCTTATCCTTTCAAAATACCATTGTAACAGATGCTCCTTAATTATCATAGACATCAATAGCGTATCTATTGGCTTATTGCGGCTGAGAAGAGAGGCTCATCTCAAACAAAAAGTGCAGCCCCATCTGTAGATAGAACTGCACTTTTTAACTTAGAGCTTAACCCGTATTACGTTTTGCTTACAACGTTCTACGTGTAACAAATATCTAATCTTATTCTTTAATAAACTTCTCTTGTTGTCTGTTACCCTTTGCATCAACCAACTCTAGTACATATACACCTGATGCAAAGTTGCTTGCATCCAAAGTAAGCTTTCCATTAGTAAGTGTAGCGCCAGACTTGCCAAATACTTGCTGTCCGGCAATTGTTGCAATACGAACATCATAGTTACCATTGGTAGATCCCAATGTGATGTTAAGTGCAGTCTTAACTGGATTAGGATAGATGGAGATAGTGCTGAGTGATGAATTATGAGTGCTGAGTTTGGCAATTGCACTGTATTCAGTTGTTCCATCTGTACCGATTGCCTTGATGCGGTAGTACAAAGTAGAAGCTGTTGCAGGGATGCTTGCATCTTCGATAGCATAGCTAGTTGCAGCCTCTGCTTTTGTTGAGTTGATTGTAGTG
The DNA here is from genome assembly GCA_903895845.1 of uncultured Chitinophagaceae bacterium. Lineage (GTDB taxonomy): Bacteria > Bacteroidota > Bacteroidia > Chitinophagales > Chitinophagaceae > Parasediminibacterium. The sequence goes on from CAITVK010000076.1 coordinate 9,271, forward strand.
AATGCAACACCGTTGCTGCTTCTTTCAACTTCATAGCTTGCAATGTTTGTTTCTTTTGCAGTGTTCCATTTTACATTTACTGCATTACCTGCTTTTGTTGCAGAGATAGCAGTGAAGCTTACTGGCAATGCACTTGTATTTGTACCACCAACAATCACTTCAAAACGGTTATAACCTACACTTGTCGTATCGCTTGTTACTTTGAAATCGTACACTTGGTTCGCCCTGATGTCTTGTTTAGTACCCAAGAACTTATCTACCAGGATGATAGCTTTAGCATTATCGATATCCTTGAAATCGCTGAAAGACAATTTGAAAGCACCAACACTTGTACTCTTTACATACAATTTTGTGGTATCGGCTGTTGCTGCATCTGAATGCGTTGCTATTGCCAAACGTTTTGTTCCTTTTACTGAAGCCAATGCCTGGCTACCACTGCTTAATGAACTTGCATCCCAGCCTTGTGTGTACACCTCGGAACCATTGCTGTTGTAACGAACAACAATCTCATCCAACACGCTGCTGTCCTTTTCATCTTTCAAAGCAACCCTTACCATCTTGTTTACAGTAGTACCGAAGTATTTTGTGTTTGGCAATGCACCGCTTGTCTTGTGACTTTCGTGGAAAGTAACAGTACCAGCCGCATTTGCTTGTACAAAGAAAGCCTGGCCACTTGCGATGTAGTTGCCGCTGGTGTTATCGAAACTTGTAGCACCGTTCACGATAATGCCATTTGAATAAGTTGTGTAGTTACCATTGCCTGTAGGATTGTATGTCCACATGGTACCATTGATGTTGCTGTTGCTTGCCTGGAAAGCAGTGAAGCTGATTTGGCTAGGGTAAGGATTTGCCAATAAAGTAAAGGCATATACAGAAGGATTGTTCAAAGCAACAGTAAGGTCGCCAGTTGTAACAGTACCAGTTGCACTCAAAGTAACTGCCTCGGGTGCAGTTGGGTAATTTGAAGCCAATTGGTCTGCACAAGTAACAGTAGCACTGTTTCTGTTGCCACGAACATTGACAACATAACCAATACCAGGGGTAAGATTTGTTGATATTGTGTTTGGAATGCTCACATAACGGCTACCGTTTACCAGAGTGGCGCTGTAGGTGAACATACTTGTAGCATTGATTGAAGTGGCATCGAAACCATTGGTGTTGTATTTGTCTGTGCTAGCTGCACCATTTCCTGTTGTTGCACCACAAGGTGAACCACCACGACCTGCACCAGTGATGTAGATCTGTTGTTGCCAGCTGTTGCGGATGTTTGCTGTAACAGGGCTACCGATGTAGCTATACTTGCGGGCAGTCTTGGCAGAAATATATCTTTCCACAGTTACATTGCCAGAGATGCTGCCAGCAGACTGGGCGATTCTTGCTGTACCATTGATGTCTGATTTAAGAACTAGGTTACCGCCTGTAGTCAATGTTGCACCACTTGCGATGGTAACAGTACCAGCGTTTGAACCAGCAACTATATTTAATTGTGTACCCAATGTAGCAGTCGCTCCACTGTTTAAGGTAAGATTTTGTATTGTATTGCTACCAGATGTAAAGTTGATTGTTCCAGCAGCACCATTTATCACAAGACTAGAGGTAGGAGTACTGGTGAGTGTACCACCACCAGATATGGCTCCATCTATTATTAATGTCATACCATTGAGGCTAGGAGCTACACCAGTGGCGATATTTAAATTATTAACCTCGGCGATTGCTGCTAAAACAGGGACATAAGGTGTACCAGCAGGAATAGTAATATTACTAGAGGCAGGAGGTACTGAATAGCTCTGCCAGTTTGATAATGTATTGATGTCAGAACTTGTAAGACCTACCCAAAGACCTACTGCTCCTGCATTTACAGTCAATGTACTATTGGTATAAGTAATTGTATAGTTACTGCTTGATCCAGAAGAGAAAACCGCAGCACTAGGAACGATTGAATAAACACCAACAGCCGCAGTGTTCACAGTTCCTGCACTTGTTAAGGTTACTGCACTTATAGCATCTGTACTTTTAAGGCCAGTTGCAGTGAATGCAGTTGTACCCAATGATAAAGTAGTACTGTAAGTTTTGCTTTGTGCAGAAGCTGTAATTGTAAGAGGAGCAGGGTTAACAGTTAAAATACCATTCACATAAGTGATTGTATAGTTGCTCAATCCAGTTCCAACAGCGTTACTTGGGGTAATTGGGTAAGTCCCAACATTTATAGTACCTTCTGTTGACAAGGTTACTGAAGTTACTGCATCACTACCTACAAGGCCACTTGTAGTAAATGCAGTCGTACCAGCATTAAAAAAGGCGCCATAAGTTTTGCTTTGTGCAGAAGCTGTGATAGTTAATGAAGCTGTTGCAATAGTAAACGCTGTTGCAGAAGAACTTGCAGAAGTATAATTGCCGTTAGCAGCTACTGTAGCAGTTACTGTATAAGTTCCTGCATTTGTTGGGGCAGTAGCAGTAGGTCCGTAGGTAGTAGCACCTGTACCTGCATAGCTAAATGTATAAGAAGTTCCTGTGCCGGTATTCGTTGCCGCATTAGGTCCTGTAGCAGTACCAGTGTAGGTGTAGGTACCGATTGGGGTTACAGTTACTGTAGGCGTAATTGCTGCACTTGGTGTACCAGTGGCAGTCTTTGCACTTGCAGTGAGGTAGTTGTAAGTTGAAGTATTTACGCCATCCCATGTGTAAGGTATCAATAATAAATTGTAAGTAGTTCCAGAAGTCAATCCTGTGATAGTTGTTGTTAAGGCAGGAGTAGTTGGCAATGTGGTTGAAGTGATGTTAACTAATGTACCTGCGCCAGCTACTGGGGTATTACCATTAGCAGAAGACAATGAAGGAGTTGTACCAGAAGGAGCATAAATAACTAAATAACCTGCTTTGGTAGCACCAGAAGCTGGGAAAGAAGCGGTTGTCCAGTTAGCAATAATTTGTGTTGAACCAACTGATGTAGTGAAGCTAGATGGCTGAGCAGTTGCAGGATTAGAGAAAGTATAAAAGCTACTTTCAGAAGAATAACTTTGACCAGCACCGTTTGAGTATCCTTTAAAATAAATGTGTGTTTGTGGAGCAAGACCAGTAAATGATACAGTATAAGCACCAGCAGAAGTTGCTCCGTCAGTAGCAGATCCGTTTGTACTAGAATTAGGATTGTAGAAATTTTCGTTTCCAGAAGTAGTACTCCATTCTATACCTCTTGCGGTTATTGTACTACCACACAAACTGATAGTTGCACCTAAAGTTGCAGCGGTAGATGATGTTACTGAGTTAGTAAGTGAAGCAAGTACAGGAAGACTGTATGTTGTTTGGTTGGCTGTTGGAGCACCAGTAGTAAAGTAGTTGTAAGTAGCCGCATTACTGCCATCCCAGGTGTAAGGCACCAACAAGAAATTGTAGTTGACACAAGAAGAAAGTCCTGTGATAGATGTGTTGTTATTGTAAGCATTTGCAATTGTTACATAAGAACAACCAGTGGCAACTGATGGACTAGTACCGTTTACAGAAGAAAGGGTTGCAGTAGTTCCAGCGGGAGCATATATTAGCAGGTATCCAGCATTACTTCCATAATTAGTAAGTGAAGGAATAGTCCAGCTTGGAGAAAGTGTCCCTGAAGTATAGTTAGTTACCACAGAAAAATTAGTTGGCTGTGCTGCAAAACCATTAGTCGCAACAGTGTAAGCTTGTCCTTGTAAAACACCATTTGAATAGGTAACCGATGCACCGTGATCATCATAGCCGTAAATAGCGTAGCTATATTGAGAACTTGCAGATAATGAAGAGATAGCTGCGGTGGTTGAAGTTCCTACATAAACAACAGTTGCATTGCCTAACGTATTGCCAACAGTATATCCCATTGCATTTGCAGGAGAAGTGTTAGGGTAAGTAGAACCAGATGAAGTTGTTCTCAAAACAATATAGCCAGTTGGGGCAGATGCCGGAGCAGTCCAGCCGATGGTCATACTTGTTGAAGTAATACTGGAAGCCACAAATGAAGTTGGTGCTGATGTAGCCATAGCCTTTTTTATTGCTTTGCCAGTATTTGTTGTTGCATTGGCACTCAAAACAATTACTAAAGTAGCTAGGGTGAATAACATTTTACTTTTAACCATTATATTTCTAAGTTTATTTGTAATAGGCAGTAGGGAACTGCTGTAAACATTGTTTACTTGACTTACGAGATAAGAAGTAGAAAGGTTTGCCATGATTGTTTTTTTGTTGTTTATTTTTCTGTTGTTTTAACGATACAAAAATGCAGGCATAAGAAAGGGTGTACAATCCCTTGAATTGGGGGTATATGTTTAATATTTAAAATAAAAAATGATTTAATAGATAAAACAAAAAGAATAATTTCTTCATTACATAAAATTATTTTAAACTTTTATTTGACGAAAAGATAGATTCATATTTATGTATGGAGCGTCCTTAAGAGCGGGCGATATGACGCCGAGTAAATAAGAAGGTGTTGTTGATGATTACTTAATGTAAACCAAAGGCTGTAACTATTACATTTGCGACAAATAAGCAATTATGAAACGTGTATTATATGTATTAATGGGAATATTATTGTTGCAAACAACCATTGCACAGACTAAACCTGCGGTTGATTCCAAAGTAAATACTGCCTTAAAACGCCCTAAATTAGTAGTGGGGATAGTGGTAGATCAGATGCGTTGGGATTTTCTATATCGTTATTACAATCGTTATAGCAGCAATGGCTTCAAGCGTCTTTTAGGCGAAGGATTCAGTTGTGAAAATACTTTCATACCCTACACGCCTACTGTCACTGCTGCGGGACATACCTGCATTTACACTGGTTCGGTGCCTGCCATACACGGCATTGTAGGTAATGACTGGTATGATAAACTGGCGCAGAAGAAAACCTATTGCAGTGAAGATAATAGTGTAACCACCGTTGGAAATGAGGGTAATAATGGCAAACAAAGTCCGAAGAATATGTTGGTGACCACCATTGGAGATGAGATAAGACTGGCAACCAATTTTAGAAGTAAAGTAATTGGTGTGGCCTTAAAAGACAGGGGTTCTATACTTCCTGCAGGACATAGTGCCAATGCGGCTTATTGGTACGATGTTACCACCGGTAACTGGATTACCAGTACTTATTACAGGACTACTCTCCCTAATTGGTTGAGTGATTATAATACAACGAAAGCCGTTGATAAATTCTACGAAAAAGGCTGGAATACACTCTATCCAATTGAAACTTATACTCAAAGTACTTCTGACGAAAAGGACTATGAGAACAAACCTTTCGGAGCAGAACAAACCAAGTTTCCCTATAGCCTTTCTAAGTTTAAAGGCAAAAACTATCAACCAATTGCAGCAACTCCATTTGGCAATTCAATGACTCTGGAAGTGGCAGAAGCGGCATTGGATAATGAACAACTAGGAAAAGGAAGCGAAACAGATATGCTTTGTGTAAGCTTGTCAAGCACAGATTATGTAGGGCATAGCTTCGGTCCTAATTCAATAGAGACAGAAGATACTTATTTGAGGTTAGACAAGGACTTAGCCAATTTTATCACTTATCTGGATGAGAAAGTAGGTAAGGGTCAGTACACCCTTTTCCTTTCTGCTGACCACGGCGTAGCACATGTGCCAGGCTTTATGAAAGAAAATAAATTGCCAGGTGGCTTGTTTAGTGAAAATGAATTAGTAGCAAGTGTAAATGCCAAGCTGAAAGAATTATATGGAATAGACAAGGTAGTGACTGGAGTGATGAACTACCAGATACACCTTAATCATTCAGTGATTGATTCTGCTAATGCAGATGAAAAGGCAATAACAAACACTATCATCAAATACACAGAACAAAATGAAGCGGTATCGCGTGTATTTGCCTTAAAGGACATTGCAGTGACTGCATTGAATGCTAAGGAAAAAGATATGCTGACCAATGGCTACTACCCTAATCGAAGTGGCGATATACAGATTGTATTAAAACCTGGATATATTGAGGCGTACGGCAATGGAAAAGCAGGTACTACCCACGGTTTGTGGGCGCCTTACGATGCGCATATCCCTTGTTTATTTTATGGATGGGGAATTAAGCAAGGGTATACCAACCGCGAGACTTACATGACAGATATCGCTGCCACCATCACTGCTTTATTACACGTACAAATGCCTAGCGGTTGCGTAGGGAAAGTGGTGGAAGAAGCGTTGAAGTAGTTATTAGATAGTAGATAGTGTAAATTAAAAAAATTATATAACTACTACTATCTAATGCCTACTATCTGTTATGCTACAGCTACGCTCACATCTATATCTAGATTATTCATCAGGAAGTCGGCTAAGTCATCATTCATTACAAAGCCTTTATCGCTGGTGTGTAGACTTACTTTCAAGTTCTGTTCGGGGTCATAGACATTTAATTTCAACACAGACTTACCCGGATTCTGCTTCATATTCCTCGTAAGGAAATCTACAAACTCCCTGTTGATGGCAGTAGGGGTGACACTTATCTCTACATTTTTGGTAAGATTAGGCTTTACCGTTTCCAGTAAACTTATACTAGAAACCTTAAACTCATAGGCTGCACCTTCTTTCCATGGGGCTTTGAATATGCCTGTTATAAAAAGGCTCTTCCCAACTTCTATGTAATGTTTAAAGCGAACATAGTCCTCTCCAAAAAGGGCAAGCTCGGTCTTACCGCTATAATCTTCTAAAGCTAGAATGCCGAAATCCCTGTTGGTCTTTGTCTTTCGATGTTGTGCTTGTGTAACCAACCCAGCAATTTTAAAGTTTTTACCTACATTGGCTTGGGACAAAGTGATACTTTCTTTAATTTCATTGAAGTCACTGAGTATCATTATACCATAATGTTTCAACTCAAACCTATAATGATCAAGCGGATGTCCACTCATAAACATCCCTGTCACCTCTTTTTCATGGTCTAGTTGTTCCGTCAAAGACCATTCAGGACAAGGCGCAATCTTGGGCTGAGGGACATCCATTGCTGATGGCAACTCTCCAAACAAGCTATTTCCCGTATTTGCTTCCGAAGAAAGTTTCGTTTGTCCATAGTTGATAATCTTCTCTAACCCTGATGCCTTATCTCCTTCCGCAGTATAGAAATATTGAGCCCGATGCAGTTCGGGAAAACAATCAAATGCTCCACTCTGTGCAAAGGTCTCCAGGGACTTTTTATTTACATTCTTACTCACTATCCGCTCACTAAAATCGAATATATCTTTATACGGGCCATTCTTCTTACGTTCTGTAATTACATTCTCCACTGCATTTTCTCCCGCACCTTTTAATCCACCGAGGCCAAAACGTATCTGCCCTTTACTATTCACCGCAAACCCTTTCAAAGATTCGTTTACATCAGGCCCCAATACTTTAATGCCCATACGCTTACATTCTTCCATAAAGAACGTAATCTTATCGATACTTCCTGCGTGGTTTAGTACCGCAGCCATATACTCACTTGGATAATGCGCTTTCAGATACCCAGTCTGGTAAGCCACAAAAGCATAGCAGGTACTGTGCGATTTATTGAAGGCATATTGTGCAAACGCTTCCCAGTCAGTCCATATCTTCTCCAGTTTATCAATCGGATGACCTTTGGCGGTTGCTCCATCCATAAACTGCTTCTTCATTTTATCCAGTACAGAAAGCTGCTTCTTACCCATGGCTTTACGGAGTACATCCGCATCTCCTTTAGAGAAGCCTGCCAGTTTCTGGGAAAGCAACATCACCTGTTCCTGATATACTGTAATACCATAGGTTTCCTCCAGGTATTCTGCCATATCATCCACGTCATAAGTTATCTCCTCCTTACCATGTTTACGCAAGATAAACTTAGGGATGTAGGCAATTGGCCCCGGACGATACAAGGCATTCATCGCAATCAAATCCGCAAACTTATCGGGCTTCAACTCACGTAGGTACTTCTGCATCCCCACACTTTCAAACTGGAACGTCGCGTTAGTTTCTCCTTTCTGGTATAATTGAAAAGTAAGTTCATCATCCAATGGAATATCATCAATCACAATATCCTCTCCATGATTCTGCTTAATCAATTCCAAGGCAGTCTTCAGGATAGACAGCGTCTTCAATCCCAAGAAGTCCATCTTAATTACCCCTGCTTCTTCAATAGAATTACCTTCTATCTGCGTCAGCCACAACTCCGATTCCTTCGATGTCGCTACCGGAATCAACTCCGTCAAATCCCTTGGGGCAATGATAATTCCCGCCGCGTGAATGCCAGTATTACGCACACTTCCCTCTAGTCTCTCTGCCTCATGCAATACCTGCGAACGAATATCTGTTCCATTATAGATCTCCCTTAGTTGTCTGATATTATCTAAGTCCTCAGGTTGTAAACCCTCCTTTTCTTCCAAGCTTTTTTCTCCGTCTTTCTTGGTTAATGGCGCTTGCAATACCCTACCTAAATCTGTCCCCGGTTTGTCAGGAACCATTTTAGTCAAGGCACGACTCTCTGCCAATGGCAAATCCATCACACGCGCCACATCGGCAATACTACTTTTGGCAGCCATCGTACCATAGGTAATAATTTGAGCCACCTGCGACTTGCCATACTTCTGCACCACATAGTCCATTACTTTTTGCCTACCCTCATCATCAAAGTCTGTATCAATATCGGGCATTGATTTACGATCCGGATTCAAGAAACGCTCAAATAGCAGGTTGTATTTAATGGGGTCGATGTTGGTAATTCCAGTACAATAGGCCACCACACTACCCGCAGCTGAACCACGACCAGGCCCAATGAACACACCCATATCACGGCCTGCTTTGATGAAGTCACTTACGATGAGAAAGTAACCCGCAAAACCCATGATACGAATGGTATTCAGCTCAAAATCTATCCTAGTCTGCGCTTCCTCGCTAATTTCAATATAGCGTTCTTTAGCCCCTTCATACGTTAGGTGTTTCAGGTATTCCCATTGGTTGAGGGTATCATCTGCATGCACTTTAAAAGACTGAGGGATAGGGAAATTGGGTAGCAGAATATCCTTCTTCAGGTTCAACACTTCTACCTTATCTACTATCTGATTGGTGTTATCGATACTCTCCGGAATGTCGTGAAAAAGTTGCTGCATCTCCTCTGGCGACTTGAAATAGAACTGATCATTCGGGAATTTAAACCGACGGTTCTTAATCATGATGTCGTCATTGGAGAAGTCATCGAAGCCTGGTGTAGACTGCTTTTCACCGGTATTGATACACAATAATATATCGTGGGCATTGTAATCGTCTTGATTGGTATAGTGACTGTCATTGGTAGCAATCACTGGTACGTTGTGCTTCTTTGCAAACTTCAACAACGTCTGGTTGATGATTTCTTGCTCTGGTATCTGATGTCGTTGAACTTCTATATAATAGTCCTCACCAAATAAATCCAACCACCATTTAAACTCCTTTTCAGCCTCTTCTTCTCCTTTCTTCAATATGGTTTGTGGCACATACGCACCAATACAACAGGTGGTTGCAATCAATCCTTCATGGTATTTTTCAATCAGTTCCTTGTCTACACGTGGATATTTACTATACATCCCCTCAATAAACCCAAGGGAAGTAAGCTTTATCAAATTCTGATATCCTTGTTTATTCTTTGCCAATAATACCTGGTGAAAGCGATGGTCTTTCTTATCCTTAGTAAAAATCTTTGCATGCCTGTCTTCTACCACATAAAACTCACAACCCACAATCGGCTTTACTGTTGGTTCCAGAATATCCTTGCCATCTGCATTCTTACCTACTACTTTGGTGTTCTTCCATGCCTGCGCCACAAACTCGAAAGCGCCGAACATATTACCGTGATCGGTTATAGCGATGGCAGGCATATTGTACTTTGCTGCCTTCTTATAAAGGCTACCAATGCTAGCCGCCCCATCCAATAAGGAGTACTGCGTATGAACGTGAAGATGAGAAAATTGACACATAGACTTCTAGATAGTAGATAATAACTAGTAGATAATAACTAGTAGATAGCATTCGACAACTTGACTTAATATCTACTAACTAATATCTACTATCTTTTCTTTCGCCTCCAAATATCCAACAAAGCTTCGTGAAAATGACTAGGGTTTTATCCACAGACAGTATAAGTATTTTGCAATAACAAGCTAAGAATATCTGTTTAATTCTTTTTTGGCTATGACCGTTGGGAATCGTTTCTTATCGTGACACGGGTCTTCTTTAGATGGCTTCTGACTTAAATCCGAAAAAAAACTCAATACCATGTGACTCTGACAATTTTTTGGTCTTGAAAATATCGGGAAATGCTTGTTTAAGCATCCATTTATATAACTTATTATAAACAAAAAGAGACCACCCAGTTAGGCGGTCTCTTTTGCTTATAACCCAATATTTAAAAGTAAAAGGCTTTTACTATACCTGAAATTTAATTACGTTACTATAAGTGCTTACCCCAGCGGCACTTGTAACCACACAAACACATTGCAATTTAGTACCTGCAGGTAAGCCAGTAACCAAAGCCTCTTTTTTACCAGTAATACAAAATAATCGAATGGAAACATCTGTGCAAAACATCAAATCGCCACTACGGGTAAGGGTATCCAAATCGCTTCCTATTACATAAGTAATGGTAGGATGATCCACCGTAATGCTTTTTGTTTCTACTTGCAACAGCACGGAACCTGCTTGCTTTTGAGGGGTGAAATCCAAAATTGGTTGACCATTAATAACGCCAGGCGTAGTGGTTGCACTTGTGGCATCGAAACCAGATGAAACAATAATAATTGAATCTCCATTGGCAATCAAGTCAACAAGATCGGCCCAGTTATCAATAAATTTTTCAGCCGCTATCACTGCTTTTGCCACTGCATCAGCAGTTCCGTTGCCACCATTTGCTTGAGCGTTCAGGGCCGTGGTGATAGCATTTATTTTGATTAATCCAAGTGCATACGTAAATACCAAGGAGGTGTTGATGAAGACACTTCCCGATGCCGACATTTTGCCCTGAATTTGTAGGTACTTAATTACTTTTTTCTCTGGAGTGAGGTGTCGGTAGTCTCTGGCAACATTTTGTTTTCTTTGCATAACAATCATTTTTTTTAATGAGAAACGAAACTAACCTTATCCAACCACAACCCTCTCAACTATATTTTTATTTGAAAAAGTTGTTTGCCCTAACTTCAAAGGCTTTTGTTTTTGCCTCATTTTCAGCCCGAAAAGAGACAAAGTCAGCACTCTTTTACATAAAGTCAGCACTCTTTTTATAATTCTGGGCGGGATGAGTACTCATCCCGCCCAGATTACCCCAACTCTTGTCGGGTTTTAGCAAATCTGGGCGAGCGGAGTGGTTATCCCGCCCAGATTACCCCTACTCTTGTCGGGTTTTGGCATTTCTGGGCGAGCGGAGTGGTTATCCCGCCCAGATTACCCCTACTCTTGTCAGGTTTTGGCATTTCTGGGCGAGCGGAGTGGTTATCCCGCCCAGATTACTACTACTCTTGTCGGGTGTCTTATCCCACATGTTTGTTGGATAATACTGTAGTAAGTTTATCTTCCACCATATATTTTCAGGCTTATTTGTATTAATAATTAAGTTTGCAATTAAACAGCAATGCGCCTGTAACTAAACACAATATTTTGATTACAACGAATTTAGATTTAGCAAAACAAGTACTTAGCAATGATGGGATTATTGCTATACCTACCGAAACGGTTTATGGTTTGGCTGGTAATACATTTAGTGAAATAGCCGTAAATAAAATATTCGCTTTAAAAAAAAGACCGCATTATAATCCGCTGATAGTACACATTAAGTCTGCGGATTGGCTAAATGAGGTTGCTTGTGATATTCCTGATGCTGCAATGTTGCTGGCAACAAAGTTTTGGCCTGGCCCCCTGACCTTACTTTTAAACAAGAAGCCCAATATTCCTGATCTGGTTACAGCGGGCAAACCAACTGTTGCCGTAAGAGTACCCAATCATCCGCTCACCTTAAATTTATTGGAACAACTAGATTTTCCGTTGTCGGCACCAAGTGCTAATCCGTTTGGATCAATTAGTCCTACTAGTGCTGAACATGTTTACAACTATTTTGAAGATAATCTGGAAGTTATTTTAGATGGGGGTGAATGTAATAATGGGGTTGAATCTACAATTATTGGCTTTGAGAACAATCTGCCAGTTTTGTACAGGCTTGGGGCAATTTCGCTGGAGGATATTGAAAAAGTAATTGGGGAAGTGCATACCCATACTAAAAATGATAAAGACCCATCTGCACCTGGCATGCTGTCGAGGCATTATTCGCCCAATACAACTACTTATTTAGCAGACAATGTGGTTGAATTGATTAATCTTTATCCCAACAAAAAGATAGGGTTATTATTATTTAAAGATTTAGTAAGAAATAATCCAGTTTTACATCAAGAAATTCTCTCCAAAAATGGAGACCTATCCGAAGCTGCAAGGAATTTATATGCTGCATTGCACCGTTTGGACAAATTGAACCTTGATATAATTATTGCCGAGCGATTGCCCGACAATGGACTTGGCAAAACAATAAATGACAGGTTGCAACGAGCAGTTGAAAAATAATTGGTAGTATATTCTTGGTTTACGCCACAAATGCTGCAAATGACAAAAAAGGAAGAAAGAAGCAACGATTAGTGCTTCTTTCTTCCTTTTGTATTTTTAATTTATTGCAATAAAATATACTCCAAATGGGAATTTCACCAAAGCATACATTTTAATCCACTACCCCAAAGTGTTTAGGAAAGGACTTGCAGTTGGAAGTAAGTTGGCAATAGTGCTTTCTTTTAGCAGTAGTTTTGGCAGACCTAACACTATGGGACAATAGAGCAAGAATTAAGCAATGGAAATTTGAACCATTTTATTCGTATGCTCCTAACCAATTCAGACCTAATAACATACATTTACCAAATGATAATCGAAAATAAAATAGTAGAATACATCAAAAGATATGTTAGCTTGACAGATGAAGAAGCAGAACAGTTCAGCAATGCTTTTAGGGAAGTGAAGATTAGAAAGAGACAATTTATTGTTCAACCAAACTTTACCGTAAAACAGAGACATTTTGTTTTGAAGGGTGCTTTCAGGGCTTATGTGGTTGGGGATGAGGGACAAGACCATACCATCGCATTTGCTATTGAAGATTGGTGGATTACCGATTACAATAGCTACATTTTACAGAAACCTGCTACTATGTTTGTTATTGCCCTAGAGGATAGTACAATCCTGGAAATAACTTATGAAAAGGAACAAGAACTAAAACTTGCAAATCATAAGTTTGAAACTTTTTTTAGGATAAGAGCAGAACGCACGGCGGCATTTATGCAACAAAGAATTATATCCAACCTTACCCAAACTGCCGAAGAACGCTTTGAAGGGTTTGTTGAAAAATATCCCTCGATAGTACAAAGGATACCTCAATATGCCTTAGCCTCTTATTTAGGAATGACTACCGAGTTTTTATCGAGGATAAGAAATAAACGTACAACCAAAAAAAGTTGAACTACATCAACCAAATTTCCTAAACTACATCATTTTTCACCTTTGTAGGTCGTCGCATTTTTGCACTGTCAATAACGACAAACAAAATAATAAATTAAAGTAAAATGACAACGACACAAGAAAGAACTTTTACAGTTCCTACAAGAGCAGAAGTTTCAGAAAACAATCAAGGTATTTTCGACAACCTTCAAAAGGGGTTAGGCTTTGTTCCCAATCTGTACGCCTATTTCGCTAAAAGCGAAACCGCACTAGGCGATTATCTTGCTTTACAAAATCGCAAAAGCTCGTTGAAGGCAAAAGAAAGGGAAGTGATTAATTTGGTGACCAGTCAAATAAATGGTTGCCGCTATTGCCAATCTGCCCACACAGTTTTAGGCAAAATGAATGGCTTTACAGACGAGCAAGTTTTAGAAATCCGTAAAGGGTCAGCATCATTTGACCCAAAGTTGGATGCACTTGTGAAATTTGCCGCATCTACTGCAGAAAACCGTGGAAGAGCTACTGAAGAGAGCAAAGAAGCTTTTTTTGAAGCTGGATATACTGAAGCTAACTTGGTAGATGTGGTGATAGTAATTGGTGATAAAATAATCAGCAATTACATCCATAATCTCACTGGTTTTGAAATTGATTTTCCTGTAGCAGAAGAAATCTAAATTTATAAAAAGGACAGTTACGACTGCCCTTTTTATGTTATACAAAATAAAGAAGTTAAAATGAAAAATGAATCTGAAATAGCCGCAGATAGTGAAAGGAATAAACCTTTTGTAAATGAAGAATGTGGCGATACAATTTGGGATGAGGTATTGATTGAAAAAAGACATCCATTGCCACCTTTTACATTAGAGACTGCCTTGCAAAAAGTAAAAGCAGCAGAAGATGCATGGAATACAAAAGACCCTGAAAGAATTTGTTTGGCTTATACCATTGATACAGAATGGCGAAACCGAACTGATTTTATTAATGGACGGGAAGAGGTAAAGCAATTCTTGAAAAAGAAATGGGAAAGGGAATTGGATTATAAACTTAAAAAAGAATTGTGGGGATTTCTTGATAACCGAATGGCTGTTAGGTTTGTGTATGAATGGCATAATGCTGAAGGGCAATGGTTTCGTAGTTACGGCAATGAACTATGGGAATTTGATGAAAACGGATTGATGCAAAAGCGTTTTGCGAGTATCAATGACTTGCCCATTAAAGACAGTGATAGGTATTTGTAAAAACAACAATATACAAATTTATTACAGGAATTTACTGGTAAAAATAAGTAAGACGTGAGCATGAAAAAGGAAGGGATCGTTCTAAATGATACCTTCCTTTTTATCCTCCGCACATTAAATATTAATTGCTTTCCTTCAAAAACTTCTCTTGGTGCTTATTGCCTTGCTTGTCTGTTAGTTCGAGTAAATAGACACCGCTTGCCAGGTTACTTGCATCCAGACTCAACTTGCCATCTGTTACCGTAACACCAGCCTTACCATACACTTCCTTACCTGCTACTGTTACAATCCGCACATCATAATTACCTGTTGCTGCATTACTCAAAGTAATGTTTAGCGTACGCTGAACAGGATTGGGATAGACATTAATAGTGATGAGTGATGAATTATGAGTACTGAGTGACGCAATGGAACTGTACTTAACTGCCCCATCAGTGCCAATTGCCTTAATGCGGTAGTACAAAGTTGTTGCATTCACCGGAAGGCTCGCATCTTCAACCGAGTAGTTGTTTATACCTGTCGCCTTCTCCGTTGTAATCGTGCTGAATACCGCGCCATTGGTGCTTCTTTCTACTTCGTAACCAACGATGTTTGCTTCATTGGCAATACGCCATTTGATAGCTGCCCCTTGTGTATTTTGTACCGCACTGATATTGGTAAAGTCTACAGGCAATGGTACTATATCACCAAACAACAACGCAAAACGATTCTTACCCTTACTAGCAGTGTCGCTGGATACATTGAAATCGTAAACAGGTGTTGCCTTTACATCTTGGTTAATACCCAAGAACTTGTCTACCAAAGTAATAGTTGCGGCACTATTGATGCCCGCATAATCACTAAAAGTTAGCCGGAATGCACCTGTGGTACTACTGGTTAAACCTAGTTGTATTGTATCTGTCGCTAAGTTATCTGGTAAGGTGGCAATAGCCAAGGTCTTACCGGGTTTGGCAACAGATAATACCTGGCTAGAAGTGTTTAAGGACTCAGCATCCCAATCTGCGAGATACCCCTTAGAACCATTACTGTTGAACCTGATGACAACTTCATCCAATGCATTATTGGCCGTTGTCTTTAGTCCAACCCTTAGCAACTTATTGTTAGCAACACCAAAGTATTGTGTGTTTGGGATAGTGCCACTTGCTTTGTGTGCCTCGTGGAAAGTAACACTTCCTGCTGTGTTGGCTTGCACAAAGAATGCCTGACCAATAGCTATAAAGTCGCCATGAGCATCGTCATAACCTGTAGCGCCATTGGCAATCACACCCGCAGAATAAGTGCTGTAGTTGCCATTTCCAAACGGACTATAAGTCCACATTTTATTATTGATATTGGCATTGGTAGCTTGAAAGGCTGTATAACTCAACTGGCTAGGATAAGGGTTAGCCAACAAAGTATATTTATGAACCGCAGGATCATTCAATGCTACCGTAACATCTCCTTTGGTAATTGTACCAGTAGCACTTAATGTTACAGCTTCTGGTGGGGTAGGCGCACCTGTTTCCAGCTGATTGGCACAAGAAACCGTTGCACTATTTCTGTTGCCACGTATGTTTACAACATAGCCAGTGCCAGGGGAGAGTGTTGTCTGTTCTGTATTGGCGATGCCAACATAGCGGCTTCCGTTAACTGGAGTAGCCACATAGTTATAAATAGTCGGTGCATTGTTTTGGGTAGCGTCGAAGCCATTGTTGTTGTATTTGTCTGTACTACCACCATCTCCCGAAGTAGTTCCGCAAGGGACACCACCTGTTCCATAACCAGAAACATAAATCTGTTGTTGCCAGCTGCTGCGGATTGACTGCGCCACCGGACTACCTATATAACTGTACTTACGGGCAGATTTTGCAGTGATGTATCGTTGGACTGTAACGTTGCCAGAGATTGTTCCCAATACTTGGTCAATACGGGCAGTACCATTACTATCAGAAAGCAAAGTAAGGTTGCCACCAGTGTTAAGCGTACCTCCCGTAGGTGTAACAGTTCCCTTGATAAATAAGGCATTGCCCAACGTAACAGTACCGGATGTATTGATTGTCATGTTGTAGAGTGCATTGGTTGTATCTGCTTTAGTGGCATCAAAATATACAGTGCCAGCTGCACTTCCTGTCAAAGAAAGACTAGATGCAGGAGAACCCGTTATACTACCAGAGCCAGTGATAGTTCCATTGATGGTCAATCCAAAACCATTCAGGTTAATGCCTCCCGTTAGCGACAAATTATTTACAGATAGATTAGCAGAGAGCTTAGGTGTAGTATTGCTGATGATCACATTGGTTGCTGAAGTAGGAAGACCGCCACACCAGTTAGTAGCACTGTTGGCATCACCACCATTTAAACCAGTGTATGAACCAGTGACACATCCAATTGCCCCAGTGTTGCCCACGACAAACAAGTTTGTGATGCCACTGCCCAACCCAATGCCAGTTTTATTTAGGGTGTAGGGGTTTGAACCAGAAGGCGTACCAACAGTATACACTGAATAACCAGCTGCTGAGATACCTAAGTCGCAAGAGGTTGTCGGACTGAAGCTTGCGGCACCATCTGTGTTATTAAACTGATAGGTGATACTTGCAGTTGTTGCCGCAGAACTGAGTACAGACCATTGGAGATTGACTATTTGAGAAGGCGTATTAACCGTTAATGTAATTGGACTCGTTACTGCAACAGAAAGATTGGATGTTCCAATGGTATTGGCAATGGAAATAGGTGCATAAGAAGTAGCTGTTCCCACAGGGAAAGTAATACTCGTTGTAGAGACACTATTCTTGATAAGTAACCCTGTACCTGCCGTAACGATATAACTAGTAGAAGATCCCGATGGCATGGTAGCCACGGTAAGATTGCTGTTTCCCAAAGATAAATAACCACTTGTAAGTGTTAATGTGCCAGACACCGTGAAGTTGCTAGTGCTTAATGCAATAGTATTGGAACCACTACTTGTATTATTTATAGTTAAATTGTTGAATGTTTCTGTGGTAGCAGCAGAAATGGTTTGATTACCAGTACCATTAAAGACTATCGTATTTCCAGAAACAACCAATGAACCAGTTGTGAAAGTTGCAGAGCGGGTATAGTTTCCAGCCACATTGATAGTGCCACTTGCTAGGGTAACATTACCACTTCGTACCCCACTAATCGTCAGGTTATTATAGCTGTAAGCAGGAACAGTCTGAGTACCCATACCATTAAAGTTTATTGTACTACCAGTTGTTACAAAGCTGCTGGAAGTGTAGGAAGACGTGTTGGAATAGGTGTTTGCTACGCCAATTGTTCCACTACTGGCCAAAGCCACATTAACCGTTCTTGCACCCGAGATTGTAAGGTTGTAGTAGTTGAAAGCAGGAATCGTTTGTCCTGGTTGTGCCACACCACCACCCGAAGGAATGATAAATGAGATTGTACCTGCTGCTATACGGGTAAATAATCCCGGGTTGAATGTATTGGATACCGCAATGCTTGTAAATGTTGGCGGCTTTGTTGTATCGGTGCCAGTGAACCCAACGTTATAGAAGTTAAATGATGGTAGTGCTTGGTTGTTTCCAGCAATATTTACAGTAGTTTTATTAAAGACTACACCACCCGTATTTGAACAAGTGATGGTGCCATTGAAAGTGAAAGTTCCTGTGCCTAAACCCGAACCTGCATCCATATTTCTTGATGCACCTGTACCTCCATCGATATCTATATTGTTGTAGGTACCTGGTTGTATAGTGTAATATGCCGTTGCACTGTAGAATATGACAGAGCCTGTCCAAATCTTGTTAGCAGGGAAAGTACCAGTTGTCTTGATGGTTCCCAATCCTGCATTGCTAAAGCTAGCACCAGCCGTTAGGGTATTAGAACCCATATCCAGAAGACTTCCTGTATTTAGTGTAAGTAGTCCATTCACGATGATTGCGCCACTTGCAGTTTGAGAACCACTAGTATTGCTTATGGCAAGTCCGGTAGTATAAGTACCCGCCATGACAGATTGCGCGCCTGCCGCGTTATTATAATTTACGGTAAATGCCCAGGTTCTACCAGTTGGTACAGGCGTAGCTGAAGCATATTGGGTATTGAAGGTTCCTGTGCCAGAAGTGGTGAGTGATGCTCCACCCAACAACTGATTGGCTCCCATATCTAAAACAGCACCAGAAGCAATAGTAACCAACGCAGACGTACCTACAGTTAAGTTATCAGAAGCAGAAACAACACCACCTGTATTAGTTACAGAAAGGCTATCAAAGGTTTCCCCTCCTGCTCTGGTAATTAATTGATTACTTGTACCATTAAAGGTGACAGTAGTCGTTTTGATTGGCGTAAAAGTGCCATTGTCAGACCAGTTGCCTGAAACATTGATATTGCTACTAGAATCTGTAAGTGTACCGCTCGCAATAGTCAAGTGATTAAAGTTACTTATACCTGTGCCAGCTACCTTGGCTGTGCCAGAGAAAATAGTAGTACCAGTCTGACCATTGAATATACCGTAGTTTACAAAGTTGCCATTAATAGACAAAGTATTAGTTAATAAGGAAACCGTATTGCCCGCATTGATGGTAATGCCTGCAACTGTCTGAGAAGTTTCAATGGATAAGTTGTTAGAACCTGTTTTAGCTACCACAACACTATCAGTAGTTCCTGGCAGATGTGCAGGAATCCAGTTGGAAGTATTGCCCCAAGTGGTATCTACAGCACCAACCCATTTGTAAGATGCAGCACCAAAGTTCCAGTTGGTATTATCCCCAAAGTTGTAGCTGTTAGTGGTACTGATGGCTGTTGTATTACTATTCAGATTATCCGTAACGGCAACATAACTAATGGTTCTCTTTCCGATGGGGTTGATGAGAGCCTGAGTACCTGCGGTGCTGGATAATAAATACAACACATTGCCAGAAGTGCCCGTTAAGACAAGAGAGTCATTGATGGTCTGTGTTGATCCTGCAGGAAGGTAAAGAGTATCTGAAGCCGACACAGACTTTGTTAGCTTATTAAAGGTATTGTTCCCTATGATTGACTGTTTAACACCATTCAATATTACCTTACCTGTACTTGCATTGAATGTTCCATTGTTAATAAAGTTACCCGCTATACTTAGGTTAGCAGCAGCATTTAAAGTAGAAGAGGCGGAAATGATGATACTATTAAAGCTAGTAGCGCCAGAAATAGTTGTGTTTCCATTAAAGTTGATAGTGTCTCCTGTTACAGTAATGGTGCCTGTTCCTGAATTGGAGGTGTAGTTGCCAGAAACATTGATGGTACCTGCAGGGAGTATTCTACCACCCGTAGTTCCTCCCGATACATCTAAATTATTATACGTACCAACAATAACAGACTGTGTTCCGGTTGTACTATAATACTTTACAGTGCCACTGTAAGTAAGTCCTGAAGGTAAAGGGGCATTACTTACACTCTGCGTTTTGATGGTACCCGCATTGCCCGTTCCTGTTGCTAATGTAAAGGAGCCACTTAAGTCGAAAGTAGACATATCTAGCGTTGCGCCTGTACTGACTTGTAAGTTACCATTGAGTGATAAATGGTTGGTAGCAGTCACACTTGCAGTGGTATTAGATATTATTAAGCTGTTAAATGGAATGGAAGACGAACCATAAATTGTTTGCGCAGCAGTACCATTCATTGTGATTACGGAACCTGAGTTTACCAATGAACCACTAGTAAAAGATAAGCCATTCAAGGAAAGATTACCACTCACACCAATCGTACTTCCCAGTGTTACACTGTTTGTTTTTGTTCCACTGATTGTAAGGTTGTTATAATTAAAGCTTGGGACAGTCTGTGCAATAGTTGTTCCATTGAAATTGATTGTTCCTAAACCACCAGCAGTAGTTATACTACCCGGCTTAAACACACCGGCTATATTAATAATCCCATTATATAACTGTGTTTGAAAGCCTCCGGTTAAATCGAGGTTATAGAAATTACTGGCAGGAACTGTCTGGTTATTTCCCTGAAAGGCAACAGTAGATTGCAATGGTGTTGTTGTACCTGATGTAGGCGTAAAAGACCCCGTCAGCTTGATAGTGTCTGTCGGATTACTTATACCACAAAATACACGAGGTCCGTTGTTACCACCCGAAATGTCTAGGTTACTGTAAGTACCCGCTGAAACTGTTTGCGAACTGGTGTTATAGTAAACAACGGTCCCACCCCATGTTTGATTAGGAGGTAAAGCCCCTGTTGTATTTGTATTAGCTGTCTTTAGGGATCCTGTTCCTATAACGCTGGAAAGTGTACCTCCCATCTGATAGGTACCCATATCCAGTGTACTTCTATAAGCAAGATTCAATGTATCATTTACATTTACATTGCCATTAGCAGTGTTACTGTTGTAGGTATTTGAAACCAGTAAACTTCCGTAGGTTCCACTTTGCACCGTTTGATTTCCATTGACATTGTTGTAGTTTACATGACCTGTCCATGTAGCACCACCAGGTAGTGAAGCAGCGGCAGTGGATTGTGTCCTAAGTGTACCTGTGCCTGTTGAAACCAACATTGTGCCTGTGAGAGAATAACTACTCATGTTAAGCGTATCTCCTGTCCCAAGATTCAGCGTATCAGAAACGGTTATATTACCACCTGCGGTAAACAAACCATTGCCAGTTGCATTAACAGACAAGCTTTTATAATTACCGGGAACTACTGTTTGACCTCCTGTTCCATTATTATACTCAATCTTTACCCCCCATGTAGTGCTAGGTGTAATAGGAGTAGTGGAGATACTAGTTGTTTTGATGGTACCCTTTCCGGCTGTTGTACCATAACATACTAAATCACCACTTAACTGAAGTGTACTGTCAATACGTATGGATGCCCCGGATTGTATGGTGATGGTGCTTGCAGAATCTGTCATTCCTCCTATATAAGGGAAATATAGGTTGTTAGAAACTGTTGGGGCTGTATCATCATTCAAAGAAGGATCGCCCACATTTTGTAGTGTAGTAATACCAATATTCGGAATTACAACAGAAGAAGAAGAAGTTGGTACCGTAAGTGTTGACCAATTATTGGCATTATTCCATAAACTATCCTGAGCGCCCGTCCAGTAAATAGCTGTATCTGTAGGATTTAAACTGATGGTAGTCCTACCCGCTGAATTCAATGAAAAAGCAATGGTATTCGTAACCCCTTTATTATAAACATATAACCTGCTCTTATCATTATTCCACGTAGTAATAGGTAATGAGTCTCCGTTGTTATAAGCAAATAGTAATACCTTAAACTGAGGATCCACACTATTGCTTTCTACCATTAATCTGTTTAATCCGGAGAGGGCATAAGCCCCAGCATCCGAATACCCAGGAACAGTATTGCTGATAGCCCCATTGTTATTTAATACACGCACTAGTAATCTTCTGTTTCCAGAGGCTTCTTTCAATATGATATCATTCTGATAATTTGCATTGGTTAAGTTAACAGCTGTACTTGCAATTGTAACATCCGTAGGCAATTGACAAAACCACTTATAGTTATTAGTACTACTATTCAATTGGTTATCATCTGCGATGATCACATACGGGTTAGTGGCTTGAATTAAAGAAACGGTACGGAACATCTTTTTATAAACACCATTAGGTGTAGCATTTTTTTGAGCATACCGCAAATAGGATGGCTGCGTAAAAGCCTGATCACTGTAAGAAAGCCTGTTGTAGTAAGAAGTATTGTCGAAGCTATAGTATGGAGAGTACCTGAAACTATTTGGACTAGCCGTTACTGCTGTTACACTTGGTGGGGATAGGTTGGGATTATCACCTGTCCAGCCGCCAAACTGGCCATACCATTTGTAACTGTAAGGGATTGTAGCGTCACCTGCTATGGACAGCATATTGCTGCTGTCTTGAAAGTAAACGATTTTTCCGGGAACAGATAGATTTCCCCCATCGGCACTTGAAGCAGATGTATCCAATGTTGCACCATAATTATTAACCAATATACCACTCGCCGAACCTACACCCGTTGCAGCTAGAGCATCAAATTGAGAGTTGGCATCACTACTTGGTCGTGGAAACCAGATACGACCTAAGGCACTTAACACTACTTCGTTCTTATTAGCATAAGTATGACCACCCATATCTTGCCTGTTGGCGAAGAAAACCGTGGTAGCGGTAGAATCGAAACCACTTCTTAAAGTAGCAAACCCTCCCAGAGAATCAAAATACATGGGGTTATTGTTGAATGCTGTCTTTGCTTCGGTAGGTAAGGAAGAAGTGAAATAATCGGATGCAAACAACAAGCCTGTTAAGCGGGTGTTGAAATAACTACCTGCACCAACACCACTTGCATAGTTATCATTAATAGCGGTATAGAAGTAATAGTTAGGACTGAGGGATGAATTGTAAGGATAATTTGCAACTGGTTTTTGCATGTAGTTCTTCCATACGTAATCAATCGCAGTATCATAGGGGAAGATCCACTTTAATCCTATCACATCAGTAGCACCCTGCCTCCAGCCACCTGTAGATGGAGAAGTAAAATTAGGATACGCATAGTTATTGCTTTGCGTACCACCTAACAAATCCGTTCCCAAAAATGAATACCCGAATGGCTGTACAATAGCAGGCAAATATTTGGTTCCATAACTTCTTACGGATGGATGGCCAAGCATGCTGTACCCCCTTTTTGCAGCAGCATATAAATCGGGGATATCTAGTTGGTCTTTCCCTAATCCTTCATATACATTACCCGTTTTACTATATACACCATAAGTAAGAAAGTTCCATACACCCCTTAGATACAAGTTTACTGTAGTAGTATCTTCAGCAGTGTAACCGGGTTCTCCCTCAACTGCAAAGAAATAAGTTACACCCTGAGGGAAGGTCATCCAGTTGGATGTATTTGTATAAGAAGCTGCTTCCATACCATGAAAGTTGCTACTATCTGGCAACATCGCCATCAATGCCATTCTTACCGTGTCCTGTTGACCTGTTGTCATCTGGTCATATAAGAAATCATATACATAGTACATATTCGCTCCACCAAACTGCGATGCATTTGCGGCATTCAATGGAGTTGTCGTATTCGCCAATGCCTCTTTCGCCCAAGTAGTGATAGCATTTGCCAATTTGTTGGCACGGGTTGAATAGTTGAGACCTGTTGCAGGGTCATTTTGATTTCTAAACAACCAACACTCCATAGCTTCTTGTGCAAACATATAGGTCATTTTGCCGCCGTTACCATTCCACAATGTACTGTAGTTATAAGCACTGTTTGTACTGGTATCCCCTGCTGCCAGATAATTATAGTAAGGTTGAACATTCCATTCACCACCATTGGTAATATATTGATTACCTAGCGTGTCTTTATTGTAGTAGCCCGTATAACTGAACGTTCCAGCAAATCTGCCAGCAGTAGTTCCATAACCTAAATTCAGCATGGTAGTAAACGCATGTATCCAATGGGCTGCTGATTTACCACTGTACGTATTTGCCAAGCGCCATCTGATGCTGGTAGAGTCACTTGGATTAATAAATACTCGTGGGTGTTGACCAACAGGTGCTGCATGTGAAATCATACGCAGTCCTGTCATATCTTCTGTTGCCGGCGTAATGTCAGTTGCGGGACCAATACCATTTGGTGCCCATATCGTAGTTGGATCTAAGAAACTAAGATTATAAGTAAACCCTCCTTGCGCAGAATCTGCAACTAATACAGACTTTTGAGACGACCAGTTAGATGCACCTGAAATTCCTACAACGGTATCTATAAACTTATATTGATACGTGTAAGTATTGCCACTAGTAAGCAGTGAATCGTTGTAATAAGTATTTGTTTGATACCCACTGTTGGTACTGTTAGTTACATTCTGAAAATACACCTTAATAGGTAGTCCTGTTCCCGGCAAGGAGGCCGACATATAAGTTTTTCCTGTACCTGCATATTGTGGCAATGTACCCCACGCTGGAGTAAAGGTATTAGGTATGGCAAAGATGGAGTTAGAAAAGGGACTTTCTTTTCCTGGAGCATAGACTGCACTCACCGTGTAGGTATAGGTGTTTCCGTTTGTCAGATGGTAATGTGCATAATAGGAAGGAACCCCACTAACGCTATCAATTGCAGTTGTTGCCCCCCCATTTACACTTACATAAATTTTAGTATATGCAACAGGATAGGTGAGCGCAGATGAATCTATAAACAAGTAGTCGTAGGTATTGCCTGCAAAAACAGAGGTGAGTGTAGGAGCCGGAGAAACACTAACGGTAGTAGAAGTAAAAGATGAAATCAAAGGTATGGTAGAAGTCAGGCTGCCTTTTGGCGCGTAAATTATGGTGTAATAACCATTAGACAAATCATTTCCATCTAACCGAAAGGACAATTGATTGGTGCCTGCGTTGATGGTATACGAATTAACTGCAACAATATAATTGTTTCCACTATTAAAATAGCCACTTGTTGGGTTATATAGAAGATAGTAACTGTTATTTGCTGTATCTGGTGCGGATAGTCCATAAGCACTAAAATCAAAATATACATTCACCAAACCACCGTAACCACTCGCATCTGTTTTATTCAGGAACCATGCTCTGTTCCAACGGCTAAATCCACCAGTACCTTGCGCAACTGTTCCGGTAAGTTTATTATCTGCCGCCATAATGTAACTACCAGCAGATCGTAAAAAGCCAGTAATACCATTTACATTTATTAACCCTAATCCATTTGTAGAACTTGTGTAAGAAATACTGTCATTGCCCCCCTCTGTTCCAATACCTACAAGGTCATTAACAAAGGCAGTATTGGTTGGATAATAATAAGAAGACCCCACATAGGTCTGTAACGTATCTAACATGCCCCATTTGGCCGCCAGATAGGTTTCTACAATTCTTCTGCCCGACTTTTTAGTATCAAAACCAGCTAATACAGTTTCACTCACTCCCCAATGTACAGACGAGTAAAAACCAGTTCTGTTACCAATAGTGCCGCTTAAAGTTGTTGCTGCTGTAGATACGCCATTAGAGCTTAAAGACCCTGTTCCGTTATAGTAGTAATAAGAATAAGTACTACTTTTTGGTGTATAGTTCTCAGGGATAAGCCATTGCCCACGCAAATCGTTGTAAACACTATAATAATAACCGGTATTATTCCGCATAGCGGTTACTTCGTACTTAGAATCAACTGTTACATAACGCAAACCTATTAATGGTGTGCCTTGCGTGCTGTTGGTTGAGTTAGAGAAAGTGCCATATCTAAAATCCGTTAAAGCAGATGGAGCATCCGGGTACACATGAACTACCTGTGCAATGTTAAATCCATTTTGAGGTGCAACTAATGCATTAGTTGCAATATCGAGACCTTGAATTCCATTAAACTCTACAATGTTATTTCCATCTTGTGTAGATAAAACAGGTTGTTTAGAGGTGGTAGCCTGGGTAGCAGAAACATTATTCGATTTATCCTTCCATCCGGTTATTAATCCTGCGGACTTTGTGAAAGTGGAAGTGTCAGAAGCATCAAACCATAGGTTAATCTTGCTTTGAGCAAACCCACCAGGATAATATTGAGCATTTGTTGAGGAAACAGAAACGACGATACAGAAAACAAAAACAAGCAATTGAATAAGACTCTTTTTCATAAATGGCATACTAGTGTAAAATACGCTTACAAAATAATGCGTTCTCTTTTAGATAAACTTTACTGTATGTTGCAAAAGATGGTTTTCAAACAGATATTTTTCAGTTGCATGTATTAAGTTAATAGTAGCACCTAAAACGTTTTCGAATAAGATATACTATTACAAGCTGTTCAAGATTGAGTGTTCTGAACAGATAATTGAATATCTAAATTCATACAACTAAATCAATCTGTATTATTCTTTTTTCTTTACTAGAGGATGTCTAGACAATCGTGATATCTATTTAGGAGAATTGGAAAGCTTTGTATAGTATGAACTTACACCACTTTTGAAGTTAATAGAAAGTATTCGTATTAATTTATAGCATTAGTCAATCGTAATGTCTATTTAAAGCTACTTGGTGGCTAAAAGAAAAAATAGTTAGGGAATGGATAGAAAAGTAGAAGTTACATGGATAGGTCAAATTACTTAATTCACTAGAAAATTAAAAGTTTAAACAAACTCAATGTGTATGTATGCTCTAGTATGCGATAATCCGAATGATTAAGGACAATCCCCTTCCCTTAATCATTTCAATATTTGACAATGAATATGCTTAGTTTTGAGTTGTCTTTCCAATCGAGGATACTAATGTCAAAAGGAACTTATAAACATTTGTTTCGAAGTAGATTAAAATAATCACTAATAAGAAAAGCCCTGTTGTTAAACATAAAATTAGTCCGATTTTTACTCGTTTCATATTGCTCAGGTACATACAAAATGGTTACATTCTTAAAATCTATCACTTAAATAAATATACCATTAAAATCGTAAGCATGTAATTAAATCGAACTAACGCTAAAATAATCATAATTTCAGCTATCTTCACCACCTAACCGTACAACTAAATGCGCATATTACTCTTAATCATTCTTTCTTGCATTTTTTTCCTCCCACAAAATACAAGTGCTCAAAAGATAACTGTCACATATAGTGGCTATCCTATCGACCCAAATATCAGAAAAGACTCCTCAATGCTTAGCTTCCTTTCTAGCTACCGAGACAGCGTTATTAAATCTATGGGAGCAGTCATTGGATTCTCTACAACAGGTCTCAGCAAGCATCAACCAGAAAGCGGTTTGGGCAACTTTATGACCGATGCCTTGAAAACAATTGGCGAGCAAGTATTCGGGCAACATATAGATGCAGCATTTGTAAACTATGGAGGCGTGCGGTCTTACCTACCCAAGGGAAATATTACAGTAGGAAATATCTTCGAACTGATGCCTTTTGACAACGTACTGGTACTACAAAAAGTTAAAGGTGATTCATTGCTTTCCTTTCTCAACCATATTGCGGATAAAAATGGGTGGCCTGTTAGTGGCATCACCCTTGCAATTAAAGAAAAAAAGGCTGCAAATATTTTAATTGGAGGTAAACCACTCTCTACAGACAGCGTCTATACCATTGCAAACTCCGACTATATTGCAAACGGTGGCGACGATACCAACATGCTAAAAGTTTTTCCACAAGAGAAGAAAGGTTACCTAATAAGAGATGCGCTGATAACTTACGTAAAGTTGCTGACGGAAGAAGGAAAACCCATTGACGCTAAAATTGAAAAAAGAATTGTCTATGCCGATCAATAGAAGGAAATTTATTCAGCAATCTGCTCTTACAGGAGGCGCATTGCTTACGTCTTCCATAATTGGAAAAGCTTTTGGGGAAACAAATTCTTCAAAAGATACACTTACCATACTTCATACCAATGATGTACACAGCCGATTGGATCCCTTCCCAATGGATGGCAGCAAAAATGCTGGATTGGGCGGAGTGGCTGCCAGGTCAACCATCATTCAACAAATAAGACAGGAAACAGATAATGTTTTATTGTTGGATGCCGGGGATATATTTCAAGGTACTCCTTACTTTAATATATATAAAGGCGAACCCGAAATAAAAGCAATGAGTCTGATGGGCTACGATGCCTGCACAATGGGCAACCACGACTTTGATGCTGGCATCGAGAACTTTGCAACACAACTGAAGCACGCCAATTTTCCAGTACTACTTTGCAATTACGATTTCACAAATACACCCATGGAGGGCAAATCGGTTCCTTACAAGATATTCCAGAAAGGCAATATAAAAGTGGGTGTATTTGGTGTAGGCATCGAAATGAAAGGACTGGTGCCAGACAACCTTTATGGTAATACAATTTATAAAGATCCTATCGAATGCGCCAATACAACGGTAGACTTTTTAAAAAGACATGGTTGCGATATGATTATTTGCTTATCGCACCTTGGGGATAAGTATGATGACAACAAAGTGAGCGATGAAATATTGGCAAAAGAGACTTATCACATCGACTTGATATTGGGAGGACACACACACCGTTTTTTTCCTGAACCCAAGAAGTATTTGAACAAAAATAGTGGGGATACTTTGGTGAATCAGGTAGGTTGGGCAGGGCTTCAATTAGGTAGATTGGACTATAATTTTGATGGTAAGAAAAAGAAAAATTTGCTGAAAGCCAATGTGGTATTGATTGGAGGGAAAATTGGAAAATAAAAATTTTTTTTTCAACAAAAAGTATCCATATTCGCAGTCCCAATGAATTTTAAAGGGGGAAATCTCGATATATCTACGTCAACTCTAACTGAGAAAAAACATTTTACTGACAAAAAATTTTTGAATGAATTATGGGTACTACGAACGTTTCCAAGACTGCCGAAAATGTGTGGAGCAACTGCTTAAAAATCATCAAAGACATTGTTGAATGGCAACATTTTAAGACATGGTTTGAACCAATTACCCCGGTAGAATTAAAAGGCAATGTATTGATGATACAAGTGCCTAGCCAATTTTTTTATGAATACCTCGAGGAGCATTATGTAAACCTGTTAGCAAAGACACTCAAGAGAGAGCTAGGCAAAGATGCTCGTTTGGAATATAGAATAATGGTAGATAGTGGAAACGGTCGCAGTGGCAGTATGGATGTACCTACTAGTGGTAGCAAAACTTTTAACCACAACGAAATGAATTTTCCATTGGTAATTGACAATCCTGTCAAGAATCCATTTGTGATACCTGGTTTGAAGAAGATGCAGATTGATCCTCAGTTAAACCACAATTATACTTTTGATAGTTACGTAGAAGGAGATAGCAATCGTGTAGCACGCAGGGCAGGTAAAACGGTAGCAGATAAACCAGGCGGAAACTCTTTTAATCCTTTGGTTATATATGGCGGCGTTGGTCTAGGAAAAACACACCTAGCACAAGCAATTGGTAACGATGTTAAACGCTTGCATCCAAACAAAGTGGTATTATACGTAAGCAGCGAAAAGTTTATTAACCAGTTTCAAGATCATAGCCGCAACAATGCCATTAACGACTTTATACATTTCTATCAATTAATAGATGTATTGATTATTGATGATGTACAATTCTTTGCAAGGGCAGAAAAAAGTCAAGACGCCTTCTTTGCAATCTTCAATCACTTACATCAGACAGGCAAACAATTGGTATTGACAAGCGATAAGTCCCCTAAAGACTTAGATGGCTTACAAGAGCGTTTGTTAAGCCGTTTTCGCTGGGGATTGAGTGCAGACATTCAATTGCCTGACTACGAAACAAGAATTCAGATTCTTGAGCGTAAAATGAAGAACGATGGTCTTGATATGAGCAAGGAAGTGGTTAAGTATGTTGCCTACAATATTACCACCAATGTAAGAGAATTAGAAGGCGCCTTGATCTCCCTATTAGCGCAGTCTTCTTTAAATAGAAAAGAAATTGATCTTGAGTTGGCGAAGAAGGTACTCCGCAATTTTGTGAAGACTAGCAGCAAAGAAATTACTATTGACGCTATTCAAAAGATGGTTTGCGAATATTTTGGTGTTCATTACGATAAGTTGTTGCAAAAGACCCGTAAGAGAGAAATAGTTCAGGCCAGGCAGATTACCATGTTCCTAGCTAAATCTTTCACTAAGAACTCTTTAAAAACGATTGGCGAACATTTTGGTGGCCGAGATCACACCACAGTTATACATTCTTGTCAGACTGTGAAAGACTTAATGGATACTGATTCTGTATTCCGCGAGAACGTAATGGAGATTACACAGAAAGTACAATTAGCTTCTATGTAAGTTCATTTAGAATACTTGCCTAAACAATAATAATCGGGCTTGTAAAATGAAGGTTTCTTTAAAAGGACGCTTCATTTTGCAAGCCCGCTTCAGTTTATACAACTAATACTTAACTTTATTTTCAAATTTAGCCATTTTGATTTTGCCGTTTAGTTTCACATCCCTATTTTTGCACCCCGCTCTGAAAAAGGAGTTAGGACGGTGAGATGGATGAGTGGCTGAAATCAGTAGTTTGCTAAACTGCCGTACGGGTTAAACTGTACCAAGGGTTCGAATCCCTTTCTCACC
>CAITVK010000077.1 GCA_903895845.1 uncultured Chitinophagaceae bacterium
ACTTTCAAAGTTTACTCCGCACCGACGACATTTTCAGCAAACTTTCAAAGTTTACTCCGCACCGACGACATTTTTCAGCAAACTTTCAAAGTTTGCTCCGCACCGACGACATTTTTCAGTAAACTTTCAAAGTTTGCTCCGAACCGACGACATTTTTCGGCAAACTTTCAAAGTTTGCAATGAATGAAGCTTTTGAAAGCCATTATTTCAAATTGAATAAAATAATTACCAATTAAAAAGTTAGTCGATACAAAATATCCGGGAAGAACCCAATCTGATAGACAGTCCCAATCTTTTGTTTCTCTGCATTGTAATTTTGTAAAAAAACATTCTGTTGATTGGTCACATTCTGTAAATCTAGGTATAAGGTCTGACTCCTTTTATGTTTGGCACTATTAAATCGGAAACCATATTTGGTATCCAATCTAAAATAGCCTTTCAACCGCAGACTATTGTAATTATTCTCGTCCAATACTTGTTTTTGTGCAGCAATAGAGGCATTCAGGTCTATCGGAGTGGTATATGCGCCACCAATAGTAGTCATCTTTACATCTATCGTAAAAGTGTTTTTCTTATCCTTTCCTATCTTCCATTCTTTGCCTCCCAACACATTTAATACGTTTTTATAGTTAAATGCACTATTTCTTTCAACGCCATCACTGCCTTTATATTTACTATCAAAAATTGAAGACGTCAATAGCAAATAATAACCTCTGCTCAAGAATTTTTCTACCGTTATTTCAATCCCCTTGTTGCTACCCGTCCCTTTGTTTACCAAGCCCGATTTATCTGGAAAACCAAAGCTTGCTCCGCTATTGAGAATAGAGAATCCACTCAACTTTGTTTCAACAGGCGCATCATATAAGTATTGATAATAAGCTTCCAGCTTAAAACGCCAATCGGTTGCAAAACGCTTTTCATAACCTACCACATAGTGTGCGGCTTTGGTGAATCCTAAATTCAGATTGCCTTTATTCAATACCCCATTTGTTGTATCCTGATACAAATAGACTGGAAAAGGCTGAACCTGAGAATGCAAACCAAAACTAAAATAAACCTGATCGGAGTTGGTAGCCTGATAACTGACAGATGCCCTTGGCTCGATAGCATTGGTGTTATTGAAAGTAAACTGTGATGCGTGTAGCCCGGCATTGAAAGTGATTTTATCTGTTGGCTTATATTTCAACTGTGCATAGTATTGCATCAGCAAAGAGGTACTATTGTAATCCCTCAACCTGTTGAAAGGCGCAATAGCAGGCTCTCCTGCTTTATCTAGCAATAAAGTTTTGAAATGAATGTTTTCGCCTGTAAATCCGATACGCCATGACAACTGTGAATTTGTTTTGCTATTGAAATAGCTTCCAAAGCGAAAAGTATTCTGTCTGTTTTCAGAAGAGGTAATCGGATACCTGTTGGTGTATCCAACAAAAGGAAGTGGGTATTGATACGCATAATAATTATTGATTTCGGTAGAATAAGATACGGACGTACGCAGAAAAGATTTATTGCCGATATCCAAGGTATGTTTTGCCCCAAAAACTGAGAAATCGCTTTCATCCTTACTGTCCTGATCTTTTCGGGCATAAAAGTCGGTGGTATCTATCTTATTTCCATCAAATTCTATATTGCTGAATCCGCCCATTCCATAAAGGTTGATCTTTCCTAATTTCCCCTTTGCAAAGTTGAAGTTATACACCCAATCCTGGTACTTTGGCGTAGCAGTTGTGCCTACATTAATCCCAACAGACTGCCCGATCTGTGCAAAGGAATAGCGGTAACCAATCAGGTACGAACTGCCATCTTTCTTTTTACTTAATGGCCCTTCCAACATTATTTCTGCGCCACTAAAGAAGTTTAATTGCGCAGTGGTCTCCTGTTTATCGGCATTGCCAGACCGTAAGTTTATATCAAAAACTGCCGCAGTTGCATTGCCAAACTCCGAAGGAAATGCGCCAGTAAGGAAATCAGATGATTTAAGTGCATTGGTATTCAGCGCAGAAACAGGACCACCAGTTGTGCCGGGAGTAGAGTAATGGTTTGGACTTGGAGCAGGCAAACCTTCTATCCGCCACAACACACCCGTTGGCGAATTTCCTCTTACCACAATATCATTACGACTATCGTTTCCGGCAACCACACCTGCATAATTACTAACCAGCTTTGATGGATCATTTCTACCTCCAGCAAATCTTGTTACCTCATCTACATTAAAAGAACGGTTACTTCCTACTGCATATTCGTTGGTGGCAGCTCCTTTTCGGGTGCGGGTCGATTGAACTGTCACTTCATGCAAGGAAGTTACTTTTTCTTCCATTGGGATGTCCAATATCACTTCTTTCCCAGATGTTACCAGCACTTCCGGTATCACAACAGCATTATAACCTGAGAATGATACGGAAATCTTGTGACGCCCAATCGGAACATTATTCAAAGTGAAGCGTCCCTTGGCATCTGTTATAGATCCGATTTTACTTCCAACCAAGTTCACTCCAGCGCCAACCAAAGGTTTCTCGGATGTTTTGTCAGTTACAATTCCTTTTACAGTTTGGGTAATTGTTTGCGAGATTCCGTTGAAACCCATCAACAGAAAGGTGCCGAATGATAATTTAAAGATTTGTTTCATGCTATTCTTTATTAAAATATTTTCTCTCAATCAAACTTCTACCTAAGACGTACAGAAAGAAGTTTTATTGTTGATTTACACAGCAAAAATGAAAAGTTTAGATAAACCTGATTGAATGATGGGCTGTCCTGTAAACATTTTGGGGTGAATGGATTGTTTGAGGGCGAATTGCAAGTTGAAAGGGGTGGAATGAAAGGTCTAATTTTCCCTTGTGAAACGATTCACCTTTCTTCTACTGAAAGTAAAAAGCCTTTTATGGATTCAATATTGCTGTTGCTCAGCAGAAATATAATTGAAGTAAATAAAAAGTATCCTTTTAACTACAAGGATTATCCTTTATTCGCAAGAAAGAAGCATATCCTTTCCTGTAATTTTGTTTTCCATGGAAACAATTAATTGGAAAGTAGAGGGAATGACTTGCAGTAACTGTGCATTGAGCATAAATAAAGTTCTCAGTAAACAAGGGATGCAAAAAGTAAAGGTAAATGCCATTTCTGGAGATGTATCCTTCGAGAACCTCGGCGAGTCTTCTGCATTAGACAAGGCCAAACGTAATATTGCCGATCTTGGTTACAGAGTGGTAGACGATGCTATTCCCAAACAAATAGAAAAGAAGAAATGGCTGGCAACTCCACTTGAGAAGTTTTGGTTTACGCTTCCATTCACCCTCCTTTTAATGATTGGACATTGGTTTATGAGTTTTGGCTATCATTTTCTACACAATGCTTGGCTACAAATGGTTATTTGTTTGCCAGTTTTTGTAATAGGGATGCGTTACTTTGGGAAAAGTGCCATCAAGAGTCTTGCGAGTGGTATTCCCAACATGAATGTATTGATTGCATTAGGCGCATCCGCAGCGTTTGTTTATAGTCTCATCGGCACATTTACAGATGATATGAATAAGCTTTTTTATGAAACAGCTGCGTCTATTCTTACCATCGTTTTCTTTGGCAACTGGCTCGAAGATTATTCCATACAAAAAACACAAAAAGCCATCAATGAAATGACCAAAGTTGAAAAGGTGATGGCTAATATGATTGCTTACGATAATGACCATACCGAACACATCTTTCCAGTAGAGAACACTGCCCTAAAAGTGGGCGATTTGATTCTCATCAAGACAGGTGAGCAGGTGCCAATGGATTGTAAGATATTAAGTGGCGATGTGGAAGTGAATGAAGCAATCATCAGTGGCGAAAGTGTACCACTGTTTAAGAAGCAAGGCGATATATTGATTGGGGGCAGCATTATTGCCAATGGTACTGTAAAGTGTTATGTAACTGCTACAGGAAAGGATACTGTGATGAATGGAATTGTGACCATGATGAAACATGCCCAAGGTCAGAAGCCGCCTGTACAGTTATTGGCAGATAAGATAAGTGCCATTTTTGTTCCTGCGGTAATTAGTATTTCCTTACTTACAATCGCACTTAACTACCTTGCTTTTCATCAAACTTTTGAAGAAAGTCTGATGCGCAGCATTGCCGTTTTGGTTATCAGTTGTCCGTGTGCAATGGGATTGGCAACTCCTGCCGCCATTGCAGTTGGACTAGGAAGAGCAGCAAAATATGGCATCCTCTATACACAAACAGAAAGTATGGAGTTATTTGCGCAGATAAAACAGATTGTTTTCGACAAAACAGGCACACTTACAACAGGGGATTTCAAGATTGCAAACTTCGAAGTCACAAGCTATAAGTTGCCAGATGCTGGTATGAATGCTAACAATTCTTTACCTAAGACTCCCGACATACAACTTACAACTGATGAATTCAAAGTCATTGTTTTTTCGATGGAGAAATTTTCTAATCATCCTATTGCCAAGAGTATTACTACAGAATGGAAGACAAAGGAAGTGATTAAATGGAAAAAGATTGAGGAATTAAAAGGATTGGGGATGACAGCCATTGATAAAGAGGATAATATTTATAAGATAGGCTCAGCTAAAATAGACGAAGCAATCATTGACCGAAATCATCACTTATATGTTACTAAGAATGGAAATCTGGTTGGTTGGATTGACATTAAAGATGAGATAAGACCCGAAGCAAAGACCGTTATTGATTATTGCAGGCGTGAAGGGATAAAGACAATTTTGTTGAGTGGGGACAATGCTGCCAAATGTAAGCAAGTAGCTGAAGCTTTGGGAATTGATGAAGTAATTGCTGAACAAACACCCAAGCAAAAGCTAGACACGATAGAAGCATTGTGCAAACAAACACCTACTGTTATGGTTGGAGACGGCATAAACGATGCCCCAGCTTTAGCGAAGGCAACAATCAGTATTAGTTTGAGTAGCGCCTCTCAGTTGGCAATACAGAGTGCATCGGTTGTTTTGATGAATAATGGGTTACAAAAACTTCCTGTGGCCATGCAAATGGGAAGGCATACTTATAATACTGTAAAAGGGAATCTTTTCTGGGCATTTTGTTATAACATCGTTGCCATTCCTTTTGCGGCAATGGGTCTTTTCACACCAATGGCAGGCGCTTTACTAATGGGCATGAGTGATGTGGTTCTTGCAATTAATAGCCTGCGTCTTAATTGGAAAAGAATAAAATAATATAATTCCTTAATCAAGTTGAAGTCATCTTTTTAAGATATTAATCTTTTAAAAATGCCTAATCCGTATTCAATTTTTACATGACAGGCTTGTATTAGTCTACAGTTTCTGCATCAATTACACTAACAGGAATTAATTAGTTTTAAGAATGTGAATAGATTGTTTTTTTATTTACGGACAAGGTGCTTTTATTTGCCTACCTTTATTTTTTTCGTTTTTACAAAATAAATATACCGATTATGCTTAAGCTTTTAGTGATTGGCCATCTTGGAAGGGATGCCTCAATGAACACAGTAAATGGAAGAAATGTCATCAACTTCCCAGTGGCACATTCCGAAAAATATAAAGACGCACAAGGAGTTCAAGTAGAGAAAACTACTTGGGTAGACTGCGCTTATTGGAGCGATAAGGTTGCAATTGCGCCTTACTTAAAGAAAGGGACTCAGGTTTATGTTGAGGGGGCACCGGATGTGAGAAGTTACACTACCAATGATGGTAGAAATGGGGCTACTCTTACCTTGCGTGTGTTGAATATTCAATTGATTGGTGCTAAAACTGGAGATGGAAGCGATGCTACCCAACAATCTGCACAGCCTCAAGCAACTACAGTTCCTAGTACGCATACAATGCCTGCTTATGTTCCACCTGCCTCTAGTGTTACTGAGCCAGCAGATGATTTGCCGTTTTAATTGATTTATAACTATTGATTAAACAAAAAAGCCCCGGATGAATCCGGGGCTTTTTTGTTAGTATGATATGATGGCTGTTCCTTGCTGTCCGTTCAGCTTTGTCCAATTTATTTTATATCCCCAAGCACAACCGCTGCTTACTTGCGTGCCTGTTGAATCGGTACCAAAAGTGAGTGTAACAGTTTCGCCTTTTGATGTATTGATACGTACACCAGCCGTTGGGTTGGCATAGCCACAATCTAAATTGGCAGAGATAGCCTGAGGTGACTGAACCAAGAAACTATTTCCATACCTAGTCGTTCCTCCAATGGTACACAAACTACCATTGATAGTCGTATCTCCATTGGTTTCAAAGACATAGGGTGATACTTTGTTCATTGTATTTCTTCGTGCTATCCAATAATTTCTCACTGTACTATCTTCGAAAGTTACACTACCCATGGCGTGCATTGTAAATATAAAAGGTGTTAATACGGGGCTCTTCAAGCTATAATAACCTCCTGATACATTGGTTAAATATCTAGTATCCTGATAGATCCTCTTTTTTCCATTGCGATACAATACGGAAACAGAATCTGTCTCTTTTATAACTGCACCCACATCTGTCCATCTTGTTCCGTTGATAAGATCGATGGTAATATACCCTTGCTTCAACACTCCCCTACCCGTTTCCCAAAGACCACGATACCTTACGATCATGCGTTTTATCTTTTTTGCTATCGGACTTTTGTCAATAATAAACCAGGCATAAGAAGCACTGTCTGTTGTACTTGGAGCACCAAATAATGCTCCGTGCAAACCTGTAACTGTGGTAGACGCATCGAAACCAGGTACTGTTTCGGCTGCGGCAGTTGCGTCGCTAGCAATTGCATCATTATCGTTTTCAATGACTGTTTGATCTTGAGCGTTTTGAGATACTTGTGTTTTTAATACTGCTTCCTCTGTAGCTGAGGGTGCAGATGTGCTAGTACTGTTTTTACTACATCCGACGATGAATAGTAAAAATGCGAAGCAAGCAATGCTGGTGGTTAAAACTGCTTTTTTCATTTTCGTCTAGATTTAAATTGTTTTATAAATGTGATACTTTGGTGTAGCAGATATATCTTCTTGAAATTATGCTGCTTACCGTTTGTGATAAAACAAGTTTGATACCAAAATTTTCTTTGTGGGATTTATTTGTTTTAGTGAAGAAACTTTAGCATTTTTTTCAACTAGGAAAAGCTCTGAAAAGAATTAAATCCTCGTGGACTATGCTACTAAGTATCCTCTTACCACAATATACCACTCCAAAACAATGTCTTTCCGTAGTTTCATTCCGAATTGTGTAAATTATAAAAGAAGAAAGAAAGAAAGAAAGAAAGAAAGAAAGAAAGAAAGAAAATTGAATATTTATGCTGATCTGATGGGAAGTCTCTTGATTAACCAAAGGAAAGAATACATCCCTGTAAGCAAGCAAGAATACCTGAGGATGGGAATAAGGTAAGGGGCATAATTGCTACCAATCAAATGATAAGGTTGATTAGTGAACGTACCGTAGACAACATCATACCACAAAAGAACAATCATTAAAATAGTAAGAACGGTATTGGCAGAAAGCTTTTTGAATAAAAACAAAAAGGGAAGGAGTAGCACAAGGACATTCTTTGCAAAATAGGGGATATTGGAGGAAGCAAGTCTAAGCAAGCCCTGTGGCGTAACGTTGAACCCAAATGCCTTTGCTAGCTGATAAAGGCCATAATACTCTCTACCCGCCGAAATCACAAAAAACACAAGGCTCACATTCATTGCCGCTAAAGTGCTTTTAAAATAAGTAGCTTGCTGCCGCCTCAAGAACAGGCTAAGTAAGAGTAAAAGCGGGGCTAAATAAGCGTAGGCAACATCTACAAATTCCATGATAATTTAGTATAAGCTATGAATGATGAGTTATGAGTTAAAAGAAGCGTAATTAAACAATGTCTTATCGCTCATCACTTATAACCCATAAACTATTTTCTCTTCCAAGTCTGAAAGCTATATGCATAAACATGTTTGGCATCTGCCTCAAAGTGCTCTTCAAACTCCAGGTGCCATTCGTCTAGGTTTAATTCAGGGTACGATGTGTCGCCTTCAACAACTGTATGTACCCTTGTCAGGTAAATTTTGTTCGCAATTGGAAGTGTCTGCTTATAAATCTGTCCACCCCCAATAATCATTATTTCATTATACTGTTCTTGCTTGCAAAAAGCAATGGCAGCATCAATATCCTGAACCACGGTAACACCTTCTGCTTTAAAATCTTTCTGATTGGTAATCACTACATTCAATCGACCATTCAGAGGTTTGCTATCTAGGCTAAAGAACGTCTTTCTCCCCATCACTACCGGCAATGCCCAGGTCTTATTCTTGAAATGTTTCATGTCATTTGGTAAATTCCACAGCAACTGGTAATTCTTTCCAATAACATTGTTTGTAGATGCCGCAACTATTTGAGTGATTGTCATGTGAGTTAGTTATGAGTGATGCGTTATAAATTATGAGTTATTCTAGCACTCATAATTCATAACTCATCACTTGCTTATACTGCTACCGGTGCTTTTATAGCAGGGTGACTTTGATAGTTTTCTAATGTAAAATCCTCGAAAGTAAATCCAAAAATGTCTTTTATCTCTGGATTGATGCGCATGGTGGGCAGCGGAAAAGGCTCGCGCGTCAATTGCAATTCGGCTTGTTCAATGTGATTGTTATACAAATGCACATCACCAAAACTGTGTACAAAGTCGCCATATTCCAATCCGCAAACCTGTGCTACCATCATAGTCAGTAAAGCATAAGATGCAATATTAAATGGGACTCCCAAAAAAACGTCTGCACTTCGCTGATATAACTGACAACTTAGCTTGCCATCCGCAACATAAAACTGAAACAAAGTGTGGCATGGCATCAACGCCATTTTTGGAAGTTCAGCCACATTCCAAGCACTTACAATAAGGCGGCGGCTGTCTGGTGTTTTTTTTATCTGATTAATCAAGTCATTTATCTGGTCAATCGTTTCGCCATTTGCTCCTTCCCAGCTGCGCCATTGTTTACCATAAACAGGCCCGAGGTCACCGTTTTCATCCGCCCATTCATCCCAGATTCTTACCCCGTTTTCTTTGAGGTATGCAATATTGGTACTACCCTTCAAGAACCAAAGCAATTCATGAATAATGCTTTTCAGATGTAATTTCTTGGTAGTTACCATCGGAAAACCTTGTTGCAGGTCAAATCGCATCTGGTATCCAAAGCACGATCTGGTACCTGTTCCAGTACGGTCTGTCTTCTGGCTGCCATTTTCCAGTATATGTCTAAGTAATGTTTGATACTGCTGCATACTGCAAAGTAATTGTGTGGGGAGATAACATCCCATTTTAAATTTCCTTTTGGGGATTAACTGTTAATTAGATTGCTTTTATCTCTGAGGTTGTAGTATTTTGACTACTTCTTTTTTAAATGTTTGTAAGGTATTCATTTAAACAAATCTGTATATTTTTGTGAAGTATGTTTATGCCACGAGGTTTAAGCTGTTTTTCTGATTGGTATTGACTATTATAATTTAACAAATAAACATGAGGATTTTAATTGGTGACGACCATCGTCTTGTAAGAATTGCGCTCAGATACATTTTACAAGAAAATTTTCCCGACCTGCAATTGGAGGAAGTTGATAACACGACTTCTTTATTCAAGAGAGGTGTGAAGGAAAAATGGGATCTGATTATTTCTGATATCTCTTACCCCGACGGTTCTGGATTGGAGGCACTCAAGCAGATAAAGTCTCATTCCCCCAAAGTTCCCGTTCTCATTTTAAGCATGTACCCTACCGAAGAATATGCCATCAGGTGCATTACTGCTGGTAGCTCTGGCTATCTGATGAAAGACAAAATCTCTGAGGAGTTAATCGTTGCCATCAAACAAATTATGAACGGACGCAAATACCTCAACATGGAAGTTGCGGAGTTATTAGCGTCTTATTACGAAAAT
Organism: uncultured Chitinophagaceae bacterium; assembly: GCA_903895845.1. Lineage (GTDB taxonomy): Bacteria > Bacteroidota > Bacteroidia > Chitinophagales > Chitinophagaceae > Parasediminibacterium. The sequence continues at coordinate 9,874 of CAITVK010000077.1, forward strand.
AAATCCAAATCGGATATCCACGAAAATCTGTCAGATAGAGAATATCAGATATTCAAAATGTTGGTAGACGGTGCTCCCATGCAAGATATCTCCAACAAGTTGTCTATCAGCATCAACACAGTACGCTCTCACAAAGTGCACATACTTAAAAAAATGAATTTGCATGGCGATGCCGAGCTCATTAAATATGGTCTTAAACACAACTTCAATTAAATTTTAACAAAATCTGCTTTTTACAGCAAAGGATTTAAATTGTTTGAACGTCATATTACCTTTTAATCGGCTCTTAAACAAAAACAGAAAATGAAAATTTTATTAGCAGACGATCATCAGATGATAAGACAAGGGCTCGTGATGCTTATCAAACAATCCTATCCCTTTGCAGCAATTATTGAAGCCAGCAATGCCGACGAATTAGACGGTTTGCTGCAAAAAGAAACATTCGATATAGTCGTCAGCGATTTATTTATGCCGGGAAAGCCCGTTATTGAAGTGGTAAAACATATAAGGGATTCGGGCAATAAAGTGCCAATTATCATCCTGAGCATGTCGCTTCCTGAACGGAATGCAGTAAGACTGATAAGAGCTGGCGTAAATGGTTATCTGAACAAGGATACCGCCCCCGACGAACTCATCAAGGCAATTGAATTTGTGTTGAAAGGCAAAAAATATATCACACAGGAAATTGCCTCTCTGTTGGCGGATGCCTATTTGGGCGACACCGATAAGCTGCCTCATGAAAGCCTGTCCGACCGTGAGTTCGAAGTTTTTCAATTATTGGCACAAGGCAAAACCCCTACTCAGATTGCCGAAGCATTAAGCCTGAGCATCAATACCGTGAGTACTTACAAGACTCGGATTATGGATAAAATGAATTTAACTAGCTTCGCTGAAATCATTAAGTATGCGGTTGCCAATGACCTAGTATAACCATCTTACCCACACGCTGTAGATTATCAAAAGACGACTCATCAATATTAGTTACAGCATAAAATAGCGCTTTCATAGACTGTAGAAAACATTTCAATTGCACTAGAAAACTTTTCCATTACCCTAAGAAAGTTTTCCATAGACCGGGAAATGTTTTCCATTGCCCTAGGAAACTTTTCCTTAACCCTAGAAATTATTTCCATTGCCCTAGGAAAGTTTTCCATTGCCCTAGAAAACTTTCCCAGAGGCCTAGAAACATTTCCCATAGGCCGGGAAAAAATTTCCCGCCTAATAGGCAAAATCTTTTTAACAATTGAAAGGCTGCAAAATGCCCTTGGAATGAAGGAAAATGAAGCATAAGTTAAAGTATATAGGATTGAGGACAAACTAGAATAATAGTGGGTGGTACTCTTTGTGCAGGCAACTATTGAGTTGCAATGTCGCAATTAATTGGAAGTGCCTAAAACAAAAAGGCTGTTTCAAATGAATGAAACAGCCTTTTTAATAAAGATAACTTACAGATTTGAATTATTCGTTCTCGTCAAAAGTCAATATTTCTCTTGTGGAAGCAAGTAATTCATACTCTTCTTTGCTACCAACAATGATGTTATCAAACTCACGCATACCGGTACCTGCTGGGATAAGGTGACCTGTAATTACGTTTTCTTTCAATCCAAGCATGTAATCAGCCTTACCTTGTATAGCGGCAGTGCTTAATACCTTAGTTGTTTCTTGGAACGAAGCAGCAGATATCCAGCTTTGAACACCCAAAGAAGCCTTTGTGATACCCAATAACACTGGTTGTGCTGTTGCAGGACGTGCATCGCGAACTTCTACCAGTTTCTTATCAGCTCTTCTTAAGATAGAATTCTCTTCTCTCAATTCACGAACGGTAACAATCTGACCAGCCCTGTATTTGTTACTGTCACCAGGAATAGTTACCACTTTCTTATCGAAGATACGGTCGTTCTCTTCGATAAAGTCGAATTTATCTTCCAGATCTTCTTCTAAGAATTTAGTATCACCCGCATCCACAATCTCTACCTTCTTCATCATCTGGCGAACGATTACTTCAACGTGCTTATCATTGATTTTCACACCTTGTAAACGATATACTTCCTGAATTTCATTTACCACATACTCTTGTACTGCAAATGGCCCTCTGATGTTCAAGATATCGGTAGGGGCAATCTGTCCATCAGACAATGGCGCACCTGCTTTAACGAAATCTGCATCTTGTACCAAAATCTGACGAGACAATGGAACCAGGTATTTCTTGGTAACGCCATCCTTACTTTCTACAGAAATTTCGCGGTTACCACGTTTGATGTTACCAAATGTAACCACACCATCTATTTCGCAAACAACAGCAGGGTTACCAGGGTTTCTAGCCTCGAACAATTCAGTTACACGAGGCAAACCACCCGTGATATCACGAAGCTTACCCAATACACGCGGTATTTTTACCAATATCTGACCAGCTTTTACTTCTTCGCCTTCTTCAACAGCAATGTGGCTACCTACTGGCAAGTTGTAGTGCTTAGAATCTTTTCCATCAACGATGATGGTAGGAATCTTGGTTTTATCCTTGGTTTCAATAACCACTTTCTCGCGGTGACCAGTTTGTTCGTCACTTTCCTCACGGAAGGTAACACCATCCAATACAGCATCAAAACGTACTGTACCAGCCTGTTCTGCAACGATTACATTGTTAAATGGATCCCAAGTACAGATAACTTCTCCCTTGTTTATTTTAGTACCGTCTTTTACTTGCAAAGTAGAACCGTAAGGAACGTTGTTGGTGATTAATAAACGATCGTTCTTCACATCCATAATTCTTACCTCACCTGTACGACCGATTACAACCTGAACCTTGTTTCCTTCATTGTTCAATGCAGTTACAGTACGCAAACCATCAAACTGTACAGTACCATCAAACTTAGCGTTTAATGAACTTTCGATAGATGCACTACCCGCAACACCACCCACGTGGAAGGTACGAAGTGTCAACTGTGTACCAGGCTCACCGATGGACTGTGCAGCAATGATACCAACGGCATCACCACGTTGTGCCAAGTAACCTGTTGCCAAGTTCTTACCATAACATTTCACACAAACGCCTCTCTTCGCCTCACAAGTTAAAACAGAACGTATTTCAACAGATTCAATACCTGCTTCTTCAATTGCTACCGCAGTGTCGTGAGAAATCTCTACACCAGCATAGCAAATGATTTCGCCAGACAAAGGATCTAATACATCATGTAAAGATGTACGACCTTCAATTCTATCAGATATATTTTCAATTACATCTTCATTATCTTTCAATGCTGTGATAGCAATACCACGAAGTGTACCACAATCATCCTCAGCAATAACCACATCTTGTGCAACATCCACCAAACGACGAGTCAAGTAACCCGCATCCGCTGTTTTCAACGCCGTATCCGCAAGACCCTTTCTAGCACCGTGCGTAGAGATAAAGTAATCCAATACATTCAGTCCACCCTTAAAGTTAGAAAGAATCGGATTTTCAATTACCTCACTACCGCTACTACCACTCTTACGAGGTTTAGCCATCAATCCACGAATACCCACCAACTGTTTTACCTGTGTTTTACTACCACGGGCACCACTGTCCAACATCATGAATACAGAGTTGAAGCCTTGTTTGTCCGTAGCCATTTCATGTATTAGGGCTTCTGTAATACGCATATCCACACGACCCCAGATGTCAATAACCTGATTATAACGTTCGTTATTGGTAATCAGACCCATGTTGTAGCTTTCCCAAACTTCTTCAACTTCGTTCTTAGCGTTTTCAAGAAGTTCTTGTTTAATTTCAGGAACAATCAAGTCATTAACGCTAAAGCTCAGTCCACCACGGAAGGCCATACGGAATCCTAGTGTTTTGATTTCGTCCAAGAATTTAGCTGTCGTAGGAACGTTGGTGATCTTGATGATACCACCAATAATTTCTCTCAAGCTTTTCTTAGTCAACAACTGGTTGATGTAACCTACTTCAGCAGGAACAAATTGGTTGAATAAAACGCGACCAACAGTTGTGTCTATTAATTTTTTTACAAGAACACCTTTCTCACGAATGTTAGTTCTTAGTTTGATGTTAGCGTGCAGATCAACAACACCTTCATTGTAAGCAATAACTACTTCTTCGATACTGTAGAAAGCCATTCCACCACCCTTGATTGGTTCGCCAGGTGCAGAAACTTTACCCTTAGTAATGTAGTACAAGCCCAATACCATGTCCTGAGAAGGAAGGGTGATTGGTGTACCATTTTGTGGGTTGAGGATGTTGTGAGAAGACAACATCAACAATTGTGCTTCCAGTATTGATGCATTGCTCAACGGAACGTGAACAGCCATCTGGTCACCATCGAAATCTGCATTGAAAGATGCTGTAACCAACGGGTGCAATTGTATCGCCTTACCTTCTACCAACTTAGGTTGGAAAGACTGGATAGACAATCTGTGCAAAGTAGGGGCACGATTCAACAAGATTGGGTGACCTTTTAGTATATTTTCAAGGATATCCCAGATAACAGCTTCTTTTTTGTCAACCAATTTCTTAGCAGACTTCACTGTTTTTACGATCCCTCTTTCTATTAGTTTTCTAATAACAAATGGTTTGAAAAGCTCGGCAGCCATATCCTTAGGAAGACCGCACTCATGCATTTTCAATTCAGGTCCTACTACGATAACCGAACGACCAGAGTAATCCACACGTTTACCCAACAAGTTCTGACGGAAACGACCTTGCTTACCTTTCAATACATCACTTAAAGATTTCAACGCACGACCACCTTCTGCCTTAACAGCGTTAGACTTACGAGAATTATCAAATAAGCTATCAATTGCTTCTTGAAGCATACGTTTTTCATTACGTAAGATTACTTCAGGAGCTTTGATTTCCAACAAACGTTTCAAACGGTTATTACGTATAATAACACGACGATATAAATCATTCAAATCAGAAGAAGCGAAACGGCCACCATCCAATGGAACCAATGGACGCAATTCTGGCGGAATAACAGGTACATATTGCATTACCATCCATTCTGGACGGTTCGTGATACGGTCTGTACTTTCACGGAAACCTTCTACTACGCTCAAACGCTTTAAGGCATCTGCTTTACGTTGCTGAGAAGTTTCGTTTGCAGCAGCATTACGCAAAGAGAAACTCAATTCGTCTAGGTCTAATCTTTCCAATAAACCTTGAACGGCTTCTGCCCCCATTCTTGCGATGAACTTCTGAGGATCATCATCAGAAAGGAATTGATTGTCCTTTGGTAAGGTATCCAATAAATCTAAGTACTCTTCTTCTGCCAACAAATCGCCTGGGGCCAAATTTTCCTTGATACCACCTTGAATAACTACATATCTTTCGTAGTAAATGATGCTTTCCAGTTTCTTGGAGCTCATACCCAATAGGTAACCAATTTTGTTTGGAAGACTTTTGAAGTACCAGATATGCACAACAGGCACGACCAGTTTGATATGCCCAAGGCGTTCACGACGAACTTTCTTTTCGGTTACTTCTACACCACAACGGTCACAAACAATACCCTTATAACGAATACGTTTGTACTTTCCGCACGCACACTCGTAATCTTTTACCGGGCCAAATATCCGCTCGCAAAACAATCCATCACGTTCAGGCTTGTATGTCCTGTAGTTGATTGTTTCAGGCTTCAATACCTCGCCAAAGCTTCTTTCTAAGATGCTGTCGGGAGAAGCCAAACTAATTGTGATTTGTGAGAAAGTTGATTTGGGACGATTGTCTCTTTTGATAGCCATATCTAAAATTGCAATTTTTGCTGAGTTGAATCCAAGTTATTTTGAAATAACCTTCCTACCCTAAAATGAATAGGTCGGCGAAGGTAAGGGATGCAATCTAATTATTAAAAGTAAAATTTTGTAAATTGGAAATAATCCCTTATTTGTTAATTTTTTCTTGCTGTTTTATCAAAAGAGGGCTAGTTATTAACATCATTTGAGAAGGATTCCATTACATTTGGTTTTTATTATTAATTAATGGGGATGAATACAAAGAAGGTAATAGGTTGGGCATCTACAATAATAACGATGATTTCGTTAAACGCGTGTAGCAAAAATTCTTCATCCACACCAGCTACTACCACCTATTTCCCAAAAGTAAAAACAATTGTTTCCAACAACTGCCTCAGTTGTCACAGTAGTTCGGGTGCATGGTCTGGTCGTCCTACCGCATTCGATTCTGACTCTGCTATTGCCGTAAGTGCAACTGTGATAAAAACTGCTGTTGCTGGTCCATGGACGTTCCTAGTAAAACAAATGCCGCAAGAAAGTTCCTTATCTGCATCAGATATTACCACCATTGAAGCATGGGTTAATAAAGGTGGTAAAATTACCGACTAGTCCTGCTTCCTACTTTTTCTTCAAGTAAATATGTCTGATGTTGCTTGTTCCTGCACTCCTTTCATCAATCTCAAACTGATCAATGCTTTTTATTAATGGAAGTAGCTTAGAAAAACCATAATTTCTTGGATCGAAATCAGTTTTCTTTTTAAGGATAAAGTTCCCTAAGTCTCCCAAAAAAGTCCATCCGCTTTCATCGGCCAAATTCTCCGCACTCTCTACAATCAACCTTATCAATGCTTTGTCAATCTTATTTAATGGCGTACTTTCTACTTTAGGATGTAGTATTGGTGCAGTAGCTTGTTCGGATGGCACTACAACTTCGGGTTTTAATATTTCTATGTAAATAAATTTATTACAAGCTGTAATAAATGGTTGCGGTGTTTTCTTCTCGCCAAAGCCATATACTTTCATCCCTGCTTCGCGCAGTCTGATAGCTAGTCGTGTGAAATCGCTATCGCTTGAAACGATACAGAACCCATCTACCTTTTCGGAGTACAGAATATCCATTGCATCAATAATCAGGGCACTGTCGCTCGAGTTTTTGCCAGTGGTATAACTATATTGTTGAATGGGGGTAATGGCATTTTCAAGTAATACTCCTTTCCAGCCAGATACGGTTTGTTTTGTCCAGTCGGCATAAATTCTTTTAATGGTCGGTGTGCCATTCTTGGCTATTTCTTCAAGCATTTCTTTTATATTGGCATACGGCACATTATCCGCATCAATCAATACTGCAAGCTTATCTTCTTTCATTTTGTTGTTTTTTTATTTAAAATACCCTTTGTACTTATTTTACAAATCTATCCCTTATTTGTATAACAGAGTTTGTAACAGCTTCATTTAACCAAATTCAGTGTTATAATTACCAAAGGAACGCCAGATATAAATAGGTTAATCAAACATTTTTCTGTTTTACTTACTTTTACACGTATGGCAGTCACGATAAATTTAGAAAATTGGGAGGAAAAAAGTGCTGAAAACACAAAGAAGTACAAGCATTTTCTGCAACGTGCCGATAAAAACAAGGTACTTAAGCAATTACCTAAACTGCATGAGGAAGCTTTTTCAAAAATAGATTGCCTGGATTGTGCCGCCTGTTGCAAGAATTATTCACCACGTTTTAAGACACCGGACATAAAACGAATCAGCAAGCATTTGAGGTTAAAAGAGAGTGTATTTATAGACACTTATCTAACGCTTGATAATGACGGAGACTATGTTTCTAAAACAGCCCCTTGTCCATTTTTAGGTGAAGACAATTACTGCAGTATCTACGACCAACGTCCAAGCGACTGTCATCGTTTCCCCTATACTGATGAAGATGTTTTGCTAAAACGACCTGTAATTACATTGAAAAATGCCACATTCTGCCCCGCAGTATATTTTGTATTAGAGAAATTGACCGAGAAGAGGTAGCAACAAACGTTTGGTCATTAATCTATAACAACAATCATTTAAACTCTAAAAGTTAATCACTAAAAAGCGTATTTCAAAACCAAACAAACTATCGCATAAACCATCGTAGCTACAAAGATTCCTCTGGCGGTTTCATCGCGTTCAGTATTGGTATAAATGGTAAATATAGCGCCATTTGCCACTAATGAGACGGTAATAACTGCCGAAAAAAAGCTTTTGAGCGTAAGCATTACTTCCAGAAAATTAATAAACTTAGCACTTCTGAAATTTATCAAATAAAAACAAACAATGCCTAATATGGGTGCCAGAAACCCAAGTACAATGCCTAGTTTAAAATTATCGCGCTTTAAAATCATATTATAAGTTCCATGATGTTTCTAATTCTTGTTTCAATTTGTAATTTGTCAGGTCAAACTGCACGGGCACAAGGCTCACATAATTGTTTGCCAATGCCCAAACATCGGTATCTTCTCCTTCATCAAAATTGATGAATTCACCCGTAAGCCAGTAATAAGTTTTGTCATGCGGATCTTTTCTCTCAAGAAATTTCTCTTCATACTTGGCGTATGCCTGACGGCAAACCTTTATTCCTTTCAATAAATCCAAAGGCACTGCCGGGAAGTTTACATTTAACAAAAGATGTTTATCAAAACTCTTTGCCAACATCGCCTCAGCAATCTTACGTACGTATACTTTGGCGGCAGTAAAATCCGCTTCCATACTATAATCCAATATTGAGAATCCTGCTGAAGGAATACTTTCGATAGCAGCTTCCATAGCAGCACTCATTGTACCACTATAAATTACGTTGATACTATGATTGGCCCCGTGGTTAATACCACTAAGACAAATATCTGGTTTACGATGCAATATTTTATCTACCGCAAGTTTTACACAATCAACTGGCGTACCACTACAAGTATAGGCTTCCACCCCTTCAATCAAAAAACTCTTTTGCAAACGAAGCGGATGTCCGATAGTAATTGCATGCCCCATCCCACTTTGAGGTTTATCGGGTGCTACCACTACTACCCTACCTAAATCTTTCACCGCCTCCGCCAATGCTTTTATACCCGGTGCTGCAATGCTATCATCATTTGTTATTAAGATAACCGGCTCATTCTTTTTTTCTGCTGCCATAAGGGCTGCAATATAAGAATGATGTTGATTAATCCGAGAATTAGTCGGTTTTAGGTAAGATTCAATCCCTGATTAATAAATAAAACAAGCCATTTTAAATTATAATCCCTGCCATTAACATTTATTCCCTTACTTTTGCGTCTCAATTAATATTTAAATTTTACAATGGACACAAAAATTACAGGAACTGTAAAGTTCTTCAACGAAGAAAAAGGGTTTGGTTTTATCAAGCATGATGATTCTAACAAAGAAACTTTTGTACATGCTAACGGTTTAATCGACCAAATCGAACAAAATGACAAAGTTCAGTTTGACGTACAGGAAGGTCGCAAGGGTTTGAATGCTGTTAACGTTAAACGTATAGTATAAAACTATTTAACTTCAAATTTAAAGGCCGTGATTGTTATCACGGCCTTTTTTTATGCTTGGAAAAGAGCTGTCCGAACTATATATTTGCTTGAAACAGATACAATATGAGTACATTGACTGAAAAACTTAAAGAAACAGTAGACTACATTAAGAAAGAATTTACGACTGAGGTAGGAGTTGGTATCATACTAGGAAGTGGATTGGGCAATTTTATTGAAGAAGTAATCATAGAAAAGGAAATTCCCTATGCTTCTATCCCTCATTTTCCGGTTAGCACTGTAAAGGGACATGGTGGTAAACTAATATTTGGCACTTTAGATAATAAAAAGGTACTTGTGATGAGTGGTCGCTTTCATTTCTATGAAGGATATACGACTCAGCAAGTTACTTATCCGATAAGGGTGATGAAGCAATTGGGCATCCATACCGTTTTGTTGTCCAATGCAGCTGGTTCTGTTAATCCGACCCATAAAGTAGGAGATTTAATGATAATAAACGACCATATCAGCTTTTTTACCCCCAATCCATTGCTTGGCCCAAATGATGAAGAACTTGGACCTCGTTTTCCTGATATGACAGAACCTTACAGCAAAGAATTGATTAATAAAGCTATTGAAATAGCAAAAAAAGAAAACATAGAAGTCAAACAAGGAGTATATGTGGGCGTAACAGGTCCCACTTTTGAGACTAAAGCTGAATATTTACTGATAAAAGCGATAGGTGGCGACGTTGTGGGTATGAGTACTGTTCAGGAGAACATTGTTGCCATACATAGTGGTATGCGTGTGTTTGCCATGAGCGTGGTAACCGATTTAGGCATCAGGGAAGCAGATAATGTGATTACGCATGAAGAAGTTTTGCAAGCAGCTAAAGAAGCAGAACCAAAGTTCTCTCTTTTGTTTAAAGAGCTTGTGAAAGCAATCTGAAAGCTAATTTAATTATTCTACCAGCTTATCTAACGCCATTTTCAATTGACCTTCCGGTAGTTGATAATCGTAGAAAGCACGTAAATGCGTGGCATTATTAATCATCAAACTCACGGGGATAGTGCCTTCCCAGCGTTTGTCTATCTTAGGACAGAAATAATTTGGATCGGCTTCATCTAGCCATACAATTTGTGAAGTTATATTGTGTTTCTTGGCAAAAGCAAGGATACCTTTTGGGTAATCATCTGCATAATCTAAGCTTACCAATATTAACTTCACATTTTTGTTTTTATAATCGGGTACTATCTTCTCAAACCATGGCAATTCCTGCACACAGGGTCTGCACCACGTAGCAAAAAAATTAATTACAACAGGCACGGTTGAGGTATCTGCAATATTTAATACATCAGTAATCTTAACTTTTTTGATTGATTGTCCAAAAGATAGATTCCCAATCAATAAAACAACAAGCGCCAATGCTACTATCTTTTTCATACTTAAAATTTAATGTTTGCAAGATACGGGTAATTAGACGCTCCAACTACCACTTCCCTCCTATTCCAACCCCCACTGTTCCTTCAGTAAATTAAACTGTTCTGCTGGCATTGTTGATTGATTATAATGCCCTGCTTGCTTTTTCTGTCTGTATGCTTCATAAATACTTACAGCACACGCAACGGAAATGTTTAAACTCTGAACCATCCCTACTTGTGGGATAATGAAGTTGCCATCTGCCAATGCCCTCGCTTTTTCACTCACCCCCTCTTGTTCATTTCCAAAAACGAGTGCCACGCTTTGGGTAAAATCTATACTATAAAGGTCTATCGCATCAGAGGACAAGTGTGTGGTGAGTATTGTATCAAACCGCTGACGCAAGGCTTCAAAACACGATTCAGTATCGGTAAACTGATGTAATGTTACCCACTTTCCAGCGCTACTTCCGCTTTTGTAGCCAAACTTTTTAATGTTCGGTCTTCCCGTATTAATCACATAAATATCTTGTATCCCAACAGCATCGGCAGTGCGCATTACAGCGGTTACATTTCTGGGGTCCTGCACATCTTCCAACACAATCGTCAGGTTAGTTTGTCTGTTATTCAGGACGGCTTCTACTTTTTGCTTCCGTTCATTCGTCATATCTGTTATTTTGTTTACCGTCTACCGCATTCCGTTAACCGTTAAAGGAAAGCGGCGGACTTATCCTAAAAATGTAGGCTCCACGCCCAATCCTGCGCTACCTGCTATCGTTATTTTGCCAAAATCATAGTCAATTCCTTTGCCCATGTCTTCAGTTTGTAGCAACGGACCATCCATGTCTACAAAGTCCAACTGAGGTAGGAAGTTGGCAATTGCTGCCGAGCCAATACTCGTTTCATTCATGCAGCCCATCATCACTTTCAGGTTCAGTTCCCTCGCTTTTGCTATCATTCTTATCGCAGGGGTGATGCCGCTACATTTAGTCAGTTTGATATTAATCCCATGAAAATGATCGGCACATTGCTCCACATCTTTTTCAAATACACAACTTTCATCTGCAAATAAAGGCAATGGAGATTCACTGAATAATTTTTTCATCCCATCCCAATTATCTTTTGCCAGCGGTTGTTCCACCAGTTCCACGCCCAAATCTTTCAGAATCGGTATCTTTTTCAGTGCTTCCTCTAGTGTCCAAGCGGCGTTCGCATCTACTCTAAACACGGCGTCAGTGTGTTTGCGGAGTGCTTCTATCATTTCGATATCATCTGCTGTACCCACCTTTATTTTATAGATTGGCCACGGTTTTGCTTGCATCTTTTCAATCATCTTCTCTACAGAATCAATGCCGATGGTGTAATCCGTCAGGGGCGTTTCTGTCCATCCGGTGTTCCAGAGTTGATGCAGTCTTTTTCCTTTCATCTTTCCAAATAAATCCCAGCAAGCTATGTCCAAGGCGGCCACTAAAAAGGGATTGTTAGGTAAAAGATGGTGTAAATAATGCCAATAACGCTCTGGCTCTGTGAGGGCAAACTTTTCTATAAAGGGCTGCTTCTTTTGGATGTCAGCAATCATGTCCTCCACTGTAATATTGTAGTAAGTAATGGCAGGTGCTTCACCAAAACCTACAAAATTGCCCAATTGAAGGGCAACTATCAACGTCGGCTGATGGGTTTTCGTTCGTCCACCAGAGATAGTGAATGGGTATTGAAAGGGTATTTCTTTATGCCAGTAGTATAGCTTCATGTATGTATAATAAGCCGCCAAAACTAACAGGAAATTGAGTTTTTAAGTGATACGTTTTAAGTTCTACGTATTACGTTTTAGCATAAAGGTATAGGGTAATGTTTATCCTCGTAATTTTTTATTAGCGCTAAAACATGCTTTAATTCCCTTCCTTCTATCGAATCTGGCTTTAAATTCTTATTGAATTGTAAGTCAATCCAAGCTAAGGAATGCTCATATTCTTCTTCTGTTTCAATATATGTAATACACATGATTGTCTTATTAGTAATAATTTTCGAAACTAACTCATTATCTCTATTTTCATTGCTTACTTTGTAATCATCAATACAAATAACAAACAATATTATGAAGATAGATTTCAAAAATCCAAAAACAAGAAGTACATCATTGACATTACTTTTCTATTTTTCTATAATAACAGTTTCCTTATTACTCAACTATTTATCTCCGGGAGGAATGTGTAG
>CAITVK010000078.1 GCA_903895845.1 uncultured Chitinophagaceae bacterium
CAGTGGTGCTGGAATATCTTCGGTAGATATTTTTGCCAGCTTGCTAAACACAATTGTAAACGTGATAGTAGTAAAAATGGGCTGCACAAACAACCATACCGGCCCAAAAATAGTTTGTTTGTAGAACGAGACAAAGTCGCGACGAACCAACAGAAGCAACAAGTCCCGGTAACTCCATACATCTTTCAAATGGAGGTCGAACAAGTTGTCATGAGGCTTTATCTCCATGTCCCAAGCAGCAGAATCATCCGAAAAAAGCATCTCTTTATTCCCCATTTTTTTTAAATTTCTTGTACAATATCTGAATGCTAAGTGGATTAACTTAATTTAAAAATCCCTTTTATTCTAGAAATGAATGTCTCTTTCTTCTCACCCTCCTTATCGCTCGAATAACCATAATTATAGGAATAGCCATATCCGTAGGAGTAACCATAATAACCGCCATACAAGTAACTACCCGCACCATAACCACTGTAATATGACGATACACCTTTTGTAACCGCATCATTTACAACCAATGCAATATTGGGAAGTATTTTGTTTGAATATAAGGAATCTACAAATGCTATATGGGACTTAAGCGTATACCGATGACGCACAATATATAAATTTAAATCGCTGTACTTACTCAACAATTTTGCATCACTTACTAGTCCTAGCGGCGCAGTATCAATTATTATATATTCATAAGTTTCCTTTAGATGAGAGAACATGTCTTGCAATTTTTCATCAGACATTAATAGTTCAGCAGGATTAGGAGGAACCACCCCAGAAGAAATAAGGAACAAGTTATCTACCCCTTCAACAGACTTAATCAAATCTTTTATCTCGTGACCTCCTGATAAAAAGTTTGAAAGCCCAATTTCATTTGGTATACCTAGCGACTTAGAAAGTCTAGGCCTTCTCAAATCAAATTCCATTACCAATGTTTTCTTCCCACTTCTAGCTATTGCATTTGCTAGATTCATACTAATAAATGATTTGCCCTCCCCTTTTACCGTGGATGTAACCAAGAGAATTTTTGATGGGATTTTCTGATTTATAAAATATTGAAAGTTAGTTATCAATAGTCTCAATTGCTCAGCAACCCTGCCTCTGGAATTTTGCAAAATTTCTCGTCCGACATTAGTTTGATGGCCAATATCTCCTATTATAGGAATCGATGAAATTTCCTCTATATCTTTTCTTGTTATGATTTTATCATTTAACAGCTCTTTTATAAAAATTATCATAACAGGAAACGCGAAGCCTAGAATGATAGATAAAGAATAAATAACTGAATTCGAGGCTCCTATAGGTCCGCTGCTGACTGCCTCATCCAAAGAATTACTGTTACTGACTGCGCTTGCCTTGGATATTGCGGCTTCTTCACGTTTTTCAAGAAGATATAGATAAAGTCTTTCTTTTATTTGCTGTTGACGTTCAATATCAAGAAGCTCCTTTTCTTTTCTAGGAATATCCCTCACTTCGGATGAAACATTATAAAGTAATCTATCATTAAAGGTGTAAGAATTATGAAACTCAGCTTTTACGTTTCTTATACTCTCAAGTATTTTTATCCTAATTTGTTCAATCTCAGATTCTGTCTTTCGTACCTCTATATTTCCCTCTGGGAGTGTCTTCAACAATAATTCCCTCTTAGAAACATCATCATTGTAAGCCCCAACAAACCTTGTTAATGTTAAATCTTCAATACCCAAGTTAGAAGGGATTAAATTAAACTTCCTCCGAGGATTGTTAACATAATCCGACAACATATCACATACTTGCATTTTAACAGTCAACTCGCCAATTTGGGTTTTCAAATTTTCAGACTTACCCATTCCCGCTGATAATTGAGTCTTTAAATCTAATGCGTTATTGGCTAATTTAAATTTCAGCATATCACTTTCAACACTACCCAAATCTTTCCCGATTATACTCAACCTGTCATCAATGAATTGCAAGGTATTGTCAATGGTTTGATTTTTAGATTCAATATTTTGCAAGGAATACTCTCCTGCAAGTGCATTCAAAATATCTTTACCTTTCTGTGGCAGTGGATAGCTATATGACAACGTTAAAATAGTTGCTTCTTTGTTTAACGCGTTTGATGATATTCCTCCAGCTATGTTACTTGCAATTTTCTTAGTCGGATACCATGTGCAGTAATATTCATTTTTAACTTTACTAGGGGTGACTAGATTAAAATTAACCTTAAAATCAGCACCATCTTCCAAAGAAACCGTTTGAAAATTATTGATATAAACTATTTTACCCCCCTTCAAGTAATATATTTTGTTCCCTATTGTACCAATTCTTACAGAATGCACCTTGGAGGAATCCTTTATATTCTGAAATTCAATAATTGATGGATTTGCTTTATCATATATCTCCAAATTTCTAGCTCGTCCTAGGAAATATATTTCAGTATTTAAATTATTTTTTTCTACTACTCTTTCAATTAAAGATACTGCTTTTATAATCTCTACTTCATTTGCAAGATTTGGCCTGTTTGAAAAAAAGCCTAATCCTAAATCGGAAGTCCCACTTTTTCCTCCCCCAGAATAGCCTCCATTAGAATACTTAAGTAAAATTTTTATGGAACTAGTGTAAATAGGAGTTTTAAAATATAGAAAAACATAGGTAAAAAACAAAAAAGTGACCACAGAAAAAACAAAAAGAAACTTATAGTTCCAATACTTGCTAATCGTTTCCTTGAATCGTACCGAAGAAACTTCTATTCTAGCATTTTTATTACCCATGGGCAACTCATTAACCTCAAGAGATTGTGTACTTTTGTCCATATGGTTATATTTTTAGGTAGTTCTTTAGCAGAAATAGAAACGAAACAATAGTTAAAGAGAGACCAACCATCGTAATACGCCTTTGCTGATATGTATCCAACCCTAGTAACTTATTAATTGAAGGTTCTACATAAATCAAATCCCCTGGCTCAAGATAGTAATAAGAAGAGTTGAAAACATCCTTACTAGATAAATCAATTCGCCCAAATTCCCTCTTACCATTTTTTTCTCTCACTACTAGTATATCTTCACGCTTGCCGTTGCTAGATAAGTCCATAGCTTTACTAATTGCATCAAAAATCGTGTTTTTCCCGTCTTGCAAAGTAACGTAACCCGGTCGGCCTACATCTCCCAAAATCTTTATTATAAAATTTGCATATGTAACGGAGACTGCTGGAGAAGTTAAATATTGAGTCAACTTCTGCTCTAATAAGGTTGCAACACTGTCCGTTGTTAAACCCTCAACAACTACATGTCCAAGTTCAGGAAAAACAATCGTACCGGAATTATCTACAAGATAGCCTGGAATTTCAGGATCGTTTGTTATGCTTGTCATTGCGAACTGATTGGCTGCTTCAACATTAAGTGCAGTAACGTATATTTTGATTCTATCCCCCTTTTTTAGCTTATGTAGTTCTGGCAATTTGACCGTAAGCTGATTGGATTTTATACTATCTGCTAAGTAAGAATAGTGCAGAAAATACTTTGACGGCTTACAAGAACAAAAGAAAACAAAAAAAACAAGAACGCTCTTGGAGAAAAAACTTAAGCGAAATTGATTCATTTAATAAAGAGTTTAATTTTTGAACACAAATACTCATGGCTTCGCCATCTGAGTCACAAAAATAGATTCTTGGACTTTCTATATCCTAAAAAAATGGCATGATTCTGTAAAAAAGAAACTTAATTTAGCTTACCATAGTATGTTTAAATTTAACAATCATTGAGAGTGTCATGTGTTTCCTTTACATCTCGACAGAAAGCAGTTTATGTTGTATACCTATTTCTTTAGGCTACGAAAATAGTAGTTTAGGGCGAACAATCGATTATAAATATTGACCTATTTGACGATTTAACAGCTGTGTTGGTTATAATTATTTATTAAACATCAAATCCTGTATAATTTTATTGTCTCAAGATTAATAAATAATCATTTCTTTGGCAGACTACAAAAAAATATACTTTGAACATCAGTTTTACTATTGCAAAACGCACACTTTTCAGTGAAAAAAACTCCTTTTCTAAATTTATAATCAAGTTATCTATCGCTGCAACAATGCTTAGTGTGATGGCTATGATTATTACCATTTCTTTTGTAAATGGATTTCAAGACAAAGTAAGTGAAAAAATTTTTAGCTTCTGGGGGCATATTCGTGTACAACACCTAGAAGCAAACAAAGCCTTGGTCGCCGAAGAAACTCCTGTTTATAAAAATGATTCAATCCTCAAAATCATAAAACTACAACCCGAGGTATTACACGTTTCCGCTTTTGCCACAAAAAGTGCAGTTCTCGAAAAAAACAAATCAATTGAAGGTGTACTCATTAAGGGAATTGAATCTACCTATGACAGCATCCAATTATCTTCATTAATTTCGTATGGCAAATGGCTAAATTTCAGTGATACCAACTACAGCAAAGAAATACTCGTATCTCAGGCTATTGCCAATGTGTTAAATATACAAGTTAACGACACAATACAGACTCATTTTATTGCTACTCAAAATGGACAATCGAGTACCGTTAGAAAACTTAAGGTAGCAGGGATTTACAAAACGGGAATAGAGGAATATGATAAACTATTTATAATTGCAGACATTAGACTTTTACAGAGACTAAACAATTGGCAATCAAATCAAATTGGAGGTTATGAACTCGTTTTGAGCAATTACAACCATCTGGATTCATTCAACAATAACCTTCTGGACAAACTACCCAACGAATGGATTAGTAAAAGTATAAAAGAAATCTACCCAAACATATTTGACTGGCTAAATATTCAAGATGTAAATAGAAATGTTGTTTTTATAATCATGTCAATCGTTGCTATTATAAATCTTATTACATGTTTATTAGTTTTAGTATTAGAGAGAACCCGAATGATTGGGATTCTTAAAGCAGTAGGCACTCCCAACTTTCAGATACAGCAAATTTTTCTTTGTCACGCATTTATCATTAACATTTTAGGTATCGGCGGGGGGCTTATTGCGGGTCTTGGATTGTGTTTTTTACAGCAACACACACACATAATAACTCTCGATGAAAGCTCATATTACATTTCATATGCTCCAATCAAAATCATTGGATGGCAAGTGATGTTAGTTTGCGTTTGTACCGGAATCGTGTGCTTTCTATCTCTTATAATCCCTTCATGGGTTGTAAAAACATTGTCTCCAGTAAAGGCAATACAATTTAGGTAAAAACTATACATCCCCTATTCAATTGTCTGAAGGCATTTTTATATAATTTCAGCAAGCAAACATTTGATTCCTTCTGTAAACCTCAAACAGCTATTACGTGGCAATACCTTAATTTCTAGAATTTAAGGTATATAAAGCTTTCCTTTTTATTCAAGCACAATAAAATCAATGAGCATCCTAACAAGTACATTCCAAACCTTATAACCTTTGGAATTTTAAAAGACTTTACTTCATTGTAAAACCACAAGTCTACACATAATAAAGCAATTATATACCCTAGATTTACAATGTTTATGTCTGTCACCTTTATTTGAAATAGGTTTTTTACGTTAAAATCAAACATACGTCTATAATAGCCCAAAGCATCTGAGATTGTATCACTCCTAAACAATATTAGTGTTAAACTAACCAATATAAATGTTCCAGTTACATTCAAAATATATTTAAGTCTTTTAAAAGCTCCCCCATTTGTCTTTTTCTTCTTTTTGTTGAAAGTCCCTCTCAAAATAAGCGGAATAAAATAGCAACCATTTAAAAGTCCCCAAAGAACAAAAGTCCAATTTGCACCATGCCAGATACCACAAATAACAAAGTTGATAATGATGGAAATAATGACTCCAAACTTTCCATAATCCCTAAAGAAAATACTTAATGGTGTAAATACATATTCGGTCAACCAAGAAGTCAGCGACATATGCCATCTGCGCCAAAAATCGGCTATATTCTCTGCAAAAAATGGGAAATTAAAATTTGGTGTAACATTGAAGCCTATTAAGTTTGAAATCCCAATTGCCATATCCGAGTATCCACAAAAATCTGCGTACAACTGAACGCTAAACACAATCGCTCCCAAAAACAATGTCATGAAATTAAGATTATGGTATCCTGTAAAAACAGTATTTACTACTGTAGATAAGGTGTCAGCTATCACCACTTTCTTGAATAATCCCCAAAATATTTGACGCATCCCGACCATTGCATATTCATATTCAAAAACTCTACGCTTCTCTAGCTGAGGGATAAAAATGCTTGCCCTATCTATAGGTCCAGAGAGTATAGTTGGAAAGAAAGATACATACACAAAAAAGATTACAACATCTTTTGATGCTGTAATCTTACCCTTATTCACATCCAAAAGATAACTAATCGTCTTGAATGTAAAGAAACTTATACCAATTGGAATCAACAGGTTTAATGTGCTTACATCCAGACTAATGCCAAACTGATGAAAGGCATCCTTTAAAGAATTAATGAAGAAATTGAAATACTTAAAAAAAGCCAATCCCCCTATTCCTTGAGCTAACCCAAGATAAAGCAGCCATTGTTTATATTTTTCATTCGAAGTTTTCTCTATGTATATCCCCAAATAAAAAGTTATTGTAGATGAGGCAATCAGATAGGACAACAACCTCCAATCAGACCATCCATAAAAAGTGTATCCCCCCAACAACAAAATAATATTTTGAATTTTAAGACTACTCTTTCCTACTATCCAATACAAAAAGAATATAATTACGAAGAAAATGAGAAACTCGAATGAATTGAAAACCATAGTTGCTATTTTAGATTGACACCCGCATTTAATACAATATCAATTCCATTTATCTGTGCAGAAGCATTAGCAAGAAACAAAACAGCTTCGGCAGCTTCTGAAGTGGTCAATAAGTTTTTAAGTGGATGACTGTCTTTTATTTGCTCTATAATTCTTTCATCAACGTCGGATGTGAGATTGGTTAGCATAAAAGACGGTGATACAGAATTTGAGGATATATTGAATGCCATATTTTCCGTTGCCCAAGATTTTACCAACGACTGTAAATATGCTTTATTCGCAACATACACAGACGAACCCATTGGTGGTGTATTTAGCAGGAAAGAAGTAAGTATCGTAATCACTTTTCCCTTTTTCTTTTTTCTGAAATAACCAATCGCAGTTTGCGTAATCTGTATGGTGGGAATGATGTAATTAGTGAAATCGGTGGCAAACTCCTGAATGTCTATCTTGTGGAAATATGTTTTGACTGGTGTTCCCCAAAAAGCATTGTTTATCAGCACATCCAGCTCTATCTTACTTACCATACTTATCAAGGCAGATACACTATCAGCATCCAGAAAATCACATTTAATGCCCTGGGTGTTAGCAAACTCACCTTCTATCATTCTGGCATTAGCATCAGACTTACTATATGTAAAATAGACTTTGTTACTACTATCTTTTGCTAGCGTTCGGGTTATTGTTTCCCCCAAACCAGATGCACCTCCTGTGATTAGTATATTCATTTTAATATGCCAATTTGAATTTTTCCTTTTGCTACTACTTTAGTTTCTACATTTCTGAATTCATACTTAAACTCAACAGTATTCACCGATTCATATACATCCAAGATAGTAGCCTTAAATTGCAATTCATCATTCAAATAAACAGGATTCTTAAACTGAATCTCCTGAGAATGAATAATAACATCCTTTTTGGGCAGGCATTCGCCTATGAAATAAGAGAGGAACCCATTAAGGATATTTCCGTGCATAACCCTTCCCTTAAACCCATGCCCAACAGCAAACTCATCATTGGTATGCAACGGGTTTTTGTCATTGAAAAGCTCAATGAATCCATTATACCTTTCATTGGTAACAGTGAAAGGTAAATTGTATATATCGCCGGCCTTGAAACTCATGCAACTTTTTCTTTAATACAATCTAGCATTTCCCCAACATTTTTCCAGCTTTGGATCTCTTTGGAAGTAAAGCGCAACTTAAACTTCTTTTCTATTGCAACTACTAGTTGAATATGACTCAAGGAATCCCACTCTTCAATATCATTCGCTGTTGTTTCATACGTCAAAACAATGTCTTCATTATCCAACACATCATGAAAAACACTCAACACCTGATTTAAAATTTCATTCTTTTCCATTATATTACTTTATAGTTATAAAACATTTTTTATTCTCATAGCCAACTGCATCTAGCACCCAATGTTCTCCAGATTGCTCAAATCCAAGGTTCTTATAATGGTCTTTTACCATCTCATTCTTGGCAGTAGGGATGTGTTCGCCTTTCAATATTTTATATCCTTGTTCTTTGGCATGACTGGCAATGGTATTCAATACAAAATGCTCCATTCCTCGCTTCAACACCCTGCAACTCATCAACCAGGTATTGATAAACAGCGTATCAGCATCTTCTTTTTCGAGGATAACGACACAGATCATCCCATTATTCCCAAACTTATCTTCTAGTGTAAATGAAAAGGTAAAATGCGCTCCCGATACACCCAACTGTTCAATATCTGCTTCCGTAAACCTCACTGTTCTGAGGTTGAATTGATTGGAGCGTTGCGACAATTGCGCCACCCTCGGCGTATTGAACTTATTGAACGACTCTACTACAGAAATCATGTCCAGACTCTTTAAAAAGTCGTCCTCGTTTGTAAACTTTTGTTGCAGTGTTGCCCGTTGCGCCTCTACCTGATACTGCTTTGTTCTTTCGGCATCTTCGTTTGAATAAGAAACTGTTTCAAACAGATTCAGCGTATACAGATATTCCAAGTATTCAGCAGGATCTTCGGGTAATTCTGGCACACATATCTGAGGGATATTTTCCCGAACAATGTTTCTTTCAAAAGGATTATCATCCAAAAATACCATCGAGTCGAAGCCAATATTTAGGATACTTTGTATCTGACGGATGTTGTCTGCCTTATTTTCCCAGTTAGCAATAAAAACAGCAATATCTTCCAAGTTCAACACCATATCTGGGTGTTTCTCAAAAGGTTCCTTTGCTACCGATTCTGTATTCTTGCTACAAACCGCAACGATGATTCCTCTGTTCTTTAGCTTTTTAATCCAATACTGAAACTCAGTAAATGATTTCCCAATTCCTAATGTTCCCAACTGAATATTCTCCAAGCCATCATCGCCAATAATGCCGCCCCAGGTAGTATTATCCAGATCAAGTATCACACATTTCTTGAAATTGCCATTGATCGCGCTGATGATTGCCACCGTTTTGGCGGCTACTTTTGGTATTGCTTCGATACTCAATACCATCTCCGTATTGATATATACGGAAGGTTGAAAGAAATTCGCCTTGCCAATTTCATTCTGAATGGAGGAGATATCGCTTACATAAAAGTTTCCTGTTTTGGCAGCAAACTCCATCAATCCAAAGTTCAATTTGCGCAATTGATACAAGAAAGAAGCTTCTATCTTGTTGGCATAATTGCCAAAGACAGCGTCATCTATTTCGGTGTAATTGAAGTATATTGTTTTGCAGTAGAGTGCACTTTGCAGGGTAGCCTGAAAAGATTCTATTGCCGACAACTCTTGGAAAGCAAGTGAACCTTGCGCATCGGGTTTTAGTTTGTTGTACTTGCCCAGTAGCTTGTGAGCCGATTGAAACAGGATAACCACCTGTGGGGCAAACTCATACAATTCGGAAGTAGGGTCGAATACCTGACGTTCAATCTGGTTAAAATCTGCTTCCCACACCTGCAAGTCGAAGCCCTTGTCGTACCCCTCCCCTCTCAATGCCTGACACAAAAACTGTGTGGCACTATCCCCTAGTATCGCAACTTTTATCTTTTTCAAGGAAGAAAAGTCCTTCTTCAAATTCTTCTTTAATGCAGAGAAGTCCTTCATAGCAGTCCTTTGTGAGTTTTATTGTTTATTGATGCCATTTCTATTCAGCATGAATATTTCCGCAATGATAATAAAATATTCCTTTATACTTTGATTATACGAGTTTTCAATAAAAACAACTGCTCTACTAAATCTTTTTTAACTGTATTACTAAATAAAAAAAGACCAGAAGAAGTATTTAACTCTCCGGTCTCACATTAAACTTAAAAAATAAACTTAACTAATAAGGCAAGGGGTTGTATTCCATCAAGCCTTCTTCAACCATAGTATCCCAAAATGCTTTAGGAACTTCTTTTTCGGTCATTCTCACATTGGATTTTACCTTATACGGATTTGTTGTACTTAGTGCCACACTTGTGATTCCATGAATGTGAAACCCAAAATAAAAACAAGCTTCGCTAGGTGTAATATCGAACCTATGACATACATCATAGAAACGATTACGCCAGTCATACAATTTCTTTCCTTCCTCAGATGAGTCATCAATAAGGTGATAATTATAATGGTCACTTCCTATTAGGAACCCCCCATTAAAGACAGCTGAGTTAATGACAGACACGCCCTTTTTATTCAGCTCGGCAATAAAATCAATTAGCTCTTTAGGGTGACTATGAATAGTTAAACTATTGGCAATCATTACCCAGTCCAGATCAACATCTTTTGAAATACGTTCAATTACCCTCCATTGTTTAGACCCCACCCCTACCGAATTAACCTTTCCTTGTTCTTTTAGTTCTGTGAGTGCACGATAAGCTTCCAGTATATCATTATACAATTTATCTTCTTCTTCCTTAGATGTAGCAGTAGCAAGATATTCATCGGGATCATGTACAGAAGCCATCTGTGATGAGTAATCCCCTAGCAACTCATTACCTTGCTCAAAGCAATCCAAAATGCCCTGATAGCTAATTCTTTGTACGGCATCATGTGTAAGATTTTTCCAGACTCCTTTCTCAAACGTTGGTTCATCTGTGGTAAGAGGCACCTGATACCAAGCAAGTTTATTGCTTATGATTACCTCCTTGGGATCAACATTTAATGCTTTCAAACATTTCCCCAAAACTTCCAATGCCATCCCTGCACCATATTTACCGGCACTGTCAAACACTGGGAGTCCCTTCGCTTCAGCCACGCATTCTTTTACAATTGCCAACTTCTTTTCAAAAGTAGTTTCATTGTAGATATTACCTAATCCACTCGTGCCAAAGATTACTGGCGGCAGTTGATTTTTTTTGTTTTTCATTTAGTTAGAGATAAAAAGTTGTAAGCGTTAAGTTCTATTCGTAGTTCCTGACTTGATAATGTATTTTATAAATTATAAAATTTACTTGCATTCTGATTAAAGAACTGATTCTTTTCATCAATGCTATATGATGCAAAATAGTCTTCTACTATCCCAATCATTTGTGAATAGGATGCAGCTACCTCGCATACAGGCCAATCAGAGCCAAACATCAATCGGTTCATACCAAAGGCTTCAACCACAACATCAAGGTAAGGGGCAAAGTCTGTTGGCTGCCACATTTTATAATCCGCCTCTGTAACCATCCCACTCACTTTGCAATAGACATTCTGGTAGTGAGACAGCGCAACCATCCCCTTAGCCCATTCATCAATCTGTCCCGCTTTTATGTAAGGCTTGGCAATATGGTCTATTACAAATGGCTGATTGGGGAATCTTTTCACCAGTTCCAACGCTGCATCAAGATGTTTGGGAAAGATGAGAATGTCATACGTAAAGTTGTGCTCCTGCAATGTAGCAATCCCATCAATAAAACTGGGTTGCAACATAAAAGCAGGCTCTTCTCCTTGCAAGATGTGCCGGAACCCTTTGATGTGTTTAAACTGCGCATAATAGGCTAACCTTTCAGCTACATCAACAGCACGCAAGTCTACCCAACCAACAACACCTTTTATTAAATCATACTCATCTGCTAAACCCAATAAGAAATCGGTTTCTTGTTCCGATTGATCTGCTTGTACAGCTATTGTTCCTATTACTCCATTACTACTTAGTATAGGTGCTAAATCGGCAGGCAAAAAATCTTTTCGTATAGCGGACATCTCTTCATCAATCCAACTATGCTTTATTGGTTCGTATTGCCAGAAGTGTTGGTGCGCATCTATACACCCGATGTTTGCTATACTCATTGTTGCTTATTTTATTTTGCGTTCAAAGCAAATATCTGATTCATCAACATCCACTTCTCCCCATTCTTTGCAAATGGCATTGATTGCTGGAACTTCCACATCAGTTGTTCCCATTCCTGTACTTTCTCGTTGGCTGCATCCATAGCGGCTTTACGCTCAAAACTAAAAGTATCGTCTACTTCCATTATCATAAACATACGGTTACCTACACGGTAAATCTCCATGTTGGTAATTCCTGCATCCCAAATGCTTTTCTTTATCTCTGGCCAGGCATTTTCAGGCTTGTGCCAGTTTTCATATTCTGCAATCAATTCATCATTATCAACCAGATCAACCGCTAAGCAATACTTTTTCATATATATGATTATTTATTAGTCAACAACAGTTTTTACTTTATACCCTTTCAATCCAAACAACATAATTACAAAGAAAGAGACCATTGGCACAAAGAAGCTAAGCTGAATATTGCCTGTAGCATCGCTGATGTATGCAAAAACAGGAGGCAACAAAGCGCCTCCTACAATGGACATGATTATTAAGCTACTTCCATATTTGGTATCTCCCTCCAAGTCTTTTATTCCTAAAGAGAATATCGTAGGAAACATGATAGACATAAAGAAGGCAATACCAATGAGTGCATATACGGGCGTTGTACCATGAGTTGTAATGGCAACAATGCACAAGGCAATGTTTATGGCGGCATAAATTGCGAGAAGTGTGTTTGGTAAAACAAATTTCATTAGGAAAGTACCTACAAAACGACCAATCATAAAGGCTAGTCCGGCAGCAGACAGATAATAAGAGAAGTAATCGGACTGGCTCGAATCGCTTATCAGGTGCAGGAACCTAAACAATCCTTCAATGGCTAATATCAAACCATCTTTGGGTGTACCAACCGGAATAGTTTTTGAGGCAAAAAGCATAAAGAAGCTAAAAACACAAACTTGTGCACCTACGTAAAAGAATTGAGAAGCTACTCCCCAACTAAGGTGTACGTGTTTTAGGGCATGAAAAATACTCTTGCTACTTGCTTTATCCTCCCCATCTTTTATCTCGGGCAATTTTGTAAAATAGAATGCCAATGCAATGATTAGCAGTATACTTCCCAATATAAAATAGGGCAGTTTTACGGTAGATGCCTCCGAGGCTAAGGTTAGTTTCTTTACCGCCTCCGTCATCTTACTTAATTCTGCATCGGTTGCCCCTTTGGTCAATATCAATTTCGCACCAATGATGGGCGCCAACGTAGCAGCAAGCCCATTGAACGATTGTGCAAAATTTAATCGTTGACTCGAAGTCTTGGGGTCTCCCAACAAAGAAGCGTAAGGGTTGGCAGCAGTTTCCAATATGGTCAATCCACAGGCGATAATGAATAAAGCACCTAGGAAGAAGATATACATTTGTGTGTTAGCTGCAGGAATAAACAAAAACGAGCCCGTTGCAAACAACAACAGCCCTGTGATAATGCCCGATTTATACCCATACTTTTTCATGATGAAACCTGCGGGTAATGCCATTGCGAAGTAGGCAATAAACACGGCAGAATCAACCAATGAAGCCTGCACAGTAGATAAGGTAAATGATCTTTTTAAATGAGGTATCAATATTGGGTCTAAATTGTGGGCAAATCCCCACAAGAAGAATAAGGAAGTAATGAGGATAAAGGGGAACAAATAATTACCTTTTTCTGTAGGTTCAGTACTAGAAAGTTGAGAAGCATTTTGAGGCAGCGCCATCGTTTTTTAGTTTAATGTTAGTAAAAAAATACCGGTTTAAGCAATTTGGCGGCTAAAATAAGGATAAAACTGATAATTCAGTTTAAATAGAGCTTAAATACAAAACGATTTTGTGATCTATCTACTCCGCAAAGCAAAAGAGGTTTTTAATCCAAAAAAGTTTAAAGATGTACGTTACAAATGTTTTAGTCCGGCTACTTGTATCAATGTACGTTTTATTAGATATTTTTTACACAACATAAATAGAATTAATGCTTATTACTAAAAAGAATTGCTGGCTGGCTTGTTTTTTATTCCTTGCCCTTAAACTAACTGCACAGACATACGAACCAGGCAATGTTTATTTTGATAAAAACAAATGGGTAGAATTTATTCCCGGCACCATGCCATTGGTAATTAGTGTGCCGCATGGCGGATCCATTGAGCCTGCAGATGTGCCAGACAGAACTTGCCCAGGGGTAGTTACTGTTACCGATGGCCGTACCATCAACCTGGCGAGAGCAATTATAGACGTTTTTAAAAAGAATTATGGCTTTTATCCTTCCATTATTATTTGCCATCTAAAACGATTGAAAGTGGATGTTAACCGCGAGATAGAAGTGGCTACATGTGGCAATGAAGACATGAAGGTCCCTTGGCGCTATTGGCATGAAATGATAGATACAGCCATTGCTCAAGCTAAAAGTAAATATGGAAAGACTATTTATATTGACCTACACGGGCAAGGTCATCCCAATCAACGGTTGGAATTAGGCTATTTGCTAGACAATGAACAACTACAACAGTCTAGCAAAAGCAAGGATGATACTGTTTTCTCCAGTATATCTTCCCTGCACAACCTGATAGAAAGTAGTGGTGACAAATTGAAACTAAAAGAGTTGCTAACTGGCCCCAATGCCTTTGGTACCTGGATGGTGGAGTCTGGCTTTCCAGCTACTCCTAGCCAGCAAGATCCTTACCCTTATCCCAATGAAAAGTACTTCGATGGCGGGTTCAATGTGCGTCGGTTTACTCAGGAACCCAATGTAATTGGCTGGCAAATAGAAAGTAACAACAGGGGTGTGCGCGACAATATGACTTCTTGCTACTCATTTGCGGAGGCATTTTCTAAGAACATCATTCGTTACATCAATACGTATCTGAACATCGATACAAAATCTATTGGCAAATAACAATAACAAACCATGAATAGAACGATACTCTTTTTTGCCCTGATTACGATTACCTTCCGTCTTACTGCGCAAACCTACAAAGAGGGCAATATATATTATGACAAAAACAAGTGGGTAGAATTTATTCCGGGCAATATGCCGCTGGTGATAAGTGTGCCACATGGTGGTCTCATCAATTTGACTGATGTACCCGACAGAACCTGTCCCGATGCCATAACTGTGATAGATACCCATACACAAGATCTGGCAAAGGCTATCGACTCGGTATTCAGGCGCGATTATCACTTTCATCCCTCCATCATCTTATGTAACCTGAGAAGATTGAAGGTGGATATGAACCGGGAAATAGAACTGGGCACTTGTGGTAACGAATTGATGCGCACTCCTTGGATGCAGTGGCACGACTGGGTAGATACGGCTTTGGCAATGGCTGTGAAGCAATACGGACAGTCGGCTTATATTGACTTGCACGCACAAGGTCATCCCGAACAACGATTGGAACTGGGCTATCTGCTCACGCCAAAAGAACTGGAAGAGTCAAGCAAAGGCGACAACGATACAGCATATACCTACAAGGCATCTATAAAGAATTTGATTGCAGCCAACAAGGGTAAATTGACTTTGAAAGAGTTGCTTACCGGCCCAAATGCTTTTGGTACCTGGATGGTGGAGTCTGGCTTTCCTTCTGTACCTAGCAAGCAAGATCCCTATGCTTTTTCCAACCAAAAGTACTTTAATGGGGGCTACAACACGGCACGTTACGCAAGGTATCCCAACGTATTTGGGTGGCAGATAGAAACAAATAGTAAGGGAGTGAGAGATACCCCCGAAGCTTACTATCGCTTTGCGGAGGCTTTTGTAAAAAACATCATGCGTTATATTGCAACATATACATCGATAGATGTCAAGAAAATAGGCAAGTAATCTTGCCATAACTCGGTATTTTTTCTTCAACATGTAAAGGCATGGCTTTTTCTAAAGCCGGCCTTTTTTTGTTTCCTCCTCATACTTTTAATTCCGCATAGGGAATACAGATATATCTTAGGTGTTGGTTACAGCTTACCAAACACGCATATCTACTACCTATCAAAGCACTTTTATCGTGATTTCTGCCTCAATCTTATCATCGGTATTCAATACATTCAAGAATTTTTGGGTAGCATTGTCACAGTTGTTTGGATATAATTAAGATATTTAAGCATTCCACGTCATTATTTAAGCTTAAATAATGACGCAACAAGCTTAAATAATGACGCAACAAGCTTAAATAGTCATCCGTAATGCTTAATTAATGACGTGGAATGCTTGAATAGTCGCACAACAAGCTTGAATAATGACGCAACAAGCATGAATAATCATCCGTAATGCTTGAATAATGACGTGGAATGCTTGAATAATGGCGAAAAAAGGCACATTCAGGTGGTTTTTTGACAATTACTATCTTGCAATTGCCGTTTTTTTGGGTATTTTGGGGCATTTATTGGTAATGATGTAAGGATTTGATAACTTTTGGATAATGGAAATGTACGCACGTATCTATTTAAAATGTTTTTTTATGCTGATAATTTTCTGCAATGGTCAACAACCCTTTGAGGGTTGTTGACCATCCATAATAAGTACTCCCGCTCAATTAAATTAATTGAAGTCGTCTTCTGTGAGGTCAACGTCCCAAAAGTTCATATTGTTCAGGTCGATCATACTACCCATCAAATCGGTAAAAGAAACACTACCATCAATTGTTTTCTTGCTGATAACAGAATTGGAAGCTAGACCGTGTAACACAAACTCCATCAACAGGGCATTCTCCATGTCGTTGGCAGCATAAAAGTATTTCTTTACAAAACCATACACGCCAATTACTTCGTACTGAGCAGCAATTTTATCGGGATCCTTACTATCCAATATCAGATCGAGGTGGTTACCCGCATCAAACCAACATACTATCTGTTTGTAAGGATTCTCTGCTTCTTTCTTCTCTACCGATTTTTTCCAGTAGGGTTCTTCTTTTACTTCAGAGGTTTTTGCGTTTTGTTTACCGTTTTGCTATTTATCTCAAAAAACTTACACCCCATAAAGCGACCCTGCACCTCTTTCCAAGATGGATTTAGGCAAGATAACAGTTAGTATGGCTCCTATTTTATTGATAACCCCTGTTACTACTTCTGCTTTTCCGGCGTACATTCCATCAACAGCCATCTTAGCAACTGTCTCAGCGTTCATGTTAAGTTTCTCGGCAGCCCTGATGGCTTTTTCACTTTTGATGTCCGCTCTACTGGCAAAATTAGTGTCGGTAGCGCCTGGGTTTACAGCTGTAACAGAGATAGAAGTATCCCTCAATTCGTATCGTATCCCTCGGCTCATGCTTAACACAAAGGATTTGCTTGCTGCATAAATAGCCAATCCCGGCACTGCCTGATAAGCGGCCGAACTAGCAATATTTAATATATACGACTTGGGTTGCTGTCTCAAAAGCGGAACAAATTTCAGGATAAGTGACAGGGGAGTTGCCATATTTACCTGCATCATATTTTGATAGGCTAACATATCATGATTAAGAAAACTTCCGCTTAAACCATAGCCAGCATTGTTCACCAAGATATTCACTGTGAACTTATTTTCTTGGCACCAGACCAATGTCTTATCTACCGAATTTGGGTCTGCTAAGTCGAGAGCTAAAAACTGACAATCAACGCTGTATTTAAGTTTTATTTCATCTGCTGCAGCAGCTAATAGCTTTTCATCTCTGGCAATAATCAAAATATTGTTTCCCCGCTTTGCTAGTTCAAAGGCAATTTCTTTTCCAATTCCCTTGCTTGCGCCTGTAATAAGTGCGTATGTCATAATATTAATATTGAAAAAGGCCTCTCACGAGGCCTTAAATTATTTAACTACTTTAGCTAGCTTATGATAAAGTGGTGTTTTGCTATTCTCATTCTTGGGTTTGTGTTTTCCAGTTATAATAGGTACATACATTACCCGACGCCTACTTTCTTCTCCAAATTTAGGTGACTGTTGTACTCTATGCCACAATCTACCATCGTGTACGGATAAATCGCCGGCATTCAGGTCGAAACCTACTTCCCTGGGATCACAACGATTATCGACGAAGTACCTTTTTCCAAATAATAGTTTCAAAAAATTTTGCTTATGAGTGCCTGGTATAACCCTCAAACCACCGTTTGCGAATGGACAAGTATCCAAGTGAATTCCAACGTTGAGCATTGGCATTATCTTATGTCCTAAAAATAAGTCTCTAGGACTATCTGTATGCCATCCCATCTTGCTGAATGAACTATTAGGGATATTGATATAGTTATTGATAACAAGACCATCTTTTTCATTCTCGCCAATTCTTCCTTCATAAGGAGACAACAAATCGAAAAGTAGGCTGAAGCGGGGATCCTGTAACAACTGATGCAAAGGTTCACTGAATTGCGATGAAAAGCATAGCCTTTGAATGGTTGGATTTCCATGATCGTCCTTACCATATTTTAAGGGGATGCCGTTTATCTTATCTCTTCCCTCATCAATCCACTGCTTTTCAATTCTTTTTAACTCACTCAAGTAGAGTTCAACTTTATCTTTTGAAAGGAAATTGCGAAATACAATAACCCCATGTGTATCAAAAAAAGTTAGTTGTTCTTCAGTCAGTGCGTTGCCCAATACATACTCGGAATCCCATTTTTGTTTCACCATTATACCTACAGAATTGAATATTTATTTGATAAATAAATGACTACGAAACTTGCAAAATAGCAGACTATATTCCAATAAACAAAATAGTTTATAAAATTTAAAGTAACATTTACAGTTATTAACTATGGAGACGAAGATAGGTAACTAGCTTGTTCGAGTTTAATAAAATAATCCACATAATCCCTTCGCCTTAGCTTATTGAATAGTCATAATTGAAAGTTGATAAGTTGAATTACTTACAAATGAATTGATTGGATAGGGGGGAATTTACTAGTTGAATATACCCTTTTATTTAAGATTGTTTTTTCTTAGAACGTAAATCGGGCAGTGCCAAAAATGCCAAACTTATCAACCTTTTGTGTGTTGGCATCTCCATTCCATAGACGCCATACAAAGTCTACCCTGAATATCTTAAAAATATTATCGATCCCAGTTCCTACTTCAGTATACAATTTCCCATCAAAGCTTTTGTATGGATAATTTCCTACATAGTTGAGTGCTTTGTTCTCATCACTTAAAGTTCCAACAACCCCCTTTATATTCCACAACTGCCTCCATTTAAGCTTGCGCGTCAATGGGATATATTTAAAAAGGCCACTACCTATCTTATGCTCAATATTAAAGCCAGCATACGAGTCTGTAATAAATTCAAAACGGTTCATTAAGTTGAATGCATACTTATTGTAGTACAATTGTTCATTTCCGGGTACAACTTGCAAGAAATTGAAAGGGGCTGAGCCATATATTTTGCCCCCAAATAAGTTATAATACAGATTCCCATAAGGAGCAACACTTTGGTAATCAGATACAGAAAAATTTACTTTGTCGTAGTTATAACCACTATTAAGGACATTTTTAAATGCCCGTGTATATTGCAATTCAATAATAGGCTTGTCACTACCCAACGAATATTTAATAAAATTTTGCTCGATAGTTCTTTCTGCATAAGCATATCTTAGTTTGATGGAAGCCTCAAATGAGTTAAAAGGATCGCCAGTTGTGGAAGTAAAATTGGCTTTGTTTGGTAAATTCTGAAGCGACTCATATTGTTTGCTAGAAGCCGATAATACAAAACCGATATTTTTATTCGTTTCCTGATTATATTCTATTTTTTCTTCTACAGACCGTTGGAACTTGTAAGGGATACCTGACCTTCTGAATAGTGTAGCAAAAATATTGTCGGATGCTAGTTGATCGTAATAAACCTGTCCATTGTCCAGATCATTTCTGTAGGAGGCAGATAGGTAACTCCACGGCTCTCTGCTAAAAAGATATTTAGTTTCGAAACGACCTTTAAACCGTTGATCAGAAGTTCCATAAGCCCCATATCCCTGAAAATGCAAGTGCTTGTTGAAATCGGTATTGGTAGCTAAATCAAACCGAAATCTTGTGCCTTCCCAAGGGTTGCCACTTATCCAATAATACCAAGGCCCTATACGGATGTTCTTAATGTCTTTGGTACCAGTTGTAACAAATGTTACAGCGTTTCGATAGTTGACATAAGTTCTGTTTTTCTCTAAGGTATCTAGTAATATATAAACCGATTTCTCACTTTTACTAAGCTCTTCATGCCTGTTCTTTTGCCAGAAACTATCCGAACTGTTGTCGTAGTTGGAGGCAAGCTCTACTTTTTCAGGTACTTTAGATTTGTTAACTTCTGAAGTTGTAGAATCGCTGTTGACTAAAACATTTTTATAGGTGGTTGTTTTGCGCCCTTTTAGAGCAAGATTTTTCTTGCCGATAGGAGAAATATCTGCAACAAATTTATCTTTATACAGGAACCATGTTGTATCGTTTATTAACCTAAATTCTTGAATCAATGATAAACCGCTCAAGAAGTTGATGTTTGCGTCTACTGATGGGCGCAAGGTTATTTTTTGTAAAGCGTAGGAAGTGTCATGCACCCAACAATCACCCTCAAACACATCGTCACCTTTGTGCTTAGGAATTATTTTTAAGTGAACAAGCCGTCTGTTGCTCAGGTATTGGGTATCAAGCAGTTTGAAACTATAATAATTGGGGGCATTTGTGTTGAAAGGACTGATGAATTCCCTGTTGAACACGGGTATAAAGTTGTCATAAACATTTATATTTTGGTACAGTCCTCCCAATTGCTTGATGATGCTTTCATTATCTAAACCATTCGTTCTTGTAGCTTTTATTACCTCCCTTACTTTGTGAGGGCTTTTCTGGAAATAATAGTCCGACAACGTCTCTGTAAGGTAGGCAGGTAAGAAAGGTCGTTCTTCAGATGTAGAGTCTATATAATCAAAAACAAAGTTCAGGGGTTTTAGCAATGCATTGCTACTCAGCTTTTTTGTGTTAATGTTTTCAATATCCAATTCTAGTTTGTTATAAATCTCGTAGCTGTAGTTATCCCAACGTGATTTATCATGCAATGATTTGTATTTCATGATTCTTTTCCAGAACCACAGCGCCCTGTTGTATTTTGCTTTAACAGTTACATCATTTACCACCGGCAATACAACTAATTTAAACTCCAATTGCAAACTATCCGATAAGGTTGCAGCCCATACACTTTGAACTTTGTACCCGATACCACTTATGATTAATGTATCACTCAGGGCTGATTTATCTACATCTAGTATAAATTTTCCAGTGGAATCTGTCAACACGCCAATCCTGCTTTTTTTTAGCATTGCCGAGGCAAATGGGATTGGTTCGTCGCTTTGTTTGTCCTTAATGTAGCCTACAATTACCTTTTTTTGCGCAACAGCAACGGTTATGCAAAACAAAAAGCACAAACAGTAACATATTATTAATCTAAACTCTTTATTCATTTTATTATGTTGGCAATACTATAACTATTTAATTCCACAAAAGGTTATTGTATTGTTATTTAAGGTGAGTAGCATAAACAAAAAGACAATCAAAGAGATTGATTGTCTGGAAATTTAAACTTAATGACTATTCTTCAGCGATTGCGTTTATTCAAGCCCGTGCATAATGGTATATTTAGTGATATCTGCATTTGAGGACATATGCATCTTCTCCAATATCCTTGTCCTGTAAGTACTAACTGTGTTTACGCTTAATGAAAGGGATTCGGCTATGTCTGTAATCTTTTTCCCTTTTGCTATTTGACTAAAAACTTCCATTTCTCTGTCAGAAAGGGTTTTGTGTGGTTCATTCACGTTTTCTTTCTCATGGAAGTTGATGAGTAATTCTGCTATTTCCGGTGTAACATATTTTCGTCCATCTAAAACCAACTCAATTGCCCTGACCAATTCTTCTGGAGCCGATTCTTTGGTAATGTAGCCAGAAGCCCCTGCCTTAAAGGCTCGCAGAGCATAGTGTTCTGGAGGATGCATGCTCAATATCAAAACCGGAATTTTCGGGAAATGTTCCTTCACAAATTTCACAACTTCTAGTCCCGAACGTCCAGGCATAGAAAGGTCTGTGATGATAACGGACCAAGGTTTATTGTTTATTTTTTTTATAATTTCGGCACCGTCTGATGCCTCTTCGATGTAAGAGTTTGGATATGCTGCCGAAAGAATCATTATTATTCCTTTTCTCACCACACTGTGATCGTCTCCTATTAAAATATTCATAGTTAATGATTGATTGTCATTTATTAACAACAAGAACTTTGGTAAAACGCCTTCATCGTTTGCTGTAAAATTAGTAATTAACTCGATAAACTATGACTTTAGTAATGTCGAATATTAAAAAAGTTTAAGTAAAGGTGCATTCTTTAACATGGTTCTGATTAAACTAACCTAGCAAGAACCTGTTTTCCACTACTTTTGTCACCAATATAAATTATAAAATATGGATACGAGTTTAATATTTGTGATAACTTTTGTATCGGTAAGCGTTGCGGGTGTAGTTGCATGGCTTATTTATCTTCAACGTAAATCGGTGATAGAAGATGGCAAGAAGGTGGAAGGCTCTAAAATGATGCAATTGCAAGCTTATGAAAGATTGGCATTGCTGGTTCAGCGAATTTCTATCCCAAGTATCATCAGCAGGGTAAGCAATCCCGAATATACCGCAAGGGATATGCAGTTGGCTATCGTTCAAAATATCAATGAGGAATTCACATACAACATATCACAACAAATCTATGTTAGTGCAGAAGCTTGGGATGCCGTTAAAAACTTGAAGGAACAAAACCTGTTACTACTAAGTCAGATTGGTACTGTAATACCTGCAGACGCTATTGGAACAAGCTTTAATAAAGCCATTCTGGAGTTTCTTTCGGAAGACAGAAGGGGAAAATTACCTGAAATAGTGAGCGAGATTATCAGTTTCGAAGCAAAGAAATTGCTTTAGCCTGTTGTAAATAACTTTAGCCTGTTGTAAATAAATATAAGTGGAAGAAACTTCTTGTTTGGGTTGGGACATACCACAAAAAAAAAGGGTCTCCCCGTAGAAACAGGACGACCTCTAACGATTGCTTGCCATATGAAAAAAAGTTCTATTCTCTTTGGTTAGACTAGTAACACTTCTAAGGTAGTTTGTGCTTATTGCTTTTTACTACAACAGTTACTTGAATAATTTAAAAGAACAAAAGTAGGGGCTGTTGGTAATTATTTAAAAACAACTTATATTGCGTTTGGTGATGTCAAAATAGACTTTACTTGCTTTAAACCCTTATTGGTATTAGTTTTCACGTGATTAATTTAATGATGCCTAATCGTAGTTCAGATATATTATTTCAACTCATTCATTCACTCGAAAAGTCTGAAAAGAGGCATTTTAAGCTATATATAAAACGGAGTTCAGCAAAAGAAGACTTAAAAATAATACAGCTTTTTGATGCGCTAGACAAACTGCATGATTATGATGAAAAGCTTTTGCTTAGAAGATTGCCAACAATAGAAAAACCACAGCTGGCAAATTTGAAGACGCACTTATACAAACAAATATTATCGAGCCTGCGATTGCTTAAGAATACAGACAATATTGATCTCCAATTAAATGAGCAATTGGATTATGCTAGGATATTATATAATAAAGGACTAAAGCACCAAAGTCTTCGTACGCTTGAGCGTGTGAAAGAAATTGCAAGAGCTAACTATAAGTTTAGTTTTTTGACGCAGGTAATTTCTCTGGAAAAGAAAATAGAGACGTTGCACATTACTAGAAGTACGCTTGAGAAAACTGCAAATCTTGCTACTGAGGCACTGGAAGTGGCAGAACACATCAGCAGGGTTGCGAAGCTTTCTAATCTTGCGTTGTTATTATATGGTTGGTATGTGAAAAATGGGCATGCCAGAAATGAAGAAGATGAGGTTGACATAAAGAAGTATTTTAAAGAAAGTCTTCCTGAAATTAATATATTGGAAGCAGGGTTTTATGAGAAACTTTATTTTTATCAGAGCTATGTTTGGTATGCATTTATCAGACAAGACTTTTTGATGTACTACAGATACAGTCAAAAGTGGGCAGACCTATTTAATGAGGAAGACATTATGAAGTCGGTGGAAATAGGCCATTACATAAAAGGAATGCACAACTTATTGAATGCACACTTTGATTTGAGGAATTTTGATAAGTTTGAGATAACATTAAATGAATTTGAGACTTTTTCTACCACTCAATTAGCTAATCAACATGATAATTTCAGGGTGCACACCTTCATCTATATACACAGTGCCAAAATTAATCAGCATCTGATGTTGGGTACATTTAGCGAAGGGCTGTCTCTGATTAAAATTATTGAAGAGAAGCTGGAAGAGTATGCTTTGTATGTTGACAGGCATCGGATTTTGGTTTTTAATTATAAATTTGCAACACTTTATTTTGGTCATGGGGATTATGCTACCTGTATAGATTACTTGCAGAAAATAATTAATGATCAAGTAGGACTTAGAAATGATTTGCAGTGTTATGCAAGGTTGATGCACCTAATGGCACATTATGAGCTTGGAAACACTGAAATTATAGAATACCTTATCAAGTCGGTTTACCGTTTTATGGCCAAGATGAAAAACTTGACCATAATAGAAGAGGAGATGTTTAAGTTTTTGAGAAAGTCTTTCAACATCTCGCCGAGGAAATTGCATGATGAGTTTGAAATATTTCTGGGTATCATCAAGAAATATGAAAAGAGTCGGTTTGAAACAAGGGCTTTTGCCTATCTGGATATCATTTCATGGGTAGAAAGTAAAGTCTACAACAAGTCGATGAGTAGTGTAATCAATGATAAGTATCTGGCTAGTAAGAAGCGGTATTATTTAAATTAGCGGTAATCGAAACTTTAGTTTAATGCTTACTCAGTTTCAGCATCTATCTTTGCCCCTTAAATTATTTTGTAATAAGCTATATATAATGCAAAAAGAAGAGATTAACGAGTTGACCAAGAACATGGAGGTCGTTGGTATGTTGGAGGGATTTGTATCTGAAACCATTGAAACTACATTGGTGGATCCTGATGAATGTTGGCAACCGACTGATTTTTTGCCTGAAATGACACAAGAGGATGCGTTAGACCAGGTAAAGAAACTGAGGGAAAGGACTGCTGCAATACCTGATTCTGTGATCACTTCCTTAGTTGGAAACATGATTACTGAGGAAGCTTTACCAAGTTATCAGACTTATTTCAATTTGATGGTGAATACGGAGAGGAACTTAACAAGTCCTAATGGATGGGTCAGATGGTCTCGTGCCTGGACTGCCGAGGAGAATAGGCATGGGGATTTGTTGAATAAATACTTATATCTTTCTGGAAGGTGTGATATGAAAGAGGTAGAGCAAACAATTCATAGACTTATCTATAACGGATTTAATCCAAACACAAACCACGATCCTTACCAAGCAATTGTATATACTTCTTTCCAAGAGAGAGCAACAAGAATCTCTCACGTAAATACTGGTAAACTTGCAGATAAGGCTGGTGACTTCACACTTTCGAGGATTTGTAAAACTATTGCTGGGGATGAAGCAAGACACGAGAAGGCTTACAAGTCTTTTATGTCTAAAATATTTGAAATTGATCCCAATGGCGCTTTGAATGCTTTTGAACAAATGATGCGGAAGCAAATAACTATGCCCGCAGTTTTGATGGATCACGGTGGAAAAAACAAGAATATGTTTGTTGATTTCTCTGCAATCACCCAAAAGATAGGTGTTTACACTACTTGGGACTATGCAAGCATTATTGAGCATCTGGTAGCACTTTGGAAAATAGAAACATTGACAGATCTGAAAGATGGCGCTAGCAAGGCACAAGACTATTTGTGTACCCTTGCAAACAGATATAAAAGAATTGCAGAGCGGATGAAAGTGCCCGACGAAATTAGTCTGTCTTGGTTGGCACCAAAGCAGTTTTCATTTTAGGGAATGGCTATTAATACCTCTTTTAATATATCCCAGCTACTTTAAAGTGGTTGGGATTTTTTTGGTTATCTTCTTCAAAAAAACAGTAACGACATCTAATCCTTCTTTGTATCCTGTAATTTTATCGGTAGACAGATGTATTCTCTAAATGCTTATTATTTGAAATAGTGTTGCAATAATTATCTTTGCTGCCATTCCATTTAAGTATGATGCGTGATACAATAAGGAAAATTATAGCAGTCTTATTACTTATTCTCTTTTTGGAGAAAGCAGAATTGCGTCTTTTTATCCATAATCACTTTCACGAATCAATTACCAATATCTCTTTTTCTAAAAAAGATACAACCAACGCAGCCATTCTATCATCAGTTCACTGCGATTGTTTGGATGATTTTTTTATTCCATTGGCTCTCACAGATGAAACCCTTGTACCGTCACCTGCCATCAGGTACAACAAAGTAGTAAATATAGTTTCAGAAAGCCATAAATCTATTGCACCTCGTTTTTCTGTTTGGCTACGTGGTCCACCCACTATGGGATAGGTTTTTGTACACAGCTTATTCTTAAATTGAATTCATCTTTAGTTCTTACACTAATTGCTAGTGTAGTGGCTTTTTTAAATATTATACAATGAACAAACTATATTACTTTTTACTGACATTATTGGTTACCATATCGAGCATAGCTCAAAATACGTTAGACAGACGGGGAGGAGCAACTTTGTCGGGGATTGTTACAGATAGTAAAGTGAAGCCTTTGCAAGGTGCCACTATAACTATCGTTGACCTAAAACGTAGCGTTGCCTCAGATGCCGAAGGGTATTATAGTTTCAATAACCTACCTAGTGGCAAGTATCTGGTAGAAGTGAAACTTATAGGATATAAATCAATCACACAGAATATTACATTGGGCGATGGCAAACAACTGAACTTTAAATTGCCTGAAAGCTTTGTGGATGAAGGTGAAGTAATTGTTACGGGAGTATCAAGGGCTACACTGATTAAAAGAAATCCTGTACCAATTGTGTCTGTCAGTCACGATTATTTGGTGACCAATCTTGCTACCAATGCCATTGATGCCTTGGTAAAGATTCCGGGAGTGCGTGCCGTTACTACAGGGCCTAATGTTTCCAAGCCCTTTATCAGAGGATTAGGGTATAATAGAATACTTACGCTATACGATGGTGTGCGCCAAGAAGGACAGCAATGGGGCGATGAACACGGTATTGAAGTGGATCAGTATAGCGAAGAGAAGGTAGAAATCATAAAAGGGCCAGCTAGTTTGAGTTATGGTTCGGATGCGCTGGCAGGTGTGGTAAATATCATTCCTACACAACCTGCCCCAGAAGGAAAGACTATAGGAGACGCTGTGGTAGATTATCAAAGTAACAATAAATACATTGGTGGCTCGGTGTTTATGAGTAAGACAAAGAACGGTATTGAATGGTTGGGAAGATTATCGCACAAACAAGCAGTAGACTATCAAAACAAATATGACGGAAGGGTTTTTGGTACTGCTTTTAATGAGACAGACGGCGATGCATCTATTGGCATCCATCGCAACTGGGGCTTTTCTCATTTGAATGTAGTGGTATATGACGACTTACAAGAAATACCAGATGGTAGTAGGGATAGTGCCACTCATCGCTTTACCCGTCAAATATCAGAAGCTGACACAGTGCGCCAGATTGTTTCTGATAATGATTTGAACAGTTATACCATTGAGAAACTGCACCAACATGTGCAACACTTCCGTGCTTATTGGAGCAATGACCTTATTGTAGGCAATGGCAATCATTTACTCATCAACCTTGGTTATCAAAACAGCGTCCGCCGCGAATTCAGTCATCCCGTTCTTTATACCATTCCTGGGCTTTATCTTCAATTGAATACTATTAATTACGATGTAAAATATTCTTTCCGTGAATCTAATAACTGGAGTATAACCACTGGTATCAATGGGATGCAACAACAAAATAAAGTAACCAATGGCACTGAGTTTATTGTACCCAATTATCATCAGTTTGACATTGGGCCATTTGTTACAGCCAAGAAATCTTATGGAAAACTCGACATCGCAGGGGGAGTACGTTTCGACATACGTTCTTTTAAAAACGATGAACTCTATTCAAATACTAACCCTACTACAGGGTTCGATATGGCAGTTTCTGGTGCAGATACTGTTGGCGGCAAGCAGGTATTTCCTAATTATAGCAAAACCTTCTCTGGCTTTTCGGGCAGTGCAGGGGCTACTTACAACTTTTCCAATCAGATTTCTGTAAAGGCGAATATCGGTAGAGGTTATCGTGCACCAAACATAGCAGAGATTTCTGCCAATGGAGTGCATCCGGGTACAAATATTTATCAAATTGGTAATCCCGATTTCAAACCAGAGTTCAGTTGGCAAGAGGATATTGGCTTCCTTTATTCTGGACAACACATTGTCGCTTCGCTCGATTTATTTAATAATGACATACAGAATTATATCTATAATCAAAAGCTGACTAACCCCGATGGCAGTGATTTGGTGTTGGTAAGAGGCAACCAAACCTT
This sequence comes from uncultured Chitinophagaceae bacterium, assembly GCA_903895845.1. GTDB lineage: Bacteria > Bacteroidota > Bacteroidia > Chitinophagales > Chitinophagaceae > Parasediminibacterium. The sequence goes on from CAITVK010000078.1 coordinate 28,461, forward strand.
TCAGTTTGAGGCCGCAAGGGCTCATTTGTATGGCGGAGAATGTAGTGTAGATGTTCATCCTGTAAAGTCCCTACACTTCGAGAATAGTGTCTCATTAGTTTATGGCGACAATAAAGGAGTGCCAGGCAAGCAGGTTTCTGATAGCGCCAAATATCTTCCACAAATATCACCCGCACATGGTACTTCTGAGTTGCGATATGATTTCAGCAATAAGAACCTACATATTGTAAAAGGATTCATCAAAGTACAAGTGGAACTATTTGCAGCACAGAACAGGGCTTACTTAGCTTACAATACCGAAACAAGTACGCCAGGATATACACTTTTTAATGCGGGCGTTGGGGGAACGTTCACCAATAAATCACAAAAGCCTTTGTGTAGCATCTATCTGATGGGCAATAATCTTTTTGATGTTGCCTACCAAGATCATTTGAGTAGATTGAAGTATTTTTATTCCTATCCCAATCCAAAAACAGGTGTAGATGGCATCTATAATATGGGCAGGAATATCAGCTTGAAATTAGATGTCCCTTTCAATTAGTGTACAAGCTTTTAGCTATTTATCAATTAATGTATCGACACAAGAAAAATGTAGATAAGTTACGTATTACCCAATAACGTTTCACCCTATTTTTGTGTCTAAATAATAGCAATGAAATTTAATTATAAGCTCGTTTCTTTCACACTACTGCTAGTGGTAATCACCACACTCTCAAAATTATTCTTTTCTACAAACCTTTCTTGGTCTGGCTTTTCGCCTGTTATTGCCATCGCTTTATTTGCCGGAATGATTGTAAAAGACAAATCAGTTTCGTTCCTCTTACCATTGGCATCTTTGTTTATCAGCGATTTGGCAATCGAAGTATTATTCAAGCTCAAATTATTTCCTTACGAAGGGTTATACACCTATCAGTTACTTAATTATGCAATCCTGCTGTTTACTACATTGTTGGGTTGGGCATTGAAAGGCAAAAGCTACATCAGTATAATTGGTGGTGCAGTGGCAGCACCAACTTTGTTTTTTATTTTATCAAACTTCGCTTTATGGGCTAATCCAGCTCAAACAATGTATACAAAAAATGCGAATGGACTAATAACTTGCTTCACAGAAGCATTACCATTTTACGGACATTCATTGGTGGCTACCTTTGTTTTTCTTCCAGTTTTCATATTCTCCTACAACTTTATTACCAAGAAGGAAGGCGGTTTGTTGTTGGCATAATAATTACAACCGTTAATTTAATATCGCCAAAAAGATAGGCTGTCTCTGGAGACAGCCTATCTTTTTAGTTTATATCACACATAACCAATGCCTTTTAAAGCAAATCTATTATCAGGAGGAAAGGATGTTGGCCTACGAAAATGCTAACTTCTCTAAAGTTTTGAGTTCTCGGGAAGTTTTCCATCGTAAAACAACCCTCAAACCGAAATAAACAGATGTATAAATAAAATAAACAAGCCTATTTATTCTTTAAACAGACTTGTTTTTTTCTAAAACACATGTGTTTATTCTTTAAATAGGCTTGTTTATTTCTAAAACACATGTGTTTAAACTTTAAACAGGCTTGTTTATTTCTAAAACAAGCCTGTTTATTTTATTTATACATCTGTTTTTTTGTCTGGAAGGTCTGTTTTAAGTCTGAAGAGGTGCAATCTGAAATAATAAATTTTTAAAATTGATTACCAACCTACTCTCCTAGCTAGTCGTCACTCGCAATAATCTTAGAGAACTTGCACTACCAGTTAGTGCCCGTGAATTTGCTGCTAGTGTGCGCCTGTGTGTTTTCTCCGCAACAAAAAGGTGTATTTTAGTAATAATGCGGTACACCATACCTTATAACTTGCACCTTTTCCATCCCAACTTGCGCTTGTTTGCAGCATTAATCTTCCCTGATGCTATACCCCGTTAGGTTGATAAACACATCTTCCAGATTTGCTTTCTTCACCTGAACAGGGCGTTCAAAGCCTGTTTCTACCAAATCATCTATTAGCTTGGACGGAGAAGCGATGGCAATAATTTTTCCATTGTCTATAATGGCAACCCTGTCGCACAATATCTCCGCCTCATCCATATAATGAGTGGTAATAATTACAGTAGTGCCTTGCTTTCTGATGTCTAATATCAAATCCCACAAATTTCTTCTTGCTTGAGGGTCGAGGCCAGTTGTAGGTTCATCCAAAAAGATAATCTTTGGCTTATTGATTAAGGTAGTAGCAATAGAAAAACGTTGTTTCTGCCCGCCACTCAACTCTTTGAACTTGGCTTTTGCTTTATCCTTTAGGTTTACTTTTTCTAGTAATGCAATCGGGTCTAAGTCTTCATTATATAATCCTGCAAACAGATTAATCAGCTCCACCAGATTCAATCCAGGATAAAATCCACTCGCTTGCAACTGAACACCTACTATCTTCTTTATTTCATTGGGACTATTATCCAGATTCAATCCATCTACCACCACTTGTCCACTCGTTTTCTTTCTGAGGGTTTCGATGATTTCCAATGTAGTAGACTTTCCTGCACCATTTGGTCCAAGCAAACCAAAGATTTCGCCTTCATACACATCGAAACTAATTCCCTTTACCGCTTCGAAATCACCGTACGATTTGTATAAATCTTTTACCTGTATGATTACCTTACTCATGTTACAAATTTAATACAAAACTAAGTCCGCCATTTGAAATGCCAATAGCCGCTTTCGGATTTCCATAACGTTTGTTAAACAAATAAGCCGCAACCAGCAAATCATTTACAGATTGTGTGGTGAGATAAGACCCCGTAATTGCAGCAACAACGCCCGCTCCAACCATTCCCCAACCTACTCCCCTACTGATATTGGGATGATAACTGCTTGCATAGATGGTGCCTGCCGTCAAACTGATGATACCGGTGGTGTTTAAAGCAAAGCCTACAATTTTATCAAACTGATGTTTCTTGTACAAATGAATTAACTGAGGATCTTTGGTTCTGTAAAATAGCTTCCGATATTCCCTGCTTCCATTATAAAAAGTATCATTATAAAAGATGCTGTTGGGCTTGGCAGTAGACAAATAAGTCATTTGTTTTTGCGGCAACGGCTGCTGGGCATGCGAACATAAACCGAGTAAAAGAAAGCACTGCAACAGAAAACATCTGTACATCTGATAACACAATTAGTGTAATGTTTAGAAATGATTAGTTGATATAAGTATCCAATTCGTCCATCATATCCTTACTACCCACAAAGAAAGGGGTTCTTTGGTGCAACTCTGTAGGCATTATTTCTAGTATTCTTTGTTTGCCATCAGTAGCGCGTCCGCCAGCCATTTCTACAATAAAAGCAAAGGGATTACACTCATACAACAACCTTAGCTTTCCACCTGGCTTATCTGTAGTACCAGGATACATAAAGATTCCACCTTTCATCAGATTACGGTGTACATCAGCTACCATGCTACCAATATATCTTTGTGTATAAGGACCACCGTTGGTTTTATCTTTTTTCTGACAAACATTAATATATTCCCTGACCTTTGGATCATACTGAAAGAAGTTACCATGGTTTACAGAATATACTTTACCTGATGGTGGGCATTTTATATCGGCATGACTCAAACAAAACTCCCCTATAGAAGGATCTAAAGTAAAACCATTTACGCCACGCCTGGTTGCATAAACATACATGGTAGATGAACCATAAATCATATAGCCAGCTGCAACCTGTCTGCTTCCTGGTTGCAAGAAATCTTCTTTAGTACAGGGCTTGCCCACTTCACTTACCCTGCGATAAACGCTAAAAATAGTCCCGATTGATATGTTGACATCGATATTTCCACTACCATCCAAAGGGTCAAACTGTACAACATATTTACTCTGATTGCTTACTTCATCGTCAAACACAACAAAATCATCCAGTTCCTCACTTCCAATACCAGCACAACTAATTCCGTGTTGCAAAACACCCATAAACTGGTTGTTGGCATAGATGTCCAGCTTCTTCACATCTTCCCCCTGAACATTTACAGTACCATGATCTCCCAAGATGTCCACTAACCCTGCTTTATTCACTTCTACATTTACTCTCTTTGCAGCCAGACCAAGGTCTCTCAAAAGACTACTTAGTTCTCCCGTTGCAGTAGGAAACTGGCGCATTTGTTGAATTGTAAACTCATCGAGTGTAAGAATTTTCCGATTAACTGTCATAACAATTTGTTTTAATAAAATAAAGATAAAGGCTTGTTTCGAAGTGAGTTGCTTTTTATACTAAAAAAGGACAAAAAAGTACTAGAACGGTTGCGAAAGATTGGTATCTAAACCTATAAGCCAGTTTTCGCAGCAAACTAATCTAATAAAAAAAGGATGTACCTAATTTGTTAGACACATCCTTTCCAATTCATTTATGAAAACTTATTATTTTTCAACTTCTTTTGTTTCTTTCTCTTTTTTCATTTTGGTAATACCATATCCTACAGCTGTTGCTATCAGGATACTCACACCGCCATCAAAAGGAACATCAGTACCAGGCTCGCCACCATTTGGAGGGCCATTGGGATCTGTACTGTCTTGAGCTTTTGAAACGTATGGCAATGCAAATAATAATGTAAATGCTATGAGTAAGAATGCGGGTATTTTTTTCATTTAATTTGTTTCTTTAAACAAGAATCATTTAAAGTAATGCCGTAAAAGTATAGATAATTTCAGTAATGGCATTGTTTTTTATTACTTTTTTTTTCAACATCACAAAAACTTAAAAAAACTTTCAATATTCAGATGAAGTTTAAATAGATAATTAGAGAATAAACAAATTAGTAATTAATCCCTTTCCCTATTTATTGCAGTTAGAAAGATGGCCCATTACAGAAAAGGAAGTCAAGGATGCTTACATTCTTTTGAAATCCCAACTTATCTTCAAATACTTGGCTGTAAACAATACGGGGTTCTTTTTCTAGATAATTGCTGGGCAACCATTGGTTTCTGTAGTCTATCTTTTTGTTGCCAGCCAATTCGTCATAAGAGCTTGTTGATTCTATCTCTGCCCACAACTTCATTACCTTCTTCAACCACATCACTATCTCTGTATTCTTATCCAATAAAAAAGTATGCTGCTTTCTAATCAATTGTTCCACATAAAAATTATAATACTCAAAAAAAGGTGCTTTAGCATAACTGCTTTTAATTGCTTTCCAATGTTGTGATTGCCAATTTTCTGAATAACTTATCCGAACATCCTTCATTAGTAGCCTATTGTTTCTTCCACCTTCTACCGGCACAGTAAGATTTATCAATCCATTACTTCCGACAATAATGCACCTGTTTCTAAAACTCATTTTCCTAAATGTTTCCCATTGCTCTATATAACACACTTCACTCTCATTCAATACATTTATGTAGTTCACACAAGGGAAATAATGACTCTCAGCAACTATCATTTGCTACAATTTTTCTTATTATTATCACAAACTATTATCAACAATTTTTTAGCACTTTTCAAAATAAAAACTACTCACTTTTTTACAACCATTTTTATTCTTGTTGTCGACATCCTTTAACATCCTAATGACTATATATCTAATGCCAAATCTCATTCAGCTATAGTAAATTTCAACAAACTTTTTGATACAATGAATACCATCTTGGAAATAACTTAAGACTTTCAAATTTCAAACAAAGTTAAAAATGGCGCTAAAAAAAGCACTGTGAATCAGTTTGATTTTGGGGAATTAAATACTATCAACCTGTATTGTAAATACAGTACTCCACATTGGGGTCAAAAAACCTCAGCGAATTAACAGTCGATACAACAGCGATTGCAAATAACCCCTAGAACTCCCTAATTGATCTAATGTATTGTTGGAAGTAGTAGACGATTATCTCCACAATTACAATCAATTATCTAAGATTCATTTTACAACCTAAGGAACGAATCAGTTTATATAGTTGCTAATTCAATTGTAATGTATTTTTCTCACTTCAAAATCCGCTTAATCTTATTCGCATTCACCATTAATTCTTCTAAGTATTCGAGGTTTTCCTTTTCCAAACAGGCCTTGAATTTGCGCAATTGGGTAATGTGTTCATTTAATACATCGAGTACATTATCCCGGTTTTGCATGAAGATGGGTGCCCACATGGCAGGACTACTTTTTGCCAGACGTACGGTACTCTCGAAGCCACCACCCGCTAATTCGAAGATGGTATTCTCTTCTTTTTCCTTTTCCAATACTGTATTTGCCAATGCAAAAGAGGTGATGTGGGATATATGACTGATGTAGGCCGCGTGCATATCGTGGGCAGCTGCATCCATATAAATCATGTTCATACCGAGGGTTTTGTAAATAGTTTCTATGGTATCTACAATATCCTTGTCGCTCTTGTCTTTCTCACAAATAACGCAGGCACGGCCTTTGAAAGCATCCCTTACTGCCGCCTCGGGACCACTATATTCCGTTCCCCACATTGGGTGGGTTGCTACAAAACGATGGCGCATCGGATGGTTTTCTACCGCTTCACACATAGCAAACTTAGTAGAACCTGCATCGGCCACAAACTGTTTGTCGGTGATATTATCCAGTATAGTTTGCAACACTGGAATCGTAGCATCTACAGGGATGGCCACATAGATAAAGTCGCTCTTTTTAATGGCATCTAACAGAGGCAATACCTCATCTACAATGCCTAATTCAACCGCTCTTTTGCCACTAGCTTCAGTACGGCTAACGCCAATAATATGTTTGGCGAAACCATTGTCTCGCAAACCCAATGCAAAAGACCCACTAATGAGCCCCACACCAATTATGGTAACTGTCATTTCGTTCATATTTAGGTTTTAAAAAGATAGTAGTTATTAGATATTAGTAAAGAAAACTGAATACTAATTGACACTAATATCTCATATCTCATATCTACTAACTCTGCTTATTGCTTCTTCAAATTTCTCGATACTGCCGCATAAGCTCACGCGAATAAAACCATCACCCGCACTGCCAAAGATGCCTCCTGGCGTGATGAATACATTGCTGTTGTACAATACTTCATCGCTGAGGGCATAACCATCTTTGTAACCAGCAGGAATCTTGGCCCAGATGAACATACCTGCCTGATTCTTGGAATACACACAGTTTAGTGCATCCAACAATTCAAATACCTTCTCTCTACGCTGTCTGTAAATGGCATTTACACTGTCGTACCAGCTTTTATCTAGTCCCAAAGCAGTGGCAGCAGCTAGTTGCAATGGCAAGAACATGCCACTATCCATATTGCTTTTAAAGCGAAGAACTTCGTCAATTCTTTCTTTGGCAGCCACTAACATACCCACACGCCAGCCAGCCATATTCTGACTTTTGCTGAGTGAATTCAATTCTAACACCACTTCTTTTGCGCCTTCAATACTCAACAAGCTTTGAGGGTCATCATTTAAGATGAAGCTATAAGGATTGTCGTGAACGAGTAATATATTGTTCTCACTTGCAAAGGCAATGAGCTTTTTCAACACTGCCACTTCTGGTAATTGTCCAGTAGGCATATGCGGATAGTTCACAAACATCAACTTCACCTTTGATAAGTCCAAAGCCTTCAAAGCATTGATATCGGGCTGCCAGTTATTCTCTTCTTTCAGGTCATAATCAATACAATTACCACCAGCCAATTTCACAGCACTACGATAGGTAGGATAGCCAGGATTAGGAACCAATGCACCATCGCCCTCATTCAGATAGGTCATACAGATGTGCATGATACCCTCCTTACTACCAATTAATGGCAATATTTCCGCATCCGGATTTATAGAAACACCATACCATCTGTTGTACCAATCAGCTATTGCCTTTCTTAGTATTGGCGAACCTTTGTATGACTGGTAAGCATGTACATTGGGCTTGGCACTTTCCTCTTGCAACACCTTTATAACGTCGGGATGTGGAGGTAAATCGGGACTACCTATTCCTAGGTTAATTATGTTTTTACCTTGTTTGTTCAACTCATCAATCTCTCTAAGCTTGGTAGAGAAATAGTATTCTCCTATTCCATCGAGGCGTTTAGCAGTTGCAAATCGTTTGTTTTCATCTTGAGTTGTCGTACTCATTTTATATTTATTTAAAGTTTTTTGCTACAAAGGCACAAAGACCAAAAGGAGCGCAAAGAAAAAGAAAGTAGTTTGTTGTTATCTTTTAATCTTATTTAATCATCCACTGGGATGAATTTCCTGAGCTTGAGCGGACTTGTATCCTCTTCCTTTTTTTTAAGAAGCTCTTCATGCCATTCTTGATTTGTAAAACTTGTTGTGACACAAACAAAAGGAATATGAGGTTGATATTTATCGTTTAATGCTGCTTGTTCTTTCGCATATTTTAATGTAGGCTCATCAAACATTTTAAATTCCTCAAAGTACTTCCAATAATATTCTATTGGTGCTTCGCCAACATATAATTGATAAGTCATTGCATCAAGTTGTTGATTCATTGGGTGAAATTTAATCGAGGTATTTTCCTCCAGTTTCACTTGCATTTTTGCTACTTCAATGCTAAATTCATCTTCCATATACCTATTTCTATGCAATACGGTTTTCCATTGTTCATTATTCCGCTTGATATATTCTCCTATCATTTCTCTACACAAAGTTCCATCTTCTTTCAGTTGATTTCGCAACGTTTTTAATTCTGCTGCTGACAAATATTCCAGTGTTGTCAACTTTAAAAAATCTGTCATTCTAATTGAATTGACTGTTCCTCTTGAAACTGGGGCATCCTCCGATTCATCCAATAACTCACTTGTATCCTCAAGTAATACTTCACGTGGTGCAAAGTCGTTAATTATAAAATCCACTGGTACAAAAAGTATCAGTGCATCTTCCGGATTACCAGTAGGATATAACAACTTCAAGATACCTTCTGCCAATTTTATATCAGGCATACCTTCATCAATTATCGCAGACGATGATTCCTCAATGGAGAATGCATGAAACATATTTTCCTCTAACAATGTCCCCATATCAGACAAGCCAACTTGATCTAATGCAACAGAATAATTGAGAAGAAACTCTTCAAAATATTTTAGAAACCCTTTTTCTATGGCTGTGTACGCAACAATCAACTCTTTTGGTGGGTGCTTGGTCTTATTAAATTCTTTGACTGTAGCCTTTATATCTAGCACATAATTCAAGCCTTCAGCATAGTTAGTTGCAATGAAATGTCTTTCCAGACTATTCAACTTTAGCTTTAAGGAAAACTTCCTGGCCCTAGTCACGTACTCAACCTGAACACCTATTTTCCCAAAAACAAATACCGCATCAGATAACACATACGCTGCTTTCAGGGTATTTGTATCATCCAACATATTAATGGTAGATGTTATTGTTGAAAATACCAATGCTCTCATTTTTTTATCTTTACTTAGAATTAATTATGCTTATTGCCCCCTCTTATACTCCCCAAACACCTTCACCTGCTCTGTAAGCCCTTCTATCTGTTGCTTTACTTTTTCAAACTGACTCAATGAATCAAACTCCAGGTCTGCATGAAAGCTATATTTAAAGTTAGTCCCTGCTATCGGCATACTTTGCAACTTACTCAGGTTAATGCCCCCATCTGCAATAATAGTCAACACTTTGGCGAGACTACCTTTCATGTGGTCTGTAACAAAATTGATGGTCGCCTTGTCCGCCTCTTCAATTGTATCAATTTCTTCTGCTCTTCTCAATATCAGAAACCGGGTATAGTTACTTTTCTGTGTATGAATATCAGGTACTGCAATCTCCAACCCAAACAATTCGGCTGCCAACTTACTAGCTACGCCCGCAATATGTTTGCTTTTGCGTTGCGAAATATGCTTGGCACTCAATGCCGTATCTTCTGTTTCAACTAGTTTCCAATGCTTTTCGCCCAGATATTCCATACACTGCTGAATAGCCATGTGGTGAGAGTGCACCTCTTTAATATCTTCCAACTTAACGCCAGGATAGACTAACAAATGCTGCTGAATAGGCAGATAAACCTCCCCTACTATTTTCAACTGATCATTGTTTTGAAGTAGCGTGTAGTTAGGTAATATACTCCCTGCTATCGAGTTTTCTATTGCCATCACGCCGCCAAAACTCTGGTTTTTGTCAGATGCAATCTTTATCAAATCCCTGAAAGTGGCACATGGGATTACCTCTACTGTATTACCAAAATATTGCTCTGCAGCAACCTGATGGAAGCTTCCTTCATAACCCTGGATGGAAACCTTTATTTTTTCATTCTTCATTTTTAAATTGACTGAGGTCATAATATGCGTTGAAGTAGGCACAAAAAAAATCCTAACCGTCAGGTCAGGATTGTATCTCAATTATTAGTAACTTTTTTTTAAGCTTTCACAAATACAACCCTGCTACTCATTTTGAAGTAGAAGTAAAAGAAAAAATAAAATCGTGTATTTGTTTGAATATTCATCAGGCAACAAATATAGGGATAGCCAAATTGATAACAAATAATATTTGCAGAGATATTAAGTTGCAGCACTTACATACTAATAACTTTGTTACGGTTTTAAGTGGTTATTTCTATTAAAGGCTGAGAGTTTTACTAAGTTTATGAGGCTGGTTTACATAAATATGATAATTGACAATCAACAACAGTTTTCATATTTTGAATGAAGAATCTTATATTTACTTTTTGATTGAACAGGTAAGGAGATGAATTATTTAAAATAAATACAGTATAAAATGGAGATGACAATATTATATGCATTGTGCTTTTTTTGTATCCTGAAAGGAACAATCCAATACTATTATTTTCAAAATAAAAGCAAGAAATATTATAAGACAGAAGGAACAATTGTAGACAATTACAAAGATGAAACTTACTCATTATATACAGGTAGTTATAGGCATTACTACCCAGTTGTAGAGTACACTGATAAAAATGGAGAAACAGTTAGAATCCGGTCTGAGGATTATAACCCTGATATACCTATGTATGAAGTTGGTTCCAAAGTACCGCTTCTTGTAAATCCGGATGACAACAGCAGACTATTATTTGACGAGGAAGCTGATAAATCAACAATTCCAATGGTCTGGATCGGAATAGGAATCATTGGATTGCTAGTTTGTTGTTTTTATATAAAAAATTTGCCCTTTTAGCTTTTCTGACTTTTGAGAGAAACCCTACTAAACTAAAATCTTTATTTTTGTTTTAAAAGCAACACATGAATTCATTGAAAGATCAGTTTCTGATTAATCCCGATATACACTTCCTCAACTTTGGCTCTTTTGGTGCTTGCCCAAAACCAGTTTTCGAGAACTATCAATACTGGCAGCGACTGTTGGAATTTGAGACAGTACAGTTTGTCAATGTAAACGGTGCAACCAATTTGGCCAATTCACGGACTGCCTTAGCCGAATACCTAGATGTTCCCGACAAAGATGATCTGGTATATATCACCAATCCCACCTTGGGGGTGAATATGATTGCAAGAAACCTACACCTTGCACCTGGTGATGAAGTATTAACAACAGACTTAGAGTATGGCGCTTGCGACCGTACATGGGATTTGTATTGTGAAAACAGTAAAGCCATCTACAAAAGGCAACCCATAACATTACCAATTACATCTAAGGAACAGTTTCTTACTGACTTCTTTGCTGGATTGACAGATAAAACAAAAGTTATTTTTATTAGTCATATCACTTCTTCCACAGGATTAATATTACCTGTAAAAGAGATTGTAGACATCGCCAAAGAGAAAGGAATTATCTCCATCGTGGATGGAGCACATGTTCCTGGGCAATTACCTTTATCCTTAAAAGAGTTGGATGCAGACTTCTACACCGGTGCTGCTCATAAGTGGATGATGGCAGCCAAAGGATGTAGCTTCTTATATGCTCACAAAAGAGTGCAGCCAATGTTGAAACAACCTTTGATTGTAAGTTGGGGATACAAGGCAATTAAACCATCGGGATCAACCTTTATAGATTACAATCAAATGATTGGTACCCGCGACTTCTCTGCTTTCCTCACTATCCCAAGTTGCATTCAGTTCATGAAAGAAAATAACTGGCCCTTGGTTGCAGAACAATGCTACCAATTAGTAGTTAGTAACGCAGATAGATTCTTTTCTTTACTTAAATCAGCTCCCATCAGTCCGCTAACAAAAGAATGGATTGGACAGATGCTAAGTATTCCCATCAAAACAGATAGACCAGAGGAATTGCAACGTAAGTTGTTTACAGATTACAATATAGAGGTACCTGTAATGAGACAAGGGGAAAATATATATCTGCGTTATTCCATTAATGGATACAATAGTCAGCAAGACTTAGATGCCTTATATGACTCATTGGTAGATATTATTCAACAAGGGGGATTTATCATAGATCATTAACACACAAGAGCACTGATTGCTTAATCTATTCTGTACTATTTATCTATGTTACTAGGTGTTGAATTCTTTTTAACTTCTTCGTATTTTATTACTAAATGTTGCATTACGTTTGCACAAACAAAAAAATTATGAAACAAACATTATTCATCATCGCTTCTTTTATGGCATTTACAGCATTTGCTCAACCAGTAAAAATGCCACAGCCTAGTCCTACTCAAACTATCAAACAAAACTTTGGTTTGGGAAGTATTGAGTTAAGCTACAGTCGCCCTTCCTTAAAAGATCGTGTTGCATTTAAAGAATATAGCGAGCTTGCCCCTACAGATGTGGTATGGCGCACAGGTGCGAATGCCCCTACAACCATCACCTTTAGTGATGATGTTACCATCAACAATGTATTGGTAAAGGCAGGTAAGTATGGTTTGTTGAGTATCCCTACCAAAAAGAATTTTGTTATCATCATCACACATGATACTACCGTAAACCAACCACCCTTATACAATGGCGACCACGACGTTGTAAGATATAATGCCCCTATCTCTAAAGGAGAAAAAGTAGAATTATTTACTATGCAATTTGTGAACATAACCTACGAAACTTGCGAATTGCAACTCAACTGGGGTAATACACAGGTGAGCCTTCCTATCAGTACCAATATAAAAGACAGGGTAAAAGCGGATGTAGAAAAAAGCGAGAATGGCGACAAGCCTGCCTATGCTGCCATTGCTACCTATTACTACGAGATTGCAAAGAATTACCCTTCTGCCTTAGAGTATATCACAAAGGCAGTATATGCTGGCAAACCCTCTTTTTCTTCTTACCTATTAAAGGCTAAGATTGAAAAAGAACTAGGCGATAAAGCAAGTGCAAGAGCAAGTGCCAATAAATGTATTGAGCTTGCAAGAACTGCCAACAATGATGATGCGGTACGTGCAGCAAGGGCATTAATTGGGAAGTTGTAATAGTATCAAAACGGCTAACTTCACCCAAATTAAAAAGATGATAAGGAATATCGAGGACTTAGATTTCACCAAACAATATACGTATGCCGATTACCTTACCTGGCGTTTCGAGGAACGAGTAGAGCTTATCAGAGGTTGGATCAGTAGGATGAGTCCTGCACCCTTAGCTAGTCATCAGATTATTTCAATGGCGCTAAGTGCCGAAATTTATATGTACCTCAAAGGAAAGCCATGTAAGGTCTTCGCTGCCCCTTTTGATGTACGTCTTACCAATAAAAGAAAGTCTATTGACAGTAAGTCAATTATTTCGGTGGTTCAGCCCGACATTTCAGTTATTTGTGATCTGGGAAAAATAGATAACAAAGGTTGTATAGGTGCTCCTGATTGGATTATTGAAATACTTAGTCCCGGTAATACAAGAAAGGAAATGAAGGAAAAGTTCTCCTTATATGAAGAAAATGGCGTGCGGGAGTATTGGATAGTCTATCCTGAATATTTTCAAATACAGGTATTCGATTTATTCAATGACAAGTTTGTCAGTCGTGGTACTTATGTACAAGAAGATTTAATTCCTGTAGGCGTTTTTGAAGGTTTTTCAATTGATACAGATGCTATTTTTAAAGAAAGCTTATAATAACGGATTAACCACCTAACTTTTTTGTTTCAATATATTTATGAAAGTATCGGGCTTTACTATTATCAAAAATGCAGTGATTAACGGTTATCCCATTGTGGAAGCCATCACTTCCATCTTGCCAGTTGTAGATGAAATGATTGTATTGGTTGGTGATTGTGACGATGATACACAAGGTCTTATTGAAGCAATTGGCGACCCCAAAATAAAGATTCATCATTCTGTATGGGACAAAAACTTGCGAAAGGGGGGTACCGTTTTAGCAGTGGAAACAGATAAAGCTTTTAAACTGATTGACCCAACAAGTACCTGGGCTTTTTATATACAGGCAGATGAAGTGATACACGAAAAATATTATCCTGCCATCAGAAAGGGGTGTGAAGATTTTAAGGACAATACCAAAGTTCAGGGATTACTGTTTAAATATGTACACTTTTATGGTACTTATGACTATGTAGGAGATAGTAGAAAATGGTACGGTCATGAGGTTAGAATCATTAGAAACGATAAAAAGATAAGTTCTTATAAAGATGCACAAGGGTTTAGGGTAGGAAAAGAAAAGCTAAAGGTAAAGCCAATAGATGCATCCGTATACCATTATGGATGGGTGAAAAGTCCTGAACAGATGATGACTAAAAGCAAGAACCTTGGCCTTCTTTGGCGTACAGATGAAGAAGCAAAAGCATTACTGGAACAGCCTGATTATTTTGATTATAATGAATTTGATAGCTTAGCAAAATTCACGGGTACACACCCAGATGTAATGAAGAAGCGAATAGCTGAGATGAATTGGAAGGTAGAATTGGATATCTCTAAGAAGAAATTGGCTGGTAAGAAACTTGTTCTTTATTACTTCGAAAAGCTGACCGGCATACGTTTGTTTGATTTCAAAAACTACCGAATAATATAATAGAGATTTAGTTGTTTAGTTAACGATATTGACTCATGAATAAGATTTCAATCATTACAGCCATTCATAATGGGCTGCCTATCAATAAAATTTATTTCGAATTCTTAAAGAAGTACACACACTATCCATTCGAGTTAATCATTATTGATAATCTTTCTACAGATGGAAGCCGGGAGTTCTTCGAAGCACAAGGTGCCGTAGTTATTGCTAATAAAGTTAATTCTTCCTATCCTGTCTCTCAAAATCAAGGTATTGAAGTAGCTACTTGCGAGTATCTATTTTTCCTGAATAACGATATTATTGTTTGCCCCAATTGGGATAAGATTCTGATTGATGCCGCACAAAAACATTCATTGGATGTATTGACGGCTTCTGGTATAGAAAATATGGGTAACTTAAAAGATACTAGGGCTATATCCAAAAGGTGGAAGAGAATAAAAATGGTCTTATTACCTTTTGGCATCAAAGAATATATTCTTCGTGCGATGTTTAAGATAATGTATGGTAACTGGGAAAAATATTGTTCTAAGTTATTTGACAAGAATCAATACAATGTTGTTGAAGGAATAGTGGGGGACAACGTAATGATAACGAAAAATGGAATCAACAAAATTGGTCTGTGGGATGAAACGCAACAAGGTGCTGATTTCGATTTATTTATGCGCGCTAAACATCGCAGTATTACTCACAAGGACATAAAACCTTGTCACATTGTGCTGGGCGCCTACATTCATCATTTTGGGAAAATGACACTTAAATATGGTAAACGAAAGCCAGTTCCTTTTGCAGATAATAAAAAACTGATAGCACTTTCGGATAAATGGACTGAGCAACAAATTGAAGCATTGCATCCTAATAATGCAACGCTTAGGTTGAAAAAGTAATAGGCTATAAATATTGGTCTAACCCCACTTCAGCCCAGGTATTTCTTTTTTCCAATACCAAATTCATCATCATAATATTCTCCTGAAGCTTATCTCTCGGTACTAGTTTATGAAAAAGATGATAGGCAATACCACCCATTTTGAGATATTTCTTTCTTACCCCGCTATTCATCAAGCGTATAGTAAGGTCTGTATCCTCTTTTCCCCAACCTACATAAGCCTCATCGTATCCATTTACAGCAATCAAGTCTTTTTTCCAGAAAGACATATTGCAACCTTTTGCATCATACAGGTCTTTTCCAGCTGCTTTATAGTGGGAAGCTAAATATTCTCTAAGGAATTTAATCCGCAAGCCATTCAATACGTTACTACTTCCTTTTGTATAAATTCCAAAGTTTATCCTCTTTGTTTTAATCACTAAGTCTGTAAGTTCTTTATTAAACAACGTTCGACTACCCGCAATAAAGAAGCCCTCCTCTGCAATAGCTAAATGATCTTCTATGCAATTTGGGTGCATAATGATGTCTCCGTCAATCTGTACAATATAATCGGTGGTAGTGAGGGCAATGGCTTTGTTTCTAATCTTTCCCGCCTGAAATCCTTCGTCTTCTTGCCACGCATGTTTAATGGGAATGTTGGTAGTATTACTAATCTTTTCAATCAATTCTTTCGTTTCAGTTGTACTTCCATCGTCTGCAATCACTATTTCTGCTGGCAAAACAGTTTGTTGCAATGCACTCAGCAAACTAACCTCTAGTGCACCCGGCCAGTTGTAGGTAGAAATCAATAAACTACAAGAAGTAATTTGCCCCATAAAAAGATACATTATATCATTAAAAGCACAATAACTGCAACCAGCTAAGAAGGCAATATTATTGTATAAATTAAAATGGTTCTAATTATTTTAATTTTAAACGTTAGCAATTAGTCCCTGCTATATTTGCTTTTTGCATTTTAATAGAAGCTTATGTTGCCGATTTCGGTTATTATCATCACAAAAAATGAAGCAGTCAATATCAAAGATTGTATCACAGCCGCAAGATTAATTACCGATGACATAGTTGTGGTTGACTCCGGAAGTGAGGATGGAACCATTGAAATTATTCAATCAGAAAACGTAAAACTCATTCAATTACCTTGGAAAGGTTTTGGCTTTGCACGTAATGCCGCCGCCGAGGCATCCAAAAACGATTGGATTCTGGCAATAGATGCCGACGAACGTGTTACGCCAAAACTTGTCAATTCTATTAGTGATATCCTCCCCCCCTCCCCTTCCGATTTATATGGGTTTAAAAGACAGAATTATTTTATGGGGAAGCGGATTCGTTTTGGAAAATGGGGAAAAGACACGACTTATAGATTGTATAATAAGCAGATAATCTCTTGGGATTTAACGCCTGTGCATGAATCTTTGGTTGGAAACAACATTGAAAGAAAGCTTTTAAAAGGAGCATTCATCAAACACTACCCTGTAAGAAAACTTACTGAAAACACCAATAAAACCTATAAGTATGCAAAACTGAATGCAGACAAATATTTCTCCCAAGGCAAAAAGGCAACAATTATAAAGCGGTTTCTTTCGCCAGCATTCGATTTTCTTCAGTCCTACATCTTCTTCCTAGGCTTTTTGGATGGTAAGATGGGCTTCATCGTATCCTACTCCAATGCAAAATATACCTGGCTTAAGTATAAATATCTGCATGAGATGAATAGAAAATCCTAGCCTTACTAACTATACTCTCCATGCCAAGGAGATATACCTCAAAAATTTGGGAGATACTTCCACGCCATAAAAGGTACTCTCCATGCCACGGAGAGGTACCTCAAAAATTTGGGATATACTTCCATCCCATAAAAGATACGCTCCATGCCACGGAGAGGTATCTCAAAAATTTGGGATATACTTCCATCCCATAAACTATACTCTCCATGCCACGGAGAGGTACCTCAAAAATTTGAGACATACTTCCATCCCATAAACTATACTCTCCATGCCACGGAGAGGTACCTCAAAAATTTGGGATATACTTTCATCCCACAAAAGGTACCCTCCATGGGATGAAGAGGTATTAACTCGAAAAAGTTACCTTATTTTTTATGTAAAAATTGCCTTTTCGTCCCTTTATCAAGTTCTTTAGCTCATAAAAGGGGCTTTTATGTTAAAGTTTGCCGGAATGTACCTTTTAAGACAAAGCATATTTGGAATAAACCCATTACCAACCACGATAAGCCTACTTTACATCCTCACAATAAAATTAAATATTATGGCATCACAATTTTTTCCGTTAAAGAACTGGTCTAAATCAAATGGACAGAAGAAAGCAGGATTTGCTACGAACACTGTTACCAAAATGACGGGCAATGCAAATTTTGCAAGCCCTGGCACCACCATCAATGGCGGTGTGGTTTTGACTGTTATGACCGCTGCTGCAAATGATTTGGCGGCAAAATACCTGCTTAGGCTAAATGGAACGGAGGCGGCGGGGCAGTATAATACGGCAAACGTATTGATGGAAACACTATTGGTGAAGCAGTGCAACTATGTAAATATTACTTCGGGCGGTGACCCAGACAAGATTAAAAGTTCGGGTTTTAATTGTTCGGCCGAAACAGATTCAAAGTCAGTGATTCCACCTACGCCGGGGCCTGCAATTATTGGCATAAACGGCGATGGTGCCATAAGCGTAAGCACTCCAAAAGTGGATGGAGCGGATGATTATTGTACCGTAATATTTATTGGAGAAGTTACAAGCGTATCGGTTATTGGTAAATATATTTCTTTTCCAAATGGTGGTGTCACCATCGTGATTCCTAGGGCTGGGCTTCACGAAATCGTTACTGGGCTTACACCCGGCACAAAAGTAACAGTGATGACACTAGCGCAGAATGCAGCTGGCAAAAGTGCTTTTAGTACCCCCGTAAGCAAGTTTGTAAGCTAAGTAAAGGGGGGGAAGTATTATATAAAGAAGGCTATCACTTTTTAAAGTGATAGCCTTCTTTATGTGTAATTTTCGAGGATAAATCTATTATGTTCTATTATTTTTCAATCCTAAACCAATCATAATCGGCATAGCCCGTCTCATAAGTTTTACCATGTCGGATGGCAAAGATGCCCACTTTAGCACCTACCCATTTACCTTTCTTGGCTGCAAAAGGTTCACCTATTGTTTTAAAATTCTTGCCATCTTCACTAAAACTAAACGTACACAAGGCATTGCCATAATCGCTATTTTCTGCTATGTTGTATGTTTTGTATTCAGCAGATTTGGGATCAATGTTTCTCACGCTTACTTTAAAGTAAATAGTCGGATTATTAACCACAATCTCCTCCCCTTTTTGCTCGGGCTTTCCGTGTTCGGCATCTATACATTTTGTTTGAGCAACCACCAATCCCTTTGGTGTTTTCTTTAAGGATATGTAGGAATAATCAATTCCTGAAATAATTAGCCCAGTCTCTTCATCGTCTGTCCTTGGCGTAAAAGTAAGTTTGGTAACCGCAGAGAAGTTGGGTGCAGGAAACTTTTGCGTCAATAGATTGGGTACCGACCAAAAGTTAACCATATTATCGGGAACAGGCACATTAAACAATCGGATAAAGCCATAACTACTGCCTGCCGGGAAACAAAAATTGCTTTGAGGGTTGGCATCCCATTGCCACTGAAATCCCAATTTATTATCATTAAATTCATCCGATTCCTGAGGGGTCTCCACGGGATAAGTTTTCCCTACATTGGGTTTCTTGTAACTCAATACAGGTTCCCCAATGCCATTCCCATCTTTGTCAACACCCATCATCGGCCAATCGTTTACCCACTTCACAGGTTCCAGGTGGGCAATCCGACCATAAGCGTCTTTATCCTGAAAGTGAAGAAACCAACTCTCACCTGTTTGTGTTTCTACCCAACCACCTTGGTGTGGGCCATTGGTAACAGACAGACCTTGCTCCAACACAACCTTTTGTTCGTAAGGACCATAAATGTTTTTACTGCGCATTGCCAGTTCCCAACCCTTTCCAACACCGCCCGCAGGAGCCATGATGTAGTAATACCCATTGCGCTTATAAATTTTAGGCCCTTCAATTGTTGGATTTTTATCATGCCCATCAAATACCAATACACCATCATCCAACAACGTAGTTCCATCGGCACTCATCCTGCTTAGTATCAAAGAACTTTTTATGCCTGCCCTGCTTCCTGCCATCCCATTTATCAGGTATGCATTGCCATCTTCATCCCAAAAAGGGCAAGGATCTATCCATCCTTTTGCTTTCTTCACCAGCAAAGGCGCACTCCAGGGACCTGCCGGGTTCTTGGCTTTCACCATATAAATACCTAAATCCGGATCTGGGTAATAAATATAAAACTCATTATCATGAAATCGGATAGCAGGCGCCCAAACACCCCCACCATGTTGCACACTGTCATATCTATCAAATGGAGGCTGTTTTGTAAACACATTACCAATGATGGTCCAGTTTACCAGATCCTTCGAATGAAGAATCGGCAAAGCGGGTACATAATTAAAACTTGAGGCAGTGAGGTAATAATCATCGCCAACACGTATCAGATCCGGATCAGAATAGTCTGCATGCAAGACGGGATTTTTATACGTGCCATCACCATTATCTGCCACCCAGACTTTAGATACATAAGGTGCACTGGATTGCGCAGCAACCATAGTAATTATTGATAAAAAAAGTAGAAAAGAAAATAGCTGTTTCATTGAATCGTTATAAATTTTATTCAGCAAATAAAGAGATTTATTGATTAATCTGTTGCAATATAGTTTAATGCGTTAAAAATATTTCAGATTGATGCACACTTAAATTGATTCTGGATAGCACTAAAATGAAAGAAATACCAATGGAAATTCAACCAACCTTTCAGTTGTTAGTTAAACCACTACTGGGAATTGTAGGTTAAATGAGACATTGAAAATTAAAATAGGCTTAAACGCTTTTATCCATTTATTTTGCACCTATAAGAATACCCCACGGTGAGAATGTTTTTTAGATTCAACATTTCAATTTCTTAGCATTGTTGATAACAATAAGGTTGTCGGCTTCACCACATTGACATTTAGATGAGCATCAGGCAAAAGACAGCAAATGGATTATTTTGGAGTTTCACAGACAATCTGATAAAACAGTGCGCACAGTTTGTTGTGGGTATCATTTTGGCCAGACTTCTATCGCCTCACGAATTTGGTCTTGTCGGAATGCTTTCGTTTTTTATTGTTATCTCACAAACATTTATTGACAGTGGCTTTAGTGGGGCACTCATAAGAAAGGTAGATTGTACCCCAATTGACTATTCCACAGTCTTTTTCTTTAACCTCGGAATTAGTGTGGTTTTATACCTGATTCTCTTTCTTTGTTCAGGACTTATCAGTAACTTTTTCAAAGAGCCACAACTAGAAAAGCTATTACAGGTATTGGGACTAGGTCTCATCATCAATGCAATGTCTACCATTCAGCAAACAATTTTAACCAAGCGAATAGATTTCAAACTACAAGCTAAAATTTCTTTTATTGCATCATTTTTATCAGGTGGCATAGGGATAGCAATGGCATATTATGGTTGTGGAGTCTGGAGTTTGGTTGGTCGCACATTATCAGGATTTCTAATCACAAGTATCCTGCTATGGGTCTGGAATAATTGGAAGCCTATTTTAGCTTTTAGTAAGGACTCTTTTAAGGAACTTTTTGGTTTTGGCAGCAAAATGCTCGCTAGTAGATTGATTGACTCCATCTACCAAAATATTTATTACCTGATTATTGGCAAGTTTTTTTCTGTTGAAGAGTTGGGGTTTTACACACGTGCAGACCAGTTCAAAGCATTACCGTCACAAGAAATTAGTTCAGTTATTCAGTCAGTTACGTATCCCGTTATGGCAAGCCTCCAAGGCGATTCTGTTCAATTTAAAAATGCTTTTAAGAAGTTAGTAAAAAGCAGTATGTTTATCACATTCTTGCTAATGCTAGGTATGGCTGCAGTAGCAAAACCAATGGTTCTTAGTTTACTAGGAGTAAGATGGATTAAGGTGGTAGATTATTTGCAATTATTATGCTTTGTGGCTGTTTTTTACCCAATTCATGTGCTTAATCTAAATGTGCTGAGCATAAAGGGCAGATCAGATCTTTATTTAAAATTGGAGGTAATAAAAAAAATATTGGCTATTCCAACCATTGTTATAGGCGTCCTAATAAGCATAAAAGCAATGATTTTGGGAATGCTCATAACTTCGTTCGTAGCCTTTTTTATTAATAGCTTTTGGTCTGGAAGATTAATTGGCTACAATTCATTGCAACAGTTGAAAGACATAATACCTGGATTCCTGTTGGCGGTATCAATTAACGGAACTGTTTACGCAATAGGTTTGCTGTTACATTTTCCTCCAACTGGAATGTTAATAGGTGAAATAATCCTTGGCCTTGCTTTGGCTTTTGGAATCTGCGAGGTAATACAATTTTCAGATTATGTTTTTATAAAAGGGTTGATTGTAGAGAAAATTCAGAAAAAGAGTAGTAAAATTAGTTAATAGGAATAAAATGAGAGACACCCCAATTTATGTTACACGTCCAAGTTTACCACCACTGGGTGAGTTTATAACCTATCTTGAAACAATATGGGAGGAAAAATGGATAACTAATAATGGCTCATTCCATCAGTTGTTTGAGAAAGAATTGGCACAATACCTTGGCGTTGAGTACATATCCGTTTTTTCTAACGGCACTCTTGCACTGATTACTGCTTTGAGAGCATTAAACATTACTGGAGAAGTAATCACTACTCCATTCAGTTTTGTTGCAACCACCCACTCTTTGTGGTGGAATGGCATCACTCCTGTTTTTGCAGATATTGAACCTGGGTATATGAACATTGATCCCAAAAAAATAGAAGAGGCCATCACATCAAAAACGACAGCCATCATGGGGGTACACGTTTACGGAAATCCTTGTGATGTTGAGGCCATTCAGAAAGTAGCTGACAAGCATAACTTAAAAGTAATTTATGATGCTGCACACGCTTTTGGGGTAAAAAAGAATGGAGAATCAATTCTTAACTTCGGAGACTTATCTGTACTTAGTTTTCATGCCACCAAAACTTTTAATACCATTGAAGGTGGCGCTATTGTTTGTCACTCTGCGGAGATGAAACACCATATAGACAACCTCAAGAACTTTGGATTCAGAAATGAAATAACGGTTGAAGAGCCAGGCATCAATGCTAAAATGAATGAAGTTCAGGCGGCCTATGGCGTGCTTCAACTAAAATATGTTGATGGATATATTGCTGAGAGAAAAAGAGTCACTGAATCTTACAGAACCAAGCTTGAGGGCACAGCTGGAATAAAGTTTTTATACGATATGGACGAGGTTACACATGCTTATTCTTACTTTCCAATATGTGTTGACCCAGAAGTCTATGGAATGCAAAGAGATGAAATATATGAACTGATGAAACTGGACGGAGTAAAAACAAGGCGTTATTTTTATCCCCTCATCAGTCATTTCAATCCCTATTGCGACTTGCCTTCTGCAGCAAAAGAGTTATTGCCTGTAGCAGAAAAAGTTTCTGAACAAATACTTTGTTTGCCAATATATCCCGAGCTTACCGAAGATGAAATAACATATATCACTAACCTGATTATTACCAATGCAAAGGGAAGCAAGTAAACCTGATATAAAATTGGGGATTATGCAGCCCTACTTTTTCCCTTATATTGGATACTTTCAACTAATTAAGGCAGTTGACACTTTTATACTGTACGACAAAGTGCAATACATCAAAAAAGGTTGGATAAACAGAAATAGAATAGTTGAGGTAAACAGGGCAGATAGGATAATATCTGTTCCGGTAAAGCACATTGCAATCACGCAACTTATAGCGGAAACTGAAATAGACAATAGTGTAAAATGGCAGCATCAGATGATTAAAATCATTGAATTTAACTATAAACGCAGCCCCTTTTTTGATGAAATATTTACTTTTATCAAGCCCTTGTTAAGTATCCCTTATCAGCAAATAAGTCAGTTGAATTCGTACACGATACAAGCAATTGCTTCTTTTTTGGATATTAAAACAAACATCATTACAGAAGACGAGAGATTGGATTCAGTAGAAAATGATTTAAGTGGAATTGAATCCGATGAAGATATAAAAACAAGACGTGTATTAAACATCTGCAAAAAATTTAATGCTAAAGCCTATGTCAATCCGATAGGAGGCGTTGATCTTTATAGTAAATCTAATTTCAAGCTAAGCGATATCGATCTTTTCTTTGTTAAAACAAAAGCATATCACTACCAACAATTTGGCGAGACATTCATTCCACATCTTTCCATTATTGATGTGCTGTTTTGTTGTGGATTGGAAAAAACAAAAGAGTTATTGAATAATTACGAATTAATTTAAGATTATGAACATAGTAAAAGGTTTCAACACCATTGCAGACATTCAAGTAGAACGGTTTAGACCCTATTGTCATGAAAAACCAATCGTGATGAGTCATCATAGTTATCACCTTACAAAACAATTGGGGCAAGTCCTCTACAAGGCGGTAAGGTATTTCATGAATAACTATTCTTCATTCAGCCATCTGATGCCTCTTGCAGATGATGACCTTCGGATTCTAGAAATATGTAATAAGTATCCATTGAATGTTGGAACCTATCGAACAGATTTTCTGGTGAACCAGCAAAATGAGATGAAAATCATCGAAATGACTACCCGTCAGCCTTTAAATGGCTATTTCATCTCAGGATTTACCAATAGAATTGGTCAGGAAATGGCTAAAACATTAAGATTAGAAAATGTGATTGATGACTATCCTCGGTTTCTTGAATACTTTGCGAATGAATTTGCTCCAACCGGAAAAATTTGCATCATCAAAGGGAATGAACGTTTGGGTGACTTTAAAATATACACATCCATATTTGAAGCGGCAAATGTAGATTGCCACATTATCGAGTTGGATGATTTATCCCAAAAAATGCATCTTCTCTCAGGTGCCACTGTAGTTGAAGAATTAAATCATGCAGAGATAAAGAAATTACCCAATTCAATTATTGATGAATTGACTGCTATCAAAATACACAATGATTTCAGGAATTTGTTCCTGATTCACGACAAACGCTTTTTCTACATTCTAACAAATCCTGATTTTATAGAACGTGCTCTAACAAAAGAAGAAGCTGACATTTTAAACGCTTTTACTATCCCCAGTTATATTTATCCACTGCATAAGGAGTACTTCACAGATGCTTATGGCAATAAGGACAAGTATATAATTAAGCATATACTTTATGGAAAAAGTGAAGCAGTTTATGCTGGCTGTGTAACAAAAGAAGAGGACTGGAAAAAGATTTTCGACACTGAAAACCTAGAACACATGGTGCTTCAACCTATGCTGGATCAGAAAAAGTATATTGGAAAAATTGGACAAGAGGAGCGAAATGATTTTATTGCGGGTACTTATCTTTATTTCAATGAAGAATATTTTGGTCCAGGAATATACAGGGCGTCCTCATTTGTAGTTACCAATCAGGGAGATGATAGAAAATGTGCTCAGATAGTTGCTGAGGTTGATGAAAACGATGATAGGGTGCATCACTTGTAGCTCATAAATGTTGTGCTTCAAGCGTTGAATGCTAACATTCAAGCAATGAATGTTATACTTTGAACGTTGAATACTAACATTCAAACCATGAATGTTATGCTTTAAGCCTTAAATGCTAACATTCAAGCTATAAATGTTATGCTTTGAGCATTGAATGTTAGCATTTGCGTCATGAATGTTATGCTTTATAGGTTGAATGTTGACGATTAGTTGCATAAAAACAACAACTAATCTAGGGTTCTTTAAATAGTAAAATACAATTTTAGTCATATCAGTTCTAATATGTCATCAGTAACAGATTTGGAAAATTTACCTTTAGTGAGCATCTGCTGTATTACTTTCAATCATGAAAAGTATATTGGACAGACACTTGAGGGGTTTTTGATGCAAAAAACAAATTTTTCTTTCGAGATATTAATTCACGATGATGCGTCTACCGATGCAACTGCAGATATCATCAGAGAATATGAGGCTAAATACCCCAATATAATCAAGCCCATCTATCAAACAGAAAATCAGTTTTCCAAAGGCATAAGAAGTATGTATGGGGTGTTTAATTTCCCTAGGGCTACTGGCAAATACATTGCTATGTGTGAGGGGGATGATTATTGGATTGATGAAAATAAACTCCAATCACAAGCAGACTTTCTGGAGCAAAATGAAGATTATGGATTAATTCACTCCGATCTGGATGAATACAACACAGTCACTCAAAAACTAAAGAAGGCTATCTGGAAACAGGGAGAACAAAATAAGTTTCAGGGAGACATTTATCAACAGATGTTGAGGGGAGGAATTATTTCAATCTACATGTGTACGACTCTTTTTAGAACCAGATTTGTAAAAAATAATATTGACTATGCAGACATGGTAAAACAAAATTTCATGTTTGGTGATGTCCCATTAGCACTTCATATTGGCAGGCAATCAAAAATTGCTTATCAGGATAAGGCAACGGCAGTTAGAAATATTCTTAATTTTTCTGCTACCAACGGGCGTTCTTTTGAGTACAGAATGAAGTTTGAGGAAGCAAAAATGAAAATATTAACTTATTTCCACACTTTAGACGCTCGAGAAATTGATGGAAGCATCTTGGAAACAAATCATACGATTGACAAACTGAATGTTTGCTATGAATATAAAAAGAAAGAGGAATTCCTATTGTTATATCACAAGCTACCTCAAAGCCATCGGAACTTGAAATTAAGAATTAAACTTTGGGGTATCCAAAACTCTTTTTTTAATTGGCCTTCACGAGTCTTCTTGAAGGTATTAGCAGTTATCAGGTTCTAATTTCAACTCACCGCCATACCTATAACAGAAATTATTACTTTCAAGTTACAAAAACGATGATAGAAGTCTGCTTGTTTGCTGAAGAAAGTATTCTTTTATGCAACAGTTTTACTGATTAAAAATCTTTCCCTTAATACATTTAAAATAAATTTCGGGTTCCCAATCATATATCTGTTAAACATTCTAATTGGCTCCTTTATCAATCTGTACAACCATTCCAATCCATAATCCATCATCCATTGAGGGGCTCTCTTCAGTGTGCCAGAATAGAAATCAAATGCTGCACCAATACAACAGATATGACCAGTATTTAGTAAATCAAAATTTTTAAACGCCCATTTTTCCTGCTTTGGTGCAGTCATTCCCACAAACAAAACATCAGGAGTGAATTCATTTATTTTTTCAATCATTGTATCATTCTCCTCCTTTGTAAACGCGCTTGCAAAAGGTGGCGAATAAGTTGCAATCTTTACATTTGGAAACTGTATGTTTATTTTCTTTTTTATGCCCTGCAGGGTACTTTCCGAACTACCTAAAAAGAAGCATTTTCCACCAGTTTTTTCTAGCTTATTCAACTCAAAGAACAAGATATCCATCCCTGTGATTCTTTTCAACCGAATCCGTTTTAGCCAGTTGAGCGCCCAAACAATCCCAATTCCATCAGGCAATAAGATTGCTTTTTCATGAAGCATCGCCTTCCTAAAGTCTATATCTGTTTTAGATACGTTGAACGAATGAGCATTGATTGCATAAATCAATGTTTTTTCATCGCGTATAGCGTTAAGCGGTTGATTGAAAAAAGTGTAATTTGATAACAAAGAGTCTTCTTTTTTTAGCATTTCAAATTGAACGAAAAGTAATTTTAAATAATGGGGTGACTCTAAGTGTTAAAAAAAGAGTTTACTATATTTTTCAAATGCAATGCAGCGTTTTCGCAAAAGTATGGTATTTTGAATACAAGTACCTACAATTGATGCCATTTTTTGTTATTTCCATACATTTTTAAAGAAACTCTGCTACTAATTGATGCTTACGCTGTTATCCTATACTTTAACTCAATTATTCTTTACCGAACGCCTTAAAATTAATCGGATACCAAGAACTATCTTTTGTTATGTTTAGCGGTATTTCTTTTTTAAAAGCAAATCTCCTGTTCAAAAAATCTTCAAAATATTCCTTGTCTGGAACAGCCCAAACATTCTGAACTTTCAGGGTTTCAGAAGGTTGTGGCAGACTCTTTACCATGAATCCAATGGAATTATGCATAAAGTTCTTTCTGACATCTGTTCCCGTACTATCAAAAAAGGGTTTTAAGTAGGGGTAATGCTCTAGATAAACCGATGATCGTATGTCTACAACAGTTGTTAGTTGTTTTAAAACATCTTTGTTGTGATACATCAGATCCTGCCAGTTTTGTTTTGGCCAGACGCCTCCCGAAACCATCACAGGACAATCAATAAATAAATTATTATTTATCTCATTATTACATCCCCCATTAATGTGTACCGGCCCAAAAGTATATTGCCCACTACTACATGCTTTATAAAAAACATTATCATGAACACGAATACCGCCACTACCATCATCCATATAAACCGATGCCACCGAATTACCAGGTGACCCTATATTCTCAAAATAGTTATTCTCTATTAATGTCCCTGTAGCAGACGGATTTTTCCCCGTGTAGACAGCCCCAATATCACTAAACCCTGTTGCAACATTGGAGATAAAATTGTTCTTAATCAAATGATCGTTTCCTGTGTAAACAATTGCCTGAATGGTTTCATTACTTATTGTACAGTTGGAAACCTCATTGCCAACGCCAGAAATTGTTACGGCAGGGTAATAAGTAATACCCCATCTTGAATAGTGCGAAAAGCTGCAATTTGTAATAACATTCCCAGCAGAAATCAACTTTTGTCTATCACCCCCAGAAAGCAATACGCCCCCCAAGCCAATATAATTGAAAGTGCAGTTTGAAATTTTGCTATGTAGATTCTTTTTCTTTGTAAGGGACTGATATACAATTGGCTCCCATTGAGCCAGACTTGGATCTCCCAAACTAATGGCTACTGTGCCTATGTGATGAAAGTTGCACTGATTAATTATCGTATTCTCTGTTCCCTCAGCATAAATTGCCAATCCCCTGCTGTAAGCAAATTCTATCCCTTTCAACTGTAAATTCTTTGTATTCATCAAAACCACAAACGGGCGCTCCAAGGTCTGGAAGCGACACGTGAAAGTTTGCTGTTTTTTGTCGGGCCACCAATACAAATGCATCGTTTTTTCATCCAGATAGTACTCATTTACTGAGTCTAATTCTTCAAGTACATGATACGCATAGTATCCTCGGAAACCAACGGTTTGCCCGGGATTCTTCTCGTCAACAGTACCATAAATACCGTCTCCAGCATTTTGCTTGCATCTCCACCATTTATCTTGTGTATTGATGGAATCTATCATCAAATTATCCGGGTAATAACCAGTATTAAAAAGCCCATGTATCCAGATGTTATTCTTTACCGACCATCGCTCGACTCTTGCATCATTGTACCTAAAAATTGCAGGGCTAGCCGGATGATCCGATCCACTGGGCGTACCATGCTGTAACACTTGCCCTATCTGTGTTTTGCCGGTATTAGGCCATCGGGCCACAACTTGTATCTCATCATTAACCAAAAAATCAGAGGGGGGGATATTGCCAAATCTTGGATAGCCAAATGAGTTGGGATTACTGTTGAAATTGATACCAGCAGCAGAAAGATCGGCTTCAAATACCTGCTGTCTCGCAGCAACAGATAGCCTTTGCAATATCTGTGGATCTTTTACCGGATGGAAAAATGAAACAGGCAAAATGGAGGCCCCACTAAACACAACCTTTTCATTCTGATAATTCTGAAGGATAAATACTTTACCCAATGTATTCTTCGAAGTCAATACGATTGATTTAGTAAAAAAGTATTCACCCCCTTTAAAATTTACAAAGACAGTATCAGCCTTATCAATTTCTATTTGCTTTAAAACGGCATCAATCGTAGCAAAAGGGTGCGCCACTGTTCCATCGGCTGCATCATTCCCTTGTGTGGAAATAAAATAACTTTTAGTTGATGCAAATGTCTGAAAGCTACAAAACATCAAAACAAAAATGGACAGAATAAACCTAAATTGTATTTTTTTCAACTGAAAAGTATTATAAAACAAATGTCTAACTATAAAATTAGCACCCTACAAAAAATCGGCAAAAAGAGCCTACGAAAGTAGATACAGCTTTCGCATATATCGTTGCCGTAGCACAATTAAATATTTATCTCCATCTTTTATGTTCTGCTCACTTCTTCAAAAACATCCATCACCTGTTTTGCACAATTATCCCAAGTATATTTTTTGAGGGCCCCCTTACCTTCTTCAATCAAAAAATGATATACGCTAGTGTCTGAGAGTACCCTGTCAATAGCCTTTCCTATTTCCACAACGTTATTGCAGTCTGTGTAGTAAGCAGCTGTACCCATTATTTCACGCAAGACAGGTATATCAGAAACAACACTTGCTATTCCATAATTCATTGCTTCTAATGGAGGAAAACCAAACCCTTCCACTACAGGCAGAAATAGAAGTAAGGATGCATTTGCCAACAAATTATTAAACGCCCTATCCGGCAGAAAATAATGCGAACTGATGCCCTGCCCCTCAATATCAAATGCTTTAAGCGCTGTGCCATCAATACCGCAAATAACCAAAGGAAGCGGGTTAGCAACTATTTTCCTATATTCCTTATACCCGTTTACAATGCCCTCCAGGTTTTTGTGTGGCAACTTCGATGCAATTGCCAAGAGATACGGCGTTGCTTCCAACGCTTCTTTTTCTACTTTTTCGGGGAGAGTCATGCCATTATAAATAACCGCTACTTCCGATTGAGGATGGGCATACCTCAAAATTGTTTCTTTTGAGAAGTTGGATATTGTAATTACTTTATTAGCAACTTCTATCGACTTTTTTAATGATTGAGGAACCGTCTTGCTCTCAAACTTTCCAAAATAGCCGGGATAGTTTTCAGCGTAATAAAACGGAATCATATCATGTACTGTTACAACAATAAAAGGATTTCTATTCCTTCTAAAAAGACCGGGTGCGAAACCTTTAGGCGAAAAATAGATTGTTGCTTTTTCTTTTTTTGCTGTATCAATTGCCTTAAAAAGTCGCCAAAGAAGCCTTTGTTTAAAATTTGGATATTTCTCCGAAATTATTTTGATTTTGATGCCACCAATCAACTGTAAGGCAGTACTATTTTCTTCAGAGCAAGCAACAACAATTTCATCATTCCCATCTTTCTGTTTTGCAAGCGCATTCAGTAAGTGGAGCGCATAGTTATAAATGCCAATGCTTTTGCCCTTACCCAATGCAATCTCATAAAAATCAAAAAATATAGTCATTATTATTTGTCAAGTTTGCAGTGTGGACGGTTTTTGTTTTTTACCGTTTTGTAAAGCAACACTATCAGGCCGTTTGGCTAGACAGACCACATTTAGGCCGCTAAGTAAACACAATTTGCCTTATCAAGCCTTGCAAAGTTGCTTTGGCAATAGATAAACAAGCATATTTCTGTTTAGAAATAGCTTGACTTTTAGATGGGAAACATGGTATGGAACACTAGCTAAAGAGGGAGTTTCCAATTTGTTTCAGCAATAATATCTAACAAAGTACCCACCTGTTAAAAAACAAAAAAGGCACAAACAGCTTTCAAACCAGCTATGCCTTTTTTCCACTAATTACTCCTTTCGAAAGTATCTGTTTTCAATACTATGTCAGCAGAATATCCAGTATAAATATATGCGTCGTGCCTAACAAAGACTTTATAAGTTAAAGACAAGTAAAAATAAAAACAGTTATTTTCAATTTATGAAAAGGTCTATTTAACTCTGATAGTGGCAATATTTAAAAATATGGGATGGGTTCCCACTTGCTAAAATTGAGAGTGAATACCTACATAGTATGCTACAAATCGTTTAATATATGTATTGTTCTAGAATAAGTTGGGTTCTCTGAGATTTTCCTGTATACATTTCTGATGGTAACTACAAAATCACTCGCCAAAATCTTTAAGGCACGCATTTCGGGTGTGTATTGGCTTAGGGCAACTGTTTGCGTTATGCCTTAATGAAAATTTATTTATTTTTAATCAAAGTCCATTAGTTAATTATGCGTTACGCTTACTTTTGCGGCTCAAACATTTTTGGCCTTTTATAAATCAAATGATGAAATTAAAATTGACCCGACCCATTGCCTTCATCGACTTGGAGACCACTGGTGTGAATATTACCAATGATAGGATTCTGGAAATTGCTATCGTAAAGGTGGCCATTGATGGCAGTAAGCAAGTGAAGCGTAAGTTGATAAATCCGACTATTCCTATTCCTCAAGCTTCTAGTGATGTACATGGTATTACCGATGAAATGGTAAAAGATGCACCTACTTTTAAGCAGGTTGCCAACGAAATAAAGCAATTTATAGATCATTGCGACTTAGGTGGATACAATAGTAACCGCTTTGATTTGCCCTTGCTGATTGAAGAATTTTCCAGAGCTGGTATAGACTTTTCTGTTGAAGGAAAGAAACTGGTAGATGTACAAAAGGTATTTCACCTGATGGAACAAAGGACTTTAAGTGCGGCCTATAAATTTTATTGCAACAAAAATCTGGAAGGAGCACATGGCGCAGAAGCTGATGCAACCGCCACCTGGGAAATATTGGAAGCACAGGTAGAACGCTATCCAGCAATTGGGGATACTGTAGAAAGTATTGTGAAGTTTACGGGAGAAGATGATATTGTTGACTTTGCCAGACGTTTTGTGAAAGATGCCAAAGGAGTGGAGATATTTAACTTCGGAAAACACAAAGGAAAGACAGTGGCACAAGTGCTGAAAGAAGAACCGCAATACTACGATTGGATGATGAAAGGTGACTTTGCACTGAACACAAAACAAAAATTAACAGAAATACTTAATAGGACTTTGCTGAAAAAGTAGCACAAGAATGCATTTTTGCAACGTATTACAGGAAATTTTTGTCTAGGAGACGTTGATTGCCATTATTTAGAGAAATACTTTTTTATAATTGAAAAAAATAGTAATAATACCGACTTATAATGAGAAAGAGAATATTTCTCAAATTATAGCTGCTGTATTCAATTTAAATGCAGGCTATAATGTTCTCATCATTGACGATGGCTCTCCAGATGGTACTGCACGTATTGTAAAAGACTTGATGATCCAATATCCCAATCAGTTGTTTATTGAAGAAAGAGTTGGGAAACTAGGATTGGGAACTGCATATATACATGGCTTTAAGTGGGGATTGGAAAACGGATATGATTATATATTCGAAATGGATGCTGACTTCTCACACAACCCAAAAGATTTAGAGAATTTATTCAAGGCATGCAATGAAGGCGGTGCCGATGTAGCAATTGGTAGTCGTTATGTTCCCGGTGGTAAGATAGAAAACTGGCCATTCGATCGTCATTTCTATTCAAAGGGAGGGGCTTTGTTTACAAAGATTGTAACGTGGATGCCCATCAATGACCCCACTGCGGGCTTCATGTGTTATTCCCGAAAGGTATTGGAATCTATCAACCTGGATGCGATTCATTTTGTAGGTTATGCTTTTCAGATTGAAATGAAGTTTGCTTGCTGGAAGTTAGGTTTCAAAATAAAGGAAGTGCCTATCACCTTTATTGATCGGCAGATTGGTACTAGTAAGATGAGTAAAGGCATCATCAAGGAAGGTGTTCTGGGTGTATTAAAAATACAGTTCCTCAGCCTTACAAAAAAATACAGCAAGAAAGTGAAAGCTGCTCCTGTTGCCAAAGTTGTGGCAGCAAATTTTGCTTCCGACGATGTCTCTAAAAGCATATAGTCGCGCTGATTCCCTCCCACACAATATTTATTATAGATGAAGTCCTCACTGATAAAGCTGCATATTGCTGTATTCTTATGGGGATTTACAGGTGTCTTGGGAAGACTCATAGACCTGAATGAGGGACTTCTTGTTTGGTACAGGATGCTCCTAACTATCGTCACCTTGTTTGTTATTCTTTGGCGGCAAGATGCTTTGCGTTCATTGCCTAAGAAAACTATCTGGCAACTCTTTGGAATCGGAGGCATTATTGCCCTTCATTGGGTATTCTTCTATGGAGCCATCAAAGTTGCTAATGTATCCATCACACTCATCTGTCTGTCCTCAAGCGGCTTGATAACGGCCCTTATCGAGCCTGTCATTGTTGGAAGCAAGTTTAGTTTCAGGGAAGTGGCACTTAGTCTGTTGGGTATTGTGGGCATTTATTTAATCTTTCATTTCGATTCTAAGTTTCAAAAGGGAATTATCATTGGGATGATAGCTACTTTCTTAGGCGTCGCATTTAGTGTTTTAAATAAAAGAATGATTAACAATGTGCCACCAAAAGCAATCATGCTTTATGAGCTTACGGGCGGCTGGCTACTACTAACGTTGCTGATGCCTTTGTATCTGAAAGCTTTTCCGCCCCTTTATCTCTTTCCAACAACTATGGATTGGGGATGGTTGGTATTGCTCAGTTGGGTGTGTACAGTATTGGCGATGGATTTGTCCCTACAAGCCTTGCGACACATGTCTGTATTCACACAGAACCTAACCTTGAATCTGGAACCAGTTTATGGGATTATACTAGCTTTTATCGTTTTCAAAGAGAATAAAAACCTGAATGCCAGTTTCTACATAGGCTTCGGACTAATAGCCGTTTCCGTTGCTTTTCAAATGATACGGGTAATAAAATACAAGAAGCACTAGTAGTAATTGATAATGGATGATTGACAACGCAAAGGTGTAATTGGCAATTATCCCATTATTAATTATCCATTCTCAATTATTATTTTAACTGATAGGCAACGATCTTATTTCCATAAAAAGTAGGAACATAAACTATCCTTGTTTTTTTGTCGAAGCCAATATCTGCACTGTTTATTTTCTTGGTTCTGTTATCAAAAAGCACTTGCTTGCTGCCATCTGCTTTAACGTAATAGCATATGCCAGCCCAGCTTGTAACCAGAAACTCTCCATCAACTACTTTTTCTAAACCATCAGTACTAGGATCCATGCCATCAGCCACCGTTGTTATTTGTTTTTTCTTATCCACCTTCAACAGATAACCCTTATCCAACACATACAGGGTATCCTTATCGCAATACAAACCGTTGGGTGCTTTCAGCTTGTCCAGATAAAGGGTGGCTGCACCGTTTTCGATTTTATGAACTGTAAACTTCCTGGTATCACTCACATAAACAATTCCATTGTTATCTACAGCGATGTCATTCAAAAAAGTAGCACCTTCAACAGGAATCCGGTTTGTAATTTTTCCTTTCTTAATGTCAATTACAACTACCTCGGAAAGATCCGCTACATACAGGTTGTTCTTATAAATTCCCATTCCTTTGGGTGCGTTTAACCCACTAACCCAGTCTGTTAACATTATCTTACCATCGTAACCCACTTTGCCAACGGAACCTTTGCCATCTTTTTCAGCGGGCTTGCCATCAATGTTAGATACGAAGATGACTCCACCTTTTTTGTATGGTAAAGCACTCTCAGGCGTTTTTAGCAAGGTGTCAGTTTCCCAAAGCTTAACCAATTCGTGTTGTTGGGCGAATGTGAAAGATGTTGTAAGAAGCAAAAGACTCATTAAAATAGACTTCATAATTTCTGTTTATTATTATTGAATGATGTGACAAAAGAACAACAGATTTACAAAAAAGTTACTTTTAATCTGCTAGTTTTATTTGTTTATTTGCATGGAATAAAAAAAAGTAAGAAAAAACTTAAATAATTCATTGCTTATTAAGCTTGAATCCCTACTTTTGCCGTCCGAAAAATTTTGAAAAATGTCTAGAGTATGTCAGGTAACAGGTAAGAAGCCAATTGTTGGTAATAGTGTTTCTCACTCAAACATCAAAACTAAACGTAGGTTTTTGCCAAATTTACAAACTAAGCGTTTCTTCTTTGCTGAAGAAGACCGTTGGGTTACGTTAAAAGTTTCATCCGAAGCTATCCGTACCATTAACAAGAATGGGTTAGCGTCTGTTGTTAAGGGATTAAGAGCAAAAGGAGATAAAATATAATTATAACACTGCAAACTATCAATAGTAATGGCAAAGAAAGGTAATAGAGTTCAAGTTATTTTAGAGTGTACCGAGCACAAGACAAGTGGCTTGCCTGGTACTAGTCGCTATATAACTAAGAAAAATAAGAAGAACAACCCAGAACGTCTGGAGTTGAAGAAGTTTAACCCAATTTTGAAAAAAGTAACTGTTCATAAAGAAATTAAATAACAATGGCAAAAGCAGCAAAAACAGCGATTAAGACAAAAGACCAGAAGGCAGCCGCTGAAGCTAAGAACTGGACTAAAGTAATTAAGGCAGTACGTAGCCCTAAGACTGGTGCATACACCTTTAAAGAGGCAATAATACACAAAGACAAGATTAAAGATTTCTTGGACGAGAAGTAATCTTAACTATAATTTGTTTATAGCCATCACATAACGTGATGGCTATTTTTGTTTTATTCTATCAGCCTGATTGATTCAAACCAATATCTTTATAACCAAAATATAGCTTATCAAAGATGTGTCACCGTAAATGGATCAATAGTCTTGGGGTTAAAGTCAGCCTGCTGTTTGCAGTACTATTCATTTACTCTTTGCCTATTTTTTCTCAGATAAAATCAATTTCTCTTTTAAATTCAGGTACTTCTATTCGTTCGGTGGTGAAGTTCGATAATTTGGATACCACTGTTTATGCGGAATGGGTGGATGGCAAAGAAAATCACTTAAATACAAGGATTCCAAAAGACCCAATCTTACAAACACCTTTGTGGACAGATAAAACCACTTCATATCTCCACGGAGTCACTTACGGTGTGTCAAATAAAATGGGAAGCAGACATTTGCGGATTGGATTTTATCACTTTATTAGTGTAGGAAGCATTATTGCTGAGGGGGGCGGTAAAGTAAGTGTCTTAAAACCTAACGCACCTTATCCCGGCGACTTAAATGATGAGTCTCAATGGATTCCCGCACAAAGGTTGGTAAATGGACAGTTGTCCAATAAAGAACTTAATAGAACCCAATGTACAGTATGGGTCTTGCCTTCGGGAACGAATACCAGGGCTATCCGCTTCTCTCATCAGCCAGACATAATTGATGCGAGTTATTCGGGGAGGCTTATGGGTGCTTGGGTAACAGATAAAAGGGTTGCCAACATAGCCCCTTCTGGCTTCATTACTACGAAGTCCAACATTGCAAGTGCCAAGATGCTGACAAATGAAGAAATTGATGGCGGGGATAGGTGGACAAATATTGAAATGACTAAAACCCCCAGACTAGATTATCCAATTTTATCTAAAGACAGTGCTGAGTGGATCTTATTATCTTGGCCAAAGCAAGTGAAACTTGGTGGCTTAGCTCTGTTTGAATCTGGTTTCAATGTGGTGGAAGTGCAAACATTTGTTGGTTCTTCCGTTGATAAGCCTCAAGGGGCCGATGAAAGTAAATGGAAATCGGTGGCAGCCTATTACAATCTTTCCAACACTATGAGCATCTTCTGGCCAAACGTTCTTGATTTTGGACAAGAAATTACAACCACCGCTATCCGGCTAAAAGTAACCAGTGCCACCAAGGGGGTTGGTAATACTACTGGCTGGGATTTGAATGGCAGAAGAATTTGGCTTGGTGAGATAATGGCTTTGGAACCTATAGGAAACAACCCGTTGCTTCCGTTGAGTGTAACTACCAATAGCATAACTACTAAAAAGCCACCAATCCCTATTGTATTCTCAATTAAGAATGCAGGCTATGTGACATTGGTAATAGAGGATGGAACTGGTAAAAGAGTCAGGAATTTAGTTTCAGATACTTGGTTTAATGCTGGAAATAATACGGCATGGTGGGATGGGCTGGATGATCTGGGACGCGACGTTGAGGCAGCCAATCATGGTTCTTATACTATACCGGCCCAATTTGTTACACCCGGTAGCTTTAAGGTTCGCGGAATAGTTCATTCCGAAATAAAGAAAACATATCAGGCTAGTATTTATTCTCCAGGCAATCCTCCGTGGAATACGGATGATCATATTGGTGGGTGGTTGTCCAATCATGCCCCGCCGCAGTCCGCCGTTTTTCTTCCGGCCAAGCAATCTCCTTCTAGGCAGCCCGCTTTATATCTGGGATGTTATATTGCAGAGGGTACAGACGGGTTGGCTTTGGTAGATCTGGATGGGAATAAGATAGGTGGGAAGGGGGCAATAGGTGGTGCTTGGACAGTAGCCCCTTATCTGGCTAGGGATGCAGGTGAAAAAGCGGACGCAGAAGTTTGTGCGTACACCGCATCTGTGTTTGAAACGGGTAATAAAACTGGCCTAGCCGAACTGAGGCTCACTGGTTTGACACGTGGCAATGACAAGAAAATAATTAATTATCAGTTAGGAAGGCTTATCAATCCAAAAGATGTTTGGGGGGAGATTGGTGGATTAGCCGTTGATAATGGCGTTGCTATCGTCAGTCTTACCAACAGAAACCAATTATTATTTATTGATGTAAAGGGAGGAAAGGTTTTAGGAGCTAGTGCGTTGGAGCATCCACGTGGTTTGGCTTTTGATGCAGCAGGCAACTTGCTTGTTCTCTCCTCCAACAAATTATTACACTTTAATCTTGCTGGCAACGATAGTCTGCTAAATAAACAAGTGCTTATCTCGACAGGGTTAGAGGCGCCTGTTGGGATTGCATTGGATAGTACCGGTAAAATCTATATCAGTGATGGTGGTGGTTGTAATCAGGTAAAAATCTTTTCTCCCAAAGGAGATTTCATTCGGGCTATCGGTAAATATGGTGCCCCACAAGCGGGGGCTTACGACTCTTTGCGTATGAATAATCTTGCCGGAATTGCCATCGATTCCCGCCAGCATCTGTGGATAACAGAGAATGATTTTCTTCCAAAGAGAGTCAGTGTATGGTCATTGGATGGTGCTTTTATTAAAGCATTTTATGGTCCTGCCAAGTATGGGGGAGGTGGGACGCTGGATGGAGTTAATAAAAATAAATTCTATTACTCCGAAGAGCAAGGCACAATGGAATTTGAGATAAACTGGAATACTGGCAGCAGTCAATTAAAAAAAATACTTTATCGAAAAACGGCTGAGTCATTGGATTTAGGTTTCAGGGGAGGCTCACCCGAAACGCCCATTTATCATAACGGTCAACGGTATTTCACCAATTGTTTTACCTCAAATCCTACCTACGGGGCATCGGTTGCATTTTTATTTGTTGAACGAAAAGGCATCCTTCATCCAGCGGCAGCAATGGGACGAGCTTATTATTGGGATTTATTGAAACAAGAGAGATTCAGGTCTATTGTGCCAGCAGGAGTGGACTTGTATGATCGGCTTGGGGGGAATCAAGGCTTTTTTATCTGGACAGATTTAAATGAGGATGCACAGGTGCAACCCAATGAAGTAACTATCCTAAAGGGAAGTACTGGCGGGGTAACAGTGCTGAATGACCTCTCATTTTGCCTGCAAGCAGATGGTGTCGCTTTACAAATTGCTCCAGACAGCTTCTCTACAACTGGTACCCCTTTTTATAAATTCAGTAATAAAAAAATATTGGTGGAAGGTGTTTTGCCTTCTGTTTCGGATGGTGGTGATCAGTTATTGACTGCTTCAAACGGGTGGACAGTAGCCATGCAAGGAATCAAACCCTTTAGCAAGTATTCTATCTGTGGTGCAAAAGACGGCAAACCTGTCTGGAGTTATCCTAATTTGTGGCCAGGATTACATCCTGCACACATTGCTCCTACCCCAAGCTTTCCCGGGGAACTAACTGGTCCTACTCGTTTGCTAGGCGGCTTATTGGATTTTAAAGGAGCTGAATCGGGGCCACTTTGGGCTATCAATAGCGATAGGGGTATGGTTTATGTTTTTACTACCGATGGCTTGTTTGTGACAACTTTATTTGATCCTATGAAATCCAATAGTTACTGGAAAATGCCTATTGCAAAGAGAGGGATGAGCCTTGATGGGGTAAGGCTTTGGGAAGAAAACTTCTGGCCTACCATTACCCAGACATTGGATGGCGATGTATATATGTGCGACGGAGACAAGACGGCCTTGGTTAAAATTGATGGGCTGCAAACTATTCATCGATTGCCTGAGATTACAATCAACGTAACAAAAGAAATGCTTGAAAAATGCTTACAATACCAGCATGATATTGAGGTTATTCGTCAAAAAGACAATAGCCCCAACGCTCTGCAAGTGATGATGCAAACAAAACCTATTGTAGTGGATGGACGCTTTGATGACTGGCAACATGCAACTTGGGTTGACATAGACAAGCGTGGAGGGAAGCTGCCTTACAGTATTACTGCGGCGATGGCAGTGTACGGGGACAGGTTATATGTGGGCTACCAAACCGGAAATAGTACGTTGCTGAAAAATACGGGAGAAATTGCCACAGCGCCCTTTAAAACTGGAGGCGCATTGGATTTAATGATTAGAACAAACGCAGCATCCAATCAGTCAACGCCAATAGAAGGAGACTTGCGTTTGCTGGTCACAATCATCAACAACAAGCGTACGGCGCTTTTATATCGGGCTGTGGTGCCCGGCACGAAAGTGTCGGAAAAGGTGCCGTTTTCTTCCCCTTGGCGAACCATTACTTTCGATAAAGTGGAGGATGTGAGCAATCAGCTGGAGTTTGCAGCTACCAAAGATGGCAACTACGAAATATCAATCCCATTGGCTGCGCTACAATTGAAGCCCAAGGAAGGACTATCCATAAAGGGGGATATAGGCATACTTCGTGGCGATGGGGCACAAACCATCTCCAGGGTTTATTGGAGTAATAAAGCAACAGCAATTGTATCGGATGTGCCCTCCGAAGCCGAACTTACACCTGCTCTTTGGGGGACTATATTATTTGAAAATACGGGTAAATAGGAATTCCTATCAATGTATGTGGAAGTCCTTTTGACTTGTCCTAAAATAGGTTTAAACTTAAAAATGAAAAGTGTAAACAATGAAAACAAGGATTATTCAAAAGCCATCACATTACTTTCCCACCCACAATAATATGACCCACCAACTATCGGCAACCCATTCGCTTTTCTCCTCCTCGGGAGGAGGTAGGAGGTGGATTTTAATTCCAAAAAGGTTATTCAAAATGCCAAAGTACACCGCCAATGTTAGTGTATTCACAAACATTCCACTATTGTATAAATTGCTACAAGAACACATAAAACGTGAAAAATTAACCAACACGCAGACTCCAAATACGCTCCAATCAATCCCGTTAGGGATAAAATATTGGTAGCAACCACCACAACAGCATACCATTAAGTCCCGTCAGGGACGACATAACATTGCAATCTTTAAATCAATCTAACATTATCGGCAACCCCCATTCGCTTTTCTCCTCCTTGGAGGAGGTAGGAGGTGGGTCAAAATAAACTATATGCCAAAATAACTTACCAGTACACCCAACGCGCAATCCTAACAGTTCTCCAAGACCTATTAGGATTCACAAAATACTTGCGGCAGCCCTAGTAGTTTGTAGCGATTGACGCGGACTAGCTGGAAAGGAAATCTTGGAAGTCCATCAGCACATAATACTGCAGGTTATGTGGTAAAACATAATTTGAAGCTATCACTAATGTCATTCACTCCCAATTATCCACAATGCAACGTTTGTGACTAAACTTTTTGGAGATTTTTTACTATTTGTGTTGATATTTGTAAGGAATGATGGGAATAGTCTGATTGAAATGGAAGCGGAATTGATGTATACCAATGTCGATTTACTTTTACAAAGTCTGTCAAAGAAATAAATGGCCTGACAAATCATTGATAAAGACTGAAATCTAATTCAGAAGATTAAATATTACTGAAATTACACAAATAATTTTGTTTGAATGTTATTAAAAAAGATCAACATAAAAAGATTTAGGTCTATATTGGATCTAAAGCTAGATATTAATACAAGAAATAATTTTTCTACAATTTGCGGAGCAAATAA
The DNA here is from genome assembly GCA_903895845.1 of uncultured Chitinophagaceae bacterium. Taxonomy (GTDB): domain Bacteria; phylum Bacteroidota; class Bacteroidia; order Chitinophagales; family Chitinophagaceae; genus Parasediminibacterium. The sequence goes on from CAITVK010000078.1 coordinate 70,187, forward strand.
TTCAGGAAAAACGAATGTTTTAAAAGCATTAAACATTTTTTTCAATCCTGATGAATACAGACTAAAAGAAGATGTTCCTAGTCACAAGTTGGGATCAAGAGGCGGTGCAACATATCCTGAAATTGTTCTAACTTTTGAAAAAAACAATGTAGATCACGTCATTAAGCGATGTTTCGGAGTTAATGGAATTGAGATTGAGCAGTATGAAAAAATTACCTTTGAAGATGGCAAGCAAGTTAGAACGCCTCAAGAATTGAAAGAAATCCCTAAAATATTAAACCAAATTGCATTTTTCTTTATACCAGCTATAAATATATCCTTTCCTAATCTTATAAATAATCTGATTGACGATGTTTATGAATTGGAATATGAAAAGACAAGATTTAGTGGGTTAAAAAAGGAATTAAAAGACTCCTTTGATAAATACACAAATGGTTTAATTGATATACTTAATAAACTCGCAGATGAAATTAATCCCATATTTAAAGAGTTCAATGAAAACTGGAGTGTAAGTTTTCAAAATACTTCTGATGTTAAAAAATTTAAAGATCTCATTTCTGAAGATGTAGAATTTTATCTAAATGATCTGTCAAATAGAAATATACAAGGTAAAGGTTCTGGACTTCAAAGACTGGGATATATTTTACTACACAGTAAAATGATTTCTAAGCTAAAGAAAAAAAGTGTAATACTTTGTATAGATGAGCCTGATGTCTATTTGCATCAAGGATTGCAAAAAAAACTTCACGGTCACTTACTTGAATTAGCAAAAGCGAATCAAATTATAATAACTTCCCACTCGCAAACGTTTATTGATTGTTATAAACTCGACAATGTATTTTTATTAGATCTAGAAATTGGAGAGGAAATCTTCTATCAGCGTACTCAGGCAAAGTATCATCCTCTAAATACTTGCTTAGTTGATTTAAAAGTAGAGAATGGATTAAAAAAAATAAGAGAATACTTAGGCATAACTGACGAGGATTTCGATATGCTAGATTAATTGACTGACTTAGTCTGGGTTAGAATCTTCAGACTAAATCAGGAAACAAAAAAACTACTTAGTCTC
>CAITVK010000079.1 GCA_903895845.1 uncultured Chitinophagaceae bacterium
TAATTCTTATGTATCGGCAAAGCAAAAGATGAGATGTACTAGTAATTGTTGTTGAAATTTGAAGGTTTATGAAAATAATATTTTTTAATTTAAAAATAAAAAAGTTTTATTCCACAGAAAGCGTTACTTCACCAGATTATTAACAATAAATAAAATAATTATGGTACTCAAATACCACGTTTCGCTAGAGTTCTTGCAATTAAACACAGACAAAAAGCTAACATTTGGTGCCAATGTGGCTAGTAAGCTAACCACCAACATTGCCGAATTTGCAAACCTGCCCTATACGCCTGTTGCTTTGGGTGCAGCCAATACATTGTTGGGCAGTACCTATCAGTTATGGAAAAACAATGGCGACTCTGCAAAGGGCAACTATTTTAACGCCGAATATGATTGGAAACTTAAATTTAAAGGAGTGGCGCAGTATGTGGACATTACCGCCAACGGCAATCTTGCAATTATAGATAATAGTGGGTACGTGAATACGGATGGTGCTGCCACCAAATCTAAAGTATTGGCTGCGTTAACCAATTTTAAAGCGTATGGCAATTCTGCTGTTGGTGCAGGGGTTGTGAAAGCTAGTGTGGATAGTTATGCTGGATTGAGAGCTTATATTTTTACAATGGCACATCCCGATGCTGTGGTTACTGCCGTTGGTAACCAAATAACCGTTTCTATGGCTGGTGTAATTGTTTTTTCTTTTATGTTAAACAGTAAATCGTCGGCAAATTTTACCCGTCTCACTTCTTTAACTAAAATGGAGGCTCAAGCAGCGGGTTTTAATACCGCAGGCATTGGTGCTTTGTCGCAAGCGGTTGAAGTAAGTGTTCCATAGTTGTAAGAGAAGAATAAAAAATAGGTTAAAGGCAAGGGGGGATAATAGATACCACTTGCCTTTTTTAGTTTCAAACAAAATAAAAAAATTATGAGTAACATTTTTTTCGATTACTATACAGAAGTATTGTCAGACAGTACTCTGGACAATGTAGCCATAGCAGACTTGATGCTTTTGAAGATGGATTTGTATAGTGGAGCAGAAAAAGATAGGTTGATAGGCGTTTCGGTAGGTCATTTATTGAGAGGGGGAGACTATGAACGCGTAATAGAATACAGTAGCAAATATCTTACATTGGTAACCACCGATCAATACCATACAGAGTTATACAGATATTGGATTGAGGCATTGGAAAAAACAAAAAGATGGGAAGAAGCAATTGCCTTGAGAAGAAAAATGACCGAAGAACTGAAATATGGGTGTATGTATGACGGGGTTGCGGAAGCTTATGAGGAAGCGGGGGAAATAGATAATGCCTTGCTTTATTACGACAAGCACCTGATAGAAGAGGAAGGCTATATGGAATCTGAAACCATGGAAAGGATAGCTAAGATATATGAAGACAAGGGTGATTTTGCCAACTCTGCCCGGTATCTACTGGCAGCCGCTAAAAATGAATGTAGCGGATCCGCCTACTTATGGCAAAACACTGGCAGGGCATTGGCTATGGCAAATAAGGAAGAGGAGGCATTGAAATATTTTGAGATAGCCTTAATTCTAGAGCCAGATAGTGAGAATACACTTTATTGTATGGGGCACGTATATCAAAATAAAGGAGATACCTACATGGCAATGCATTATTATACGCAGGTATTAAAAATGAACCCTTTTAATGCGATGGTTTATAACAATCTTGGGGCTATGGCTTTTAATGATGAAGGAGATATAAAGGGGTCAATTGAAAAAATAGAAACTGCGTTGGAAATGAATGAAGACCCTCAGCTAAAGCTAACTATGCACATAAACCTTGCGAGGTTATACCACAAAATAAGCGACTATGATAAACACAATCATCACAAGATGAAAATATTTGAGGCAGCAGGCTTTGGAGGTGTGTTTGATGATGAGGACGATGATGAGGACGATGACGATGATGAGGATGAGGAAGAAGAAGAGGCTTAGTAAATAGTAAGTTTGAAGTAGCGGGTAGTTTGGTTGAACCTAATTGTTTCGTTTAAGGCATTAAGTCAAAAAATAAAATATTAATTATGGAAAAGAAAGCGGCAGAAGCAACAGACAATTTGTTGAAAGGGATTTTTGGTGAAGAACCAACAAAAATACTTACCGATGCAGAAAAAGAGGGTTTGAAGGGTAGGGTAAAACGGATAAAGCAAAATCACTACAAAGCCTTTGAAAGAGATGGAAATGTTTATTTGGGAGTGCAGGAAGGAGAGTATTACGAAGATAAAAACAAAATAACTACCTATAATGAGGGTGGAAGAAAACTAGAAAATGTTAGTTTATCAAATGATGGGAGGCTTTTTGGCACCACTTACAATGAAAATGGAAAAGAAAGCGAAATAATCCATTACAGTTCTGTGGGTGTTATAGAGAGCAGGCATACTAGAAAATACAATGAAGATGGGGATATTGTTGAGATGATTAGCTATGATAACAAAGGGGAGTTAACCTCAAAAGGTATTTACACACATTATGCAAAGGGCAAAGAATTGATAGGTAAAACTTTTGACAAGGATGGAGTTTTAATTGACCATCGTATATCTACCTATGACAAGAATGGGGGGCGGATTGAGTTGAAAATTACCAATGCAAAAGGGGAATTAACACATTGGTCAAAATGGAAAAATAATAATAAAGGTCATGCTGTTGAAAACGCATACTATAAACCAGATGGAAGTCTGATTAGCAGTACGTCAATGTATGAATATTATGATGCTGCCGGCGATCTAATTACAAGCAAAACTTTTAATAAAAAATCAGATAAATATACTTCGCAAGTAGAGAAAGACAAACATGGCAATTGGATAAAGAAAATGAGTTGTTATATGAACAAAGCTGCCTTCATTTACATAAGGGAGATTGAATACTTTGATGAAGTATTTGTGCCAGCAGAAACATTTAGTGATGACTATTTTAAATTGCCATTACTAATCCAAAATTTATGTATAGAACCAATTTCAATTGGGGATTTAAATGAAATTACGCCTTACGATATGGTATCTGCGACTGTTTTGGATGCTGCTGATGCCAAATTTGTAACCGAGAAAAGTATAAACCACGAAAACTTTTCTTTCTTGGCTTATTATGTAGTAAAAAACAATGAGTTTCCTTCAGTTATTTCATACAAAGATGGTAATGTAGAAACCCGTTCTTTGCTAAAAGAGCTAGAACAAAATTTATATGGCAGAATTATAAATAGTGTAAAAACCACAGATAGTAATGGGATCTCATTTACTGAACGATATACTATTATTTTCCCTGATCACCCTGAGTATATGGTTCACGCCTCAGATATATCCAGGCATGATATGAATGATTTTGAGGAACCACCTTTTCTTGATGGCATTAAAGATGATTATGGCGAGACCCTCCATTTAAGTGACATCGTTATATTGTTGCCAAGTGATGCATCGGGTATGAATGATGAAAATAATGTATTATTCATCATAAATGAATGTATTGAAAATAGCATGGTGGAAGTGATGGAGGATAAACCAAAAATTTATATGGTGCAGGTAAATGGTGCTGGTTCATTCACACTACAATCTCATGCTGCTAAAGATGATTTTGAAATAGAAGATTTGGATATTCAATATGGTTATGGTTTTGAAGCATTTCATGATGAACTAATGGATCGGTTTAAAAATGAGAACCAAGGATTGATATTGTTTCATGGACTACCAGGCACAGGAAAAACTTACTACATAAGGCATCTTTTAAGAGAAATGGCTATAAGCGAGAAAATAGTTATTTACATGCCACCTAATATGGTTGACTATTTAGTAGAGCCTACTTTTATGACGTTTCTTTCACAATTGGTTACTACCTATTCTGCACAAGGTAAGTTTTGTGTATTACTTATAGAAGATGCAGAGCCTTTGTTGGCATCACGCAATACAAATGGCAGAATTCAGGGAGTATCCAATTTATTGAATATGACGGATGGTTTGCTGAATGACATGCTGAAACTACAAATTATCTGCACCTTTAATGTAGATTTAAAAGAATTGGATGCAGCATTATTAAGACCAGGAAGATTAATAGCCAGAAAAGAGTTTAAAGCCTTGGGGGAAATAGAAGCAAACCTGTTGGCACAGAGCTTAGGGATTAAACATTACTTTAAAGCTCCTGCAACATTATCGGAGATATATGCAAAACTAAAGAATAAGAGTACGTTGATACATGAGGAATAATAAAGCGATTTATATGTGATAGTTCAAGCGTTTGGATATAAGATTACTGTGAGCTTGGTAAAGATGAGAAAAAAGAGTGTGTATAAATGATAATAGGTAGTGCACCATTTCATTTATAAACACCCTTTTTTCTTATTTCCTTTTCGCAAACTCACGCAATTGCAGAGACTACTACAACCAATAACTTTCCAATTGTTTTGTAAGAGAACGGGCAGCAGCCTTTAAAAGCTCATAGTATTCTTGTAGTAAATGATTCTACATAATTGCCGCAGCACTTAGATAGCGCCAATCGAAATTGTTGGCATCGTGAGCGGCTTTGGGTTGTATGGAAGCGTTAAGCACATTGGCATCCAGAATGTTTTTTGCAACGAGTCTTTTTCGGCTTTCGTGAATCATTTCTATAGCGGCGGGTTGCTGCATCCATTGTTGTTGTGGGGGTTCATAGCCAATCTTTCCTTTGCGCCATGCCGTTTTAACCGGTAGTTTAGATTCCATGCTTTTACGCAGGATCCATTTGGTAAAACCATCCCTTATTTTAAAGGAAGTAGGTAATGAAAAAATAAACTCAACCAGTTCATGACTCAAAAAGGGTAACCGAACTTCTCTACTGTGTGCCATCGAGTTGCGGTCGGCATAGCGCAATAATTCCTGCAAGCCAAACGTAAATGTGTTGTAATACAGTATGTCTTCCAACGTTTTTACCACAGGCTTTTGTAGCGTATCATCGTTGTGATATTTGTTATAAAAGTCTTTATTGATGGATGCAATTTCTTTCTGTTGATTAATGGCTCTTTGTTGCAGTTGATGAGCAGTTTGCTGCGGAAAGAATGCCGCGGCGTAGTTTTTAATACCCCACTCATCCAGAAAGCCATTTTGCTTCAACAACCGCTTCTCCTTTGCAAAACCATTAAAGCCATTGCGTAGTTCCTGCTGCAAAAACCAGTGTGAATATTTCTTGTAGCCTCCCAATATCTCATCTGCACCTTGTCCGTCAAGAAGTACTGTTACGCCATTTTTCTTTGCTAGCTTATATACTGCAAACTGTGTAAACACACTCGCGCTTTGCAAGGGTTCTTCCTGGTGATACATCAGCAAATCGAAGTCTCTGATCCAGTCATTGGCTGTAGGTGTAACGAAATGACTATCAAAGGACGTGGACTGATAATGCGCCTGAAATTCTTTGATGTACTTGCTTTCATCGTACTCAAAACCAGGGAATACGGCAGAGAAGGTATGCAAGGAAGTAATCTTATTATCCAATAAACTGGCAACAATACTACTACTATCCAAGCCGCCACTTAGCGACGTGCCAAGGGAAACATCACTACGAAGCCGACGTTTTACAGCTGTATTAAAGAGGTCGGCAAATTGTTCTACAGCACCCTCGTCCCCACCTTTATCCCCTAGAGGGGGACTAGCAGATAACTGTTTGCTGAAATTATACCATCTCTTCATCTGAACCTTTCCTTTTTCGGGCTGAACAGACAGGTAATGCCCGGCGGGAAGAGAAAGGATATTGCTGTAGAAAGTTTGTGTAGGCTTGATTGGGTTTTGCGTAAAACCAAGTGTGAGGTAGTTGAGCATCATCATTCCATTCAACTCTTTGTTGATGCCAATGGCCCACAATGCCTTCATTTCACTTGCAAAAGAAAACTGTTCAAACTGGCCCCGTTGATGATAAACTGTATGATAATACAATGGCTTCTCGCCAAAACGATCCCTTGCAATCCATAATTCTTTATCCTTGTTATTGTATAAAGCAAAGGCAAACATCCCATCAAAATGATGGAGACATTCCTTACCCCAACAATCAAAAGCGGCAGGTATCACTTCTGTATCACTATGAGTAGAAAAGGAATAACCATGTTTTTGAAGTGTTTCTTTCAGTTCGATATAGTTGTAAATCTCCCCATTAAAAACGATTGTATAATGCAAATAGTGCAATGGCTGAGCGGCGGCATTGGTTGTGTCTATGATAGCCAAACGCTTATGACCCATACAAACAGTGCTGTTTTCATTCGTCCACAAACCTTCCCCATCTGGCCCACGATGTTGCAAGGCATTCATCATGGACTGAACCTTATTGGGTTGCACCAATGATGAAAATGGAGAAATAATGCCTGCAATTCCGCACATAAATAATGAGATGAAAAGAGAAATAGTGGTAGTAAAAATAAAGTTATCCCAGAAACCTTAGGGAACTATATTTTCTCTCGAAGACTTACCCCTTGATATAATATTATAGCCCAGCTTTTACTGCATGATGTTTACCCTTAAGCATAAATTTCTTGCTTTGCTCAATGGCGTCCATCACTTGTTCCAATATTTCTTCGGTAGAGCTTTCATAATCTATTACCAATGGGGGCTTAAAGCGGACAGTCAACAAAGACCCCTTCTTTTTAAAAGTAAGTCCTTTCTTGGTAAAGGCGCGCCAGAAACCATTGATAACTACAGGTACAACTATCGGTCTGTTGTTCTTGATGATGTAGGCTGTTCCCTTTCTTCCGGGTGCAAAGGGAGTGGTGGTACCTTGTGGGAAAGTGATGACCCAGCTATTCTCCAAGGCTTCGTTTATTTTCCTTGTGTCTGATGGATCCAGCCCTCTTCTCACCTCTTTCCCTTCAGCCCGCCACGTTCTTTTTACTGTTAATGCGCCTGCCAAAATGAATAAACGGCTGATGAAACTGCCCCGCATTGTCTCTTCTGCAGCTACATAATATAAGTTGGTGATAGGGAATAAAAGGTAGTAGGGGAGACCCAGCCTGTTTTCTTTGCGCCATTTTACTGCACAAAAGATATGGATGAATGTGATGACATCGGCGAAATAAGTTTGGTGATTGCTAACGAATAGCACGTTCTTTTTGGGGAGGTTCTTGATGTGTTCGGTACCTGATATCTTTATTTTGTTAACTATTGCAATGCCGGGATACGTTGCGAATCCCGCAATAGTGTAGATGAGGGAGCGGACAATTTTAAAATGTTTGAGTTTATCTGTCAAATTCATTCTTCGCGCAAGTTTCAAGATATACAAGTGACTGCAATATAGTGGAATGGAGCTAAAATATCGCAGTAGGGTATAAAAAAGGGCTGCCTTTTGGGGCAACCCTTTAAAAATATTTAAATAGAAGTACTAAATCATTGCTTCTAGAATGGAGCTATCTTTTGTCTCAAGGATAGAATCCCCCATCAAGAACTCATCAACTTTTCTGGCACATTCACGTCCTTCACTGATTGCCCACACAACTAAACTTTGTCCGCGACGCATATCGCCAGCAGCAAATACTTTTGCAATACTTGTTTGATATTGCTTCTCATTTGCCTTCACATTGCCACGAGCATCTAGTTCAATATCCAATTGTTCCAATAAACCTTCTTTCTGAGGATGCATGAAGCCCATTGCTAACAAAGCTAATTCGCAAGGCAACTCGCGCTCGCTTCCAGCTACTTCTACAAAGTTTGCAGGGCGACCATCTTCTGTAATCTTCCATTCAAGGTCAACTACTTTCAATGCTTTTAAGTTACCTTTTCCATCACCAATAAATTCTTTTGTGGCAATAGCCCAATGACGGTCTGCTCCTTCTTCGTGAGAAGAAGTTGTTTTTAATATCATTGGATAGGTTGGCCAAGGCATAAATGGAGTTCTTTCGGTAGCTGGCTTAGGCATCAACTCAAATTGAGTAACAGATGCAGCACCGTGACGGTTACTTGTACCCACGCAGTCACTACCCGTATCACCGCCACCAATTACTACTACATTTTTACCTGTAGCGCGAACTTCATTTGGTAGAATATTGCTTTCTATTGTTTCATTTGCATAAGGATTGGAGCCATCAACAGTCTTATTGTTTTGCTTGAGGAATTGCATTGCGAAATAAACACCATTCAACTCGCGGCCAGGAACTGGCAAGTCTCTTGGAACAGTAGATCCGCCTGCCAGAACTATGGCGCTGTATTCTCTTAGCAAATCACTTACATGAACATTAACGCCCACGTTAGATAAGCATTTGAATGTGACGCCTTCTTCTTCCATTACGGCAATACGGCGGTCGATAACCTTCTTCTCTAATTTGAAATCTGGAATACCATAACGCAATAATCCGCCTGGCTTCTCATCTCTTTCAAAAACTACTACGGTATGACCTGCATAGTTTAATTGCGCAGCAGCAGCTAGTCCTGCAGGGCCACTTCCTATTACAGCTACTTTTTTACCAGTTCTAAGGTTTGGCTTGCGTGCTTTTACAAAGCCTTTCTCGAAAGCGATTTCGATAATATGTTTCTCAATTTCTTCAATAGCAACAGGCGGTTGATTGATGCCTAACACGCAAGCGCTTTCGCATGGTGCCGGACAGATTCTACCTGTAAACTCTGGGAAGTTATTGGTGCTGATAAGTATCTCGTAGGCTTCCTTGAAGTTGCCATCATATACTGCATCATTAAATTCGGGGATTACATTGCCCAAAGGACATCCACTGTGACAGAAAGGAACGCCACAATTCATACAACGAGCAGATTGTTGGCCTAACTCTTTATCTGAATAATGAAATTCAAACTCTTTATAATCTTTCTTACGCTCTTCTGGGGAACGTTTTGCGGGTAATGCTCTTGTAAACTCTAAGAATCCGGTTGGTTTGCCCATATCGCTCTCAGCCTGTTTTATTTGTGAATGAATGTGTTTATTTTAGTGGTAAGTCATAAGTTGTAAGTAAAGAAATAAAGCACTATTACTTACGACTTATGACTTAATACTGATGCCTTATTTCGCTACGCTCTTTGTCGCGTTTGCTGCTTTGCTTTGTAAAACCTTCTTATAATCTTTCGGGAATACTTTAACGAAGTTCTTTAATTGATTTTCGAAATCGTCTAATACAAACTTGGCAACAGTACTTCCTGTGTAGTCAAAGTGTTTTGATATTAATGACTTTAGCTCGTCAATATCTTCAGCAGCTACTGGGTCTAAGTCGATCATTTCCATGTTACAGCTACCTGCAAATGTTCCTTTCACATCGTACACATAAGCAATACCACCACTCATGCCCGCAGCGAAGTTTCTTCCAGTATCACCCAAAATAACTACTCTACCACCAGTCATGTACTCACAACCATGATCGCCAACACCTTCCACAACTACTTGTGCTCCGGAGTTACGTACAGCAAAACGTTCGCCTGCTTTACCTCTGATGAACGCTGTTCCATCGGTTGCACCATAGAAGGCCACGTTGCCAATGATGATATTATCTTCTGGTACAAATGAGGACTTCTTTGAAGGATAAACAATCAGTTTTGCACCGCTTAATCCTTTACCAAAGTAGTCATTTGCATCGCCTTCTAGTTCTAGTGTAACCCCTTTAGTATTAAAGGCGCCAAAACTTTGTCCGGCAGTACCATTAAATTTAAAATGTACAGTATCTGGGGCCAATCCTAGTGCACGATAACGCTTTGTAATCTCATTAGAAACAACCGTTCCTGCGGTTCTGTCCGTATTCTTGATGTTGAAAGTAGCAGAAATCTTTTCTTGATTGTCTAATGCTGGTTGAGCCGCTTTTAGTAACTGCCAATCCAATATATCCGACATCATGTGATCTTGTTCTTCCGTATTATACAAACCAACATAAGGATTTGCAGGCTCTTTGAACAGAATTGGGGATAAATCCAGTTTGCTATATTTCCAGTGATTTAAGTTTTCCCTTGTTTGAAGATAGTCTGTCTGACCAATCATTTCATTCACGGTTCTGAAACCTAAATCCGCCATGATTTCCCTTAACTCTTCTACCATAAATTTGAAGAAGTTAACAACGTGGTCAGGATTTCCCTTGAAACGTTTTCTCAATTCAGGATCTTGTGTAGCAACGCCTACAGGGCATGTATTCAAATGGCATTTACGCATCATGATACAGCCTTCAACAACGAGCGCAGCGGTTGCAACGCCCCATTCTTCTGCACCTAACAAAGCAGCAATGGCAATATCCCTACCTGTTTTCATCTGTCCGTCTGCCTGAACGACTACACGGCTACGCAATTTGTTTTTAACCAGTGTTTGATGGGTTTCAGCCAAGCCTAATTCCCATGGTAGACCCGCATGTTTGATTGAACTTACCGGAGAAGCACCTGTTCCGCCGTCATAACCTGCTATCAATACCACATCTGCTTTCGCTTTTGTAACACCTGCGGCTATAGTACCAACCCCTGCCTTAGATACCAGCTTAACGCTGACTCTTGCCGCACGGTTTGCGTTCTTTAGGTCAAATATTAATTGAGCTAAATCTTCAATGGAGTAAATATCGTGGTGTGGAGGAGGCGATATCAAACCAACACCTGGTGTTGAGTGACGAACACGTCCAATCCAGTCATCCACTTTGTGTCCTGGCAATTGTCCACCTTCACCTGGTTTCGCTCCTTGGGCCATCTTTATCTGCAATTCGTCTGCTTCTGTCAGGTATAAGCTGGTTACACCAAAACGTGCAGACGCTACTTGCTTGATTGCACTTCTCATGCTATCCCCATTGGGCAATTTCTCAAAGCGGATTTCATCTTCTCCACCTTCCCCTGTATTGCTCTTACCACCCAAGCGGTTCATAGCAATGGCTAAGGTACTGTGCGCCTCATGTGAGATAGAACCAAAGCTCATAGCCCCGGTAGCAAAACGTTTATAGATGTTTTCAGCCGGTTCTACTTCCTCAATGGAAATAGATGGTCTGTTATGTTTAAAATCTAATAAGCTCCTGAGCGTACAAGCCTTTTCAGCCTGATCATTTACAGCCTTAGAATACTTCTTAAAGGTTGGATAATCATTTGTACTGGTTGAATGCTGCAACAAGTGGATGGTTTGTGGATTGAATAGGTGGAATTCCCCTTTTCTTTTCCACTGATACACACCACCTACTGGCAATCTCTCCACAGGAATTTCCTTTTTGCTGAATGCAAACTGGTGTTTTGCCAATGCTTCTTTGGCTATTTCATCTAAGCCCATTCCTTCTATACGGGAGGTGGCTCCTGTGAAGTAGCGGTCTACTACTGCTTGATTAATACCTACTATTTCAAATATTTGCGCTCCTTGATAAGATTGAAGTGTAGAAATTCCCATCTTAGAGAATACTTTCAACAAACCATCACACACGGCTTTGATGTAGTTTTTCTTTAATTGTTCAGCATCTAAGTTTGTATCTAGTTTTCCTTGAATCTTCAGGTCGCGGATGGTAGATAAAGCCAGATAAGGATTGATAGCTGTTACACCGAAGCCTAATAAACAAGCAAAATGGTGTACTTCCCAAACGTCTCCTGCTTCAACGATCAAACCTACTTGTCCACGGAAACCTTTTCTTATCAGATGGTGGTGTACCGCAGATACTGCCAACAAAGAAGGGATAGGTGCGTGCTCGCTATCTATTGCCCTATCACTCAATATAATTACTTCAAAGCCATCTTCTACTGCATCGGTGGCATATTTGCACAATCTTGCCAGACCTTTTTCCAAAGAACCTGGCTTCCCGTCTGCCCTGAAATAGGTTTGTAGTGTTTTTGCCTGAAATATACCTGTATCAATACTCCTGATTTTTTCCAATTCGTGGTTGGTAAGCACCGGATGTTTCAATGCTACACTATGGCAAGCCAAAGGATCTTCAACCAACAAGTTTCCGTTGTTACCAGCAAAAGTTGCCAAGCTCATAACGAGTCTTTCTCTGATAGGATCGATTGGCGGGTTGGTTACTTGCGCAAATAATTGTTTAAAGTAGTTGCTTAAGTGTTGTGGTTGGTCACTCAATATTGCCAAAGGCGTATCGGTTCCCATCGAGCCGATTGGTTCTTTTCCTTCAATACACATTGGTGCAATGATGGTCTCCATATCTTCGGTGGTGTAGCCAAAAGCCTTTTGATATTTGAATATCTGATCGTGTTCCAGATGCGTAAAAGATACCCTTGGCTCAGGTAATTCCTCTAGTCTGATTTTGTATTTATTCAACCATTCGCCATAAGGTTTTTGTCCGCAAATTGTTTGTTTCAATTCTTCATCACTCACTATTCTACCCTCTTCCATGTTCACTACAAACATCTTTCCGGGTTGTAAACGGCCGTTTTCTATGATAGTGGCAGGATCTACTGGTAAAACACCAGATTCTGAAGCCATTATCACGCGGTCATCATTGGTGACACAGTATCTTGAAGGTCGTAAACCGTTTCTGTCAAGCGTAGCGCCAATCATTTTTCCATCTGTAAAAGAGATAGAAGCTGGGCCATCCCAAGGCTCTTGGAAAGTAGCATGGAATTCATAGAATGCTTTCTTGATAGGGTCCATCTTTTCAGCATTATCCCATGCTTCAGGAATCAACATCATCATCACGTGTGGCAATGAGCGCCCACAAAGCGTTAATAATTCTATTACATTGTCCAAGCAGGCACTATCAGACTGTCCTTCGAAGATAATGGGACGCAACATTTCCATTTCTTCTTTACTAAAGAATGGAGAGAAGAATCCGCCTTCTGCTGTTTTCAACCAGTTCACATTTCCTTTTACGGTATTTATTTCTCCGTTGTGGGCAATGTATCTGAATGGTTGAGCCAACTTCCATGAAGGGAAAGTATTGGTTGCAAAACGAGAGTGAATTAATCCGTAGGCACTCACCATACGCTTATCGCTTAGGTCTGGGAAGTAGCCACGCACCTGGTTGCTTGTTAATTGACCCTTGTAAACAACTGTTTTATAAGACATAGATGCAATGTAGAAACCTACAGCATCTTTTCTGATTGTATTATTAATGGTATGACTTGCGTGGTTGCGCAGTACATATAATTTCCTTTCAAAAGCTTCCGCATCACGGATATGATCGGGGCAAGCAATAAATACTTGCTCCATTTCTGGTTCAACAGACAAGGCTGTCGGGCCAATGTCGGCAGTGTTTACGGGTACTTTGCGGTATCCAAGTATATCGAAACCCAACTTCTCTGCTGTACGGTTGAAGATGTCTCTACATTCTTCTCTTAAGCGCATGTCCTTTGGAAAAAATATTACCCCTACACCATATTTACCATACGCAGGCAGGTGAATTCCCATTTTCACACATTCATCAAAGAAAAACTCATGGGTGGTTTGTATTGCCAACCCAGCACCGTCTCCAGTATTGTTTTCACAGCCACAAGCACCACGGTGTTCCATATTCTCCAGAATGGTTAAGGCATCGGAGATAATCTGGTGGGATTTATTGCCTTTAATGTTCGCAACAAACCCAATACCGCACGCGTCATGTTCAAAAGAGGGGTCATAGAGACCAGTATTACTTGCCATTAAGTAGTTAAATTAATTAAGTAAACAATAGTTTTTCGTATTAGCAAGCTCGTCGTAAGCAGCCAAAGATAAATAAATTGCAGCTATTTTAACAATAGATTCTTTCTAAAGGTTGCAGGGGTTTTTTAGAAAACGATTTAGATATGTTTGTTCTGGTTAATGAATACATCAAAAAAAGCATTGAATCCTTCATCTTGAACTAAAGGTTGAATGCCTTTTTTGGTGGACATTTATGATGGAAGCTATCTATAAAAGAAGTTTATTTGGGGATTAAAGCCATCAGAACAGCTGCCAACTCAAGTGAAAAGATTGTATCAAAAGGCTGCTACATCTGAGGAGGCCACAAGAGAAATATGAGTTGTGAATTATGAAATATGGGTGTTACTGGTTACTTGTTACCAGTAACTACTCTTTGAAGAAAGTGGTGGCATTTGCTTGGGCAGAGCAGGTAACCACTAAGTCGTTGATACAAACGTGTAGGGGGAGGGAGGCGCAATAGAAAGCAATATCTGCAACGTCTTCGGCATGTAGCGGGGTGTAGCCAGCATAGACGGCAGCGGCTTTTTGCTCATCGCCCTTGAAACGAATGTTGGAGAAATCGGTATCGGCAGAACCCGGATGGATGGTAGTAACCCTTATTTTATGCGGTAACAAATCGACACGCATAGATTTGCCAAACATATCTACAGCAGCTTTTGTGGCGCAGTACGCATTACCAGCGGGGTAGGTGTCTTTGGCTGCTGTGGAACCAAGGTTGATGATGAGACCTTGCTTACGGGGAATCATTAAAGGCACCACGGCTTTGCTTACATAAATCAGTCCTTTCAGGTTGGTGTCTATCATTGTTTCCCAATCGGATAGGTCGGCATCTTCAAAGCTGTCCCTACCCAAGGCGAGTCCTGCATTGTTTATCAATACATCAATGGCTTTCCATTCGGTGGGCAGGCTTTCGATGGCATTGAATACTGCTTCTTTATCCTGTACATCGAAGACCAGTGGGAGAACTTTAGTCCCAAAAGAGTCTATCAGTTCATTGGCAACTTGTTGCAACTTATCTGCCCTTCTGCCAGTGATGATGCAATTATAATTTGCTGCTGCAAACTTGATGGCCATTGCCTTACCAAATCCGGATGTAGCACCGGTAATCAAAACAGTCTTAGTCATTCAATTATTTTATCTTATCAATACAAACGTTCCTTTACTATATAAAGTTTTTATTCCTCTGTAATCTATGCCTTTGGCTTCATAAATGTATGTGCCGGAAGGCTGTGCCTCTCCTTTGTAGTAACCATCCCATCCCTCACCAACTTTTGAAGTGGAGAACAGCATCTTACCGTATCGGTCAAATACCCTGAAGTAATCCAACTTGAGGATTCCGACTGGCGTTGGCTTTTCAGTTCTGTAAGCTGATTCCAGACCATTGGGCATAAAAACATTCGGCACAAATATCTGAGGCAGTGTCTGATAAACCAACACCCTCACCGTATCAACGGCTGAACATTTCTTTACATTATTCAGCGTAGCTGTAACAATATAAGTAATGGAATCTACACTTAAATCATTCACTATTGCCGTTGGATTATAGATATAATTTTTATCTAAGAAATCTTGTTGCGTGTTGGTGGTTTTCCATAAGAAGGTGGCGGAGGATGAATCTACGTTCCCAATTGCAGCGAGGTGCAATGGCTCATTGATGACCACGGTTGTATCATCTCCGGCACTTATGCTTATTTTGGGAATAACCACAATATAAACAGCATCACTAATTGGTTTGGGACAAACATCCTTACCAGTATAATACGCTCTAAGTGTGTATCTGGTATTTGTATCGGGGGAGGCAGTTGGGTTTAAGGTAGTGCTATCCAACAATGAATTGTTGGGAGACCAGTTGAAAACTGCACCGCTACTGATTCTTCCATTTAGTATTAACCTATCGCCATAGCAGACGGAATCGGACACACCAGCGCTCACAAAAGGGTAAGGATATACGTGGACAATTGCATTGTTTTCTGCAAAACATACATTGCCCAAATTTACTTTTACACTATAGGTAGTTGGGTTGAGGGGAGGGCTTAGCAACGGGCTAGCACTGCTAGCTGCTTTTATTTTTTCGGTAGGGTTAGAACTTATCCAGCTGAAATGCAACCCCTCACTCAGGTTGTTTTTCGTCCAGGTGTACCCATCACCTTCGGTTAGGGCATATAAGTTAATGCTGTCTTGCTGGCAAATCAGCGTATCTGAAGGTTCTATTTTTACAACAATGCGCGGCACCGTGTTGACCCGGACGGTATCATCGGCATAACAGCCTTGGTCGGTGAGGTAAAGATGAAACTTAGTTGTTATTTTGGGATGAACAATGGGATTGGGGATTGTATCATTGGAAACAGAGTCAGCCGGCGTCCAACGAAAGGTTGCCAATCCGCTAGGGTTCAGTTCACTTGACAACAGTTGCACACTATCTACATTGCAGATGACGGTATCGTGGAAAGGGAGATAGAGTGTTGGATTCTCTCTTACATTGATAACAATAGACGTATCGGCGGTACAGCCCACACTGTTGCCTACGACAAGCTTGACCGTTTTTGATCCTGTGGTGGGATATGTGTATGATGTATCTTTTACGGAGAAGGTATCATTGGTTGCGGTAGGTTCGCCCAAATCCCAACTCCAGCTATTGATGCTACCATATTTGCTATAACTAGAGTCTATAAAATAGAAAGGATTCTTGATACAGCTACTTTTAACGATAAAGTTTGCATTAAAGCCGGGATAAACCTTAAGTAAAGACTTAGCTGAATCTACACATCCAACGTTATTAGTAACAGTCAAAGAAAATTTGTAGACCCCAGTGTCGGAATAAACATGAACAGGTTGGGGCTCGCCTGAGGTATCCAAAGAAGGTACACTAAGTGAGTCGCCAAAAACCCATGTATAACTAACGATAGACGAGGCAGTAGGCTCTTCATTAGAAAATTTAAAGGAGAAACTATTGCAATTGGAATAGACAGGATTCAGCTTTGCGGCTGTGAAAGAACAGTAATCCACTGTAATATGAATTTCTTTTTTAGTTGAGCCAATCAACACCCCGTTTCTAAACTCTAAGGCACAAACAGCTATTACATAATCGCCTGTTGTTGAGGGTGCATTTCCAGAAATAATTCCTGTGACCGGATTTATTGTTACGTTGATGCCCAATGGAGAACCACCGCTATACGGACTCGAATAGGGTATGGAAGTGTAGGGAGGGTTGGACGGTGGATCGGGTTGAGTGCCTGCATTTGAAGCATCCCCACCTAACAAACCATCGCAAAATGTATATGCTAAAGAGTCCCCAAAAGTATTTGTATCGGGGTCTGTTGCGCTGAAATCAATAGTAAATGGGGAACTATAACAAACTAGAACCGTATCTTTTTGGGCAAAGATTGGACTATTATTTACCCTGTAGCTAACACCATTAATTACTCCTGGAATCTTGTTGGTATAGGTGATACCTACTTTGCCCGAGTTACTTACATTTATAATACCATCTATACGACAACAACGCTGAACGGATAAAATATAACCTGCATCATTATTAGGGAGTGTTATAGTGGTAATATATACTCCTATTAAATAGCAAACTGCACTTGGGTTGCTGATGCAAGGGTTGTAAGTAGTTTTATTTAATGTTGTTTCAGTCGATTTTTTGATAGTGACTACATTAATCAATTGATTGGTACTTGCATCAAATATTCCAAGAGGAACCGTAGCATCATCTTGTCCTGTAGTAGGATTGCAGTGAATATACTGTCTTACTGTAATTCTGTAAGTAGTGGTCTTATTTACTGTATCTGAGCTAACATATTCATATTGTATCCAACCGCCTTTAAGGTGCGCTGCTTCAGCTACCTTATGGAAGCCGAAGAACAATAAAATGAATAACAGTAATTTCTTCATAACCAATAAATCAGCTGAACGCAACAAGTAGGGTTGTTTTCCCGGTGAAGGAAAGTGCAGTGCTGCGAATTTATGTAATAGACGCTTAAAGCCTTGTGTTTGTTGTATCTAAATCGGTTATTGTGTATTATTTACCCTTGTTTAATGTATTATCTATTGCATTCGAAGTTGGCTCTGCTAAAAAGATGAATCTTGACCTTGTAAATGCGTACAATAACCTTGTATTTAGGAAGGTGTTATTGGGGAATATCTTTGACTAAATTGGAATGAATTGCAATCAGTCTTACTTCTGTAGCGGATTGATAAGTGAATAGGATAGCAATTTAACCACTACCTTTTAACAGGTACAACCCCATAACATAGCTTGGAAACTGTTTGGTTTGATTGTTACAAATAGATGGGATAAAGTGTGAAACCGCGCAGCATAGTTTGAGAATCTTGTAGCATAACTTGAAAACTCACAGGCATAGCTTGAAAACTGGTTCGCATAAGGCCGCTTACTTATGCAATGTATGTAAACAACTGGTTCTTTCAATATCAACTGCTGCCTTGCATAACCTTTAATACTACACTGCATAGCTTTTTCAGTGGACTGTATAATGTCCGATACTGGGCAGCATGAGTTTCAGGGGTTATACATTGGAGTTTTTACGCTATGCACAACAGTTTTAAAGCTATGCAATCAACACCTACAGGTGCCTTGTATAGCATAGCTGGGTTATGCAATTGAGTTTGTGAGCTATAGAAATCCATGTAAAAGTGGCTATTAATAGGAAGAAATAATAATGAATAGCCATCCTTATATGCAGGGTACTGATTAACTAAGATTGATAAATCCTTTTATTCCTTCATTCATCCCCACTATATCCTCCCACATACCCATGTGTGCTGCTTCTTTCAGGATATGTATGTGGCAGATGTCAGGTTGATGTGCTTGTACCAGCACATCACTGATGGGAACAACAATATCTTGTTCGCCAGCAATTATCAGCACAGGCACCTTGCTTTGTTTCAGTACAAAAGTCCTGTCTGGTCGGTTAATCATTGCGCGATAGTAACATTGCAACGCTATTGTCTCAAAACACTTTGCTTTATCAATCAGTGCTTCTACCTTTTCGTGTTGCTGTTGCTTAAAGTCAGAGGTAAATAAATTGGGGATGCTATTCTTCAAAAAGGAATACCCACCATATTCCTCCATCATCTCGATTCCTCTTTTCCTGTTCTCTTTCTTTTGTTCACTGTCAGCAAAAGAAGTGGAATGAATCAGTCCAAAACCCATTAATAAAGATGGATATCTCTCTGCAAAGGCGAGGGTAATATATCCACCCATGCTGTGTCCCAACATATAGCATTGTTCAATCTGCAGATGATGCAACAATGCCTTAATCACCTCTGCATAAAACTCAATCGTATCCAAAAGGGCACTTTCCTCAGCTGTTAATTCAGACGAGGTAATGGTAGATTCTCCCGAACCCGGCAAGTCAGGCACTATCACCATCGCTTCCGATTGTAAGGCAAGCGCCTGATTGTTCCACACGCTGCCGTCCTCGCCAAAACCATGTAATAAAACTAATGGAGTGCCACCACCCGAAACTTTATAATGGATAGTAAATGATTTGTATTGAAAATCCATGATTTAATGATTTAAAAGATTTAACACATAGGAACATAGATACATAGGGCAGATAGACAATATAATTCTTCTACGTTTTCTATATATCTATGTTCCTATGTGTTGAAAATATCGCTTCACTAATGTAAAGCTGTGCCATACAAGTAATAACAACGCTACAAAGCTCGCTATCTTATATAACCAATCGCCATACTGAACATAGAAAGTGAGTTTGTTTGTTGTAGGGATGGCGTACTTAATAACCGCTGCTTTGTCCCAAGGTTGAGTAGCTTTCAGTTCGCCATAATCATCTATCACCGCACTGATACCTGTATTGGCACTGCGGGCAACCCAACGCCTGGTTTCGATGGCACGCAACCTCGCATATTGCAAATGTTGTTTATGCCCAGGCGTGTTGCCCCACCAACCATCATTGGTAATGATGGTGATGATGTTTGCCCCCCGCTTTACATAAGTCGATACATATTCGCCATAAATACTTTCGTAGCAGATAACAGGTGCTGGCACATAAGGATAACCCGAAAGAGAGAAGACTTTACTGCTATCGCTCTTGCCATAACCACCAGTAGTACCTCCAAACTTCTCGAATATCGGACCCATAAAGTTGAGGAAAGTAGGCATACTCTCCACGCCAGGCACCAGTTTGCTCTTGTTGTATAATTGTAAAGGATTGTTTGCATGGATGTATATGGCGGAATTATAGGCGTCCATAAAGCTGCCATCCTGCATTTGTCTGCACGTGGCTGTAGCCTGATAAGTACCATAGTTACGGTAAGTTTCTATACCAGAAAGTATAGTGACTTTGGGATGGCGTTGAAGAAAAGCAAAGACGGGTTGGTAATAATCTACTTTCGTAATCTGGTCTTGAAAAGTGGCGAGACTTAGCGCAGTTTCAGGCCAGACAATGAGTTGGGTTGTACTGTCCATATTGCTTTCGCTGAGGGAAACAAGCTTTTGGACTTCATTGATAGAAGTAGCTACTTCAAACTTAGCATACGGGTCTACATTGGGTTGAACAATCAATACATTCACTTTAGAAAGGAATGCTTCTTTCTTTTGGGATAACAGGATATAAGAAATTGCCAAGGGAGCAGCAATCATTATCATCCATAAAAAGCCAAACGCAAAGGCTGCATTCCTGTTGCCAACCAGCTTCTTCAGTAATATCTTGCACCCAATGTTTACCATCAATATCCATAATGTACCTCCTGCAATACCTGTGTATTCATACCACTGCACCCAATTAGGATTAGCTGCAAACACATTACCCAAGGAAAGCCAGGGCCAACTCAATTGCCAGTTGAGGTGGATATATTCGAAGAGCATCCAGTAGCAAATGAGTGAGAAATATCCAATGGAGCGTCCATATTTCTTAAGCATCACATGATAGCCCCACCAAGGAAGGCACATCAAAATACTATTGGCAATGATAGCAGCAATGCTGCCTACATCGGTACTGTTCCATATCCACCAGGTAGAAGCTGCATTAAATAGGAGCAAGGCAATGAAGGAATAACCAAAGAAACTGAGGCGTTTGGTAGTTTTATCTGCTATTATAAGTAACGGAACAAAGGCGAAGAAGATGAGAAAACAACAAGGTGAAACAGGCCATGCACCATACAATAATACGCCTGTTAATATGCTAAAGAAGAATAGCAATAGCTTTTTCATGCTTCAAATGTATAAGAAGTTAATGGTTCTTTTTGTCTTAGAGTCTTTATGCCAAATATTTTCTCGCCACAAAGCCACAAAGACGCAAAGTCTCAAAGAAGCACAAAGAAATAAGATAATGAAAGCTTAGTGCCTTTGTGGCAATTTACTTTTCTTCTTTTAGCCCTCGGATCATCTCGCCATAGCCCAAGTTTTGGGATAGATATCGGATGCTATTGGTGATTCTTTTGGTTTTTGTCTCAATTGTTTTGGCAGATTCTATCCACTTGCTGTAGTATGTCTGGTGTCCTTTGGTTAAAGTTTGGAAGAAAGCTAATGCCAGTGGTTCATCCTCGAGGCAAGCAAGGAAATCTTCATTAAGTTGATAACCCTTCTCATCGATGGCAATGCCCACCTCTACTGCATCACCTTTCATCTTCCCTATTGCTTTGCGCATAGTTCCATTGATGGCCATAATGAAATTTCCCTCACCCATTGGTATCATGGCCACCCCCTCGAAAGGGATAGTGTCTAAAGTAATCTTAACCCTGAAACTCTTTTTGTTGTTGGGCTTTAGATGTTGGGCAAGCTCGGAAGATACTTCAAGATAAGTCCAGCCGGTCTTCTCGCCTTGCTCCCGAAACTTCTTTAGTATAGAGGTAAATTTAAGCATGAGAAAAGTAGTAAGTAATAAGTTGTAGGTAATAAGTATTTAGAAAAGTTTGAAGTTAGGGAAGTAAAAAAGACCGCAAATATCTTATACTATTCCTTGCCTATTACCTACAACTTATTACTTAATGTTATTATTGTATAAACTTTAAATTTCTTTTTACGCCTGTAAACTTAGTGCGTTTGATAGGCGAGTTTATGAAAATAGTCTTGAAGCTTTCTTCGGTAAGCATTTCCCAATCTGTTAGAGTATAGTGTAAGATTTCATTGAGTGGTGTAAAAGCCTCTTCCTGATGTGGTTTACTGAACCGATTCCAAGGACAAACGTCCTGACAGGTATCGCAACCAAACATCCAATTGTCGAACTTGCCTTTCATAGTGGCAGGTATCAATTGCTCCTTTAATTCTATAGTGAAATAGCTGATACACTTGCTTCCGTCCACGACTTTGTTGGGTAGAATAGCCTCAGTAGGACAAGCATCAATACATTTGGTACAAGTGCCGCAGTAATCCTTGGCAGAGTTGTCATCATACTCCAAGGGAATATCTACTATCAGCGTAGCAATAAAGAAGAAAGATCCTTGTTGTTTATGAATTAAGTTACCATTCTTGCCAACCCATCCCAATCCGCTCTTAACTGCCCAACTTCTTTCTAATACAGGTGCTGAGTCTACAAAACCTCGTCCCTCAATAGCACCAATATTTTGGTTTATTAGTTGTAGAAACTGGTTTAATTGCTTTCTGATTACTTCGTGATAGTCTTTTCCGTAGGCATACTTGGAAATCTTCGGGACTGATTCATCTTGGGTAACAGAGGGGTAATAATTCTTTAATAAAGTAATGACACTCTTTGCACCGGGTAGTAGTTTGGTGGGATCTATGCGCAAATCGAAATGGTTTTCCATGTAGCCCATCGAGCCATTCATGCCTTTTGATAGCCATTGTTCCAACCGTTTTGCGTCATCACTCAAGAGTCCAGCTTTTGCGATGCCGCAATAGTCGAAGCCTAGCTGCTTTGCCGTTTTTTTGATGAAAGAAGTGCTCAAATACCAGTGATTAATGTTTAGTGATGAATTGTCAGTGTTATTGCAGCGAATGTAGGTAAGGGCATGGAGTTCAGTTATAACCGAGTGTGGAACGGTATCAACCAAGCGAGAAATGAGGAAAGTAGATATTGATACCTAGTGTTTTCCTTTTGATATCATCATGCTATCCTCCTGATCTTTCAAAAGAATGCTGTGTTCATCAATCAGTGATCTTATTTCCGGCATTTCCAAGGAGTCTAACAATTCATTTTTCAGATGAAATGTCTTAACTTCATTATTATCCTGATGCCAGCGGATAACCTTACACTGGCAACTAGAGTTTTCAATTTCGTTCATCACTTCTTCTATTGATCCCCCTTTACCCTGTTTGATTAATACTTCGCGAATGCCAATTATTTTATTTCTCTCACCTACATCAAAGTTCCAAGAGGAAGA
This sequence comes from uncultured Chitinophagaceae bacterium, assembly GCA_903895845.1. Classification (GTDB taxonomy): domain Bacteria; phylum Bacteroidota; class Bacteroidia; order Chitinophagales; family Chitinophagaceae; genus Parasediminibacterium. The sequence goes on from CAITVK010000079.1 coordinate 22,856, forward strand.
GATTACGGGAATGTATTTTTTCCCTGTGTTTAGCGTCAATAATGAGTGTCTAGGTGATTCCGTACTATCATTTTTGCTTTTAACATGCGAATAAATAGATACAATGCTTGGTGCTTCAAATTGGGCGTATCCTACATGGTTGAAGCTTGCGCCATATCGTGTCAAAGTGAAATAACCGTTTTTATATTTAATCTCCAATATGTTTGAGACAACTTTATGAAAGCGATTGTCATCTGAAATCCGTGCTTGAGGTGAACCAGTGTAGCAAAGCCATATACCTTCCAAGCTATCTATTTCAGCTTTAGTAGGCTGATATGACATGATGTTCATGTCAGTTTTAACTGTTTGAAATTGTCTTGAAGTATAAACGAGAAAAGAGACAATTATAATTAGAACTATAGAAAGAATGCCAATGATTGCAATTAATGTTTTAGAGGTTGTTTTTTTTCTTTTTCTATTGGTTTTTGTAGGTAATGTAGTTGAAGTCTCTACTTCGTCACCTACTGATTCATTTTCTGAGTCTAAAACTAAGTTTTTATCAACAGGATTTGATTCAAAACCTTTTCGGCCTATTCCATATAAATATATGTAACAAGCATCAATTAAAAAGTGGCGTGGATTGGAAACAATACCCGAGATGGCATCTTTAATCTGACCACCAGTAATGTCATATTTTCTAAATGGATATTTAGAATCAGTCTGACTTTTGTCTGGAGGATAAATTTCATGTTGAAGTTTATCGGAAGTATCCGGGAGCCTGTTACTTATTTCACTAAGCGCTTCTGCAAGTCCCTCGTAATTCTTCCTGTTTGTATTTTGAATGATTGTCCGACCTGTTTCCGACTTGTATTTCTCTATAGCCCGAGCTAAAAGGTACATTATTTCTTCTCTACCTTTTTTCAATTGTATCATAATGTTGTGTATGGGGTAAGCTGTTTGAAACTAATGGCAATATGTTGTATTTGCAATTTGAGTGTGTTTTTCAGCGGTTAAAATTAATGACTTTTAGTTGAAGTTTGCGTTCTTCTTGTTTTAGATTCTAAATAAGTAGGCATGATAGTCCCACTAAAGTAAATTTAAAGTAGGGAGAAGGTGTGTTCTGAATTGAATTTAAATTATTTCGGAAAGGATTGTACTAGTTTCCGAAACCGTTTTTTCTTTAGTAAAAATTCCGAATCATTCCGAAACGAAGGTTGTTGTAAAAAGATTCTACTATTGCGCTTCGGTTATTTGCTAAAGAAAATAATGATTGCATGAAAAAGAATAAACTACACAAATTTGTCCCTGCTTTTAAATCTAGCACTAGAAACAAGGATTCAACAAACATAACTGCTAACTACAGCCCTTAGAGATGGGTTGTGGTGATCACAATACTTGCCATTAATAATATCTAATGGATTTTGCTTAACATTTTTAGTTTTTTAATCATTAATTTAATCATTGCTTGTATGAAAAAGTACTTACTTTTCGAAAGCTTGTCGCAAAGCCTCTCAAACAAGGCTTCAAACACACAAAGTTTTAAAGTGGCCAATAAGCCCGGTCGTAGCAACGGATGGAAACATCTAGTTTTGCTGTTTATGTTTATGGTTACCATGCTTGGTAGCTATGCACAAACTAGTGGTGTGCCCTACACAACAACTGGTAATGGTACCTGGACTTGCCCTGCTGGTGTAACCTCGGTTACTGTACAGTGCTGGGGCGGCGGTGGTGCAGGTGGTGGTTGTGCATATGCTTCAGGAACGTACTCTTATGAAGTTGGTGGTGGTGGTGCAGGGGGCTCTTACATATCATATACTGTGAGCGTAACCCCTGGAAATGTTTACAACTTTACTGTAGGTGCTGGGGGAACTGGTGTTGCTGGTACTTCTACTACTGCGGGTAATGGTAATGCGGGTGGTAGTACCTATTTCGGTAATACTACGGCAGGTTCGTCTGCTGGTGCTAGTGTTTTAGCAACTGGTGGTGCAGGTGGTAATGGTGCAATGGGACTTGGTATATCTACTAATAAGGTTGCGACTAATGCTACTGCTGTTAGCGGATCTACCTCAGGTAATTTACCTTCGTCTGGTTATATTTCTAATTTAGCAGGAGGCAATGGTTCTGCTGCTACTGGGGGTACTTCTCCTGCTTCTGGTGCAGGTGGTACTGGTGCAAATGGTGGTGGTGCTGGTGGTGCAGCTGTTTCTGGTTTTCCTGGCTCAACTACTGCTGGTGCTGCAGGTACTGCCCCTGGTGGTGGCGGTAGTGGTGCAAACAACAAAACTGCTGCAGGAACTGGTGGTGCTGGTGGTAAAGGTCAAATAGAGCTTACATGGAGTGTAGGACCAACAGTTAATGATCCTGCTACTTTTACGGCTACTGCTGCTTCTACTTCTCAAATTAATTTAGCTGCTACGGCTAATGGTAATGGAAATAATATAGTAGTGGTTTATAGCACTTCAAATTCTTTTACTGCTCCTACTAATGGTTCAGCGGCTCCTAGTTCAGGTTCTTTTGCTGGTGGTACCGTATTTTATAATGGTGTAGCTAGTGGTTTAGGAAACCAAACAGGACTTTCTTCAGGTACTACATATTATTATAAAGCTTTCTCTTATGATGGGTCTAATAATTTCTCTTCTGGTTTTGCGGTAAATGCTACAACCAATACATCTGTTTCAGACCCTGCCACATTTACGACAACTGCTGTTTCTAGTAGTCAGATAAATTTTACTGCAACTGCAAATGGTAGTAGTAACAATATTGTTGTAGTTTATAATTTAACTGGTACATTTGGTACACCTACAGGTGGTTCGGCTGCGCCAAGTTCTGGTTCTTATATAAGTGGTACCGTATTGTATAATGGTGTTGCAAGCGGTTTTAATGGAACAAGCCAATCTGGTCTTGCAGAAAGTACAACTTATTATTACAAAGCCTTCTCTTATGATGGTTCCAATAATTTTTCGGGTGGTTTTGCTGCCAATGCCACAACAAGCTCAGTTGCAGTTCCTGCAACTTTCACTGCAACCGATGATGGTACAAGCCCAACTACTCAGATAGACTTAGTTGCAACTGCAAATGCAAGTAGCAATAACATTGTTGTTGTATATAAAACCGCTAATACTTTCACAGCACCTACAAATGGTACTGCAGCAGGTATTGCGGGTACTTCTTTTGCGGGAGGCACTATATTTTATAATGGTGTAGCAAGTGGTTTAGGTAATCAATCAAGTTTATCTCCCGGTACTACATATTATTATGAAGCCTTCTCTTATGATGGAGCAAATAATTTCTCAGTAGCAGCAACTGCAACTGCAACTACAACAGCGGGTGCTCCGGTTATCACAAGTATAGCACCAAGTTCTGTATTTTATAATGGTAACAATGGTGGGGCACCACCGGTAATTACAGTGACTGGTAGTAGTTTTATTTCTACTTCTGTTGTTCAATTAAATGGTAGTACTACTGGCGTTACAACCACTTATGTGGATGCTAACCATTTGACTGCTACCATTACAAATGCAACAATAACAGCTTTAACTTCTACTAGTGCAACAATATCTGTATATACTTCTGGTGGCGGCACTTCTTCTACTACACCATTAACTATAAGTGTTACACCTCAGTTAACAGGTATAATACCAACGGCTGTGGCGGCGGGTAGTTCTGCAACAACCCTTACCGTTTATGGTAATAACTTTACATCCACTTCGCAAATTACCTGGAATGGTACTCCTTTAACAACTACTTATATTGCTGCTTCTTCTAGTGGTTATTATACGGCAGCTCATTTAACTGCAACCATTCCTTCTTCTAGTCTTACAGCAATAGGTGCTACACCTGTTGGCGTAACCCAAACTCAGTTAAGTACTACTGCTAGCTCATCAACTATCAACTTTAATGTTGCGACAGTTGTGGTTACTAATCCATCATCACCTTGGTCACCACCTGCTGGTGTTACTTCTGCCATAGTAAATGTTTGGGGTGCTGGCGGCGGCGGAGGATTTGGTGTTGATGGTCATGCTGCAGGAGGAAGTGGTGCAGGAGGTTCTTTTGTTCAAAGTTCTGTCACCGTTAACCCTTCTAATTCCTATACTATCACTATTGGCGCAGGTGGTACAGGTGGTACGGGCAGTGGCACTGGCACTGCAAATATACCAGCTACCATTACTGACGGTGCTGCTGGAGGTAGTTCTAGCTTTGTAGGTAGCACTGATGGTATTAGCATCTTGGCTGTTGGCGGTAATGGTGGTTTGAGCACTTACGCTACAGGAACAACTAGCGTGCCTAATAATGCTGCAGGTGGTGCGGCAGTTTCTTCTGGAAACACTTATACAGGGGGAACACTAATAGAAAGCCTTTATGGAAGTGCTGGTGGCACGGCTGCCGGTAGTAGCTGGACTTCTGCCGCTGGAAATGGCGCTAATGGTGGGCCAGGAGGCGCAGGTGCCCCTACTAGTACCTCAAATGTTGGATCAGCAGGTAATGCTCCTGCAGGTGGTGGTAGCGGTGGTCATGATCAAACCGGGTCTTATCCAACTTACATAAATAGTGGTGGTGCAGGTGCAGCAGGTCAAGTACAAATTTTGTATAATCTTCCTTCATCTGTAACTAATAGTACCCTTACTGCTTCCGCACAGGTTGGTTCTGCGGCTACTACCTATACTATTACTGGTAGCAATATACCAACAAGCTTTAATGCAACTGGTTTACCTCCGGGTTTAAGTATCAACACTAGCACTGGTGCTATCACTGGTACCCCAACAGATGCTTCTGGTAGTCCGTACAGTGTTAACATTTCTTCTTCTAATGGTGTTAGTGGTGGTACCACTGCAACTTTGATATATACCATTACTGCTCTGCCTGGTATTACAAGTAGTAATACTGCAGCAGGAAAGGTTGGTACTGCTTTTAGTTATTCTACGACTGCAAGTAACAGCCCAACGTCGTTTACATTGGCTTCTGGAACTGTACCAACTGGGTTGACCTTTCATTCGGATGGTACGATAACTGGTACACCAGCAAGTGGGACATTTGGTATTTATCCATTGTCTATATACGCAACTAATGGAAGTGGTGATGGACCAGCTTCCACTGTTACAATTACTATAGCAGATGTGCCTACTACTAGCTCAATCGATCCAATAGATGCTTTGGCAGGTGGTAGCAGCTTTACAATAACAGTTGTTGGTTCTCATTTTGTGAGTGGTTCATCTACAGTTACTTGGAATGGTTCTTCTACAGGGGTATCAAGTGTAACTGTTGTTGATGCTTCGCATATAACAGCATTAATTGATGCTTCACTGATTGCGTCTACTTATTCAGGTACTACTGCACTGGTTGGTGTAACAACTACAGGGTTAACTCCTTCTGGTACACAGTCTTTTATTATTGATAACTTATCTACAACAATCACAACAGCAGGTAATACCACTTGGACTTGCCCTCCGGGTGTAACCTTGATTACTGTGAAAGCCTGGGGCGGCGGTGGAGCCGGTGGTGGTAGCAATGGATCTAGTTATAATCTAGGTGGCGGCGGTGCCGGTGGTTCTTTTGTAGAATATAAGACTACGGTTGTACCTGGTACTGTTTACAACTTAACCGTTGGTGCTGGTGGAACAGCAGTATCTGGTTCAAGTGGAAATGCTGGTAGTAGTTCTTATTTTGGAAATACAATTGCAGGCAATCCATTCGGAGCTTCTATTTTAGCTACAGGTGGTGCAGGTGGCACAGGTGCTACAGGCACAAACAGTTCTTCTAATTTTGGTGGTGGATTTGCTGGCGGAGTTGGTTCTGCAAGTGGTAATGTACCTTCTTCAGGTGCCTACTACAATTTTGCTGGTACAAGTGGACAAATATCAGTAGGTGGAGCTACTGCCGGTGCTTATGCAGGTGCTGGTGGTAATGGTGCAGGACCAGGAGGAAGTTCCAGCGGTGGCGCTGGTGGTGCTGTATTACCTGCTTCTGGTTCTTCAACTGCTGGTAATAATGGGTCTGCGCCAGGTGGTGGAGGAAGTGGAGCATTAGGTGCATTAACAGCTAAAGCTGGAGGTAATGGCGGTGCAGGAGAAATATCTTTGATATATAATTCTGCCCCAATCATAACAAGCACTACTGCTGCTTCTGGTACCATAGGTACAGCGTTTACTTATACTGTTACTGGCTTATATACACCTACAAGTTATAATGCTACTGGTTTACCTAGCACATTAAGTATAAATACATCTACAGGCGCAATTAATGGTACACCAACTGTTTCTGGAGACTATACTGTAACCATATCTGCAACTAATGGTGCAGGTACAGGTACTGCTACTTTATTATTAACTATCAATAATCCGTCTGCACCTACTATTACAAGTGCAACTACAGCTACAGGAACGGTAGGCGTTTATGGTAGCAACTTATATGAAGTTACAGCTACGGCTACTTCCCCTGCTCATGTAGCTAGTTATAGTGCTACAAGCTTACCTACCGGGTTGAGTATCAATACAGCTACAGGTATAATATCTGGTACACCAACTTTGTCTGGAACTGTATCCACGACTGTTACAGCGACTGATAATTTAGGCTCATCTTCGCATATTACTGTTCTTTTCACTATTGCAACTGCACCTAATTATTATTATACAGGTTCAGGTACTTTGAATGATTATCATAATTGGTACACTGGTAGCAATGGATCTGGAGTGCAAGCACCTTCGGGCGTTTTCTCTCAAGCTAATACTGTCTTTAATATTTTGACTAATGCCACTACCGCTTCTGATGCAGGAAGATGGACTGTGAATGGAACTAATTCCTACATTAATGTAGGTAGTTCTACAACTAATGGTGTAACACTTGTTTCTACAAACAATAATCCGATTTTGGGAATTGTTAACTTACCTGCGGCTTTAGCTGGTTCAAATACCTTGAATGCTCAGGATGATACCATCCCGACACTAGGAACTTTAAATCCAAGTAGTACGGTTGTTTATGGAGGTTCTGTAGCACAAATAATTTCTACTGCTGCCTATGGAAACTTAACTATTAGTAACAACTACACTACAGGTGCAACTACTGTTGCACAAAGTGCCCTTACCGTAGCTGGTACATTGACCGTAACTAGTGGTGCAACACTTACTTTGCCAAGTGCAACAACTACTTCAATTACAGTTACTGGTAGTGTTGTTATAAGTGGTACAGTCATATTTCCTGCAGGGTTTACGACTTATATTGGTGGTGCTGCAACATTTACTGCAACTAGCAGTGCCTTAATTTATGTTGGTTCTACTGCTGGTATTGCATCAACTGGTAATATTCGTACCACAGGTACTCGAAGCCTTTCTGGAGGTTCTTATGTGTTTAATGCAAGTGGTGCTGCAGTTACAGGTTCTTATTTAACTGGATGTAATAACTTGACTATAAACAATGCTTCAGGTACTACAACTCTTTCAGCTGCAACAGCAGTTACAGGAACGGTTACTATAAGTGCTGGTACATTGGCTTGTGGTACAGATTTGTTAATATTGAAATCTACATCCATAACAAATAGTGCAACTGTAGCTTCTGTTTTAGGTTCTATAACAGGTACAGCCACCGTAGAACGTTATATTCCTAAGGGCTTCCGTGGTTACCGTGATATGGCACCTGAGGTTTATGGTGCGGGTACAATTTACAGTAACTGGCAAAATGGTGGTAGCTATGCCGCTGGTTCTGGTATTTTCGTCACCGGGCCTACTCCTTATGCCGGCTCTGTCAATGCAATTGATGGCAATGGCTTTGACAAGACTGCTACAACCTCAAGCACTACACAGGATTATACTTTTGTGAATGGTGCTTGGACTGCTTTGAGTAATACTAATTCAACTAGCCTAGATGCATTTACAGGTTACAGGTTGTTGATTCGTGGCGACAGAACACCGAATTTGTATACCAGCAATGTTACAAATACACAGAGTGGGCTGGAAATGTTTAATGCAACCACATTGAAGGCAACAGGTAACCTGATTTATGGAACCGTAACCTACAATAGTACAACAAGTTCTGGTGTAACAGGTACTGTAAATGGAGGTAGTGCTGGTGCTAAATTATCCTCTGTTGCATTGAATACCTCTACAGACACTTCTTTCAGCTTAATAGCCAATCCGTATGTGTCTCCAGTAAGTTGGACAGCTGTATATGCTGCTTCTGGTGGAGCTTCATCTAGTGGTATCAATGGTAGTTATTGGTACTTGGATCCTACCTCTGGTGCAGCAGGCAAGTACATTGCTTACAATGCACTTACTGGTTCTCCAACATTGTATTCAGCTTACTATAGCAACGGTACTTACTCAAGTACAGGTATAGTTACAGGTACAGATTATATACAACCAGGTCAGGCTTTATTTGTACAAAACAAAAACAGCCTAAGCCCTAAGGTCGTATTTACCGAAGCATGTAAGGTGTCTTCTGCCAACCTTAAAGATATATTTGGTACTTCAACGCTAAGTAAGCTTTATGTAACCTTGTTTAAACAAGCAAGTGGGGCAACTACTTATAGTAGTGTCGACGGAGCAGCAGTAGCTTTCAGGTCCGACTTTGGCAATACCGTATATGGTCCTCAGGATGCGTTGAAACTAGCTGGTGCAACTGATAACTTATCCATCAGCGACAAGGGTAAGAACTTAAGTATTGATGGTCGTTTACCTGCAATTGCTAGTGATGTAATTGAATTGAAGATAGCTAGTCCAAGCGCTACGAATTATCAATTAGGCATTGATGCAAGCAAGTATGTAAGCAATGGTTTTGTACCTGTATTGGTTGATGCACTTAAGAATACGACTACTAAACTTGGATCTGGTGTCACAACACTAAACTTTACAGTGGATGCTACGAATACATCTACTTATCAAAACAGATTCACTATTTTGTTCACTCCAAGTGCATTACCTGTGAACAGTATTGTTGCAAGTGCAAGTTTGAATAACAAAGTGGCAACTATTACTTGGAACACAGTAGGAGAGAAGGGTGTTGCCCGCTATGAAGTAGAGAAATCTACCGATGCGAAGACATTCGCTACTATTGGTCAGTCAACTGCAAAGAACACCGCTACTGCAAGCTATGCAACCACAGATAACAGCGTAACTGCAACAAGTTACTACCGCATCAAGGCAGTAAGCACAACAGGTGCAGTCAGCTACAGTAATGTTGCTAAACTCACAAATGACAACTCACAACTGACAAGCTACAGTTTGTATCCTAACCCATTAAAGGGTAAGATCTTGAATGTGGCTTTGGATAATGTGGTTGCAGGTAAATACACTGTTAGCATCTACAATGCGTTGGGTCAGAAGGTGAATGAGCAAACAATCAGTCACACAGGTGGTAGTGCCACACATGCCATCAGCATCAACAATGCATTGGCAGCAGGTGTTTACAATGTAGCCATCAGTGAGGCAGGCAGCAAGCAATTGGTTCACCAATCAACATTGAGTATTCAACCCTAAAATAAAATAGAACAAGTGCCGCCTGTGATGGTGGCACTTGTTTATATTTGCAGGCAACAAAACAATAACAAAATAAAACAGCATTATATGCAACAGTTAGTAAAGAGTATCAGAATAGTTTTCTTGGTAATATTGGTTGGGGTTTTCTTCACGGCAACAAATGTGAATGCGCAGAGTCCTGCCGATGATCCGGGTATTGGTGGTCCTGGTAGCCCAAATGAGGGTGTTGGTGGCGATGGTGGTCCGGTAGTTCCTTTGGACAGGGACTTGAGTATCATGCTCATCGCAGTAGGTATTGCCTATGGATACAAAAAGATGAAGAAAGTAAGTTTAGTTAGTTGTTAGTGGTCAGTTATCAGTGTTTTTTAAGGAGAATTAATATTGTTTATTTCTAACCTTATCAACTACAAAATATAAAAAGGGATTCGAATACTTCAAAGTATCCGAATCCCTTTTTTATTAATCATTAATCACTAAACATTAATCACTAAACATTAATCATTAACCTTTATCCTATTATTTCAATCTGAAAGCTCGCTGTATTTACTTCACTAGCATTTTTTACCAATAAAAAGGTATTTGCAAGATCCCCCAAGGCGGAAGGTATTTCAGTAGAAGCCTTGCCTGCATTTACAATTATTGCCTGTGCATTGGGTGCATCGGTAGCAGTTGCACCTATCCATACCATAATATCTGCATTGGTGCCAGTATTTCTAATAATAATGGTGATACTATCTGTAACAGAACGGTTTACCACATCTATTTGTGCCCCTATTGCCAATGTATCATTATAAAGGGTATGCTTGCGATGCGTTGATGTAAATAGCAGGTTGAAGTTGAAAAAGCCATTACATTGCACTACATCGGCAGGAAAAAGGTTACCAACTGTATGAATACTTTGCAACAATCCCTTCTCCATATTAAAAACGGCTGTACTTTTTACATCCCTGTTAACAGAAAGACCAGCAATGGAAGTACTTTGGGCATCCCTAGCCGTAACATAGTCTGCCTGAAAGGCTTGCAATTTGGCAGTAACTGTTGCCCCCAACTGAGCCGAGTATTTAGTCGCCGCCTTATTTATGCGGGTTGTTAGCATCACCATTGTTTTTCGGTTTGCCTTGCCATATTCTGATATCCCGTGCGGATAAAACTCTTTATAGGCAATGGTACCTATTCCGCCAACACTGTTTGCAATCACACCACTCAAGGTGCTGAGCGTTTGATGAAAATTAGAAGTTACCAAATCCACCTCATCTGTTTGACCACTCTGCAAGTTCAGCGTAGTATCTACAGCACTTACTTCTGTTTCCAAGGTTACTATCAATGTGGTTACAATACCAATTATTGTATCATATAAGTGAGTGGAATTTGCTTTTGTAAGCCTCACAAGGTGGTCTTTGGCAAAAAGTAACAGTCTATCTGGTGTAATTTCCTTTGTGTCAAATATGTTTCCGAATATTTTTTCTACTGAAAGCATTGTATTAAAGTTTAATTATGAATGAATTGAATAATGTATACTGCCACATTTTGTGGCAATACTGTTAAAAAGTGCATTTGCTACCTTCCGTTTTTTCGGAATGGCATAAATGAAACAATTGATGGTATTCTTTTTTTTCGGACTGCCATCCGCAGCGTCATTTGCCCTGTTCCGTTTTTCTGGAATGGCATAAATGAAACAATTGATGGCATTCCTTTTTTTCAGACTACCATCCGCAGCGTCATTTACCCTATTCTTTTTTTTCGGAATGGCATAAATGCTATAATTTATGCCATTCCGATTTTTTTTGAGGGTATTTCTGCTCTTTTTTATCCAATTCCTGTTTTGGGAAAGGCATGGAAGAAGGTGTCGGGTGGGATGATGCTTTTTGAGAATTTGCGGTAGTGGCTACTTTTCCAGCATTTGGAAACTGATACTGTCACAACGGCTAAGTTGAGGGTGTATGTAGATAAATAGAAGCTAGCCATCGTGTATTCTTTAAATGAATTGTACAAAGGACGGTACATTGTTATATATGTAGCCGATTTATTTCAAATTTCTAAAAGATAATTTTTTTCATTTTTTATTAATTGTTTTATAACTTTTAAAAGTTGTAAAATCTGTTAAGCCATCTGCCTATTCTAATACATAATTTCCTTTTATTTATTAGGCAATATTTATATATCATAAACTGCATTTGTTAACAATTTGATTATATA
>CAITVK010000080.1 GCA_903895845.1 uncultured Chitinophagaceae bacterium
GCGGGATAACCCCTCCGCTCGCCCAGAATTACCAAAAGCTGACAAGAGTAGGGGTAATCTGGGCGGGATTGGTACTCATCCCGCCCGGAATTATAAAAAGCGAGCTGACTTTATGTAAAAGAGTGTTGACTTTGCCCTAAGACCAACCAAATTACTGTTATTATACTCAGAAACCTCCAGCAGAAGTCTTGGAATTAAGGGTAAATACACCAACGAGTTCGTCGCTGCGGCTACTGTACGAATGATAATAGACCAATATGGTGTAGTCGTTGGCAGTTTCCCAGAAGTTGCCTTCGGTAATGGCAGAACTAGAGGGCGCATCTGTTGCATTTGCCTCCTTGGTGGCGTAATAATAACTATAGATTCCTTGCTTTAGCAACAACGTTTTTTCGTAAAGCCTACTGAGTGGGTTATAGGTCATCTTGCTGTTTTCGTCTAAATGGTTTTGCGTCAGTTCGCCCACCAGATACACTTCCTTTCCACCAAATGGCTGCCTGTCTTGCGTGGCATATTTAAAGGTTACTTTGGCATAATCCGATTGCCACCACGGTTCAGGAACTTCATCGGTGGTAACAAACATCCAGCCCATATAATTTACATAAACCGCATACTGTTGCGTAGTTCTGTTTACATCTACCTTCAAAGAAAGCTCGTTGGGTACCACATCCCGGTTGGCTTTATCCACCCAATAACTAGAAAAACTAGAACTTCTTAAATCTGCAAAACGATACTCTTTGCCAGCTTCAAAAATGCAGTTCCCTTCTCCGTCGTATTCCAGCGAATTGCCGCGCATAAACAATGGTTGCAAGTTGTATCGGGCTTCATCCCATTTATAGTTTTGTGCTACCACCACTTTTAATTGCTGAGCAGGGTTTGGGTCGCTTAAATCGCCGGTGTTGACGGTAAACTGCAACTTCTGGTGCGTGAATGAAAGCGAATTGTCGTAGGGACGCTGGATTTTTCCAGCTATATACACCTTATTGCTGACGATGAACAAGCGCTTGGTAAAAGCAAGTTGCGATGTGTCGCCATCCAGATATACTTTAAGTAAGTAATTGCCACTTTTAATAGGAACGCAATCTTTCTCTGGAAGAAATGCTTGATAATGAATGTAATTGCAACGTGCAATAGACGATACATTGTAGTTGGCGAGCCGCTGTTGCTGAAAGCCTTTCAGGTAGTCGAAACTACTCAGTTCGGCGGGTTGCCAATTGGCATCACATAATATATAGGTATAGTAATAGTTTTTTATGTTGGGATCCAAGTCGTCAAAATGAAGTTCCAGCTGTTCGTTGGAGTTTAGCTTTATCATTGGCATAGCTGCTTGGTTTCCCTTCGGAAAAAGTTTTACGCCATTGATGGTAGGAGAAAAGATGCCCTCGGGCGATTGGGAAAAAAGGAATGAGGGAAATAATAAACAGACAAGAAACAGTTGTTTCATAACCTTTTAATTTGTGTGGAACGTAAAATGTTGCAGCAAAGAAAGCAAACTATCCAAAAAAATAAACGCTATGCAAATTTCATGCATAGCGTTTATTGTATCAGTTTAATAGCTCCTTATTTAAAGTCTTCATCCGTGAGGTTGCTATTTACCTTGGCTTCTTTTATTTTAAATTCAATGAGGTTGCCACCAAAATCACCTTTTCTATCGTAAGCTATTTTTATACCATTAGGAAGTTGTCTATAATCGCTGATGTCTACCGAACTGTTTTTGCCAGCAGTTACCGTTACTTCTTTGATTTTTAAACTAGTCTTGGTATCAAAATAACGCTCAATTTTACTGCCGTCAGCTTTGTTTTCAATTATTTCGTAGGCAGAAGCATCATCCACCGACACAATTGTTGGCGCTAATTGCAAGTCGGCAGCATTTAGGTTCAACTCGGGAAAGATGTTTGCCTTCGATTTAAAATATTCTTTTGCCTCAGCAGGAATGTCTACTTTACTGCCACTTTGCAATACCAGTACGCTATCTCCATTTACTACAATTTTGATGGGTACCATGCTCATTGCAGGGATACTCATCTCTTGAAAGTACTTATCGGGGCTTTTTTGTTTGATGGTCATTTCCACGTCAATGCCTTGGATACTACCTGTTGAGGTTTCGGAGAAATCGGTAATTGTCTTCAGCTTTTCTGCACCACCAATAGCTGCCAGATAATTATCGATAACCCCTTTGGCATTGGTTCCTTCGGGAACAGGCTTGTTGTTACCCTCCCATACATTGTTGGCAGTATTCACATCGGGAAAGTCGTGGTTGGGGTCGATGGTTATTTTGGTAATCTTAGCAGTAGACTTGTATTTGAATGTCCAGCTACCTCCACGTTGCCAGATTTCGACAGGAAGTGTAATAGTGTCTTTGGTACCGTCGTCTTGTTTGATAGCCAATACGATTGGCAACGCCATTTCTTCCAGATTTTCAACAGTTATCAATGCACCATTCTTTGCGTCGCCATCAATATATTGAACAGATTTAACAGATTGATCCAGCTTGTAATTAGTAAGGAACCATTCTTTAAAGAACCAACTTAAATCTTCCCCACTTACATTTTCCATTGTGCGGAAAAAGTCCCAAGGGGTAGGATGTTTAAAAGCCCAACGCTTCACATAAGTCCTGAAGGAATAGTCAAACCTATCCTTTCCTAATACATAGTTGCGCAGTATATTCAGGCCAATAGCTGGTTTTTCGTAAGCGGCTACTCCCAGATTACTTGCTTGTATTACATCTGGTATATTCATGATGGCATCCATTTTATCGCCCAATATACCTTTTGCCATTCCTTGCACATCTTGCTTTTCGTCGTATTCGCCTTTGTTAAATACTTTGGTATCTACGCCATTAATAAAGGTATTGAAACCTTCATCCATCCAGGCATACTTACGTTCGTTGCTTCCTACAATCATCGGAAACCAGTTATGTCCAAACTCATGGTTGGTAACGCCCCACAAACTGCTGTTACGATCTTTGGAACCACAAAACACAATGCCAGGATATTCCATGCCACCGACATTGCCCGCCACATTTGTAGCAACAGGGTAAGTGTATTCAAACCATTCGCTAGAATATAGTTCTATACAATTTTTTACGTATTCGGTACTTCTTCCCCACCGGTCACTGCCTTTGCTTTCTGTAGGATAAACGGATTGTGCCAATATTTTTTTGCCGCTAGGAAGGTTGATGCGTGCAGCATCCCAGATAAATGCCTTGGAAGCGCCCCATGCCACATCCCTTGTATTCTTACAGTAAAAATGCCAGGTAAGTGAAGGTTTGTTGGGATAAAAGGCAGTACTTTTAATATCGCTTTCGCTTCTGATAGTGATGGTACTATCACTGTTTTTAGCTTTATTCAATTTTGCAATTGTTGCAGGTGTAAGTACCTCTGTTTGGTTCAGTAATTCGCCTGAACCTACTACCACTAAATTTGCTGGAGCAGTAATGCTGTAGTCAATGTCTCCATATTCCAGGTAAAACTCACCTGCACCTTGGTATGGTAATGTGTTCCAACCCAGCACATCATCATAAACTTCCATGCGAGGAAACCATTGCCCTACTTCGTAAATCCAGCCATTTTCAGTTTTGAGCCTACCACATCTGTCGGTACCGTATTCTGGCAGGGTAAAAGCATATTCTATCTTAATGATAATCTTGCCTCCATGTGCATTAACGGTATCTTTCAAGCGTAATTGCAAACGGGTATCGGTTATTATATAATCTGCTTTTTCAGTTTTCCCATTTTGAGTTACGGTTACAGATTTTATCTCATCACCATCTGTGTATGCTTTATTTGTAAATCGACCCCCAGTAACAGGACTTGTCAATTCACCACGTGAAGTGGATTTATAAATATTTTGATCTAATTGTAGCCAGAGAAATGGGAGTCTGTCGGGGCTGTTATTTGTGTAAGTAATCGCAACATCCCCTTTTATTTTGTGGATTGCCGTATCCAATGAGACGGCTATTTTATAATCAGCTCTATTCTGCCAGTACTTTACTCCGGGTTCTCCGCCGGCGGTGCGGTATTCGTTGCCATTGGTTGTGTAGAAGGTAGGATTAAAAATGCGGTGTTGATCGTAATTGGATTTTTGCGCAGTGACATTAGTAATAACTGCCAGAATTCCTGCCAAAAGCATCGAATGCTTTATCAATAATTTCATAATCTTTAATTTTATTTGTGCCGAAAATACTTGCTAGATTATTTCTTGCCCAAAAAAAGTTTGAACGGTCAAATAAGCTCACTTTTGTGTGCAATCATTACGTAGCACAACATTTCATTTTTTTTTTCGTTTTTATCTGAAAATATTTTTTCCTTTACAATTTAAAAGACAATATAAGATGAAAGTTTATGTGCTAGCTCTTGCAATCCTTTTGTTTAGTAGCTGTGAAAATTTTAATTTCGGTTCAAAAGATAAAGACAAGGACACTACCTCCGATACAACAAGCTCTTCAACCTCCAGTTCTCCAGCGGCTGATACCAAGCCTGTAACAGAAGAGCCCAAGAGTGCACCCGATGAAACAGTTATTAATGTTGAGCCTACATTAGTCAGGCCTCAATTGTTTTTGATGATGAAAGACTTTTCTGATAATCCAGGTAGCATAAAAACAAAGCAAGATGTATTGTTTAATAACCTTGACTTTCTTTTGGTTAAGAACCAGTTAATACCTGTTGGGGCGCCAGCAGCTTGGCATTCACAACAAGCAAATCTTTATGTTGTGGAAGCTGGTGTTCCTTTGGATAAAAAGCTATCCAAAGAGGAGCCAGGAACTTTTTATCGTCAAACTAAACGGACAAAGGCTGTTGTAGTACACTTTTTTGGTCGTCGCTCACTTTTACCACGTGCTTACAAAGCCATGGAAGAGTGGCTGAAAGATAACCATCAAACTGCTGTAGGGGTACCTTGGGAAGTGTACGAATCGGATCATAAAGTAGTTAAAGACAATGATTTCCTACAAACAGATGTCTACTCGGAAACGAAATAGCTAAAGGAATGCAGTTAGGAGGGATGTAAGCAATTTGAAAACCTCTTTGTTACTTTAATAAAAAAACAGGCTACATACCAAATGGTATGTAGCCTGTTTAATGTTGATGAATATTGGAATTATCTTATCCAAACACCCCTCACCCATACTTCGCCTCTTCTGGTGTGTCTCCAATACCCAGGTACATAATGAAACCCTCGTCTTGGTAAAGTCCAATATCCAGGCATATAAACGTATCTGCCATCGCGCCATTCCCACTCACCTTCAACCCAGATATGTTCAGGTCTTGGTCGTGGAGGTCTTACAACTACTGGTGTTGTTGGGCGTACTTTTACAAATATTTCTTGCGCAGAAATTGTACTTACAAAGACTTGCAAACTTGAAAAGAGTGTAATAATGAGCAGTAACTTTTTCATGATGTTATTTTTAAAATGGTTAATCAATAATTACTGATTTGCAAAACAAGTGCCATTGTTTGTAAGTTGGCGTAGACAGTAAATACCTTTATGAAATAATCAACAATAAGGTATTGTTGTGCCTGTTGAAATGCAAATGTTAGTTTGACTAAATTGAGTTGGTGCGTGGCGTAAACCCGAGTAAGTTTTCTTTACAGTTTCAGTTAAAAGTGAGAAAAGTTGTACAGAGTGGGTGTCTAAGGATACCCCGATTAATAGCAGAAACGAAAATATTGGTGGGATGAAAATAATTAAAACTCACATTGATGCCAAATTGCCTTTCAGTCAATAGTAAAACATCTTGTTAATAACTTCGTCACATAGCCCAATTTTGTAACATTATTTAAAATTATTGAGTCAATCTCATTCAAAACCCTACATTTGCACTCCTTTACTTGTGATTTTTTAGCATTAACAAGGTTTTGGCTGATTAAAACAATGCGTAAATCTTTCATTTTCAAACCTTAGGCAAACTTTCATCAGGTGATGGTAGTTGATTTTTAGACAAACCGGTTATAAAATATTATGTCAACAACGATTATTAACAACAGGGTAAACTTCGGAAGAACCAAAAATTTAGCTGAAGCACCCGACTTACTAGACATCCAGTTACAATCTTTTAAAGAGTTTTTCCAGTTAGAAACAACGCCTGATAAGCGTAATGTAGAAGGATTGTTCAGAGTGTTTAAAGACAATTTCCCCATCACTGATACAAGGAACATTTTTGTATTGGAGTTCCTAGATTATTTCATCGATCCGCCTCGTTATTCTATAGAAGAGTGTATGGAGCGTGGTCTCACGTATGCGGTGCCTTTAAAAGCAAAGCTTCGTTTGAGTTGTAATGATGAAGAGCACGTGGATTTCCAAACGATTGTTCAAGATGTATTCTTGGGAAACATTCCTTACATGACTCCACGTGGTACATTCGTTGTGAATGGTGCTGAGCGTGTGGTTGTATCTCAGTTGCACCGTTCTCCTGGTGTATTCTTTGGTCAGTCTGTTCACCCGAATGGGACTAAAATTTATTCTGCAAGGGTTATCCCTTTCAAGGGTGCTTGGATGGAGTTTGCTACAGACATTAACAATGTAATGTATGCTTACATCGATCGTAAGAAGAAATTCCCTGTAACGACTTTGTTGCGTTCTATTGGTTTTGAAACAGATAAAGACATCCTTGAGTTGTTCGGAATGGCTGAAGAGATTCCAGCAACTAAGAAAGAACTAGAAAAACATATTGGTAGAAAACTAGCTGCTCGTGTTTTGAGAACATGGGTGGAAGATTTCGTGGATGAAGATACCGGTGAAGTAGTTTCTATCGAGCGTAACGAAATCGTAATGGAGCGTGACAGCATCCTTGATTTGGATGGTGTTGACACCGTTATCGAAATGGAAATAAAGAGCCTGTTCCTTCAAAGGGAAGATGTAGGTGGAGATTACGCTATCATATACAATACACTTAACAAGGATACTTCGAACAGTGAGTTGGAAGCGGTTCAGCACATCTATCGTCAATTGCGTGGTGCTGATGCTCCTGATAATGAAACTGCACGTGGTATCATTGATAAATTATTCTTCAGTGACAAGCGTTATGATTTAGGTGAAGTTGGTCGTTACAAGATCAATGGTAAACTAGGTCTTGATTACCCTATCACTAAGAAGGTATTGACTAAGCTAGATATCATTGAGATTGTAAAATACTTGGTGCGTTTAACCAATGCGAAGGCTGACATTGATGATATTGATCACTTGAGCAATCGTCGTGTTAGAACTGTTGGTGAACAATTGTATGCTCAGTTTGGTGTTGGTCTTGCTCGTATGGCTCGTACTATCCGTGAGCGTATGAACGTCCGTGACAATGAAGTATTTACGCCAGTAGATTTGATTAATGCAAGAACATTAAGTTCTGTTATCAATTCATTCTTCGGTACTTCTCAGTTGTCTCAGTTCTTGGATCAGACCAATCCTTTGTCAGAAATTACGCACAAACGTCGTATTTCAGCACTAGGACCAGGTGGTTTGAGTAGAGAAAGAGCAGGCTTTGAGGTTCGTGACGTACACTATAGCCACTACGGTCGTTTGTGTACCATCGAAACACCAGAAGGACCAAACATTGGTTTGATATCCACTTTGTGTGTACACGCAAAGATTAACGATATGGGCTTTATCGAAACGCCTTATCGTACTGTATCTGGTGCTAAAGTAAATACTAAAGAACTAGTTTACTTGAGTGCAGAAGCTGAGGAAAACGCGAAAGTGGCTCAGTCTAATTCGCCAATAGATGATGAAGGTAACTTCCTAGAAGATAAAGTTGTTTCAAGAGATACAGGTGATTTCCCGATTTTGGATAAGCTGGATGTTCAATACATGGACGTTGCGCCTAATCAAATTGTAGGTTTGAGTGCTTCTTTGATTCCTTTCTTGGAACATGATGATGCCAACCGTGCCTTGATGGGATCGAACATGCAACGTCAGGCTGTACCATTAGTAAGAATGGATCCACCAATTGTGGGTACAGGATTAGAAGGAAAAGCTGCCCGTGATGCGCGTATCCAAATTCACGCAGATGGTTCAGGTGTTGTTGAGTTTGTGGATGCCAATGAAATTCATGTTCGTTATGATCGTAACGATTTAGACAGATTGGTTTCTTTTGAAGAAGATTTAGTTGTTTACAAATTAACTAAGTTCGTTAAAACCAACCAAGCTACTTGTATCAACTTGCGTCCTGCTGTGAAGAAAGGACAAAAAGTGGTGAAAGGTGATTTCTTAACTGAAGGTTATGCTACAAAAGGTGGCGAACTTGCTTTGGGAAGAAACTTGGTGGTTGCGTTTATGCCTTGGAAAGGTTACAACTTTGAGGATGCAATTGTAATCAACGAAAAGGTTGTTAAGGAAGATATGTTTACTTCTGTTCACATTGATGAATATGAACTAGAAGTACGTGATACTAAATTAGGTGAAGAGGAGTTGACTCCAGATATTCCCAATGTTAGTGAAGAAGCAACTAAAGATCTGGATGATCACGGTATCATCAGAATTGGTGCTACTATTAAAGAAGGAGATATCTTGATTGGTAAGATTACACCAAAGGGTGAGAGCGATCCAACTCCGGAAGAAAAACTACTTCGTGCCATCTTTGGTGACAAAGCTGGTGATGCAAAAGATGCTTCTCTGAAGGCTCCAAACGGAACTGAAGGTGTTGTTATTGACAAGAAACTTTTCCAAAGAGCTAAGAAAGATAAGAACAGCAAGGTGAAGGAAAAAGCTCAATTGGAGAAAGTTGAAAAAGCGCATCAGGTTGTAGTTGAAGAAATCAGGGAAAACTTGTTGAGCAAGCTCCAAATCTTATTAAAAGACAAAACATCACAAGGGGTTAGTAACAACTTTGGTGAGTCTTTGATAGGTAAAGGTGCTAAGTTCAATCAGAAAAATATTACTTCTATCGACTTCGCAAATGTTAATCCACTAGGATGGACAGGTGAGGCTGAAACCGATCATTATATCAATGTATTGTTGCACAACTATACTATTAAGTTTAATGAAGAGTTGGGTCGTTACAAACGCGAAAAGTTCAATATCTCAATAGGTGATGAATTACCAGCAGGTGTTTTGAAACTAGCTAAGGTTTATATTGCTGTTAAGCGTAAACTGAAAGTGGGTGATAAAATGGCGGGTCGTCACGGAAATAAGGGTATTGTTGCAAAGATTGTTCGTCAGGAAGATATGCCTTTCATGGAAGATGGAACGCCTGTTGATATCGTATTGAATCCATTGGGTGTACCTAGTCGTATGAACCTTGGACAGATTTATGAAACAATCCTTGGATGGACTGGTTTAAAATTGGGTCTTAAGTTCGCAACTCCGATATTTGATGGTGCAACTACTACTCAGATTGAAGAATTGTGTGTGAAAGCTGGTATACCAAGAAACGGACATACTTATCTATATGATGGTGAAACAGGTTTGCGTTTTGACCAGAAAGCAACTGTAGGTGTTATCTATATGATTAAGCTACACCACATGGTTGATGATAAGATGCACGCACGTTCTATCGGGCCATACAGTCTCATTACACAACAACCTTTGGGTGGTAAAGCACAATTTGGTGGTCAGCGTTTTGGTGAGATGGAGGTTTGGGCATTGGAAGCTTATGGTGCTTCTAGCATCTTGCAAGAATTGCTTACACTTAAATCTGATGATATCATTGGTCGTGCGAAGACTTATGAAGCGATTGTGAAAGGTGAAAATATACCTAGACCAGGTATTCCAGAATCCTTCAATGTATTGGTTCACGAATTGAGAGGTTTAGGTTTGGATTTGAAATTCGAGTAAGCTACTCAGTTAAATTACATACTAAAAAGGTGTTGTCTTTATGGACAACACCTTTTTTTATTGTACTAAGGGATAGTTATTTTTTGGCTACGTTATTTAATTTGTCAAAGCCACTCAAAAAGCGTATTATTTGTTTCTATTGATAGTTGTCAAACTCACTTTCAGCCAATATCTTGGCTAACTCAGCTTTAACCATTCAGAAATTAGTTAAAATGTCTTATTAATTGAATTGTAAAAAACGCATCCAACTTCTTTATTCAATCCTGCATATACATCAACCTGCCCTTTTTGACTTGTAATTCTGCATAATCCAGATACATCGTTACAATTCTGTTCAAATTGTCCAATTCTTCTTTATCCAGTTAGTTCTTTGCATAGAAACATCCTTTTTAAGTATTTGTCCCTTTGGAGCATTCTTCCAAGTTTCAAGCCCATATTATCTTTTTTTCTATCTGCACGAGCATAAATTATTTCAGCAGCCGTGCCACCTATTATCGCAAAATTCAATTTGTTATATACAGCAGCAAAAAATTGGTTTGTTAGGTGCGTATTGGTTTTATAATCAGCTCTGCATTGGCATAGATGTCGGTGATTTTTTGATAAAACCTAACTTCGCTGGAGCGTATATCTCTAATACGTTCCGATTGTTCTTAAAATTAATCTTTTCCAAAAATATGATTTGGGTTTTTAAGCTGCTCATCATCCATTTTAAAGCCCTTGATGATGTATTCTTTCAACCTTTCCGTTGCCCATACCCTAAAGGCAGTTACCTGACTATTATTTACACTATAAACACCCGATACAATAGCATCGAGATTATAATATTATTTGCCTATGTACTGTTCTATGATCCTCAGATTGAACTAGTGCAATTTTTACACAACCCAATGATAGCCTTATCTATACAACTAATTGTCTTTACATTGCCTATGCACTACAACTTTCGCATGCTTCCCTGTTATCCAAAGAACAAGCAATCTGTTCTGCCGCATCCTTAGTTTGTGATAAAACGTTGGCGTCTACCGTAAACTTAATGGCATCTGCAGCAGCTTTTGTACGTAAGTAATACATGCCCGTTTTCAACCCTTTCTTCCACGTGTAGAAGTGCATAGATGATAGTTTGGCAAAGTTGGGTTGCTCCACAAACAGGTTCAAGGATTGTGACTGACACACAAACGCACCCCTGTCGGCAGCCATATCAATGATGGTACGTTGCTTTATTTCCCACACTGTTTTGTATATCTCTTTAAGGTTTGCAGGTATCTCATCAATGTTCTGTACAGATCCGTTCGCTGCAATGATGCGTTGTTTCATATTATCATTCCACAAGCCTAGGCTTACCAAATCTTTCAATAAGTGTTTGTTTACCACCACAAACTCACCACTCAATACACGACGGTTATAGATGTTGGAGGTATACGGCTCAAAACATTCGTTGTTTCCTAGTATCTGTGAGGTAGAAGCAGTAGGCATCGGTGCCAGCAACAACGAATTTCTAACCCCTGTCTTCTTAATCTCCGCTCTCAATGCATCCCAATCATACCGATCACTTGGTTGAACGTTCCACATATCAAACTGGAAGATACCCATGCTTAATGGAGACCCCTTGAAGGTTTCATAAGCACCATGTTCTTTAGCTACTTCATTAGAAGCTACCAAAGCCGCATAGTAGATGGTTTCGAAGATATTCTTGTTCAACATCTTAGCCATATCACTTTCAAAAGGAAGCCCCAACAACATAAAGGCATCTGCCAATCCTTGCACACCCAACCCAATTGGTCGATGACGCATATTGCTGGTATATGTTTCAGGAATAGGGTAATAGTTATTGTCGATAACCTTGTTTAGGTTACGAGTAACAATCTTGGTTACCTCCAGCAATTTCTCGAAGTTGAATTTGTTGCCCTCCACAAAGCGTGGTAAAGAAAGCGATGCAAGGTTACAAACTGCTGTTTCTTTGTCATCACTATATTCTATTATTTCTGTGCAAAGGTTGCTGCAACGGATGGTTCCCAAGTTCTTTTGGTTGCTCTTTTCGTTGGCGGCATCCTTGTACAACATATAAGGAGTACCTGTTTCAATCTGAGATTCTAAAATGGCATTCCACAATTCACGGGCAGGGATTGTTTTCTTAGCTTTTCCTGCTGCTTCATAGCCTTCATACAATGCTTCAAATTCCTTACCATGAGTGGTGTGCAGATTCTGAGCTTCATTAGGGCAGAACAAACTCCATTGTCCATCTTCCTCCACACGCTTCATAAATAAATCTGGTATCCACAATGCCAAGAACAAATCTCTTGCACGCATCTCTTCTTTACCATGATTCTTTCTTAAATCCAAGAACTCAAATACATCCGCATGCCATGGTTCAAGATAAACAGAGAATGCACCTTTACGCTTTCCACCACCTTGGTCTACATAACGGGCAGTGTCATTAAATACGCGCAACATAGGAACAATACCATTTGAAGTACCGTTGGTTCCCTTGATATAACTACCTGTAGCACGCACATTATGGATGTTTAAACCGATACCACCAGCAGATTGAGATATCATGGCACAATCTTTCAAAGTATCATAGATGCCAGAGATGCTGTCTTCTTTCATACTCAACAAGAAGCAACTACTCATTTGCGGCTTTGGTGTGCCTGCATTGAACAAGGTAGGAGTAGCATGTATAAACCACTTCTCACTCATCAGGTTATAAGTTTCTATGGCAGCAGCAATATCTGATTTATGTATACCCAACGATACACGCATAAACAAATGTTGCGGACGCTCCACTATCTTGCCATTCACCTTTAACAAATATGATTTCTCCAAGGTCTTGAAGCCAAAGTAGTCGAAGTGATAATCCCTTTCATAGATAATGGAGGCATTCAACACATCTTCATGTTCTTTGATGATGGCATAGATGTCATCCGCAATCAATGGGGCCACCTCATTCGTTTTGTCATCAATATAATTATACAACAACCCCGCTGTCTCGGAGAATGACTTAGCAGTATTCTTATGTAAGTTAGATACAGCAATACGCGCTGCCAACACAGCAAAGTCGGGGTGTTTGGTCGTAAAAGAAGCGGCAGTTTCGGCAGCTAGGTTATCCAACTCGGTAGTAGTTACATTGTTGTAGATACCAATGATTACCTTCTTGGCTATCTCAATAATGTCATCTGCCTTCAGTTGCAAACCATAGCTTAACTTCATTATTCGGGACGTGATCTTGTCGAAATGTACGGCTTCTTTCTTACCGCTGCGCTTAATTACAAACATACTTTTGTTAGTTATGAGTTATGAAATATGAATTATGAGTCCTTTGTTATATTGTCATTCTTTTGTTTTAAAGTCAGTATCGAGCTACGCAACATTTTCATTAATTCCTCCGCTTCGGGTGGATAGATGAAAACTCTTCTTGTGATATATATTTAGATGCAAACAATAATTCGAGCCAGTAAATTGTTTCACCGCATTCTTTTTGAGCCATTCCGAGTTTATGAATAAAGTCTGCATTGCTTTCTGCACTTTGTGCTTCTCTTACGTTTGCTCCAACCGAAGTGCCTGACCTAAGTAATTGTTTACTTAATACAAATTCCTTTTTTGATTCAGTCAGATACTTGTATAAATTAACGCATCTTAGTGCAAACGCAAACGACTTATCTTTCAATACAGATTTCTTTTCACTCATAATTCATCGTTCATATACTTATTCATATCTGTACATTCCAGCGTTAATGCAAGTGACTTTCCTTTTCACTCATAACTCATCATTCATAACTCATAACTACCTAAAAGTCTTCGTCCATTGAAAATGCCTTTGAGGAACCCTCTTTTACACCTGCCTTCTGGTATTCGCCAACTCTCTTCTCGAAGAAGTTGGTCTTGCCTTGCAGGGAAATCAACTCCATAAAGTCGAATGGGTTGACTGCATTGTACACCTTTTTGCAGTTGAGTGCTACCAATAATCTGTCGGCAACAAACTCGATGTATTGACACATCAAATCGGCATTCATTCCTATCAAACGAACTGGGAGGGCACTGCTTACAAACTCTTTTTCTATTTCTACCGCGTCTGTAATGATCTGAGTAACTGTTTCTACCGATAACGGATTTACCAAGTGCTGTGTATATAATAAACAAGCAAAATCGCAATGCAAGCCTTCATCGCGGCTGATTAGTTCATTGGCAAAACTCAAGCCCGGCATCAATCCACGTTTCTTTAACCAGAAGATAGAACAGAAGCTACCACTAAAAAAGATACCTTCTACAGCAGCAAAGGCAACTAAACGCTCTGCAAAACTTCCTTTATCAATCCAACGCAACGCCCATTGTCCCTTTTTCTGTACACAATCAATAGTATCTATCGCGTGCAGCAAACGGTCTTTTTCTACTACATCTTTTATATAAGTATCAATCAACAAAGAATAGGCTTCACTGTGAATATTCTCAATCATCACCTGAAAGCCATACATACAACGGGCTTCGGGATATTGTACCTCTTTTAGAAAGTTTACAGCAAGGTTCTCATTTACAATCCCATCGCTGGCAGCAAAAAATGCCAATACATGTTTAATGAAAAAACGCTCATCCTCGGTCAGCTTATTTGCCCAATCTTGCAAATCAGGCGTGAGGTCAATCTCTTCAGCCGTCCAAAAACTAGCTTCCGCTTGCTTGTACATCTGCCATATATCCTGATGAGTAATCGGGAATAATACAAAGCGATCTTTGTTTTCCTGTAAAATCGGTTCAATCTGCATATATCAATAGTTCTTTGCTTGTTAAAGTCGTCACCGCATCAGGGGATGCATTGCTGCATTTTCCCTTCGTTATTTTCCTTGCTTAATTGGGGTAAACTATGCGATTGGAGTACAATACTACGACTGCTAATAGAAATCGAAGAGCAAGGTTTTTCACATTATGTTTACAAAAAAGTGTAGTTGTTATGGGATAAGGTTTTGGGTAGGTTTTATACATTCTTTGTAAATTTAATTTGCGTGTACATTGGCTTTCATGTTTAGCCAGATGGGTACAATCCATCACTGAACGGGCGAATAAAGCCAAATTGTGGCCTGTTCAATACATTAACCCAAAAACGTCAAAAACGCTTATCATCAAGGCTATTAATGGTAATTTAACTATGTTGTATGCCCTTTTCTATCAAAACAACATAAATCTTTAGCTCCCGAAAACGCACAAACAGGTCAAAAGCAACCTTTTTTGCTGGAGACTACACTTCTTAAATTGAATATGACACGTTTTTGAAACAAGTTGTAAGTCTTTAGCAGAGTGACATCGCACTGTACTGTAAATTGACGTTGCGCTCCTGTAAATTGACATCCTCCCCTATTTGGTTGTACTTTTTATAATTTACCCCAGTTTTTATACGGCGTTTTGAGTTTTTATGTTGGTTATTGATTTATTTGTAGCATCTCTGGAAACGGAATGGAGAAGGGAAGGAACTGTTGGTATATCAGTAGCTGATAGCGGTAGATTTTTATTAGAACATTAGTAACCATCAGTCCAAGACGGGGTTATAGACCATACATTGAGAGGGAACCTAAGCGAATGCAGGCCACAGGTGTGCGCTAGCCTATGTATTTACTGAGTGACAAACGGGGCTACATAAAACCCACAGACACGGTTCTGTTGTCGGAACCGCTCCTGTGGTTTCCACAGACACGGTTCTGATGTTGGAACCACCCCTGTGGTTTCCACAGACTCGGTTCTGATGTTGGAACCGCTCCTGTGGTTTCCACAGACTCGGTTCTGATGTTGGAACCACTCCTGTGGTTTCCACAGACTCGGTTCTGATGTTGGAACCACCCCTGTGGTTTCCACAGACTTGGTTCTGATGTTGGAACCGCTCCTGTGGTTTCCACAGACACATAATAGATTTATTAAAGCGAAGTCTCTCATCCATTTTACAAAAACCCCGTATTTGTACGGGGTTTTGTGTTTTTATATTAGTTATTGATTAATTTAAAGCATCTTTGGAAACGGAAAGAAGATGGAGGATGGAGATTTTAGCGAGTGCCTGTTAGAAACTGGTTTGACTAGTAGACACAAGACATCCTTCGGAAGTCTTGCGCGAGTGGGAAATATTAAAATGAAAAATATAATATTATTTTTATTGGCAATTGGGTTTGTGACTTTCGTCTCAGCCCAAAAAAATGATTCTTCTATAGAAGTGCACTTACAAATAATAAAACAAGTTGTAAACCCAAATGGCGAAACATTAAAGGGATTTGCCCTAAGTGTTTCTTTAATAAACCACTCTGACTCGGATTTTTATATTCCAAATTTTAGTAGCATAAGTGTGCACTACTATAAAAATAAATCCTCAATCTGGCGGAAAATAGATGTAGATGGAAATGAATATGATACAGTACCATCTAGCAAGGGCGGCAGACATCCCAGCACTAGTGGTTATAGTCATAACAAGATATCCAATTATTATATGAGTTACGAAGATTCTATATACAAAATAGAAAGGTCTATCTTTGATAATTATTTAGGGATTAAACTTCGATTTCCCGGAAACCATCTTTTTTTAAGGGCAAAACAAGAAATAGATAACTACTGGGTTCTTCCTATTGATTTTCTCTTTACGAAGAAAGGTGAGTATCGAATAACTTTCAATAATGAAGAAGAAGACAGGGCTATGTTTGATGTAAAGAAATCTGTTTTGTTTTTGCCGATTCTTAATCAAATATTGGACTATCATATCTACATGCCAGACAAATTAGTTTCCAATGTCATTTATTTTTCTACAAGTGATTCAGTTGAGCATTTTTAACACGCAGCTAGTTCGCGTGACTTTGGCTGCTACTGCACGTCTGTGACGTGTTGCTTTGATGCAGGTTAGTTAGTGTTTATAAAACATTACTTTGGTTATTGCTAAACCACACGTGAAACACGTGCGGCAGCAACCCTACTACTGCATGTCTGTGACGGAAGATGCAGGTTTATTAGTGTTTATGAAACAGTTTTTTGATTATTGACAACTGGTTCATGAATGTCGAGTATCCACAAAACATTTCTATGCGAAGCTGGTTATTAAATGCTTATAAGCTTTTGGGGGTATTATGTATCGTAATCAAACTATCGTCATCATTTCGTTTATTTCTTTGATAGCATCCTTTGCTTTTACGAATGATTTTAGCTTGGGCATCCTTGAAAAGCCTACTTATATACCACCAAGCAAACAACGGCAGGGCGACTCTGCGAAGGGATATGCCTACCTGACCACAGGAGATTACCTGAAAAGTGGTATGCCATACAGCTATTTCAAGGTGTTTTATCCTAAAGACAAACGTAACTATTTGAATCGTACTGGCAAGGATGCACTGGTTCCCTATGATTTTAATGTGGTTCGTGCCCCTAATGATGTGGATGTAGTAGTACCCACTTGCCTGCAATGCCATGCACAAGTGTTTGATGGGAAGTTGTATGTGGGTCTTGGCAATACGTTTCAGGATTTTAGCAATATTTCAAATGCCAATAACCCAGTGAGTGACTTTGGTGCCAAAGTAATGAAGACTTTTTCTCCAAAGCAATACAAAGCGGCACTACCTATCTTCAATTCTTTCGATGCTGTTTTAGGAGGTATGCAAACAGAGGTGAGGGGTGTAAACAGCGCAGATAAATTAGCTACGTTACTGGTAGCACACAGAGACCCGCAGACATTGGAGTGGCAAAAGAAGCCAATACTGGAAATACCCAAAGGGGTGATACCTACTGATGTGCCTGCATGGTGGTTGTTGAAAAAGAAAAATGGTATGTTTTATAACGGCTTTGGCAGGGGGGACTTTGGGAAATTCCTGATGCTCAGCAACATACTAACCGTAAAGGACAGCAGTGAGGCAAGGGAGGTGAATAGTCATTTTGGGGATGTGCTTGCTTATATAAAATCTATCAATCCGCCCAAATACCCTAAAACAATTGATGCAAGCCTTGCAGATGAAGGGAAAACAGTTTTTGTGAATAATTGTAGCAAATGCCACGGTACTTACGGAGATAAAGGAAGCTACCCAAACCTGTTGATTCCTGAATCTATCATTAAAACAGATTCGTTGTTGTATTCAAGCAACCAACAGAACCCGCAGTTTATAGATTGGTTCAATAAGAGTTGGTTTGCTCAAGGCGAAAACCCTGCAAGACTGGAACCTTTTGACGGATACATTGCCCCTCCTTTGGATGGTGTATGGATAACGGCACCTTACCTTCATAATGGTTCTGTACCTACGTTGCACGCACTGTTGAATAGTAAAGAACGACCTGTTTACTGGAAGCGTAACTTTAAAAAGCCCCAATACGATTATGACAAAGTAGGATGGGTTTATGAAAGGGTAGATAACCCAAAGAGAAGAATCGTTTACAATACAACATTGCCCGGCTACAGTAATCGGGGGCATACCTTTGGGGACAAACTAACAGAGCCTGAACGACAAGCTGTAATTGAGTATTTGAAAACATTGTAGCTGGTTCTACAAATCTACGCCTTGGTTCGTGTTCTCACGAACCAATTAAAGCAACAATAAAATGTTCGTGAAGACATGAACTTTGGCGATTGGGCCAACTTTTTAGGCTTGTTTGCACAATTTACAAACTATCCACGTGTGTAGGGGGCTAGTCCCTCTTGCAATATTGTTAAATTAAATTTCAAAAAACTCTCCGTAATTTTACTTTACCTTTTGTCTTATTTCTTGTAAAAAAACAAGGAGTAAAAATAATGGCACCGTTTTCAAACGGGAATTTGTATTAAACAATGGCAACACATTTTCAAGTACTTAATAGTATATAATCATGAATGAATATTTTATAAACAAGGCAAGCAATATAATGGCCTGGAACCTTACAACCGATATTTTGAGCAATAGTAAGGCTATTGATTACCATAAAACATTATCGGTGTATCAACCTACCCCAATTGTTAGCCTTCCTAACCTTGCCTTGAAGTATAATGTTGGGAATATTTATGTGAAAGATGAATCGTATCGTTTTGGACTTAATGCCTTTAAAGGATTGGGTGCATCGTATGCTGTTCATAAAATTCTTGAAAAACAGCCAGATATTGAAACGATTTGTACAGCCACAGATGGTAACCATGGCAGGGCAGTAGCGTGGGCATCTAAACTTGCTGGCAAAAAAGCAGTTGTTTTTGTGCCTAAGGATACTGTTGAAAGTAGGATTAAAGCAATAGAAAACGAGGGTGCTTTGGTAATTAATACCGGACTAAACTATGATGAAACCTGTGCCGTTGCCAAAAATACAAGTATTGAGAAAGGGTGGCAATTGGTTCAGGATACGGCATGGGAAAACTATGAAGAAATACCTGCTTTGATAAAAGCGGGCTATTTAACGCACTTTGAGGAATTGGAAAATGATTTGCACGTGCTGCCTAAGCATAAGGTTGACGTAGTTTTTTTGCAAGCTGGTGTAGGAAGCTGGGCTGCTGCGGCAATTTGGTATTATGTGAACCGATACGGCAACAATCGTCCTAAAATTGTTGTAGTGGAACCTTACGAATCAGACGGAATTTTGGCATCGTTTAAAGCTGGCAAAAGAGTAACCCCCGAGGGTACTTTTAAAACAATAATGGCTGGGCTGAACTGTGGCATTCCCTCATTGACATCGTGGGATATTATAAAAAACGGTACAGACGTTGCCATCAAAATAGAAGATGAGTTTGCAGAACAAGCCATCAGACAATTGTATTACCCTGAAGGAAATGACAAGAGGATAATTGCAGGGGAATCTGGCGTTGGTGGATTGGCGGGCTTTATTGCGCTTATGTGTAAAGAAAGTATGCAACCACTGAAAACGTATTTAGGAATCACGGCAAACACTAACCTGTTATTTTACAGTACCGAAGGGGCAACAGACTTGGAAAACTTCAACAAAATAGTAAGTCTGAAACCGTAGGATACTATCATACAAACTTGCCCCTTAATATAAGGGCATTTATTCATGCTTCCTTCTATGGGCTGTCCGTTACTGAGGGTAACGTTGATATGGGTGAGTAGTAATTATACGAGACCCACCCCCTGACTTCCCCAATGAGGAGAATTGCGAATGGGTTTGCGGATAGTTGAGGAGTTCGTCTAGTTCATGATTGTCTCGAAGTCGGGTTGATGACGCTATTGTGGACTGTCTGTTGCAAAGGTTGAATAAGGCAAATTGTTATAAATGTTGTTGCGTATTGAAAACTTAGGTAAATTTGTTTGCTAAACACGGCATTATGCAAACGGAAATAAGAAAAATAAACTTGATACAAGCAATTTTGAAAGTTGATAAAGAAACAACACTCATAAAGCTTGAATCCGTTCTGCAAGGTTTGCACAAACAAAGAAACAAAAGACTGAAGGCGGCTAGCATTTATGATTTTGTGGGTATCATTACCCCAAATGAAGCAGATGAAATAACAAAAGCAATTAATGAAACCTGCGAAACAATAAATTCCGATGACTGGAAATAACTTTTTAGTAGATACCAATATCGTTATTGAAGTTTTTAAAGGAAACAAAGAAATAGCCGATTACTTATACAAACTTTCCGAAATATTTATACCATCTATTGCCTTGGGAGAATTGTATACTGGTATCAACAGGGTATCAAACAGAGAAAAGCATTTGAAAAGACTAAATGACTTTCTGAAGTTAACCACCATATTGAATGTAGATGGTGATACGTCTGTAATTTATGGTGAATTAATTGCCGATTTATATAAACTCGGTAAGCCAATACCTACTAACGATGTTTGGATTGCTGCTACTGCGATTCAATACAACCTGACACTTTTATCATCTGACAAGCATTTCGAAAAAATAAATCATCTACAATTTAGCTATACAAAATAGTAGCCCCAACTAATTCATGAATATCAAAGTGTAGTTAATGAGGATGTTGTGGACTGTAGGTAGACTAGGTGCTTGTTTATGAAAGACCCGCCTACTGACTTCCCCAAGGAGGAGAATTGCGAATGGGTTTGCGGATGGTTTTGTTGGTTTGATATAATTTCCGCTAATCCCATTTTAATTTATTTTCTGAGATTCTTCTAAGGCTATTTTAAAAAAGTGTACCCCATAGTGTACTCAAAACTAAAAATGCCTTGTAACTCATTGAATTACAAGGCATTTTAAAATCTAATTGCGGACCGGACGGGACTCGAACCCGCGACCTCCGCCGTGACAGGGCGGCATTCTAACCAACTGAACTACCGATCCTAAAGAACTTCCTAGCCAAACTTTTTCGTTTCCGTTTCGTTCGTTTCGGGGTGCAAATATAAGGGTACAGATTCCAAACAAACAAATCTTTCTTGAAATAATTTCATACCGTACTTTTACCGCTCAATAATTGAATTTATGCCGCAATACCCAAATAGACAGTTCCTTGATTTTGAACAACCAATCAAGGACTTATATGAGCAAATTGAACAGACTAAAAAGCTTGCAGAAAAGAATCAGAAAATTGATTATAGTTCTACTATCAGTCAACTAGAAAGTTCAATTGTTGATAAGAGGAAAGAAATAACTGAGCATCTTACCCCTTGGCAACGCGTGCAATTGAGCCGTCATCCGGACAGACCTTACATGTTGAAATACATAGAAAAGATGACGACTAATTTTATTGAGTGTCATGGAGACAGGAACTTTGCTGACGATAAAGCAATGATTGGTGGATTTGCAGACCTTGATGGTGAAACAGTAATGCTTATTGGTCAACAAAAGGGGCATACAACCAAGATGCGTCAACTTAGGAATTTCGGAATGGCTAAGCCAGAAGGATACAGGAAGGCTTTGAGACTGATGAGGCTAGCGGAAAAGTTTGACAAGCCAATTATTACATTTATAGATACCCCGGGAGCTTATCCGGGTCTGGAAGGGGAAGAACGTGGACAAGGCGAAGCGATTGCAAGAAACATTTTTGAAATGATTAGGTTGAAAGTACCCGTTATCTGCATCATTATTGGAGAAGGGGCGAGTGGAGGTGCATTGGGAATTGGTGTTGGCGACAGAGTATTGATGATGGAAAATACCTGGTATACGGTAATATCTCCAGAAGGATGTAGCTCGATATTATGGCGTAGTGTTGACAAGAAAGAAACCGCTGCTGAACAATTAAAACTCACATCTATAGATATGAAGGGCTTTGGTCTGGTAGATGAAATTGTTCCAGAACCAATTGGTGGCGCCCATTGGGATTATGTAGAAGCTGCTGAATTGCTAAAAAAGGTGATACTAACTAACCTAAAGGAAATAAAAAAACACTCACCCAAGGTTCGTATAAACAAAAGAATCGAGAAGTTTGGGAAAATGGGATTCTGGGAAGCAATACCTACTACAGAGATTCCAGCCATTGCTAGTGAATAAAAATAATTTGCACTATTGTTTGGTAGCAGCATTAAAAAAGGGAGAATATAGATAAAGTTTATATTCTCATAAATCTTTTTGCTAATATTGCCGCCACTTTGATATTAAATATAAAATCGTAAGATGTCTTTGCGTTCTACTCTTTCAGGCACAGGGGTTGCCTTAATTACCCCATTTAAAAATGACTTATCTGTAGATTTTCCTGCTATTGAGCGGGTTATTAACCATGCAATTGCCAGTGGTGTTGAGTATGTGGTTACTTTAGGAACTACTGGTGAGACTCCAACTATTTCTAAGAAAGAGAAGATTGAGATACTTGAATTTACCTATAAAGTGGTTGCAGGAAGGGTGCCTGTTGTAGTTGGCATTGGCGGAAATGATACTGCAAGCACTATTAAAGACTTACAATCCTTTCCATTAGACAAGGCCATTGCCGTGCTTAGTGCCTCACCCTATTACAGTAAACCTTCTCAAGAGGGTCTATATCAGCATTACAAGGCTTTGGCCGAAGCATCTCCCCTACCATTGTTGTTATACAATGTACCAGGACGTACAGGCAGAAACCTTAGTGCAGCAACCACACTTAGGCTGGCTCATGAAGTAACTAACATTGCAGGTATCAAGGAAGCTTCTGACGACATGAATCAATTTATGCAACTGGTCAAGAATCGTCCGAATGACTTCTTGATTGTAAGTGGGGACGATGCATTGATTCTTCCGCAGATTGCATGTGGTGCAGATGGGGTAATCAGCGTAGCTGCAAACACATTTCCGAAAGAGTTCTCAACCATGATCCGACTTGCACTTGCAGGCGATTTTGCAGCAGCGAGAGCCATTCATTACAAATTACTAGATGGCTATGATATGCTGTTTGAAGAAAATAACCCAGCTGGCGTAAAAGCATTTTTACATGAGCAAGGGTTTATTGAAAATGTTCTGCGTTTGCCACTAACACCTGTTAGCAATAATCTTCAACTGCGTATAAAGGAGTTCCTGCATTCATTATAGGGCTGGGCTTAGCATTTTGAACTGGAAGTGAAAGTTTTATATTCTTGTTGACGTGTGAGAACTATCTCTTCTCAACTAAGATCTATTGAAAATATTTAGTTTAAGTACCTGTAAAGAATGCATAAAAAAGCCTGCTTGAATAGAATTCAAGCAGGCTTTTTATTTGAATGAGCTTCTTTTTATTTCAATTAAGATGCTTTTACTTCTGCACCAACTTTAGGAGCTGTTGTTTTTTTACTATTCGCTGGACGGCTTTTACCGAATGACCCTTTGAATCTTTTTCCTTTTGCTGTTTTTTTGTCGCCTCTACCCATAATAATTATTTGTTTTTGTATATTTTGAACCGCGAAAATAAAAAATTTTGCCCAACCGAACTACTTTATTATTTTATTCTTTTAAATGCTGGCACTCAATTGCTTTCCAGCTTTGAATTTAGCTACTTTTTTTGCCTTTATTTTAATAGAAGCTCCCGTTTGAGGATTACGTCCTGTACGCGCAGAACGAGACGATACTGAAAAAGTACCAAAGTCTACCAATGTAACTTTGTCGCCGGCCTTTAGGGTCTTAGTAACGGCAGCGGTGAACGAATCTATAGCAGCATTCGCTTGTGTTTTTGTTATGCCTGCGTCTTCGGCAATTTGTGCAATCAAGTCAGCTTTGTTCATGAAATTCTTTTTAAGTGTTTTATTAAAGTTCCAAATTTATTGGGTTTATTGATTTAAACGGATATTTTTTTTCAAAAAAACTATTTCCGAAAGGAAATCGTGTCTTAATAATAAAAAATAACTCATTTTACTTAATCAATACTCTCCATCAAGCTTCTGAACCCGATAATTTTATTACCCCAACTACTCAAAGCATCTTCCCTCAGAGCAGGTGCATAGGTATTTAGATACATCTCATACGATTGCCTATCAGTTGCATAGAACTGAACGGCATAGGTAACCCCCTCCGATTCATCGCTATCCAAGAGTCTTACAAACTGGTATTTATTAAAACATCCCTTCTCCATAATCTCCGGGATGTGCTTTTCTTTCATCCAAGCAACCCACAAAGCGCTGATGCTGTGGGCAACGTGCGTGGTAACATTATATATAATCATTGCAAGTTTCTTTTATTATACCACTTTTAACTCCAGATAAATAGGGCAATGGTCGCTATGCTTTACATCGGGGTATATTGTAGCGGCAGTAATACGATCCTTTAAGTTGTCAGTTACACTGATATAATCTATACGCCATCCTTTATTCTGTAATCGTACGGTTGGAAAACGCTGGCTCCACCAGGTGTAAGCATCTTTTGTATCAGGATTTAAGTGTCTGAAACTATCTACCCAACCCGTCTGATAAAAATTAGTAAGCCATTCCCTTTCTTCCGGTAAGAAACCAGACGAATTCTTATTTCCTTTTGGATCATGTATATCAATTGGATGGTTGGCAATATTGTAATCGCCAGTAACAATCAGCTTGGGGCGCGTTTCTTTTAGTTTATTCAAATAGTCGTTAAACTCATTTAGCCATTGATACTTGTAAGTCTGCCTTTCATCACCACTTGTGCCACTTGGATAATAGGCATTTATCAAAGTGATATCTCCAAAGTCTACCCTAATCACTCTTCCCTCAAAGTCACTCTGCTCTATGCCATTGCCATAGACAATATTGGTTGGTTTAATCTTTGTGAAGACGGCTACCCCACTATATCCTTTCTTTTGAGCCGAGAACCAAAAGGTTTCATAGCCCAACGCCTCAATCGACTTATAATCTGCATCATCTTTAGTTGCTTTTGTTTCTTGCAGACAGATGATATCTGCTGGATTGGTGCTTAGCCAATCTATAAACCCTTTCTTGATGGCTGCCCTTATTCCATTTACATTGTAGGAGATGATACGCATGAGTATTCAATTTATGTTTAGGTTGCTAAAATACAGCAACTCTATTTTCAAATTCAGAATAAATTTTCGATGAAAGATTCTGCATTTTAAATACAACTGATTTTATTAATACACTCACAATTGATCAGCTTATAAGCTACTTCACCAGAGTTGTTATTTGGGTGCTTTCTTATGAAGATATAAAGCTACACAGAAGAATACTCCATTAGGTATCCAAGCTGCTAGCATTGGCGGAAGGTTACCTTTGGTAGCGAAGATAGTAGAAAACCTATCGGTGATGATAAACGCAGCAGCTGTAATAAAGCCCATTGCCAGATGGGATCCACTACCCCCACGAATCTTCCTTCCCGCAACGATCGCACCAATAACTGTTAGCAAAAATACAGTTATGCAAGTAGCATCACGGCGATACAACTCTACTTTCAAATCATTGATTCCTTCTGATCCCCGCTCTTCTTGTAGCCTTATAAAACGTGACAGTTCCTTAGATGTCAGCTTATCCTTTGTAAACTTGTCCCGTGTAAGATCTTGTGGTTTAAAGCCAAAATTCTCAACCTTTTTTGGAAACATCGTAACGGTTTCATTCAATGGATGAAGCACTCTTACCAATACGCCTTCCAATACCCATTTTTTATTGACAGTATCCCAATATATATTTTCTGCACGCGTGTTTACGGTTACTTTGTTATGCTCAATATGTTGCATAAAAAAGGTACTTCCACGCTTATACATTGTATCGTAGCTGATGATGCCTGCATAAGTAAATGAATCGACCTTGAAATAGATACTGGTGTTGGTATTTGCTGTTAGTTGCTCGTATGAATTGTCCCTATCCACATAACGGGCTTCAAAATCGCTACGAATCTTATTAGCATGTGGAATCAGTGTCTGATTGCAAATCCAAAGGATGAATGCGAGAAAGGCACCACCTATGATGTAAGGCCGCAACCACCGATTGTATGAAATACCACTGGCAAGTATGGGGATAATTTCGGTATTGTTTGCCATTTTGGAAGTAAAAAAGATGACAGATATAAAGACAAACAAAGGAAAAAGTAAGGCCATAATGTAGGGAATGAAACCATAATAGTATCCCCTCACAATGCCCATAAAGCTTAATCCAGACTTAACAAAGTTGTCGGTCTTCTCACTCAAATCTATCACAATAGCAATTACTGTGAATAGCAGGATAGCAAAAAAGAAGGTGCTAAGAAACTTTTTGAGTATGAACCAGTCGAGTTTTTTCATCTTGTAATGGCGACAAATATAGATAGGTATCTGCTATCAATTAATCGGAAGTAGGAAGTGAAAGTAAGAACCATGGCTACGAAAACTTTAATTACACAGAGCATTAACAACCTGCCTTGTTTATTTCAATAGTTTGCGCCACCAATATCCCGAGTTCTTAATGGTACGCAATTGTGTTTTAAAATCAATATGCACCAATCCAAAGCGGGCTTTAAATCCTTCAGACCATTCAAAGTTGTCGGTAAGTGTCCAGGCAATATATCCTTTTACGTTCACCCCCTCCCCTTTTGCTTTCAACAACGCCAACAGATAATCCTGAAAATACTGAATCCGGTCGGCATCATTAATTACACCATCCACCAGATGATCTTTAAAGCAGGCGCCCCCCTCAGTGATTATAATGTCCTTTACACCCTCATAAGCAGCAAAGCGCTTTACCATTCTATAAAAGCTATCCGCATTAATTTCCCACCCCATTGCCGTATGTGGCACTTTGCGGGTAGTCGCCGATACTTCGGTGGCTTGTATGTATGGAATCAATGGATTGGCCTTAACGGTAAGTGCAAAATAGTTTTGAATACCAATAAAATCAAAATCAAACTTCATCCTTTCTGTATATTTCCAGGCTTTGTTATGAAAATGTATTTTATCGGTTATACTAAATCCTTCCATATGTGGATAACCCATGCCAAGGGAAGGCTCAATAAATAAGCGATTCAGCAATAAATCCATTCTTTGTGCAGCCAGTATATCCGCTTCCTTATTGGTGTAAGGCATTACCTCGCTGCAAGAAAACGTAGTTCCTATATAAGCATCTTTCACAAGACTTCTAATAATCCGCCCCCCTTCTGCTTGCGCCATAGACGCATTGTGCAGGGCTGGCAAAAAATATTCCAACCCTATCTTTCCAGGTGCATGTTTGCCAATCATATAACCTAGTGTGGTAAAGCCCATCGGTTCGTTCAGCACAATCCAGTTTTTCACTTTATCTCCATATTCATCCATGCAAATGGTAACAAAGCGCGTAAACCATTTCAACATCAGATGGCTTGTCCAGCCGCCTTCTTTTTCCAGTTCATACGGCAAATCCCAGTGATAGAGTGTAACAAAGGGAATCAATCCCAATTCCAGACATTCATCAATTACTTTATGATAAAATGCTACACCAGCTTTATTGATGCGTCCAGTTCCTTCGGGCAATATCCGGGTCCAGGCGATTGAGAACCGGAATACTTTGAAACCCAATGCTTTTGCCAGCAGTATATCATCCTTATAACGATAATAAAATTCGCAGGCATGTGTTGGTTTATCACCATTTTTAACTTTTCCCTGCCTACGTGCAAACGCATCCCAGATGGAAAGCCCTTTGCCATCTATGTTATAAGCCCCTTCATTTTGAGGAGCAGCAATCGCAACTCCCCACAAAAAATCATTCCCAAAATCACTCGCTTTAAAAGGCATAATCTATTTCCCTGTTTGAGGCTATGAAAATAAGGGTTAATATTTTATAATTACTTTTTCATGTAGATAGTAATCAAATGCTACCCGTTTTTACAAACTAAAAAAAGGATTGATAACATCAATTAGTGTGTTTGGACAATACTAAAGGTAAAAAGATGGACGCTATCCTTCTCTACAACGTTTTCATAGAATAAATAATGAAATTTATAGGCAATTCGTTTTGGACTAATACAGTTTCTCTTATCTTCGGCAAAATTTTTAAATAATATGAATTTACACGAGTATCAGGCAAAGGAATTACTGAAAAAGTATAATGTGCCAGTGCAAGAGGGTATTGCTGTTGAAACTGTAGCGGCTGCTGAAGAAGCTTACCGTCAGATTAAGACAGAAACTAACAATAAGTTTGCTGTTGTAAAAGCACAAATCCACGCTGGTGGTCGTGGTAAGGGTAAGGTAAAGGAAACCGGCATGAACGGTGTGAAGGTGGGCAAGAGTGTTGAGGACATTGCAAGTTTTGCAACGGGTATCCTTGGCGGCACTTTGGTTACCATTCAAACTGGTGAGGCCGGTAAGAAAGTAAACAAAATCTTGGTTGCACAAGATGTTTATTATGAAGGTCCAAACCCAACAAAAGAATTCTATTTAAGTATCTTATTAGACAGGTCTAAGGGTCAGAATGTAATCATGTACAGCACTGAAGGTGGTATGGACATTGAAGAAGTGGCCCATCATACCCCTGAGAAAATATTTAAGGAACTAGTTCATCCTGGTGGTGGGTTGTTGCCTTTCCAAGCACGTAAGATTGCTTTTAACTTCGGTTTGAGTGGTGAGGCTTTCAAGAATTGCGTAAAGTTCGTAACTAATCTATACAATGCGTATGTTGGTTTGGATGCAAGCATGATTGAAATCAACCCATTCTTCAAGACCAGCGATGAGAAGATGATTGCTGTGG
The DNA here is from genome assembly GCA_903895845.1 of uncultured Chitinophagaceae bacterium. GTDB lineage: Bacteria > Bacteroidota > Bacteroidia > Chitinophagales > Chitinophagaceae > Parasediminibacterium. The sequence continues at coordinate 28,688 of CAITVK010000080.1, forward strand.
ATTGTAAGATGAACTTGGATGACAATGCATTAATGCGTCATGCGGAGATTGCACAATTGAGGGATGTTACCGAGGAAGACCCTACAGAAGTAGAAGCTGGTCAGTTCAACCTGAACTTCGTTAAACTAGATGGCAACGTTGGTTGTATGGTAAACGGTGCTGGTTTGGCAATGGCTACCATGGATATGATTAAACTAAGCGGTGGTGAACCTGCTAACTTCCTGGATGTAGGAGGTACTGCAAATGCACAAACAGTAGAAGCTGGCTTCAGGATTATCATGAAAGACCCTAATGTAAAAGCTATCTTGATCAACATATTTGGTGGTATTGTTCGTTGCGACCGTGTTGCGGCTGGTGTTATTGAAGCTTACAATAAGTTGGGCAACATCGAAATACCTATCATCGTTCGTTTGCAAGGTACCAATGCGCCAGAAGCTAAGAAACTAATAGACGAAAGTGGCTTAAAAGTGCAATCTGCCATCTTGTTAAGCGAAGCAGCTGACTTGGTAAGACAAGCGGTAGCCTAGTTTAGTTATGAGTTATAAATGATGAGTTATGAGTGTTAAGCACTCAGTACTTTAAAATAAATAGGCGGTCTTCAATGAAAGTTGGAGACCGTTTTTTTATTGAGAGGATTGAAGATATTTAGTTTATTTTTATTTATTATAAGACTATTCAAATATAAATATGTCAGAAAGTAGGCGTTTGAGAAGGCAAAATGAAAGGGGTGCTACGCATTCAAGAAAACTTGACTGGGTAAAAGTTCGTAAGGCAAGTTCGCAAATATTGCTTTTCAGTATCATTTTCTTTATGATGATACTTATCTTCTCCTATTTCAACATTACCTCAAACAATAACTTGCGAAATACAATTGCAGCGAATTCTAAAATATCAACAGCAAGGATTATCAAAATTTCCTACGTAAAAAGAAGTAGAAACGTAGCGTATTATGAATTTGTAGTTGACAATAAAAAAGTATCCGGAAAAACACTTAGTATCTATGATGGTAAAGTTGGGGATGAAATATGCGTAGAATACCTTGATTCCAATCCCGATAAAAACATTTATTGTCATGAAAAAGAATTAGAAACCATTTATGAGGACTGTATCTTGGTATCACTAAAATATCTTGGGATAATGCTAGCAATTGTACCAATTTATATACTAGGCTCAATTATATTTGGAAATAAAAAGCTACTTGCAGAGGTGACATCTAGAACATAATAGAATATTTAAATATTTATTTCCTTACGCTGCTTAATAATCCTAAGACCCAGTCAAGAAAAGGCTTATTATCACTCGCAAGGCAATTAAATCTTCAAAGAAATCTCAATTTTGGCTTTTCCAATTATCCACACTTTAGTGGACATTATCATAAATGCTCATTTCGCACCATTAATCTCGCATGACGGATGATTAATCTCGCGAGAATAATAACATGGAATGCGAGATTAATGACGTAGACAGGCCACACCCCTGCTCCTAAAAGTGATATTTTCTTGTAAAAATGATGTTTCTCTCGGTACTTCTATATGGTTATCAGACCTCTAGAGCACCCCCATTATTTTACAATAGTTTAATAATGTTTAACCCCAGAAACGGAAATAACAACGGATGTCAACACAACTAACCACTTCTTTCTTCCATTAATTCCGAAAATCCACCGCCACTCCTTACCTTAGCCCGATGCAAAAGAAATTGTTTCTGTTAGATGCCTTCGCACTCATTTTTCGTGCTTATTATGCCCTCATCCGTAGCCCCCGCATTACGAGCAAGGGAAAAAACACCAATGCACAATTTGGATTTACCAACGCTTTGGTAGACCTGATGGCGCGTGAGAAACCAACGCATCTTGCCGTCTGCTTTGATATGGAAGGCCCTACAGAACGCCACATAGATTTTGCAGAATATAAAGCTAACCGTCAGGATGCACCCGAAGACCTGATATTGGCAATTCCTGATATTAAACGTTTGGTGGAAGCCTTCAACATTCCGGTAATCGGTGTAAAAGGGTATGAAGCAGATGATGTAATTGGCACCCTCGCTTGGGAAGCACACGACGCTGGCTATGAGGTTTTTATGGTGACTCCCGATAAGGATTATGGCCAGTTGGTGCGTGAAGGTATCAGCATCTATAAGCCTGGTTATTCTGGTGGCGATGTGGAGATAATGGGACCAAAAGAAGTATGTGAGAAGTGGAATATAGAACGGGTGGATCAAGTAATAGACATACTTGGCTTGATGGGCGATGCAGTAGATAACATACCTGGCATTGCGGGTGTTGGCGAAAAGACTGCTGCCAAACTATTGAAAGAATATGACACACTTGAAGGCGTATTAGCAAATGCTGACAAAATAAAAGGTGCATTGGGTGAAAAAGTTCGTGCCGGAAAAGAGAATGCAGTACTCAGCAAGAAACTAGCGACGATTATTACGAATGTGCCCGTAGAGTTTCATGAAGAAAACTTCAGACAGAAAGAATGGAATAAGGAAGCCCTGCATGAACTATTTGCAGAGTTGGAATTCAGGACGATGGCAGTTAGAATATTGGGACAAGCCTTGCCTTTACCTGCACCATCCTTTACGGCTACCAAAAAAGCTTCTGGTAATGCGCCTACCAACCAAGGGAATCTATTCGAGCCAATTCCGACAACACCCCTCCCCCCTAAAGGGGAACAAGCAACGCTAGTTCCTAAAGGAGGACAAGAAACAATTGGTTTGTTTGGAAGTGTATTTGATCAGCCTGCTCCCTCAATCCCTGAAGCTGATGGGGTTCTTGCAAACTTCACTTTAGGGGATGAGGTTTTAGTTGGAGGAAATATCAACAATACCCCACATCACTATGAATTAGTGGATTCTACCGAGCAGATTGCCGCATTAGTCAACAAACTTTCTTCTAGTAAAGAAATATGTTTTGACACCGAAACCACACATATTGATGCCAACCAAGCCGACCTTGTAGGATTGAGCTTTTCCGTGCAAAAAGGGGAAGGTTATTATATCCCCTGCCCTATTGAACGAGAGGCAACTATCGCTATTCTTAACCAATTGAAGCCTTTGTTTGACAATGAAAAGATAGTTTGGGTAGGTCAGAACATTAAATATGACCTGTTGATGTTGAAATGGTATGGCTTTGAATTGAAGGGAAATGTGTACGACACCATGCTTGCGCATTACGTAATTGAGCCGGAAGGCAGGCGTAGTATGGATTTATTGAGTAGTCAGTACTTGAACTACGAACCTGTACATATTGATGAATTGATTGGTAAGAAAGGGGTTGGTCAAGGGACTATGCGTGATGTAGAAGTGGAAAAGGTAAAGGAATATGCTGCAGAAGATGCCGACATCACCCTACAATTAAAGAAGGTATTTGAACCCTTAGTAACCTCCAAAAAAGTAGAAAGGGTACTGGAAACGGCAGAGAACCCATTGGTGAAAGTATTGACTGATATGGAGTTTGAAGGTGTGCGGATTGATATGAGCTTCTTGAAAGAGTATAGCGTGGAGTTGGAGAAAGATGCTAAGATATTCGAGAATAATGTCTACGAACAGGCAGGTGTTCGGTTCAACCTAGCTTCACCCAAGCAATTAGGCGAAGTATTATTCGACAAACTAAAGCTAGATCCTAAAGCCAAGAAAACAAAAACAGGTCAGTATGCCACAGGTGAAGATGTGTTGCAGAAACTGTCTCACCAGAATAAGATAGTGGCAGACATATTGGGTTTCAGGCAGTTGACAAAACTGAAAAGTACTTATGTAGATGCACTTCCATTGATGGTGAACAGTAAAACCGGACGCGTACACACCAGCTATGCACAAGCGGTGGCGGTGACGGGAAGGTTGAGTAGTAACAACCCCAATCTGCAAAACATACCCATCCGTTCGGAGAAGGGAAGAGAGATAAGAAAGGCATTTATCCCAAGGGATGAAAAGCACATCTTGGTGAGCGCCGATTATTCGCAGATAGAACTACGTATTGTTGCTGCAATGAGTGGCGACCCAAACATGTGTGAAGCGTTCAGACAAGGAAAGGATATTCATACGGCCACTGCTGCCAAGGTCTATGGTATTGACGAGCGTGAAGTAACCAAAGAGCAACGGTATAAAGCAAAGAGTGTCAACTTTGGAATTATCTATGGACAGGGGGCGTTTGGATTGGCGGATAACCTAGGCATCTCCCGCACAGAGGCGAAGGAGATTATTGACAACTACAAGAAAGAGTTTGTGGGCATCACCACTTACATGACCGACATTGTAAAGTTTGCACAAGAAAACGGTTATGTAGAAACTTTACTAGGCAGAAAACGTTGGCTGCGCGACATTTCTTCCAGCAACTTCACCGTAAGAGGCTATGCAGAACGAAATGCAGTAAATAGTCCGATACAAGGTACAGCAGCAGATATGATTAAGCTGGCGATGATAAAAATCCATGCCGCCATCAAAGAGCAGAAGCTACAATCTAAAATGATATTGCAGGTACATGATGAACTGGTATTTGATGCCCTCAAAGAAGAGTTGGATATATTGAAACCACTGATACTAGAAGGAATGAAATCGGCTTTATTGTTACCCAATGATGTACCTGTGGAAGCTGAAGTAGGTGTAGGCGAGAATTGGTTGGTAGCTCACTAGACCTGTAGGTTAAATTCAAATTTCACAACAAGGATTAAAGCTATTCTTTCAGCTTTAATCCTAGCCATCTTGCGACAATGTTGCTGCTACCAAAAGTAATCAGCAGGATGGTCAATGAACTTGAAGGCATCAATATAGCGGCAATCAATGGGGATAATGTGCCTTGTACGGCAAAGAATAGCCCGATCAGATTATAGGCAATAGACAATACAAAGCTCGTCATGATAATGCGTTTGTTTGCCCGACACATCTGTATAAACCGATACAGATTGGGTAACTGTTTGGCTTCAATGATTGCATCACTGGCAGGGGTAAAATTATTACAATCTTCGGCAACGGCTATGCCAGCATCACTTTTCTTTAATGCGCCGGCATCGTTCAGTCCATCACCTATCATCATCACCCGACTACCTTCTCCTTGCAAAGTCTCAATGTATTTAAGCTTATTTTCTGGTTGCTGATGAAATAATAAGGTTGCATTTTCTCCAACGAGATTTCTCAGATTCTGCGCTTCCCCATCATTATCCCCAGAAATGACAGACAGTGGATAATCGGACTTCAACTGTCCTATCAGCGTAGTAATATGTTTGCGGTAGTGATTATGAAAAATAAATTGTCCCAATAACTTACCGCCTTGTGAAACAAACACACCTGTATCTGTAGTTGCCTTTGGCTTAAGCCCTGTGATGAAGTTATATGATCCAATGGAAAACAATTCACCATCTACAACACCTTCTACTCCTCTCCCTGTATATTCGTTGAATCCTTCTATTTCCAGTTCTTTGGAAAGCATATTGTTCAGGTGTTTTACCAACATCTTGTTTAAAGGATGGTTCGATTGTGCAGCCAATGTAGCAATACTATGCAGTTGTTTGCCTGAGAGCGGAAGTCCCTTGTAGGAAACATCCTGGGATTGTATGGTTGTTAATGTACCTGTTTTATCAAATACGACATGATTTACTTTAGCAACAGCTTCGATTACTTCTGCACTACGTAAATAGAAATGATTGTTTCCAAGAATACGCAGCACATTACCGTTGGTAAACGTGCTAGATAATAATAAGGCACAAGGGCAAGCAATTATCAAGATGGCAGTAACGGCATTCCATATTCTACTGGTATCGTGCAGACTCCAATAGACAGCAGTAATAATGGCAATACTAAATACGATATAGGTAAAATAACGACTAAGTAGATGCACAAAAGAAGGGGTGGCTTCATTGGTAGCCCTTACTTCATCTTTTGTCCATAAACTAGTGAGGTAGCTTTGCGAAACTTCTTTCATCACAAGTATCTCAATATTACCGCCACGTTGTTTGCCGCCCGCATATACTATTTCTCCCATTTCCTTTAGAACAGGAATCGATTCACCGGTTACAAAACTATAATCAATCAATGCCTTTCCTTTTGTAAGGATACCATCGGCAGGAATCAATTCTTCATTGTGTATCAATAAGGTATCATCCAGCTTAATGTTTGGCAAAGAAGTAGGTACTTCTCCCCCATCTTTCATTACACTTACTGCAACTGGGAAGTAAGACGTATAATCGCGCTCGAATGAAAGTTGCTGATAGGTTTTATCCTGCAGCACCCTTCCTACCAGCATAAAGAAAACAATGCCAGTCATGGAGTCGAAGTAACCAGATCCGTGTCCGGAAATCACTTCATAGATACTTCTGTCAAACGTAACAATAATTGCCAGTGCAATGGGTGCATCTATATTAAGGAACTTATGTTTTAATCCCTTCCAAGCCGAAATATAAAATGGTTGCGCACAATAAAAGAAAACGGGCAACGCAAGCAGTACATTGAGCACGCGAAATGTAAACTGTAGATTGGTTTCGAATTGGCTAAGTCCCAGATATTCGGGGAAGCTCATCATCATTACATTGCCAAAACAGAATCCCGCAATACCTACTTTGTACACCATTGTTTTATCGGCCTTTGGTTTTTTTGTACCCAAATTATTTAAACTGATGTAAGGCTCATAACCGATGGAAGTAAGTAACTCTGCGACTTCCCTTAGCGAAATACCTTTGTTGAAGATGACACTCACTTCCCTGGATGTGAAGTTGACTGCCGACGAAACAATCTGTTTGTTCAGTTTATGCAAGTTCTCCAATACATACAAGCAGGAGCTGCAATGCATCTGTGGCAGATAAAAACAAACATGCGTCTGTTCGTCATTACTAAAGGTCACCAATTGCTGGGCAATGGATTTATCATCCAAAAAAGCAAATTTATCTTTTCTTGAAGCAGCCTTCTGGTTGATGCCTGGTTTATCATTCAACTGATAATAATCGCATAGGCCTGTATCAGTCAATAACTGATAGACCATTTTACATCCCCGGCAGCAAAAGTCTTTATCGTGAAAATGTATTTGTTCGTTGGTGCAATCCTCTCCACAGTGTGCACATTGAGTTGTGTTGACAGCAGTAATAGCCATGTTATGATATTATGCAGCAAAATACCCAAAAGCGAAAGTTTTATCGAGTGATAGGTCTCACTTTTATGTATGACTTTCATCAATACATCTTTATTTTGCCCGTTCTAACATTGCACCGTATTTTAGTCAGCAATAAAAGACAATCAGGAAACACCAAGAACCACAAAGGGAAAAACAAGCATTGTGTACTTTGTGAAAGTCCTTTTTGGACAGTGTTAGAAAGCTACCTTTATTTAAATTTACATCTATGCATACAATATTAATAATTGACGACCACAAGGACATCAGGGAAAACATTGCTGAAATATTGTCACTTGACGGGTACAAGACATTACAGGGAGAAGACGGTAGAAAAGGGGTTGAACTGGCTATTGCCAACAAACCAGATTTGATTGTTTGCGACATCATGATGCCCGAACTAGATGGCTATGGCGTACTGCATTTATTGAGAAAGAACCCAGATACACAGGACATTCCGTTTGTTTTCCTTACTGCCAAAGCAGAGCGTAGTGACCTAAGAAAAGGGATGGATATGGGTGCTGATGACTACATTACCAAACCATTTGATGACTTTGAGTTGTTGAGTGCCATTGAATCGAGACTGAAGAAGCAAGAAATCCTGAAAAAGAAATATGAAGGAGACAACAAGGGCGTAAATGAGCTGATGAAGCAGTTGCAGAGTAGCGGTTTGTTGAAGATGGATCTGGACAGCTATGATACGCATCTGGTTTACAAAAAACAAATGCTATACAGCGAAGGAAAGCGACCTAAGTATTTGTACTATCTGAAGAGCGGACAGATTAAAGCGTATCAAACAAATGATGATGGCAAGGAATACATCACTAATTTGTATGCACCTGGCGATTTTATTGGGTATGTACCTCTGTTGGAAGAACATAATTATGAAGACTCTGCCGATGCGTTGAAAGATTCGGAAGTAGCCATTATTCCTAGAGAAGAATTTGTGCAACTGGTGTTTAATGACATCAATATTGCGACTAAGTTTATCAAACTGATTACAAGCAACATGAAGGAAAAGGAAACCAGATTGCTTAATCTGGCTTATGACTCCCTTCGTAAAAGGATTGCAAAGGCATTGATTGATATCCACACCAAATTTAATAAAAACAAGGATGGTCAGACGATAGACATCTCCCGCGATGATATTGCGCACTATGTGGGTACTGCCACCGAGTCGCTTATCCGTACCCTAAGCGATTTTAAAGCGGAGGGCTTGATAGAGATCAAGGGAGGGAAAATAAGTATTATCAACGAGCCAAAGCTTAGTGATTTGCTTTTTTAGTTATGAGTTATAAGTTATAAGTTATAAGTTATAAGTTATAAGTTATAAGTTGAAGCATATTTCATAAACAATCCCTTGAAGTAGATTCTTTGAGGGATTTTTGTTTTGTGTCTACCGGGAAGAGCGTAACATTGTATCAGCTCGCCAATACATTCATCTCTCTATTTGGCAGTATATTAGTTGTTTGAACGACTCATTTGTATCGTTCGAACGACAATAGTATGTCGTTCGTAAGACAGATGGGTATTGCTGAACGACTCATTCGTATCGTTCGAACGACAATAGTATGTCGTTCGTAAGACAAATGGGTGTCGCTGAACGACCCATTCGTATCGTTCGAACGACAACATTATGTCGTTCGTAAGACAGATGGGTATTGCTGAACGACAATATCATGTCGCTCGTAAGACAAAATGTAGAGAGAATTAGGGTATTAAATCATACGTTTAAAGGCTGCTTTGTTCCTAGCTTAGTGCCCATAGGCTTCGGTTTGGTTGATTTATCAAGATTATATTTTCAATAGTTTTTTGGTGAAAGATTTGAATGTTGTTAATTTGTGAAATGAACATTGTGTAAGAATCATTCTGTTACTCTAGATTTTCTTAAAATCTCTGTTCGAAATCATTATTCAAACAGCTTCTTAATCTACTGTAAAGGATGGGGACATTAATTACTGTTTTGCTGTTAGGTTGTTTTTTCAGCATACTAAAAGGTGTGATTCAGTATAATTTTTATAAAAAAAAGAAGAAGATTTACTACAAGACAGAAGGAGTTATTGTAGATAACCGTTATGCTACTGATAGGAGTAGATACAACCATGATATTTATTATCCGGTAGTAGAATACACTGATAGAAATGGCGAGACGATAAGAATTAGATCTGACTATTATAATACAGACATGCCTCGATATCCGGTTGGCACTACCGTATCGATTTTGGTTAATCCAGATGATAATACAAGGCTATTATTTGATGATAAAGAAGACGAAATAATTTTTCCATTTTTCTGGATTGGGTTAGGGTCCTTATGTGCAATTGGCATAATAACCTATTGTGTTTATTTCTGGAATGTCCTTTTTGAATAAATGTAAGAAGCTGTTATTACAGATGTCCAGATTTGATGTTCTTTTCAACTAACTGCGTACCGTATGTTTCCTGCCCATCCCAAAATTATGAAATTAGAAATATTAACAAATACTCTATTGAGGGTATCGACTGTTTCTTTACCTTGCGGGCAATTATTAAATTTAAATACTAAAAAAAACACATTATTATGAAAAAAATTGTTATCGCAGCAGCTTTGCTAGTATCTACGGCAGGCATTTTCTCTTTTACAACAAAAGCAGGTGGAGATGTACTTACAGCCGATGTTGCAAAAAGCAAGGTTGAATTTGTGGGAAGTAAGTCTGAAGGATACCATCCAGGTTTCTTTTTGTTAAAAAGTGGTGAAGTTTCTGTAGAAAATGGAAAACTGACTGGGGGTAAATTCACTATTGACTTGTCTTCTCTTAAGATTACCGATGATGCAGGTGCAAAATTGGAAGGTCACTTGAAATCTCCAGATTTCTTTGACGTTGCAAAAAGCGCAGAAGCTACTTACGCTATCTCAAACGTAACGTACACTTCTGATAATAAAGCGACTATTGACGGTATCTTGACATTGAAAGGAGTGACCTCTCCAGTTAAATTGGTTGCTACTATCAGAAACACAAAGACTGATAAGTTCTTTGCAGAAGCTTCTTTCTCATTAGACAGAATTGCTGCTGGATTGGGTTATGGCAAAGGAATGATTGCTGATGATGTATTGGTAACAGTTCATTTGTTTGCAAAAAAATAATAGCCTGTCCTAACTTTAGGTACGCATTTTGTTTGGAATATTAAGCCCCTCTGTACGGAGGGGCTTTTCTTTGGAATACCTTGAGCAAAAAACTTGAGGATATATTTTCGGTGGATGCACCTTTTATGTGCAATAATTTGTAAATATCTACGTTTTTTATTATTTATAACATGACAGACCTTTCTTTTGATAACATCGTAAACGCTTACGCTTACAAGACTGACAAAGACTTGAAGCGGTCTAGGTTTTTGTTCCGCACAATGGGCTATCCCCTTTTTGTGCCAGCAGCTACCAGGATTACCCCACTATTAATTAAATGCAATGTACCTGCTATCAATAAGATAGTGAGCAATACAATCTTCAAACAATTTGTTGGCGGCGAAACCTTGGAAGCCACTGCTCCACTGGCAAAAACATTGGGTAAGTATGATGTAAAGATTGTGCTGGATTATGGTATAGAAGCCAAGGAAGGAGAAGAAAATTTTGAGAATGCGACTGAACAGTTTATTAAGGTTATAAAATATGCTTCTGCACAACCCAACATTCCCTTTATAAGTGTAAAAGTTTCGGCATTTGCCAGTGCTGAATTATTAAAAACCTTGAACGAAGCGCCACGTTTGCGTAGTGGCGTGCATGACCACGAAGAGGAAGAAGCAGCTTGGGACAGGGTGAGCGACCGGATGTATCGTATTTGTGAAGCAGCGGCACAAGCAGGAATCGGGGTTTGGGTAGATGCAGAAGAAAGTTGGTTGCAAGACCCCGTGGACAGGCTTTTGATTGAAATGATGGAGGAGTTTAATAAAGAACGAGCCGTTGTGTACAATACAATACAACTGTATCGTCACGACAGGTTGAACTTTTTGCAACTATCTCACAAAATAGCGAAAGAAAGAGGTTTTGTGTTGGGAATAAAGCTGGTGAGAGGTGCCTACATGGACAAGGAACGAACCAGAGCAACACAAAGAGGGTACCCCTCTCCCATTCAGGAAAACAAGGAAGACACAGATCGCGACTTTGATGCTGCCATCAAATATTGCATAGATCATTTGGATAGCATCGCTGTTATCATTGCCTCACACAATGAAGCTAGCAACCTGCTTGCAACGCGTTTATTACAAGAAAAAGGATTGCCAAACAGTCACCCCCGCGTTCATTTCTCGCAGCTATATGGGATGAGTGATAACATTACTTTTAATCTGGCAAGTGCGGGATATTTAGTGAGTAAATACCTGCCGTTCGGTCCGTTGAAGGATGTAATTCCTTATCTGATGAGAAGAGCCCAAGAAAATACAAGTATCAGTGGACAAACAGGAAGGGAACTCAATTTGATAAAAAGGGAGATAGAGCGTAGAAAGAAAATTGTCTAGTTTGTATTAACAATAGTACTACTAAAAATGCCTCCCTTAAATAGGGAGGCATTTTTAGTAGTACTATTTTGAAATGAAGTTGTTCTATTTAACACCGCTATTATCAACAGCCATAACCGGTGTTGCACCTACTTTTTTGATAATCTGCATCACTTTTATAGCAGTGCCTAAGTGTGAAGTGCTGTCCCCGTTTATTACAACAGAAGGTTTATCGGTTTCATTGGCAAGATAGGTTCTAAGCACACCTTCCAAGCTATCTACCAATACAGGCTTCTGTCCTATATATAATTTCTGGTCTTTATCTACCGTAATAACCACAGTTTGCTTTGCTTTTGTATCGCTTTTTGCTTTAGGGTTAGATACCTTGATAACGTTGGGGTTTGCCAGAGTAGATACAATCAGGAAAAACAACAATAGTATAAACAGTATATCGTTCAAAGCGCCAGTATGCACTTCGGGGTGATTCCTTAATCTTTTACGTATGTTCATACAAAAAGTAATGTGTAGTGAAAAAGAAGATTATCTGGTAGGCTCTTGCAACATATCAATAAAGTCGGCACTAGCAGACTCCATCTTGTTGGCTGTTTTGTCTATTTGGGTACTTAAGAAGTTGTGACCCACGTATGCAATCAACCCGATAATCAAACCAGATGCACTTGTAACCATCTTGGTATAGATCCCACCAGCAATCGTTCCTAGTGTATATTCACCAGTGGATGCAATGCCATAAAACAACTGAACCATCCCAACTATAGTTCCCAAGAACCCAAACATAGGCGCAATGCCCGCAACTAATGATAGGATAGAAAGGTTACGTTCCATTTTATACATCTCCAGCTTACCCACGTTCTCCATGCTCTTCTCTATGGCATCAATGCTCTTTCCAATGCGCTGAATACCTTTATCGATCATCCTTGCAACAGGGTTGTTTGCATTCTTAGCAAGATTCCTTGCCGCTGTAATATTGCCAGAGATAATGTTGTCACGAATAACACTCATAAAACCTGCATCAATTTTAGATGCTTTACTGATGGCAATCAACCTTTCGAAGAAAACAAACAGTGTTATTATAAAGAGAAAATATAAAGGATACATGATGAACCCACCTTTTTGCAGCAAGTCCCACATTGATATCTTTTCGGCAACAGGAATCGCACTAGCAATTGCTTTAGTAGTAGAATCGGCAAGTGCATTACTAACTTGGAGTAGATAAATCATAACAATATTTATTTTATGATGGCTAAAGTAATTGCTTTAATTGCAACTACTTTGAAGTGTGGGTAAATTATCAAACGATTAACTTTTCAAGCACCTTTATTCACTTCTCTGAAATAGGGACTAACCGTTAAATCCATAGTTTAAAAGAAGAGCCAACGCATTTACGTAACCTAATACCGGCTAATTCCAAAATATGTCTTACTACTTACCCCTTATGCCCTACTCCTTCTTTTTCTTTCATCTTCATCATCCCGATAATCTGTTTCATGGTCTTATCCATTCCTTCGGCACTGCCATCCAGGAAGATCACATTACCACTGCCCAATTCAGCAAAATTCTTGATTGCTTCTGTCCACATACTAAACAGGATGACATTGGTATCTAAATTGGCTTCTTTCATCTGTTCTGCGGCTTGACTCATACCACGGGCAACCTCTTCTCTAAACAAAGCAACCCCTTGTCCGCGAAGTCTTGCAGCTTCTTTTTCCGCTTCAGCAGAAATCTTAATGGCGTTACCCTCTGCTTCGGCTGCTTTTGTCTTGGTAATCAATAAGGCTTGACCTTCATTTTCAGCAGCTGCTTTCAAGTTATTGCTAGCGACCACTTTACTCATGCTATCCATTACCGCCTTATCAAAAGTGATATCATTAATCTGTAAATCCTGCAAATGATAGCCCCACTCTTCTAATGAATGATCTATTTGCTCCTTCACATAATCTACAATTTCCCTGCGCGCAGTCAATATCTCTGCTTGCTTTTTGGTCGCAACAAAAGCACGGATAGAGCCTTCTACAGTCCGAATCAAAGCTTGCATCAGGTCTTTATCACTAATGAATTTAAACGCTACCTTCTTTACAGTTTCTTCATCTGAATTCTGTACAGAATACAATAACATACTCTTAAAGTAAACATTTGCCTGATCTATTGTAACTGCCTGAAACTCAAGCTCCACACTTCTGTTCTGAATGCTGATTCGTTTGTATATCTGTTCAATAAGAGGTATCTTGAATCGTAAACCCGGAAGCAATATCCGTTGGTATTTACCAAACATAATGATAACAGCTATAGTACCTTGGTTGACAGTGAGCAGGCCGCTTGAAATGATAACGACCAATATAATTAACCACCAAAAATGAATAAAGAATTCCATGATTTAATATTTTTTGGAAAGGTAATGGGTTTGATTGAAACAGTTATAACATTTAATGCACATCCAAATCTAACCCTTCATCAAATTCAATAATTCAATTGCCTCCCTTGCTTCTTTTACATCATGTACCCGCAGTATGTTTGCCCCTTTTTGCAAGGCAATCGTATTCACCACAGTAGTTCCGTTTAATGCATCCCTGGCAGTACTCCCTAGCGGTTTGTAAATCATTCCTTTCCTGGAAACACCTACCAACAATGGCTTACCCAACATCTTGAAAGCCTCCAGCGAGTTTAATAACTGATAATTATGTTCAATCGTTTTGCCAAAACCAAAGCCTACATCCACAATTACATCCATAATACCGGCTTCTTTGCAAGCTGCAATCCTTTTGCTAAAAAAATCCAGCACTTCATTCGTAACGTTACCATATACAGGGTTCTCTTGCATTGTTTTTGGCGTTCCCTGTATGTGCATGCAGATGTATGGAACTTTCAATTGTGCAACAGTTGCTATCATATCCGCATCAAACAAGCCCCCGCTAATATCATTTACCATACTTGCGCCCGTTTCAACTGCTGCCTTTGCAACCACTGCACAGTAAGTGTCAATTGAAATTAATGTTTCGGGGAATGCTTTGGTAAGTGCACCAATAATAGGCACCACACGTTCTATTTCTTCGGCTGCCGTTATTGGGTCGCTACCCGGTTTGGTTGTTTGCCCGCCAATGTCTATAATCTTTGCCCCTTCGTTTATCATCTCAGCTGCCTTTTCTATTGCGGCTTCTATATTCATCTTTCGACTATCTTCAAAAAAAGAATCTGGAGTGGCATTAATAATTCCCATTACAATTGGTTTATTAAGCACGAATACCTTTCCTTTGCAATTGAGAATGAACATTTGTTCGTTTTGTTTACTTTTCATACGTGTAAAATTAATAGTTTGAAAAACACCCCACAGCAATTCTTATCTTAAGATGAAAAAAACATTATTGATCATTCGCTGGATAGTTGGCCTGCTATTCATCTTTTCCGGGCTTATAAAAGTGAACGATCCGCTGGGATTGAGCTATAAGATGCAGGAATTTTTTGAGGTTTGGGGTATCCCTTTCTTCAACAAATATTCCCTCGGCATGGCTGTAATCATGAATATGTTCGAGGTAGGCTGCGGTGTAGCATTAATCATTGGTTTTAGGATAAAGCTTACCATTCGTTTATTACTCTTACTCATTATTTTCTTCACTTTCCTCACGGGTTATGCGCTTTTGAGTGGCAAAATAAAAACATGTGGTTGCTTGGGAGACTGCTTGCCCCTGACGCCTGCCATGAGTTTTGGAAAAGACCTGGCTTTACTTGTATTAATACTCTTTCTGGCAATCTTTCAAAAGGAAGCCCTTCCGCTTTTCTCCCATTTTATAAATAATATTGTCTTGATGGTTAGTTTGGCTGCCTGTGTTTTTATTCAGGATGTCGTACTAAACTACCTTCCGTTTATAGATTGCCTACCTTTTAAAGTAGGGAACAACCTAATTGAGCAAATGCAGAAACCAAAGGACTATATACCCGACAGTACCGTAATTACTTACAGATATAAAAAGGGAAATAAGACTTTAGAATTTGATCAGAATCACTTTCCAGACGACTTTGACAGTAACTATGTGTATGTAAGCAGATTTGACAAGTTGATCAGAAAAGGAACAGGTGGTGCTAAGATTACCGATTTCACATTGACAACTACCAGTGGAAACGATACCACGCAAGCACTATTTGCACTGCCCAAATATGTATTGGTGATGGATAATTACTATCATACCAACTTTAATGAATGGTTTGATAACTTACAAAAGGTAAAAAACTTCTGCACTAGCAACAATATCCCGTTGTTTTATGTAACGTCACAATCTTATGACGAGGCCAATATGCTCGCAGCACACCATATTATAATCTTGAAGTGCGATGCAACTGTTATAAAGACGGCAGCAAGGGTAAATTCAACTTATTTCTTAATGAATCATGCAACTATCCTTTACAAATACAGCTATAAGAACATCAATAAAATCATGGATGGCGTAAAATTGTTGGCAGATAAACAAGAAAATATAAATTAGTTAAAAACCTTCAAAGGGTTTACACCTCTTTTAACTTTTCCAGGAATAAAGCAAGCCCTTTTCGCTTATCGTCTGTTAAATGATAGCTGATATCTTTGGTGTAATATTTCTTTAAATCATACAGAGGATAAGGGTTTTCGGTAATTACTTCATCTAAATGAAGAAGTCCATATTGATTGGCCTCATTAAATTCAACAATAAAATCTGCTGGTAAAGGCTTGTTGGCAACCCATGCTGCAAATACAAAAGGAAGTCCTGTATGGTCTTTCCAAGCTTCTGCCAAATCATAGATATATGATGAAATAGCTCGCTGTTCAAAAGCCCTGTCGCCAATAACCACTCCCGCTGTAGTCCCTTCTATATCTTGCTGATAACCAGGCTTGGCATCTTCTATCACTACTTCTTTTTTCCAGTATTCCTTTATCAATACCTTAAAAAGATTGATGGAAGTTTTGCTTTGATAATCCAATAAAACCCTTTCTACCTGCTCAATAGGTACTTCACTAAACAAACAAACAGAAGCAACCGCATCATTGGCGCCGATACAGATATCCGTGACGATAAATACCTCTTTCAATTTAGGAATAATGGCAACAGGAACCAGTCCCACGTCTATTTTGTTCTCCAATAACATTGCGGCTATTGAAGAAGGATATTGTTCAATCAAATCAATCTTGTCTAATACGCCGCTTCTTTTGATCCCATACAACAGCGGTTTCGTATTTAGATAACTAACAGCCCCTACCTTTATTTTCTCCACTATTTTCCTTTTTTCGCACCAAAGAAACATTTTTATTGCGGTTAAAATGCACTAATTGTACATTCGCAGCCTTTCCAACAAATATTGTTCATACATAACTACTTATTCTTCAGCATGGAACTAAACAATTTAACAGCTATTTCGCCAATTGATGGACGCTATCACAAACAAGTCAATCATTTAGGCAACTACTTTTCCGAGTTTGCCCTCATCAAATACCGTGTTCAGGTAGAAATAGCCTATTTTTTGTTCTTGTCTGATAAGAAATTCTTCAAATTAACATCTAAACAAAAGCAAGAACTAAACGCAATTGCGGAGGAATTTAGCTTGGAGGATGCACAGAAAATAAAAGACATAGAAGCCATCACAAATCATGATGTAAAGGCAGTTGAATACTTCATAAAAGAACAATTTGAGCGCATTGGCATCGTTCCTTTGAAGGAATGGGTGCATTTTGGCTTAACTTCCCAAGACATCAACAATACCGCCATACCACTTAGCTGGAAACATTGTATGGAACTGGATTATTTGCCCGCAATAGCTAATCTACAACACGATTTACACCAGCTTGCCACCATCTGGAAAGCTATTCCTATCCTGGCAAGAACACACGGTCAACCAGCCTCCCCTACTATTTTAGGTAAGGAAGTGATGGTTTTTGTAGAACGCATTGCCAACCAGATACAATTGTTTTCTTATATCCCCTATGCTGCCAAATTTGGGGGAGCTACAGGTAATTTCAACGCACATAATATTGCTTTTCCAGAGAAAAACTGGGTTAAATTAGGAAATGAGTTTGTAGATAAATATCTTGGCTTGCAACGGATGCAGTTTACCACACAAATAGAGCATTATGATAATCTGGCTGCACATTGCGATGCCATCAAACGCATCAATACCATACTAATTGACCTTTGCAGGGACATCTGGACGTATATCAGTATGGATTATTTCAAGCAGAAGACCAAAGAAGGGGAAGTTGGTTCTTCGGCGATGCCTCACAAAGTAAACCCGATAGATTTTGAGAATGCAGAAGGCAATCTAGGTATTGCAAATGCTTTGTTGGAGCACTTTTCTGCCAAACTTCCCATCAGTCGTTTGCAAAGAGACCTTACAGATAGCACTGTATTGCGCAATCTGGGCGTGCCCATTGCACACACGTTGCTTGCTGTTAAAAGTCTGAATAAAGGTTTAGGAAAATTATTGCTGAATGAAGCTAAAATGCACGATGACCTTGAAAACAACTGGGCAGTAGTAGCAGAAGCAATACAAACAGTGCTACGTAGAGAAAATTATCCAAACCCTTATGAGGCATTGAAAGGGCTTACACGCGGAAAGCATTCGATTGATAAAAAGACCATTCATACTTTCATAGATACCTTGACAGTTAGTGATGATTTGAAGGCAGAATTAAAGAAAATAACGCCCTCTAACTATGTAGGAATCATGGCGGCGTATTAATAGCACTGATTTTTCTGACTACTAACACACATCATTTGAATTTTTTCCCTACATTTGCGCCCTTTCCCAAACGGCTCAACAAGTTCTCGTCTGTTCGAGACGCCAGTAGGGTGTAATCTTAATAAGATTATTTATATGCCAAAGGTTAAAACAAACTCAAGTGCTAAGAAAAGGTTCAAAGTAACCGGCACAGGCGAAATCACATTTCAAAAGGCGTTCAAACGTCACATTCTAACCAAGAAATCTACTAAACGCAAACGTGCACTTCGCAAGAAAGGTATGTTGGGTTCTACTAACAAAGATTTCGTTATGCGTCTTCTAGCTTTAAAATAAAAAAGCGACCAGAAGAAAAAAAGTAAACACATTTAAAAACATTATTTAGTGGATAATTCCGCTGAGAAAAATTAATAAGTTATGCCACGTTCAGTAAACGCAGTAGCATCAAGGGCTAGGAGAAAAAGAATTCTCGACCAAGCCAAAGGTTTTTATGGTAAACGTAAAAACGTATATACCGTTGCCAAAAATATCGTAGAAAAAGGTTTGACTTACAGCTATGTTGGTCGTAAGTTGAAGAAAAGAGAATACCGTCAATTGTGGATTGCTCGTATCAATGCGGGTGTTCGTGCAGAAGGATTGACTTACAGTCAGTTTATTCACAAATTATCTGAAAAAGGTATCGATTTGAACCGTAAGGTATTAGCTGATTTGGCTATGAACAACCCTGAAAGTTTCAAAGCATTGGTAGATTCTGTTAAGTAAAGCAAACAGTGATAAATAAATAAAAGCTGGAGTTTAATTGCTTCAGCTTTTTTTATGTCTGATGTGTTTCAAACTATTACATTTGCCTACTTTTTGGGTAACTTAATCAATTTATTTTCACGCATTAAACCAAGTTCTTAGATGAACAATTCTTACACCTCGTTGGTGAATCAAACTTTCCACTTTCCACAGGAAGGTTATAAATTGAATGATGATGGGTATCTGATGTTTAACAATGTAGACGTCAAAGCCCTGATAGATAAGTATGGTACTCCCCTAAAGATTACCTATTTACCTAAAATTGGGATGCAGATAAATAAAGCAAAGGACATGTTTGAGAAAGCCTTCAAGAAACATAAGTACGAAGGCACTTACAACTATTGTTATTGCACAAAAAGTTCCCACTTTTCGTTTATTGTTGAGGAAACTTTGAAGCACCAGATTCATTTGGAGACGTCTTATGCGTACGATATTGAAATTATCAATCAGCTTTATCTAAAGAAAAAGGTTAATAAAGAAACCTTTATCATCTGTAATGGATATAAGCAGAAAGCATATACCAATCGGATTGCACGCCTTATCAATAGTGGATTCAAAAATGTAATTCCTGTACTAGATAATAAAGAAGAACTGGAAGCTTACCGCAAAACGGTAAAAGCACCTTTCAAACTGGGCATCCGGGTGGCTGCTGAAGAGGAACCTTCTTTCCCTTTCTACACTTCCCGTCTCGGAATCAGGGCCAAGGATATCCTTGAGTTTTATGTAGATGAGATTGAAGGCTTCGAAGATAAGTTTCAACTGAAAATGCTTCATATCTTCTTGAATAAAGGTATTAAGGACGACATTTACTATTGGAGTGAGCTGAATAAAGTAATCAATCTCTACTGTCAATTGAAGAAAATCTGCCCCGAATTAGATTCTATCAATATCGGTGGTGGCTTCCCTATCAAACATTCGCTTGGGTTCGATTACGATTATCAGTTTATGATCAACGAAATTGTGGGTAACATCAAACGTGCCTGCAAAAAAGCCAAAGTTGCTATGCCGCACATCTTTACTGAGTTCGGTAGCTTTACTGTTGGTGAAAGTATGGCGCACATCTATAGCGTAATTGGTCAGAAAGTTCAGAACGACAGGGAGTGCTGGTATATGATTGACTCATCTTTTATCACTACGCTTCCGGATACATGGGGTATCGGCGAGAAATTCCTGATGTTACCTGTCAATAAATGGGACAACGAGTATCATCGGGTGGTTCTGGGAGGAATTACCTGCGACAGTCATGATTATTATGATAGCGAGGAACATATCAACGAAGTATTTCTACCCAAACTGACTAATAACTATAAAGGTGAGGAGGAAAGTAATAAAGAACCGTTGTATGTTGGCTTTTTCCATACAGGCGCTTACCAAGATCAGATAAGTGGTTATGGTGGCATCAAGCATTGCCTGATTCCTTCACCCAAACACATCATTATTGAGTACAATAAGCAGGGTGTTCTGGAAGATTGGGTGTATGCAAAGGAACAATCCGCTCAAAGTATGTTGAAGATATTGGGTTATCTTAAATAAGGATAATTATAAACTTAGAGAAAGGGGACTACTTAACGGTAGTTCCCTTTTTTATTGGCCATTAAGTATTATTTTATAGTAGATTCAATATAAAAAATCAGATTATAATGAGATCCCTATACAAAACCTGACATGGAATGAGAATGAGTGTACAAGCTTTTTCAACTCTACAACACAAAAAAAAATATTTACTTATTCATTATAAAAAAATACTTAAAGTCGGGTATATCCAAATCATGCATTTATTCTTATATCGAACGAACAGACTTCAACCAAACAGCAAAGCCCAACCGGGGCTTGCCAATTTTATTCATTCATTTACTTCCAACATTTTAATAGTACTTAACTATTTTGCTCGACTAGATAGACCTACCAATAACTGAATATCCATAAAAAAAAGGTCTAATGATATATGCTTTAACACTTATACCATTAGACCTACTTACTTATTACCTGCCAACTTATAACTAATCTTCCACTTTTGTCAGTTTGATAATATTGGTTGGCAAATGTAAATGTACAGGCGTGCTTCCTGTATTTACAACAACATCTCCCGATTTCACTAAGCCATTCTCTTTTAAGATTGAAATCTGATCATCAATCATATTATCCAAAGAGGTTTCTTGGTCGTAGTAAAAAGCACGTACACCCCAACTCAAACTCAACTGATTTACCAATGTTTTCTCTTTGGTAAAAACATACAATGGTGATGCTGGACGATAGCTACTCAACATGAAAGCAGTCTTTCCACTTTGAGTCATCCCAATCAAACCTCTTGCACTAATGTCGGCAGCCAGTTTACAAGCATTGTAACAGATGGCATCACTATAAAAAGAAGGTGAGTGTGGTTGTGGCTTCAAATCATCCTCGCGGTTATAGCGATATTCTTTTTGCTCCACCTCTCCTATTATTTTACGCATTGTTTCTACTACCAAAGCAGGATGTTGGCCAGCGGCAGTTTCGCCACTAAGCATCACCGCATCAGCACCTTCCAACACCGCATTGGCAACGTCAGTTATTTCGCTACGGTTTGGTTTTACCCTGTCAATCATACTTTCCATCATCTGTGTAGCTACAATCACTGGTTTTGCACGGTGAATGCACTTTCTAATCAAATCCCTTTGAATCAATGGAATCCTTTCTACTGGCAATTCAACACCCAAATCACCACGGGCAACCATGATGGCATCACTTTCTACGATGATATCACGGATATTTACCAACGCTTCTGGCTTTTCAATCTTAGCGATGATCTTTGTCTTACTCTTCTTCTCATCCAACTTACTTCGAAGTATCACGATGTCTTTTACACTACGCACAAAGCTTAACGCTACCCAGTCACACTTCTGTTCTATGATAAAGTCAAGGTCTATTAAATCCTTTTCAGTTAATGCGGGGAGGGAAATCTTTGTATCAGGCAAGTTCAGCCCTTTCTTCGAAGACAACACACCTCCAAGAGTCACCTCTACTTTTACATCATTTTCCTTAGTGATGTTTATAACCTTCACTTCAATTTTACCATCATCAATCATGATGATGTTACCTACACGCACATCACCAGCAAGGTTTGGATACGATACATAGATCTTTTCCATGGTACCCACACATTTCTCGTTGGTAAAGGTGAGGATATCGCCTGCTTTAAGGTCTAATGCATTGTTTGCGATTTCACCTACACGAAGTTTAGGACCTTGCAAATCACCTAGAATAGAGATATTATGTCCTTCAGATGCATTTATCTGACGAATGTGTTCAATAATCTTCGCTTTGTCTTCATGAGAACCGTGAGAGAAATTCAACCTGAATACATTTACACCTGCATTCACAAGTGCCAATAATTGATCATAAGAATCGCAAGCAGGTCCCACTGTTGCAACAATCTTCGTGCGTTGCTGGGCAACACTCGGCAATATTGTCTTTTTAACTACTGCGGGAACGGGAATACTTTTAGCCATATAATTGTTGTGTTTTAAATTGTTGTATTTTATTAGTTACTGTTACTAATTGAAAAAGCCAACTAAACCTAGTTAGCTGGCTAATATTTTTACTATTTTCATCCACTCTTGTCCAATCTTTTGCTTCTCTTTCACAGCTTTGTCCAATGGAGTGTAGTGTATCTTGTTATTGATTACGCCTACCATTACGTTAT
This sequence comes from uncultured Chitinophagaceae bacterium, assembly GCA_903895845.1. GTDB lineage: Bacteria > Bacteroidota > Bacteroidia > Chitinophagales > Chitinophagaceae > Parasediminibacterium. Next base: position 51,447 of record CAITVK010000080.1, read on the forward strand.
TTCTACCCACCATCAAGCTTTCTACTGCATAATATCCCATGTGGCTGGCAATCAATCGGTCGCTACAAGTAGGTGATCCACCTCTTTGGATATGTCCCAACACACAAACTCTTGTATCTGCCGCTGGTATACGTTGCTTGATGATCTTAGCAATCTCTTCTGCACCGCCAAATCTATCACCTTCCGCAACAACTACCAAGTTTACCAGCTTCTTTCTTTTTTCTTTTTCGTTCAGTGAGCTAATTAATTCTTCTATGTCCGTTTCTGTTTCAGGTATCAAAATATTCTCTGCCCCTGTTGCAATACCGCTATGAAGGGCAATGTATCCGGCATCACGTCCCATTACTTCAACCAGAAAAAGCCTGTCGTGGGCGTCCATTGTATCCCTGATTTTGTCAATAGCCTCTACAGCAGTGTTCACTGCCGTGTCAAACCCTATCGTTACATCGCTACCAGCAATATCTTTATCAATCGTGCCAGGCAATCCAATACAAGGTATATCATACTCCGAGCTAAACTTCTGTGCCCCCCTAAAGCTACCGTCCCCTCCTATTATCACCAACCCGTCTATTCCGTGTTTTTGCAGGTTATTGTAAGCTTTCTCTCTTCCTGCTGGCTGCATAAACTCCAGACAACGAGCCGTTTTTAGTATTGTTCCCCCTCTTTGTATAATATTGGCAACACTTCTGTTGGTCATGTGCATAATATCATCTTCTACCATCCCTGCATATCCCCTCATGATTCCAAAAACAGATAATCCATAATAATTACCTGTACGTACCACTGCCCTAATGGCAGCATTCATACCAGGAGAATCACCTCCTGATGTAAGAACCCCAATTTTTGTTACTTTCCTCTTGTCCATCTTATGATTAGTTTGTATTATCGTAGTGTAAAATCAGATTATCGAGCCTCAAATGTAAGTGATTGAAGCAATGTAACAATATATGAATTATTAGTTAATATTTAGATAATAGCTTGTTTACAACTCCTTACTTTTGTGTACTTTTTACACAAAAACCAATGCCATCAAGGAGTTTACGAAAACGATTTTACTAAAAACAATGAAGTAGGATGAAAGAAAAGTTGAGGATAATCATAACGGGAAGCAATGGTTTTTTGGGACAACACTTGGTTAATTACCTATCGCAAGGGCAATTTGAGGTATTTGCTCTCAGTAGAGGAGCCAACCAAAACAAGATAACCCATGGGCTTAATTACTTCCCTATCGACTTAACTGATGTATCTTCTGTGAAACAATTGTTTGAAGTAATAAAACCACAAATAGTCATTCATAATGCAGCAATGAGCAAGCCAGATACCTGTCATAATTTCAGGGAAGAATGTATTTTGAACAATGTAACCGCTACCCAATATTTGCTGGAAGCATCTCAAAGTACTAAACCCTATTTTCTATACGTTTCTACCGACTTTATCTTTGGTGAAGATGGCCCGCACGATGAAGACACATTCCCTAATCCACTTAATTTTTATGGCGAGTCCAAATTGCAAGCAGAGGCAGCAGTAAAACAAAGCGGTTTGGCTTATGGCATAATGCGACCTGTATTTATTTATGGCCCTTGCTACGAGAGTATGCGACCAACTTTCTTGCATTGGGTGAAGAATAGTCTGGAACAAGGCAAAGAAATAAAAGTAGTGAGCGACCAACGCCGGACACCTACTTACGTGTATGATATATGTAGCGGAATGAAAGCAATGATTGAAAAGCGTTTTGTGGGCGATATCCATATTGCAGGAAAAGACATTGTTTCGCCATACCAGATGGCGTTGACGGTTGCAAAAGAGTTGAGTCTAGATAGCAGTCTGATATTCCCCGTTACCTCAGATACCTTCCCCGAACCAGTTATTAGGGCAAAACGCTCAGGTTTAAAAATTGATAAAGCGAGGAGATTATTGGGATACGAACCCATCAGTTTTGAAGAAGGGGTGAGAAAAAGTTTTGCAAGTAATGAGTAAATAGTAGATGCCGACGAATCTAGAAAAAGAGACTTTATTGTCCGCATAAACCAAGAATATAACCTATCTCACCAAGCCTTTATCAACTCAAATGTACTTCGATAGCAGGTTGTTGCAACATTCATCAGCTCTGAAGCGTACTAAATCGTCAATAATGCAACCCAAATATGACCTAATCAGTACTTGATGCACCCCTTCAAGGCACTCATCTTCAAGGATTACGGTTTTTTTATCGCAAATACAACTATTATTATCGAAGATGCAGCAATTAATTGCGTAAACCAACCATTCTTCTCGCCTGTTGAGAGTCTCAACAGGCGAGAAGAATGGTACATCTGCAAGCCTTGGCTACTGAACAGCGTGGGTTCAGGTCTGGCAAGACCGCACTTATCTTGCATCAGCGGGACTTAGACAAGCAAAAATCACTGTGAAGATTAATTCCTTCGCAAGGTTTTACTCTGAGAGCCTGTTTAAAAATGTTCTTTAAAAGAAGTAAGGGCACATGCTAAAAAAGAGATACATACGTTCTTAGAGTTACCAAGCTTAAAGAAAATATGTATTCGACAAATTTAACAGATGCCCAATGGGACAATATTAAGCGTTATTTGGACAAAACTGGCAGGAGAAGAAAGTTTAGTTTGCGTTCAGTATGGAATGGGTTAATGTATTTAGTAAAAACAGGGTGTCAATGGCGGATGCTCCCCAAA
>CAITVK010000081.1 GCA_903895845.1 uncultured Chitinophagaceae bacterium
CAAACACCTACTTTCACCAAAAAAAATGAAGCTATTTCATAATTACTACACTTATATTTTGCAATGCAGTGACTTATCTTACTACGTAGGAGTAACAAACGACCTTGATAGGAGAATATCAGAGCATAACAATGATGAAAACAGGTCAAGTTACACTTTTAGTAGACGCCCAGTTGTGATTAAACATTATGAGCATTTCATGGATATTAATCAGGCAATTGCAAGAGAAAAACAGTTGAAAGGTTGGGGTAGAAAGAAGAAAGAAGCGCTTTTTGAACAGGACTTCTTGAAATTAGTAGAACTTTCTAAGTCAAAGAGTAAAGAAAAGAGGGTATAATAGGGGTGCTTGCCCTTCGACAAGCTCAGGGTGACAACCAACTTGATTTTCGTAGTTTATGTAAATATCACTTTGAGATATTAAATAGAGGTTCTTAAGTTTATTAGATTTGACAACTTTTAGAAAGTTGACAAATCTTTGCATCATTACCAATAAATGCCCCATAATCCCCCCAAAAAACCACCAAGACCTCTTTTTTACGTCTTTATTCTAGCATTTAACGTCATTATTCTCGTGTCATAGATGATTACTTCTGCATGGGTCAGAGCATCCTCGACTATGGGTCAGAGCATCCTACTCCCCTAGTTGATAAAGTTCCACCAAATGCCCAATCGCATCCACAAACCTGTGCCGGGATAGTTTTGTAACTTGAAATTGTAATGATTAAAGGCAAAAGTTTTAAAGTCGATGGTGTTTAGGTTCTCTGCCCTTAAAAACGCTTTAAAGCTTTTGATACGGAAGTGAAAGAAGAAATTGACATCGGGACGATTATTAAACGTATAGTTATCCTGATAAAAGAACTGCCCCGTAAACGGCGAATAGTTAGGTGCCTTGTAGTTACTGATGTACCGCACCTCTAAACCAGTAGACAAGTATAAGTTGGTGTAGAAATTCCCTTCAAAAGCAATCCGGTTGCGGGTAATCAATTGAGGCAAATTCACTGGTGCATTCCCAGTGGCCTGTTGCAGGTGCAGCTCTAGATAATAGTTCCAATGGGGCGCTAGTTTTATCTTCTTCTCCCCGTACACATGCAACACATTGAACAAAGAAACGTACTGATTTACTTTGAAAAAGCTATCACTGTACGCATAATTATTAATCAGGTAATAGTCGCCACCCAACTTCAAGCCTGCTTTCTCATTGTCGTAAACAGCAAACAGATGTGTAGTATTTTCTTTGGCAAAAGATGCGTGTGGCAATACAGGAAATGAGGTCTGGCTATTGTATATAAACGAAGGCGTTCTGTTTACATTCTGAAAACCAATTTGCAAGCTACCAATTCGTTTACTCAATAATCTTTTCAAACTAATAAAAGCCTGATAATCGCCTGCATTCATCCCATTCAGATAGAGCCTTCCGTTTGCTATCACATCCCACAGCTTATTTCTGGTCCTGTTGCGATACTCTCCCAAAACAGAGATGTCATAAAAGTTGTGAGAAGCAAGGTCATTTACAGTTAGCTTCATATTATCCAGCTGTGCACCGATCTTGGCATATTGACTCTGATTATTTTTATCGGGAAACGAGATAATGCCCAACTCATTGGTTACCCTTGCCCAATGGTCGTGAAAGCTGATAGTATCTGCTGATTTTACATTGTAATTGAAAAATGTATCATAATTGGCGGAGTCTACATTATTATCATAAAACTGATAATCGTTGGTGGCTATCTGCAACGTATGCTGCAATCGAACCCGTGGATGAAATAAACGTATCACAGAAGTATCCGTAACAATAGAATCCTTGGTACCCAGATCATATTGATGACGATAGAGTAGCACACTCTCTTTGTGGACATTACCCGTATTGACAGTTGTATTGAACGGATTGGGCGTAAACACAGCTGGCGTTCCCAATTGAGTAGCCAATTGCTCGGGATTGCTCAATCCTGTATTGATTACATTTAACTGATTGACATCTGCCAGACCTCCATTTTCGGAACTTGCATGTTTATTAGACAGATAGATAAAGAAGCACTCGTATCGCTTGTTGGGCGACTGGTAATGTGTGGTGACCCTAAAATTGTTGTGACTACTGTTTTGTGTACGATAAACACCGGGGGCATTCACAAAACGGTACTCGATGGAGTAGTTCAGATTACTTTTCTTGTTTTGGGTGTTACTAAAGTTAAGCATCTGCTCGGCCTTACTACCAAGTGTATAGCCCAGTTCGGTGTAGGGTCTTGTGGTTTGGAAGAAGCGGGTATTCTCTACCGTAAACTTATAGGGATCATATTGGTGAAAGCCTGCATCCCAGCCAGCCTTCAGGATTGGATTGAATAACAATGACCTTGCAGCAGTTCCCAGATTACCCAAGTTTTCATACGTAAAGGGTAACAGTCCACGTTTATCATAATCATTGATGCTGGAATCGAGACTTCTTGTTCTGGTAGAATCAAAGTAGCGGTAGAAGATGGTAATAGAGTCGGCATATTTATCCCTGTGTTGCAAGGAGTCTTGTTTATTTTTCTTCATCAACCGCCCCTGACTATCATAGGTAAGTCCGGATTGACTAATGCCTGCATTATCTTGGGTAGTGCTTTGTGCGCTAGAACCAAACTGCAAAATCACCAATGAAAGCACTATATAAAACCCTAGATATTTCCGTTTCAATAAACTCATTCAACTAATATAATGCTGCAAAGTAAACGGAAAACACTTTAGTTCCGGTATGGAGGCATCAAGGTTGGGGAAACCTTAAGAAATTGACATTACCCATACTGTAACCTGACATCTATGATTTCATAAACATCATTATCATCGAAGATTATTTTGCGATAAGAACGTTGGTAGAATATGCTTTTTCGGTGGTTGATACCCTCAAATAATAATTACCATTCAAAAGATTTTGGGTAGATATATCAACCTGTCCATTAATTGAAACAAATGATTGATACAATACGGTTCTCCCCAAGGCATCAGTCAATAAAACCTCAACAGGCTTTGAGTAATAATTCTCCGTTACCAGATGTATGTAATTTCGAGCAGGGTTTGGATAGACAACGATTTTCTTTTCGCTTGATATATTCAATTTAAATACAGACGAATAGCTAAACACCCCATTTTTATCAACCTTTTTCAAGCGGTAATAAACGTTACTGCTTGTGTTGTATTCCACATTGTCTGTATAGGAATAATTAATGCTGCCATCTGCTTTCATAGCGGCTAATGATGAATAATCGCTACCGTCAACACTCTTTTCAACAATGTATCTGGCTAAATCTGTTTCTTTATTCACTTGCCATTGCAACAATACATTTTTACCGCTTTGCTTACCGGTAAAATACACAATATTTACTGGAAGAATAGATAAACCCGGACATTCACCACCCCATATCCTATGAACATATTGCGGACTATCTATAAACGGATTTCTATTATTCTGATGACTGTAAGTTCCGTTGTTCCTATCAATTTCCTTCTGACTTACTGGGTCTTGATCATTCCATTTAAGCATCATTTGCAAATACGGAAGTTTCACTCCAGGAAAAGTGGTACTACCAAATGATTGCGAAGCATCAGCATTGGCAGACCATGTAGGAATATTATCTTCGTACATGGTTACAAAATACAAGAATGCACGTGCAATATCTCCTTTAAATTCGTCAATGGGTTCAAATACTTGTCCCGTCAACCCGGCAACAGCAGAGGTGCCAAGTTTAGTGCCATTTAAACTTGTCCAGCTTGCAACTGCAACCTCACCGTACGGAAAATTTGCGTGTTCGGCATTTACCTTTCCATCAGTAGGAAAAATAAAATTGTAGTCAGTGGCAGTTCCATTTGTAGATGTATTTCCTCCAAACCAACTGAGTGGTACAGAGTGTTCTCGGTTATAGCACCCTCCCTCTCCGCTATAATTGCCACACTGGCTAGTAATGGGGGTATATTGATAAGGGTCTGTTCCACCTGGCACGGTAGAATAAATGTCATAAATTACATTTGCAGAACCGGTACCAACAGTACGTGGCTTTAGATCGGTTAAAGCATATTGGGTCCACAAGCCTGCATAAGTTCCAGGTTTTACAGAGGTAGAGATAATCTTCTTCAACGCTGTTTTCAAGTTAGCACATGACAATGTATCAGTACCTGCATAATAGCCCGCTGGAGCTTGTGCAAGAAGGGAAACTGACAGAAGAAATGTAAAGAGGGGGAGTAACAACAATTTCATTTATAAAGTATAAGTGGCAAAAATAATGTAAATTATGCTATTTAGCAGACTATTCGCTGCAAATTTTTCACCTGTTGCCAAAAAGTAAACTTCCAATCCTAACCATAGTACTTCCTTCTTCTATCGCTAGGCGATAATCTCCGCTCATTCCCATGCTAATGACTGTCAACTGGTAATTGCTGATTGACAAGGCTTTGTACTTATCAAAAAATGATTTTAAACGTATGAATTCCCCACGAACTTTTGTTGCATCATCAGAAAAACTAGCCATGCCCATCATACCCTTGATTCTGATATTAGTCAGACTTGCCAGATCCGAAGAGAACAAGGTTTCTAATTCAGCTCCATCGAAACCGAATTTGGTTTCTTCTGTAGCAATATGAATCTGTATCAGGCAATCTATTGTCCTATTAATTTTCTTAGCTTGTTTGTTTATTTCTTGTAATAGTCTATAACTATCAACCCCATGAATCAAATGAACAAATGGTGCAATATATTTTACTTTATTACTCTGTAAGTGCCCTATAAAATGCCATCGCACATCTTTTGGCAAGACCGTTTCCTTATCTACTAATTCCTGTACATAGTTTTCACCAAAGTCTAGCTGACCAAGGTTATATAATGCCTGAATATCCGCTGCGGGTTTTGTTTTGCTTACAGCAACAAGTGTTGTATTGGTAAGCTTCAATTCCTCAATAATTTGTTTATATACTTCGCTGTTTATCATTTATCAATTATAAAATATAAATTAACTCCTTTCCTCCCACACTTGCACCAAATGTACCAAAACATCTACAGCCTTCTGCATATCCTTTACGCCAATCCATTCATGCTTGCTATGTATTGCCTGCATCCCGGTAAAGATATTGGGGCATGGCAATCCCATAAAACTTAACCTGCTGCCATCTGTACCACCTCTGATTGGTTCTTTCACAACAGTTATGCCTGCTCGTAGGTAAGCCTCTTCGGCATAAGCTACAATATGTGGATGATGCTGTAACACTTCTTTCATGTTTCTATACTGCTCTTTAACTTCAAAAGTCATTGTCGCTTCCGGATATTGGGCTAACACCTTTTCGGCAATAGCTCTCAATCGATTTTCATGTTCCTCAAGTTTAGCAGTGTCAAAATCTCTGACAATAAAAGAGATGCTTGCTTTTTCTGCAATACCCTCAATCTGAACCGGATGCACAAACCCCTCTCTTTTTTCTGTTGTCTCGGGACTCCATTCATCCAGAGGTAAGGCAGCAGCAATTGCACCAACTATTTTAATTGCATTTACCAACGTATTTTTTCCGTAGCCGGGATGGGCAATAACACCTGACACGGTAATAGTTACACCATCAGCGCTAAATGTCTCATCTTCTAGTGTACCTACTTCTCCCCCATCCAAAGTATAAGCAACGTCAGCCGCCAACTTTTGTAAATCCAACTTAGCAGTTCCAGCCCCAATCTCTTCATCTGGAGTGAATAATAATTTTATAGTCCCATGTTTCACCTCTGGATGGGTAATTAAATAATTGACCATATCCATTATTTCAGCAACACCACTTTTATCGTCTGCACCAAGCAACGTATTTCCACTAGCAGTAATAATATCAGAGCCAATATGTTTTTTTAGGTACGGATATTTATTTACCGAAATAATTTGAGTTGTATCGTCAGGCAACACAATATCACTACCATTGTAACCGTTATGGAAAATAGGTTTTACGTTGGTGCCACTACAGTCCGGAGCGGTATCAACGTGACTACAGAAACAAATTACAGGGATATTTTTAGTTGAATTAGAGGGAATAGTTGCGTAGACATAACCAAACTCATCACTATGGGCATCGGCAATACCCATGGCTTTGAGTTCTCTGGCAAGAAGAGCAGATAGGTTCTTTTGTTTTTCCGTAGATGGGTTAGAATGACTATCTGGATTACTTTGTGTATCTATTTGCACATAGTTTAAAAACTTTTCTACTACAGTAAACTTGTAAGTATCAAACATAATTCCTATTTTGCCGCAATATTATAATTTATACACCGATGAGCAATATATTACATGCAAAACAAGGTTGGGTCAGGGCATTGATTTTCTTTTTTGTAGGAATAAGTGCTGGTGGATTGATTGCCACTCCAATTGACACGTTGATTGAAATGGGATACCTTGGGGGCACTCATACTGCAACTGATTCACTTCTTGATATTTGCCTCTTCTTTCTAACTAACAAAATTGGCGCACTAGCTTTTTTGTGGTACTTGAGAAAGAAAGTTGACGGGCTTTCTATCTATTCCCTTGGTTTTCAATGGAAAGGATTTGGAGTTAATGCACTTGTTGGCATAGGGGTAGCTGTAGGTATCATAGGCGTTGGTACAATCCTGTTATCAACAGGTGGAAACCTCACTTTCAAAGGAATGAACTTTGATTCATTAAATTTCTCTGTCTCCACCCTTTTCTTTATTCTTGTTGCTTTTGTTGAAGAAATTATTGTAAGAGGTTATGTGCTGAGTAATTTGATGGAGAGCATGAATAGATGGCTGGCCTTATTCATATCAGCTGTATTTTTCAGTATCATGCATTCAGGCAACCCTGACATAACCTTGATGGCTCTTCTGAATATTTTTGTAGCAGGCGTATTATTGGGTGTAAATTATATCTACACTAAAAACTTGTGGTTTGCAATCTTCTTTCACTTTGCCTGGAACTTCTTCCAAGGTACCATTATTGGTTATCACGTAAGTGGTCTATCTATAGATACTGGTCTTTTTGAAATATACATTAATGGCCCTGATGAAATCACTGGTGGATTATTTGGCTTCGAAGGTTCTGCCTTTGCTTTAATTCTTCAAGTAATTGCTATCATAAGCTTAGCGATGTATTATGAAAATAGATACGGCAAACGAATAGTTAAGGCCAATAAAGTGGTAGTAACTGCTGAACCTGAAGAAGCTGTTGCAACGACAGATCCTAATGAAGCAGAAACAACACTGTCGTAATTTTTAGTCCCATTCATCCTTTCAGCTACATACATTTGCAGCATGTCGGCAAATGTTTATGTTAATCAAAATGGTAAGGTTATCAATGAAATCAATGCGGTTGTTTCTATAAATAACCGTTCATTTCGTTATGGAGATGGCTGTTTTGAAACAATGAAAGTTTCAAAAGGTAAGTTATTATTTGCCGACTATCACTTCGAAAGACTATTTAACTCTCTAGAACTATTACAGTTTACAGTTCCTTCATTTCTTACACCCGAGTATTTACTCGCTAACATCCTGAATCTTACTCAAAAGAACCACCATGAAAAACTCGCACGCATCCGGCTAACTATTTATCGTGGTGAAGGAGGTTTGTACGACCCACAGAACCTTGTCCCTAATTTTACCATTCAAACTTGGGAATTGAATCCCACCAACAATCTTTTAAATGAAAATGGATTAGTAATTGATATTTTCGAAAAGTCCAGAAAGATTTGTGACAACTATTCTGCCATTAAGAGCAATAATTATCTTGGTTATGCTATGGCAGCACTTTGGACAAAAGAACAACACCTGAATGATGCAATTTTACTGAATCCATACAATCGAGTTGCAGATGCTACTATAGCAAATGTATTTATCATCAAAGATGGTATTGTAAAAACGCCTGGTCTTAGTGAAGGAGGAATTAATGGCATTATGAGAAGATATCTTTTGAATCAATTGCCAGAAATAGCGGTTCCGGTTGAAGAATCAATGCTAACTATGGATGACCTTTTGGAAGCGGATGAATTATTTTTAACAAATAGTATTTATGGTATCAGGTGGGTAAAGCAACTTAGAGACAAGATGTATGGTAATAGTATAACTGCATTGATTTCCAAGAAACTAGTTCATCCCTAATTAAAACATAAGTATTACAGACTATATTCTTCCTTTAGCTGTTCAATAGCCTGGTTCAATATATTTCCTATTCTATCTACAATTTCAGGTGTGATATCAAGGTCTATTCCTTGCTTACCATTCAACTCAACTGCCCTTATATCGTCTCTGATGCTCACAATCTGCATTGTATCAATATTGCTTTTCAGATTGTGTGCTTCACTTGCCATCGCTTTCCAATCCTGATTCCTGCAACAATCAATCATTGCCTTGAGTACGGGTGGTACAGAACTCACAAAAGTTTCAGCAATTTCTTTCATAAAAGCTTTATCCCCTTGTGCCATTTCGGCAATTAGCGAAAGATCATACAACCGTGGTCCAGAGATACTCATAATAGTCTTTTTCTGTTTTCCAGTACAAGTTCAATTAAATTATATAACTCATCTTCTTTAAACGGCTTACTCAAATAGCCATCCATTCCCAAATCAATATATTTATTATTGACACCTATTTGAGTATTTGACGTAAGCGCAATAATTGGTATAGAACTTTTAGCCGCATTTTCCATGTTTCTAATGTCCCTTGTTGCAGTAATGCCATCTTTGTTAGGCATGTGAATATCCATCAAAATACAATCAAAATCATGTAGTTCTACTTGCGCTACTGCTTCTTCTCCATCCTTTGCGATAACAGTAGAAAAACCCCATTGATTCAACATTGTCTTGGCAATTAGTTTATTTATTTCATTGTCTTCCGCAATTAGAACTTTAAGCGGGCCAAGTTTATTAGTTACCATATTTAAAATATCAAGGGGGTTTCAAACTTTAAAACGAAAAAAAAATAAAACTATTGCTTTGAAGGCAATCAAATTTATAGGAATAATTTTATTCCTCTCTTTTTTAAATAGTAATTAGTTGTTATTTTTTGTTCTTTTCGTATTTAAATATCTAAATAATCTTTTTTCTTCGTCAGGTTCCCAAGTTTTTAAACCTTCCATCAATCTTTGTACAGCAACAACTGTGAAGTTTCCATAACCATTACAAAAATCTCCCCATTTCAATTTTGGATTACTCCAAACCTCCACA
>CAITVK010000082.1 GCA_903895845.1 uncultured Chitinophagaceae bacterium
AGTCTATTAGGAATAAATGAAGAAGATAGACTGAAAATGAGCATATTTACAGCCGTAGAAAAAAGTTTTTATCAAGCAACAACACAAATGGAGTTGTTTAATAGTTAAATAACATGTCAACCTATATCAGGCAGGAACAATTGCTTATTTACAACTCATATCTACTATCTAATAACTAATCACTATGAAAGATGCCCTTTACACCATCGCGCTCACACAAGTAACTGGCATCGGACCGATACAGGCCAAAGTACTGATTGAACAGTTCGGTACTGCCGCTAAAGTCTTTGAGGCACCCCTGAGAACCTTGGCAGCAATAGAAGGTTTTGGACTGATAAAAGCAACAGCAATTAAGAAGTTTTCTGACTTTAAGACTATTGAGGCGGAGATAAACTTCTGCGAAACATACTATATCAGAATACTCTCTCTTACTAGTGCTGATTACCCCAAAAGATTATTAAATTGTTTTGATGCACCTACTGTATTGTACTATAGAGGTACAGCAGATTTAAATGCCTCCCGTGTAATCAGTATTGTGGGTACCAGGGTGAACAGTGATTATGGCAAGCAACTGACAGAACAAATTGTGAAAGAACTGACTGCACAAAACGTATTGATTGTAAGCGGGATGGCATTTGGGATAGATGCCATTGCACACAAGGCCGCACTACAAAATGACCTTGCGACAGTGGGTGTACTGGCACACGGATTAGATACTATTTACCCTGCACAACACACCAACCTCGCCAAAGAGATGTTGCAGAATGGGGGATTGCTGACGGAGTTTCCACGCTTTACAAAACCAGACAAACACAACTTTCCTAGAAGAAACAGAATTGTAGCGGGCATGGCGGATGGCACCATTGTAATTGAAACTGCTGCAAAAGGCGGGAGTATGATTACCGCAGAGCTTACCTATGATTATAACAGGGATTTATTTGCCGTACCTGGAAAAGTAACCGATGCAAAAAGTATGGGTTGCAATAAACTGATACAGCAAAATAAGGCCACCATCTTTACCACCACAGAGCAAATGATGGAGGTGCTAGGTTGGCAGAAAAAGAAGGTAACTGCACGAAAGCAAAGGGAATTGTTTGTGGAACTGAGTAAGGATGAACAAACGATTGTCACCATTTTGCAAAGCAAGGAGACGGTTCACATAGACGAAATATACTTGACATCGGGGCTCAGCAGCAGCAGTGTTGCAGTGGCGATGTTGAACCTGGAACTTCAGAATATGTTGGTGTGTCTACCGGGAAAAATGTATAGGCTGATGTAATGATTGTTATAGCATCAACGCAATTTGATGAGTGAACTAAGCGGATGACGCAAGTTGCTGTATCCCATCATATCTACTTTCACCGAGCCAACAGCAATGGGACTTTCAATACGGATAGGCACATGGTTGGCATCATCAGTTACCCAAACCGTCATCTTTTCTCCTCCTTCAAAAATGGTTCCTTTCACTAGTAGTGGCTTGAATTTGATTGCATTGAAAGTGCCATATTTTGTTTTTATCTGCTCTTTACCCAAGTATTTAATGTACAGGTTATTGACTGCATTATCTAAGAACATACAAAAAGGAATCTTGTCATTTGGTTTGTATTTGTTGTAGTCAATATTACGCGCATAATAAATGGAGCTTAAAACATCTTGTGTGCAATTGGGTATCTGAATGGTGCCTTTGAGGGTAGTAGCCGTATTCTTTTCATTATTAAAAGTCGCACTTTCTTGCTGTTTGTATCCTCCTTCATCTATGTTGCGCATGAACTTTTGTGGCTGTAAATTGGCAGTGTCTATATAACTTTCATAACGGTCTCTCACTTTAAAGATCCAGTCGTAACTAGGATTGCTAGAGCCTAAACCAACCACATGGTACACTGCTTTTCCGGCATACTTTTCTAGATTGGCCGTAAACGTGGCACTACCTGCATTTACATACAATCCAATTACAGAATAGTAAATAGTGTAAGAGATTTTTTCGTCATTCTTGAACGCAGTATTGGTGATACCACAAAATTCATTGCCTGAATAAATACGGATACCCATCAACAAAAACAGAAAAGCAATAATAAGTGACTTCATAAACATTATTTTCTAACAATCCTTAATCCAAGTATCAGTAAACTTCCAGCTAATGCAGGCACAATCAGGTTGATGAGCCAAATGCTTGCTGCCGTTGCAATAACACCCAGAGAATTGTTTGTGAGTAAAGAGAACAGGGCGATACTTACCTTTCCTCTGATGCCAACTTCTGCCAGTGCAATACTAGGTACAATGGTCATAATCAACAATTGAACATTGGTAAGGCAAATAATCTGCCACCATATAATATTGATGCCAAAAAAAGTATAAAGGAGGAGGTATTGCAATACATAGACGCTGTAACGAACAAAAGAAAGAAAAAGAATGTTCGTTAACTCCTTTCGGTGCAGGGTTTCTAATTTCTGGATGAAATAACTGTATTTGGCTACAAAAGGAATCCGTTCGAAAACCTTGGTTAACCATGCCAGGTTATAATAAAAAAGACCTAGGAAAACAGTCGAAGAAAATACGACTGTAAGCAGACTAGTCAGCCAGACAATTGATAGGCTATGGGTGAGTGACAGGTTGTTGCGTAGAAGAAAATAAACATACATCAATCCCCAAAAGCCAATGAAAAAAGTAACCAATACTTGCGCCACACTACCTACAGCGGAAAGAGACAATGCCCTGAGCCTGTTGCCATCATTCATGTAAACAATTCTTCCCACGTATTCCCCTACCCTGTTTGGGGTTCCAAGTGCCAGTGCCTGTCCACTGAAAACAGCCCTGAAAGCACGTTTGTATGAAAGAGATTGTATGGGGCGCATCAACAACTGCCATTTCTTTGCTTCTAATCCCCAATTGACCATCATTAGTAGTATGACCATATATAGCAACCATTGTTTGGGACTATTAAAAGTATTTACGATTATCTCCCAAGATTGGTGCAGATCTTTTTGTGCTACAATCTGTTGATAGATGCTGTAAGACAACCAAATGAAAAGTATCGGCCCGACGAAATAGTTAAGTAATATTTTTATTTGCTTGTTCAGGCGTTATAAATTTAGTTGCAAAGAAACACCATATAAAGATATAGCGGTCAAAGTGATGCTGAATAACTATTTTCACACCGTGCAATACTGTTAATAGCAGTGTTAAATAACAATGGATGCAAGAAATAAATATAATTCTAGGGATAGATCCGGGAACGCAGTTGATGGGATATGCTTTGCTGCGAACCGATGGCAATCAACCACAAGTGCTTTTGATGGATACATTGAAACTCACCGGCTATGAAGACATATATGAACGGCTGGAGAAAATACATACTAAAGTGGTTGAACTAGTGCGGTTATACAAGCCAACCACCTTCGCCATTGAAGCACCCTTTTTTGGCAAGAATGTACAGAGTATGTTAAAGCTCGGACGTGCGCAAGGCGTAGCAATTGCTGCGGCGATGCAAGCAGGATTGGACATTACAGAATATAGCCCCAAAAAGGTAAAACAATCTATTACCGGCAACGGCAATGCAGACAAAGAACAGGTGTGGATGATGCTGAAGAATGTGTTGAAGATAGAAGAGAAGCCACAATATTACGATGCCACCGATGCATTGGCGGTTGCCTTATGCCATCACTATCAATCAAATTCTGTATTGGGGAAACAAACTAAGGGGTTGAAAGGCTGGGGTGATTTTATAGCAAAGAATGCAGATAGAGTGCGGAAGTAAAAGTAAGATATTAGTTATTAGATAGTAGATATTAGTTTCATCTAATATCTACTATCTAATAACTAATATCTTAAAATGTTGTATTTAGTTCGAGGTATTTCAAGAATTCATTCTTTCTTTTTTCATCCTTGAAAGCGCCATCGTAGAAGGCAGTTATGGTGCTGCTGGTATCATCTTTAACACCTCTGCTAGAAACACATAAGTGTTTTGCATCTATTACCACTGCTACATCATCTGTACCTAATATTTCTTGTAATTTCTTACCAATCTGCATAGTCAACCTTTCTTGAACTTGTGGACGCTTTGCAAAATATTCTACAATACGATTTAGTTTACTCAAGCCAATCACCTTTCCGTTGCTGATGTAGGCAATGTGTGCTTTACCCATAATAGGTACAAAGTGGTGCTCGCAGTTGCTGTAAAAAGAGATATTCTTTTCAACCAGCATCTCATTGTATTTGTACTTGTTTTCGAACAAAGCAATCTTCGGCATATTCGCAGGATTCAGTCCGCTGAATATCTCCTTCACATACATCTTTGCAACACGGCGGGGTGTTCCTTTCAGGCTATCATCTGTAAGATCTAAACCCAGCGTATCCATTATTACTTTGAAGTGTTTTTCAATCTCAGCAATTTTCTCCTCTTCGCTTAGTACAAATGCATCACTCCTCATAGGGGTGTCTACCGAGGTAAGAACATGGTTATCTCCTATTTCATCAATCATAATATCTGCATCGGTAAGTACCAGTTTATTGTCTTCGTTAAGATGGATATTCGACAAAATTTCGTTCTGTTTCATAAAGTCTAATTTTTAAATCTAATTCGTTATTAATTTTTTCTCTTAGCAGGTTGTAAATAACAATTACAATGTTTTCTGCTGTAGGATTTAATGTTTTGAATTCTACTGTATCCAGATTTAAGTTCTTGTGATCGAATCTATCTAGCACTTCAGTTGTAATTAGGTCGCTGAGCAATTTCATATCTATTACATAACCTGTTTTGGGGTCAGGGACGCCCGTAACTTTAACTATCAGGTCGTAATTGTGACCGTGGTAGTTTTTGTTATTGCATTTTCCAAAGAGCATTTCATTCTCTGCATCACTCAATGCGGGATTGTGCAAACGGTGTGCAGCATTAAAATGTTCTTTCCTAAAAACGGCTACTTTATTCATATAAAACTGCATAAACAAGTCGATTTCTTTAGTATCCGTCACTTTCTTGTGGGAACTGAGAAAACAAAATTTATTTGTAAGAATCTAAGAAACCTAACGTTACCAACTTTCCAGCACTGTGTAAAAAGTGTGTTTACCAAGTGGCTAGAAAAAAAGAACGACAACAAAGCCGGTAACAATGCTTCAAATATAAATCAACCGATGAATAATATTTCTAAACTAGTATCTTAAACTATCATCTTCTAGTTGATGTACGATGTATAAACCAACAAGGCTTTTATTTTGTTTAAAATTTTTGAATAATTTCTTAAACGATTTCCGATTTAATAAATTAAATGCTGCTTATTATCCAAAATATTCCACATAAATCCGCTGTGTCTCATACAGTTTTACGCAGTGCAATTGCACGACTGAAGGGATGTGTGGGGCTAGCTCATTCCATATCCCCATTGCCAGATTTTCTGTGCTGCACATTTTTCCGTTCAAAAAGTCTACATCCAGATTAAGGTTTTTATGGTCCAGCTTTTTGATAACGTGTTCTTGAATAATCTTGCTCAGCTTCTTTACATCCATCAAAAAACCAGTGTCTGGGTCAGGTGTTCCCTTTACTGTCACAAATAAATCGAAGTTGTGTCCATGCCAATTTTCATTGGCACATACACCAAATATTTCTTCGTTTTTTTCTTTGCTCCAATTGGGATTGTACAATTTATGTGCTGCATTAAAATGCTCCAACCTAGTTAAATACACCATTACCTCTTGTCAAAATTTTTGCAAATGTAACGTATAGGAAGATAATGGCATTGTGGTAAGGTGCATAATAATTTTCTGGTTTTGTCCGTTTAGTGACTCTGGCAGAGTATTTTCTGTCGTTTTTTTGCACGGTTACTTTCATCTACAAGAGGTCTGATATTTATATCTTCATCTATTTTGCTTTGTTTCCTAAGCCCTATAAATCATTTCCACAGGACTGGGAAATTTTCTTACAAGCCGGGAAATGTTTTCCGTGCAACTAGGAAACATTTCCATAGGCCTAAGAAACTTTCTTACAGGCCGGGAAATATTTTCTATAGAGCTAAGAAACATTTCCACAGTCCTAGGAAACTTTCTTATGGGCCGGGAAATGTTTTCCATAGGCCGGGAAATTTTTATTTGCCTAATAGGCAAAATCTTTTTAACATTTTAAAACCTGTATTTAGATGTAAAAAGGCAAATAAAAGGATAGATATGTTAAAATCCACCTAAACTCAGGCTAAACAAACAGACGCAAGGGAAATATTCTTTGTGTTCAATTAATCTGGATGTGTAATAGGTTGTTTTGGAATGTCTTATCAACAACAAATAATTAAATTTTATTGCCTACTCAACCGCAACTGTTATTTTTGCGCCTCGATTTTTAAAAGAGGACTAATCCCCTCATATAAAACATAGTAAATGCAAAGAGATACATTGGTTTTCGACCTGATAAATCAGGAATTAGAGCGTCAGCGTCATGGTATAGAATTGATAGCGAGTGAAAACTTTACTTCGCTGCAAGTAATTCAGGCAATGGGTAGCGTACTGACGAATAAATATGCCGAAGGGTATCCTGGACGCCGTTACTATGCTGGTTGCGAAATAGTAGACCAGACAGAACAATTGGCTATCGATCGTTTGAAGCAAATATTCAATGTAGAATATGCCAACGTGCAACCCCATAGTGGTGCACAGGCAAACGCGGCTATTGCTTTGGCTGTGTTGCAACCTGGAGATACAACCCTTGGATTGGATTTAAGCATGGGCGGTCACCTCACACACGGTAGCCCGGTAAATTATAGTGGTAAACTATACAATGCCCAGTTTTATGGTGTGGTAAAAGAAACTGGTTTGATTGATTATGAGATGTTGGAAAGCAAAGCCCGCTCCCTCAAACCAAAATTGATTATCTGTGGGGCGAGTGCTTACAGCCGTGATTGGGATTATAAAAGAATCCGTGCAGTTGCTGATGAAGTGGGTGCATTGGTTTGGGCTGATATCGCACATCCTGCCGGATTGATAGCCAAAGGATTATTGAACAGTCCGTTCGAGCATTGTCATTTTGTAAGTTCTACCACACACAAAACATTGCGTGGTCCTCGTGGTGGCGTTATTATGTTGGGTAAAGACTTCGAAAATCCTTTTGGGCTAACAGACAACAAGGGGAATGTCCGTATGATGAGCAGCCTGATTGATTTGGCTGTATTCCCTGGTATTCAAGGTGGTCCGTTGGAACACGTAATTGCTGCAAAGGCTGTTGCTTTTGGCGAAATATTAACTGATGAATTTTTGGTTTACCAACAACAAGTTCAAAAGAATGCACAAGCAATGGCAAAGGCATTTATGGCTAAAGAATATCACCTGATTAGTGGTGGTACAGATAATCACCTGATGCTGATTGACCTTAGAAATAAGAACATCAGTGGTAAAAAAGCAGAACAAGCATTGGTAAAAGCAGACATCACTGCCAACAAAAACATGGTTCCTTTCGATGATAAGAGTGCCTTCATCACGAGCGGTATCCGCTTTGGTGTGCCAGCTATTACAACAAGAGGTTTGGTAGAAGGCGATATGCAATTTGTAGTAGACGCTATTGACAGGGTATTGATGAATGCTGACAATGAAGCAGAAATAGCTGCTGTGAAGAAACAAGTGAATGATTTCATGACGCAATTTAAATTATACCCAGAGCTTTAGTAATTGATAATTGACAATTGATAATTGACAAGTGTACTGCTTAAAATTATCAATTATCAATTATCCAATCTCAATTAATTATGATACAACGTATCCAAACAATATGGCTTTTGCTAGTAAGTATACTAGGGATTTTATCCCTTAAAACGTCTACTTTCAGCGGGCATCGCATTAAGGATGTGATTCCTAAGCCAGTTGTATTTGTAAGTGGGCAGTATAATCTTTTATTAATCGTAACGACCACAGCCGTGGCAATAACGTCATTCATTGCTATCTTTTTATATAAAAATAGAAGGCTGCAACTAAGAGTGACAATATTTTCTTTTTTGATATCTATACTTATACTTGGTCTATACTACTGGCAAAGTCAATCTTTTATCTCTGAAGAAAGTACATATAATTTAACAGCAACAATTCCTCTTTCAGTCCCTGTATTATTATTGCTTGCCGCAAGGGGCATCTGGAAAGACGAACAATTAGTAAAAAGCGCAGATAGACTAAGATAGATATGAGTTATGAGTTATGAGTTATGAGTTGCCCAAAACACTTATAACTCATAACTTATAATTTATAACTTCTTCTAAAGAAGATTTATGTTACAAATAAGTAAGCGTGGGCAGGAAATGCCCCCATCACCCATTAGAAAGCTTGTTCCTTATGCAGAAGCTGCCGTAGAAAAAGGAACTAAAGTATATCATTTAAATATAGGTCAGCCAGATATAGAAACGCCACAGTTAATGCTGGATGCGGTACGTAATAGTGATTTTAAAATACTGGATTACGGACATAGCGCAGGTAACGAAAGCTACAGAAGAAAGCTGGTAAAGTACTATAAAAGTGTTGGTGTAGAAGTTGATTACAAACAAATACTCATTACCACCGGTGGTAGCGAAGCTTTGCTGTTTGCGTTCATGGCCTGCTTCGATCCGGGTGATGAAATCATTATCCCAGAACCTTTTTATGCCAACTATCATGGTTTTGCAGCAGAAGCAGGGGTGGAGGTAGTAACCATTACTTCCGATATAGCTAAAGGCTTTGCCTTGCCACCCGTTGAGGAAATAGAAAAGAAAATTACGGCTCGTACAAGAGGGATTGTTATTTGTAACCCCAACAATCCAACTGGCTATGTTTACAGCAAGGAAGAATTGGAACAGTTAGCAACAATGGTTGCCAAGCATAATCTTTACTTCTTTTGTGATGAAGCTTATAGAGAGTTTAATTATGAAGGAGAAATGCCCATGTCATCTCTGAACCTGAAAGGAGTAGATGATAATGTGGTGATGGTAGATACAATCAGTAAACGGTATAGTGCTTGTGGTGGAAGAATAGGTGCATTGGTAACAAGAAATAAATTACTGATTGATACCGTAATGAAGTTTGCTCAAGCGAGGTTATGCCCCCCAAGCTTTGCGCAGATGGCAGGGGAAGCAGCATTGGATTTGCCAGCTGATTACTTCGATCAAACAAAAGCAGAATATAAAAGCAGAAGAGATTTGATTGTAGAACGCCTGAACGCAATGGAAGGTGTGTATTGCCCCAAGCCAAGTGGTGCTTTCTATGCCATTGCCGAATTGCCAATTGATGATGCCAATAAATTTTGCCAATGGCTGCTGGAATCATTTAGCTATAAAGGCGCAACAGTGATGTTAGCACCAGGGTCGGGGTTTTATGCAACGCCGGGATTGGGACTAAATCAAGTGAGGTTGGCGTATGTACTAAATAAAACAGATATTAATGCTGCGATGGATTGCTTGCAAGAAGCTTTGAAGGTATATTCTGCCGATTAAAAAGGAAGTTAACCGCTTCATACATGTCATGGGGCAACGACGATAGGCTCTAGCATATCATTTGGGGACGTATTTAATGATACAGTATAAATACTCCTTTTATGATGAAATCTTGCGGATATGTTTTGGGCTTGTTGTTTTTTATCTACTGTGTCAAAGCCAATGGTCAGAGCTACCATGCAGCAAACGGTTCTGCATATGCAGGGGTGCTCGGTAATTTTACTAATCCAGCAAGTGGTATCAATTCTCCTTTTAAATGGGATGTTTCAATAGTTGGGGCGCAGTCAATAACTACAAATAATGCGCTATCTATTGGTAATCTGTACTTCAATAATTTAGCATCAACTGCAGTTTTATTCCAACCTACTTCTGGAACTGGCAACAGGCGAATTGACAATAATGCTGATTTGCACCTGTTCAATGTGAGGTATGCAATAGACAAAATTCAATGTGTGAGTTTTGGAATACGGGTACGATCCTACACACATGCTACCGCTTCTTCTTTCAACTTCATAGATACCACAAGTGGACTTCTGCCTTTTCTGAGTTACAACGCTGGCTCTACACCATTCAATTCATCAGTATCAAATGAGGCATGGGTGGAAAATGATTTCAGCTATGCCAGAATTCTCAAAGAAGATAATAACAGCAGGTGGTCTGGCGGAATTACAATTGGGCTTTTGAGGGGTATATCTGGCTTTTATGGATCGATAAATAATCTTAGATATGTATCTGAAGCAGGCAGAAGCGTTGCTACTGGGGGAGGTGTAAAAATCCTTTATTCTGACACCTATTCTGTCACAGATGAGGGCAATACACTACTCAAAAATGCGCTAAAACTTAAACAGGTAGGAAACTTAAGTGTTGGGGCAAGTGTTGGGGTGGAGTATTTGGTTAAAAAGAATGTTTTTGATGAACCCTATAATCCCAAGAACTACTACTGGAAAATTGGGTTTAGCATCATGGATATAGGTGGTAACAAATTCAACACAGCGGCCTATTCTTTTATTGTTGATTCTCCCAAGGCCAATGTTACAGATACAGGGCTCATCAACCAGATTGATGCTGCTTACGGGCATTATGATGTAAAGCGGGTGCTTATCAATAACTTCAAAGGTTCTTTACCTTATCAATCTACATTTAAAATGAGGCTACCCACACGTTTAGTACTAGCTATTGATAAAAGCTTTAGTTCCAACTTTTATGTGAATGCCATGCTAAGCCTAAACGTCTACAATGAAAATTCTGCTAATATCTACAAGATAAATACAACTGAACTTAATTTATTAGTCATTACACCTAGATGGGAGAATCATTTCTGGGGGTTTTATATGCCCGTGCAGTACACAGCCACGCACAATCTTTTTGTAGGAACAGCGATAAAGATAGGGCCATTACTCATCGGGCTTCATAACCTCAACTGGCTAGATAAATCTAAGATTGCAGAACTAAATGGGGGTAGTTATGTTGCCTTGCATATTCAGCCAAAGACAAAGAAGTTGCATCATTCATTGGATTGTTTTTACGATTAACTCAAAAAGTTTCAAAACCTTAAAAAGAAACTATTTGTAATACGATTGGGTGCACTTATAAAAAAAGTGCAGCAGCTACCAATCAGGCAGCGCTGCACTTTTGGTTTATAACTAGTGATGATTATCTTACAATAATCCTTTGCTTGTCAAATATTCAGCAATCTGAATTGCGTTGGTCGCAGCACCTTTACGAAGGTTGTCGCTCACTATCCACATATTCAAAGTTTTTGGTTGAGTCTCATCCCTACGCAAACGACCTACAAATACATCGTCTTTTTCGTGTGCCCACAAAGGCATTGGATAAAACTGTTCTGCATCATTTTGTTGTAACACAACACTTGGAGCAACTGCCAACAACGCTTTTACTTCTTCCAGATCAAACTCATTTTCAAACTCCACATTCACGCTTTCACTGTGTCCGCCCACAACTGGAATACGAACGGTGGTAGCTGTTACTTTGATGTTGTCGTCCTGCATGATTTTGCAAGTTTCTTTCACCATTTTCATCTCTTCTTTGGTGTATCCATTTTCAAGGAATACATCTATCTGAGGGATTACGTTCAGGTCAATCTGGTATTTGTAAGCTCTTTCGCCTTCAATACCTTTTCTTTCATTGAACAATTGGTCAACAGCAGCTTTACCAGTGCCAGTCACACTTTGATACGTACTTACAACGACTCTTTTTATTTTGTATTTAGTGTGCAAAGGCTGCAAGGCAACCACCATCTGAATAGTGCTACAGTTAGGGTTAGCAATTATTTTATCTTCAGCAGTCAACACATCAGCATTCACTTCTGGTACTACCAATTTCTTGCTAGGATCCATACGCCAAGCACTACTATTGTCGATAACAGTGATGCCAGCAGCTGCAAACTTAGGCGCCCACTCTGTTGATGTACCACCACCTGCAGAAAAGATAGCAACAACAGGTTTTGCATCAATACCAGCTTGCATACCCACTACTTTGTACTTCTTGCCTTTGAATTCTACTTCTTTACCCACAGAACGCTCCGATGCTACGGGTATCAACTCAGTTACTGGGAAGTTTCTTTCGGCTAGTACTTCCAACATTTTTGTGCCTACTAGGCCTGTGGCCCCAACTACGGCTACTTTCATTTTTGTGTTCTCCTTTGTGCTGATTTCACTCAGCGTTTTTAGATTAATAATTGATAAAAACAAAACAGCCTCCCCAGAGTGGGAAGGCTGCTGTTATATTTTGAAATACACAAACGACTAAGCCTTCCCTCTCGGGAATCCCTTTATTGTCTTTATTGTTGTATTTTTAAAATTTATCATTGCGGGGCAAATATATAATCCAGATTTAAATGGAACAAAAAAATAATTTAATAACGGTATTTCTTTTGAGATCTTTAGTAAGTCTTTAGTGCCTATCTAACAATAATCGGCTATATAAATAATAATTTATTTAGTATTTTGTAAATATTATTATCTTGTAAATGATTAATACTATTTAATTTAGCATTTTAAATTACTAATTATGATAGACGAAGGATTTTACCAATCAACTTATACTGGCACGAAAAGTTTTAGTCAGACAGATATACAAACAGCCAATGCCACTGGCTTTGGTGCTGCTGCCGACGACTACGCCGAAAGAGGGATTGACCTGAATGAGCAGTTGATAATGAACAAGCCTGCTACTTTCTTTTTTAGGATGAATGGCGATGCAATGCAGGAAGCTGGCATATATCCGGGCGATATTTTGATTGTGGATAGAAGTATAAAGGTAGCCTCTGGGAAAATAGTTGTCGCCTCGGTAAATGGCGATTTGGTAGTGCGATACTTCAAACAAACGATGAATAAATTGTGGCTAGAACCTGCCAACAATCGCTTAGGAAACATTTCCCTCGATGAGTTTACTGAATATAAACCTTGGGGAATAGTTACCTGTGTTGTACACATAATAGACCCAACATTAAGTGCCTTCAATATGCCAAACAAACGCAAGAAATGATAGCTATATTGGATTGCAACAGCTTTTACTGTTCTTGCGAAAGGGTGTTTAGACCCGATTTGGCAGAAAGCCCCGTCGTTGTGTTAAGTAACAACGATGGTTGCATTATTGCCCGTAGCGATGAAGCAAAGGCGATTGGTGTGGGGATGGCAGGTCCTTATTTTAAGGCAAAACCATTGATAGAAGAACACGCAGTAACCGTTTTCTCTAGCAACTATAATCTGTATGGAGATATGAGTTGGCGCGTAATGGAAACTCTTAGGATTATGATGGGAAAGGAGAATGTGGAGGTTTACTCGGTTGATGAATGTTTTATAAACCTGGCACATACTCCCAAAGAAAAGATACACGAAGTAGCATTTAGTCTTAAAGAAACGGTAGAAATCTGGACCGGTATAAAGGTTTCTGTAGGAGTAGCACCTACCAAAGTACTGAGTAAAGTTGCTAACAGATTGGCTAAGAAAAACAAAGGCGTTACCAATTGTGTATTGGTATTGGATAGTCCAAGGAAAATAGAACAAGCCTTGCAAAAAACGTTGGTGGAAGATATATGGGGCATTGGCGGACAATACGCGGATAAACTAAGGAAGGGTGGTGTTCTTACAGCTTTTGATTTAAGTAAGAAAGATATTAGTTGGTGTAGAAAGAATCTAGGTGGCGTGGTGGGCGATCGATTGCTACGTGAATTGAAAGGGGAAATGAGTAAACTAATGGAGAATCCTTTAGTAGAAAAGAAAATTATTGCGACTACAAGAATGTTTGGAAGCCCCGTTACTGACATAAATAGTATCAAAGAAGCAATAGCTACTTATACCACAAGGGCAGCAGAAAAACTAAGAAGACAATATTGTGCGGCCAAAACAATAAGCGTCTTTGTGGTGCCTAAGGAACAAAATTACAATACACACTTTCGGCACGGACCAAGTATTGGTAGTCATACCAAGCTGCTTCGTGCGACTTCATTGACTAATGAACTGATAAAACCTGCCGTTAGTTTAGTTGAAAAGCTATTTGAAGTGGGAAGATCGTATAAAAAAGCGGGTGTAATGCTTAGTGATATTGTATTTGACAATTCTATACAAGGCGATTTGTTTCTTCCCAATAATAAGAATGGAGGAAGGCTTTTGATGGATATGATGGATAATATCAATTTCTCAATGCGAAATGATGTATTGAAGTTTGCGGCTAGCGGAACTGCCCGCAACTGGAAAATGCAAAAAAACTTTCATAGTCCACGTTATACAACAAGGTGGGATGAATTGCGGGAGGTACATTGATACCTAAAACAATGTCCAAGCTTTTTTCACAAATTCTGGTTTCTTCAAACTCAAACCACAGTTAGCATTTAGTTTATCGACCATGTAAACAGTCAGCTCTGGCGAAAAAGCTTCATCATGCATGTGCATAAAGAAATAAATTTCTTCAATCCCTTCTTCAATCCAGTATTTAATGCGTTCTATCCATTCATCTATGCGCTTATAATCTGTTGGATGAAGACTATTACCTACATATCTTATAAACGCTTTTGGTATAGATAATTGCATGTGCGCACAATCTCTTCTGCCACTTGTATCGGTAATTACTGCGCCTATTTTGTGCTCTCGTAAGAAAGAAAGTAGCTCGCTTCGGTTATCCTCATTGCTAAACCATTCTGGATGACGGACTTCTACAAAGAATTGTAAATTGGTAGGTAATGACTTTAAGTACTCAAACAATTCTGTCTTCCGCAAAGGACTAAATGTCTCACTCAACTGTACGAATATGGGACCAAGCTGTTCCTCAAAAGCTGCCAAACCAGCTAGGAATTCCTGCGTAAGTGCGTCTTTGCCATGAAGACTTCCCATGTGTGTAACCCCCTGATACATTTTGGGACAATACAGAAATCCAGTTCCCCTGGTTTTCTCTGCCCATTTATCTATACCTCTGGTACTGTAAATTTTGTAGTGGGTAGCATTTAATTCTATGCTATTATAGTGATGGGCATAGTGTTCCAAAAAATCTTTCTCATTAGTTTTGTACGGATATATTTTTCCAACCCATTCTGTTCTGCCCCATTTGGAACACCCTAGATAGACCTTAGGAGAACCATTTCTTTTACTCGAAAGAATTGATTTGTTTGATGGATGATCTTGTGGCAAAACAAAATCAATCGTACTTAATTTACTCTCAGGTACACGTCCAAATTCCATCTTATCTTTTAATAACAGCGATTAAAAATATATTTATGCAATAGTAATTGAGAAAAATAGTCCTGACAAAAATATTCTTTAGCTGCAAATCAAAGCCGTCCCTTATCTTCAATTTTTAAATCTGACTACATGTTTATTACAAAAAAGCTACCTCAAAGAAAATGTATAGCCCTGATAGCGCATGACCATAAAAAAGAAGATATGGTACAATGGGCAGTTCATAATAAGCAAATGTTGGCAAAACATGAATTGTATGCCACCGGCACAACAGGTAAATTAGTAGAAGAAGCCTTGGACAGACCAGTAAAAAAGTTTCTGAGCGGCCCTCTTGGTGGCGATCAACAGATAGGTAGTCTTATAGCTACAGGTGACATTGATATGGTTATTTTCTTTTGGGACCCAATGGAAGCACAGCCACATGATACCGATGTAAAAGCATTGTTGCGCCTTTGTGCCGTGTGGAACATTCCGATGGCTTGTGATAGGTCTACGGCAGATTTCATAATTACCTCTCCTTTTATGAGTGAAGATTATGAGGCCATCATACCTGATTATTCTGGTTATCTAAAACGAAATATAGCCGCTGAATAATTGACTGAACATTTGAAGGAGTAAATTTATCGCTCCTTCAAATGTTGTGCACTGGCTTCTAGGGCTTCATAAAAATCCTCCCCATATTTCATGATGATGGGTTCTTTCAAAAAAACATATACGGGTACTTTCAACTTCTTTCCAAAGCTACAAGCCGCAGCACACAGGTCTTGGCGAGGTTCGTAGTTCACATACTCCACATCAGGATCTTGTTTGCTCTGTGAAATTCGGATAGGAAAGAGATGGCAACTTATAGGTTTTTTCCAGCCAATCTTTCCGTCGTTATAAGCTTGCTCAAAACCACATTGAATAACCCCTAGCTTGTTCTTATAGCCGTACACGCACAAGCCACTGTTGATGGTTGGCGTTACCCAACCAAATTCTTCATCATACACATAGTTGCCTTGCTTTCTTATTTCTTTTTGCCCTTTAGGCGTCAGGTAAGGCGTTACTATATCCAGATATTTATCTATTTCATCCTTTTCCCAATCTTCCAATGGTGCACCCGCAACGCCATCTTCACAGCAGCCTCCTCTGCAACTTGTTAGGTCGCACACAAACTGCTCTTCCAATACTTCGTCGCTTATCAATTTATTATCTATTGCTATCATGTTTATTATTTATAATTGATGATTATCAATTATTTTTATTTCCATTTAAATGTACTGATCATGTGCTTCATGTCTTTCAACAAAAACTCATCTACCACACCCAAAGAATCCTCATTGGGGGTTGCATCAAAGTATAGGGCACCGCGCAAGAAATGCTTGACGGAATCTGTGACGAAAAACTGGTTGGCAGTTGCCACATTACCCCCCACTTTAAAAAACATCCCGTGAATGTTATTTGGCGTATTGATGAGTGAATCATCAATGGAACTTGCTTTACTAGTGTGCTTATTGGTCAATGCAAAAGCGTCATTAAGTAACTTATCAAATTTATTAACGCCAATCTGCTTGTAGCTCACATAAATACGTCCATTGAACTGAGGGAAATCTACATTTATCCACCACGGGTTTTCGGTAGCATCACCAAAAAAGGTAGAATCTTTTATGATTCTTGCATACAAAGGATACTCGAAAGTATAGGGATAACCAGGTTGATTGAATACTTGATATCTCTTCTCGGGAAGTTCTATCTTGAAATACCCTCTGGGCTTTGGAACGAAGTTGCTATTGCAGGCAATGCAGACAATCAGTGCCCCAAAAAAAAGCCAATTCAATGAAATCTTAACCTTGTGAAAACTATTATCCATAATCTATTTTTCGCCCTTAGGCTTCATTGTAATCTTTACCCTTTGAAGTCTGTTCTTTTCTATTTCCAATACAGTAAAGTTGAAATTAGTACTTTCAATGAGTTCTCCAACGGCTGGTATTTCTCCTGCCAACTCCAAAACCAATCCCGCTAAGGAATCACTGTCACCTCTTATCTCATCAAAAATATCAATGTTGAGGTGCATGGTTTTGCAGACATCATTCAGCATTATTTTCCCCTCGAAAATGTAGTTGAAGTCGTCTTCTTTAGTATAATTGATTTCCTCATCATCAAACTCGTCTTTTATTTCTCCAATCACTTCTTCCAGAATATCCTCCAAAGTAACGATACCACTTGTTCCCCCAAACTCATCTACCACCACTGCAAAGTGTATTCTTTTTCCTTGAAACTCTTTCAGCAAGTCTTCAATCAACTTATGTTCATGAACAAAGTAGGGCGGACGTAGTAACGAATGCCAATTGAAATCGTTGGCATGATTGATATATGGAATTAAATCTTTGGTGTGTATCATTCCAATTACCTTGTCTAAATCTTCTTCATAAACTGGTAACCGGCTGTAATGCCATTCGCCTATCTGACTGATTAAGGATGCAAACGAGGCTTTTTTATCAATACCGTGTACATCTACCCTTGTTTTCATAATCTGTTTAACGGTGATATTGCCGAACTTAACAATACCCCTCAAGATGTTTTTCTCTTCGATAGATGCACTTGTATCAGTACTTAAATCAATTTCATTGTCAAGCTCCTCCAAGTTATAAGTACTCTTTTTTCTACTCAGTCTTCTTTCAATAACCTCACTGTAACGAACGAACCAGATACTGGCGCGCTTGAAAACTAAGAATACAAATTCTACTATGGGGCCTAAATCCTTTGCAAAGCGGATATTATTTTGTGCGGCCATCACCTTGGGCATTACTTCGCCAAAGAGTAATAAAATGGAAGTAATACCAACTACTTTGATAACCACTTCTAGCCAGAAAGCATGTACTCGCTCCAAGTTTAATAAATCGCCAAGAAAAATATTTGAAATAATAATAAGACCAATATTTATTAGGTATTTAGCAATCAGTAAGCAGCCAAGTAACACTTTAGGGTCTTCTAACAGGTTTACAATGCGCCTGTAACCAGATTGCTGTTTTGTTTTGAGTAAATTGATGTCTTTTTGAGTGAGCGAAAAAAAGGCAACTTCTGCACCGCTGATTACATAAGAGAAAAATAACAAACAAAGAAGCGCAAACACAATCGTAGTAGAACCTTGGGCATTGATAGCACCCAAATGATACAAGTTAAATAGTAGTGTACTCCTGATGTCCGAATAATATTCCAATGCCTTGTATTTAAATGAAAAATTGCATTATTCATGTACTGACCCTTACAAAAATATCTGTTTAATCTAATTGAAGACTAAATTATATTCACTTTATTGCGTTAATTCTATGAAAAAAGGCTATCTCATTTCTGAGATAGCCTTTGTATGAAGATTATGTTTTAATTACTCACCACTCGGTTTAACCAAACCTAGCTTAGCTTCCAAGCTCAAGGTAGCGTGTGGTACAGCTTTCAGTCTTGCTTTGTCAATCAGTTTACCTGTAACCCTGCAAACACCATACGTTTTGTTTTCAATACGCATAATTGCTTTTTCGAGGTGGTCGATATAACTTATCTGACGACTGGCCATCTGACTCAATTGTTCACGCTCCATACTCATACTGCCATCTTCCATGGTCATATAACGAGCATCGTCGTTATCAGACCCCATTCCATCTTTACGGGTAATTAAACCTTGTAAATATGCCAACTCTTTCTTGGCAGTATCCATCTTTTTGTTGATGATTTCACGGAACTCTTTTAAGTCCGAATCGCTATATTTTACTAGCGGCGTATTTGTTTGGGGTACTTCTACTCTTTTTTCCATTGGTGTATATCCTGGGTTGTAAGCAACACTTGATGTTGTTGTAATTTTTGGGAGTTTCACTTCTTTCATCGGTTCATCTGAACGCCTTTGAACCGGAACAGGTTCACGCTTCTTGATGGGAATGTGAGATTTCTCATTCATGTCAACTTCGGAATAACCAACCGGTTTCCGTGCTACCTGTTTTACTACCTGAGGTTTTTTAGTACCAGTGCCTTTACTTGTTGCCATTCTTTTTGTCGTTTTTAATTATTTCTATTTTCAGCAAAGTATCATTAATATCAATTTCGATGCCTTCATTTAATTCTGTCACCCAATCGAGACTATCTGCCAAAATTTCCGTGCAAATATATTCTTTAAACGGTTCGATACTATCTTTCAAATTCACATTAGTGAGTAACTTGACAAAAATGCGGTCTGTAAGGTCGAAATTACTCTCTTTTCTGATGTTTTGAATCCTGTTTACCAACTCTCTGGCGTTCCCTTCATCTTGCAATTCTTTCGAAATAGTAATATCCAGTGCCACTGTTAAGCTGCCTTTGCTCGCAACACTCCATCCTGGAATGTCTTCTGCAGCAATATCTACCTCATTAATCAGAATGATTAATTCTTCTCCTTCAATGTTCAGTGCAATCTGTCCATCCCTTTCAATGGCAGCAATTTCATGTTGGGTAAAGTTCATGATGGCAGCATTTACTGCTTTCATCTTAGCTCCCATTCTTGTACCTAAAGCTTTAAAGTTTGCCTTTACCTTTTTCTTGATAACCCCTTCCGTATCTGTTAGGTATTCGAACTCCTTTACGTTTACTTCAGCCTTAATCAAGTCCTCAATCTTTTCTAACTGTTCTTTCATCTTTGGATTAAGAACAGGCACCATCACTTTTTGCAACGGCTGACGAACTTTGATATTTACTTTCTTGCGGATAGACAATACCAACGAAGAAGTATCTTGCGCCAACTGCATCCTTTCTTCCAGATCAGTATCAATTGCCGCTTCGTTATGTGTAGGGAATAATGCATGGTGTACACTTTCTGCCTCAAAACGGTTGGTGATAGCATTCAAGTTCTTAAACACCGCATCACTAAAGAACGGGGAAATAGGCGCCATCAATCTTACCAATGTTTCTAAACACTCATACAATGTTTGATAGGCTGCAATCTTATCTCCCTCATATTCTCCCTTCCAGAACCGACGACGGCAAAGACGCACATACCAGTTACTCAAATGCTCATCCACAAATTCTTCCATTAAACGCCCAGCCTGTGTTGGCTCATAATCGTCCATTGCCTCAGTGACTTTCTTTATCAAAGTATTTAAGGAAGACAATATCCAACGATCAATCTCAGGTCTTTCTGCCAAAGGAATATAGGCTTCCTTAAACGCAAAACCATCCACGTTGGCATATAAAGCAAAGAACTGATAGGTATTATAGAGTGTTCCAAAGAACTTACGTTGCACTTCTTGAATGCCTGCCAGATCGAATTTTAAATTGTCCCAAGGACTTGCATTGGTTATTAAATACCACCGGGTAGCATCGGCACCATATTTTTCAATCGTCTCGAATGGGTTAACTACATTACCCAAACGCTTACTCATCTTGTTGCCATTCTTATCTAGCACCAACCCATTAGAAACAACAGCTTTGTAAGCCCTACCGTCTACTTTATCAGAAGGGATACCCGCTTCATTCAATACATCAACAACGCTGTCTTTTATTAAAGAACCGATAGCATGAAGCGTATAAAACCATCCACGTGTTTGGTCAACCCCTTCGGCAATAAAATCTGCAGGATAGTTATTAGCAAACAATTCTTTATTCTCAAAAGGAAAATGTTGTTGTGCATAAGGCATCGCTCCACTATCAAACCAAACATCTATCAAATCGGGAACACGCTTCATTATCTTTCCTTCCGATGAGAAGAGAAATATCTCATCCACAAAAGGTTTGTGTAAATCCTCAGTTTTAAATCTAAATATTGGTTGAGTAACAATATAATCTACATTTGCCTCAGAAACTGCTCCCACATCATCACGGTTAAGCGTAGGGATTATGTGCGTAGGGTTGGAGAGTGCGGAATCGCTACCAACATCTTCAGTTTCCTTTTTCTTTTTAAAGCCAGTCACCAACCAATTATAATCCTCATCGTGCAAGAATTCAGAAATAATTACAATATACTGCTCGGACTGTATTTCTACTCGCTTAGCCTTTTCTGGGCCATACTCCCTAACTATTTTCCCTTTCGCAATTGTGTCAGTAATTCCATCAAAGACTTCTTCAATGGTCAGGTCTGCAAATTCAGGCAGATTTAAAATCTCCCATTTCCTTTTTGCAATTATTTTACTTGTTCCGTATCCTCCTTCAAAATCTTTATGCTCATTACCCTCCTTACCCCAAAGAAAATGAATGAACCCATTATGAATATCGGGTCTGCACATGGCAAACTCAACGTCTTTATGATTTTTTTGCTGATACTCGAATGCTTTCTTTCCTAAAAAAATCTCTCTATCAGCATCATATAATTTTATTCTTTCTTCGGATAAATAAAATTCATTAGCTGATTGAATCACTTCTTTCAACTCAGCCACACTTCCTATTATCTTCTGCTCGCTGCCATCTTCTGTTTTCCAAATTGGCAGCGGCGTTCCCCAAAAGCGGCTACGGCTCAGGTTCCAATCCACCATATTCTCCAACCAGTTACCAAACCTTCCTTCGCCCGTACTCTTCGGTTTCCAGTTGATAGTCTTATTCAAATCTATCATCCGTTGTTTGATAACAGGATCTGTTGTTTTGATAAACCAAGCATCCAATGGATAATACAATATTGGTTTATCAGTACGCCAGCAATGCGGGTAGCTGTGTTCGTATTTCTCTACCTTAAAGGCACGATTTTCTTTTTTCAGTAGTACGCAGATGTCCACATTTACGTCTGCATAGTTAGGGTCGTCCTTATAATTCTTTACATATCGTCCACTAAACTCACCCAATCCATCTACAAACTTACCTTGCCTATCAACCAGTGTAAGAATACCAACGTTCCAAGCCTTGCCAACTTTGTAATCATCTGCACCAAAGGCAGGGGCGGTATGAACAATACCTGTACCATCTTCAGTAGTTACAAAGTTTCCTAGTATTACTTTGAATGGCTTTGCATCAGGGGTTATTGATTTTATTACTTCAATCGAATTTGCTTCATAAGGCAAAAGTTGTTCATATTCTGTCCCAGCCAAAGTTTCACCGTGTATATTAGCTAGATGTAACCAAGGAAGTATTTTGCTTTTTTCATCATAACTATCCCAACCAAGAGTTAACCCTTCTTCTTTAAAGAATTTATTAATAAGATTTTCTGCTAGAATAACAATTATCTTCTTTCCTGTATACGGACTAATCGTTTTAATAATTGAATAGATTATTTTAGGTCCAACCGTCAAGGCAAGGTTAGAAGGTAAAGTCCAAGGAGTAGTTGTCCATGCAAGAAAAAACATTTCCTCTTCATGTTTACCTTTTAGGACTTCCAACATTGCTTGTGCAGATTCTTCTTTAACCTTGAACATCGCCACCGCACTCGTATCCTTCACATCCTTATAAGTACCCGGTTGATTCAGTTCATGGCTACTTAAACCTGTTCCTGCCGCTGGACTATAAGGCTGAATACTCACACTTTCGTACAGCAATCCTTTCTTGTACAGCTCGCTCAATATCCACCACAAACTTTCAATATAGTTATTCTCGAAGGTGATATAAGGGTTATTCAAATCAACCCAATAGCCCATCTTGCGGGTAATTGCATCCCATTCATCCTTGTAGCGCAACACGGCTTCACGGCATTTTTGGTTATATTCCTCCACGCTGATCTTCTTGCCAATATCTTCTTTTGTAATGCCCAATTCCTTTTCCACCCCCAATTCCACAGGCAATCCGTGCGTATCCCAACCGCCTTTACGTTTCACCTGAAAGCCTTGCATGGTTTTGTATCGGCACACCAAATCCTTCAAAGTTCTAGAAATGACGTGGTGAATGCCCGGCATACCGTTGGCACTTGGCGGCCCCTCGTAAAAAACAAATGGCACGGCGCCTTCCCTTATCGAAACACTTTTCTCGAATGCACTGTTCTCATCCCACGATGCCAATACTTCCTTTTCTATTTTAGGCAGATTAAGCCCACCAAAATCTTTGTATTTATCGCTCATAAATCCTTTATAAAATTAGCCGAAGACAAGTGCCTCCTACTTTTTTAATGGCGGCGAAGGTATTAATAATTGATAATTGATAGTGTATAATTGAAAACTGATTGATTCCTACTGAAATTGTCCTAAACCAATTTGAAATAATGGGTTTTTATTCCGTTAATGTGATGATGCAATTCTTTTCAATTAGTAGGGTCGCTAAGATTAGTAATTTGAATTGATTTATTGCAAATTTGGAATTACTTATTAAGCTTGTAACCTGTGACAGAAACCTTGTCACAGGTTACAAACAATTTTGCACACGTGACAAGGAATTGGGAACCTGTGACGAAAAGTTGGGAACCTGTGACAATAAACCTGTCACCTGTGACAAACAATCTGTAACCTGTGACAGAAACCTTGTCACACGTGACGAGTTTAAAAACAAATACCAGATTGGAAGGATTATATACTAAAAAAAAGTAAACAGATATCGAATGACCAAGAAGTTATTATGTAGTAGCAGTAAGGCATTTGAAGGTTTTGATAAGAAATTAGATACAGCTTTGTTTAGAATTTATGAAGAAAGAAAGTAGATTTGTGGGTGAAGACCGGTTTATAAACAAGACAACAAAAATACTTTACATGGATAAGAATAGAAAAAAAGTAGTAACCACTAAATCTAGGTTTAGAATAAAATATATCATTGCACCGCTTGTCATCCTATGGGCAATTGGATACATTGGTTATAAAATAGGCAGGAGAATTCTTACTGATAATTTAATTAAAAATAACAGCGTACACATTAAAGCAGTAATCATTGATGATAAGAACTTTTTAGGTAATCAGAATGTCGACCCTGAATTTTCCTATTCATATCAATTTAAAGTGAATGGAAAGGATTATACAAATAATGCGCACAACATTAGCCTTAAGATTGGCGATTCGGTAGAAGTAGAATTTGTGAAAGATTGGCCATTCTTAAATAGACCGTTGCATCCAATAGATTAAACTACTTTTTCATTTAATTCTCTCTACCCATACAACCCCTCTATCACTTCCTTATATCTATTAGTAATTACCTTTCTTTTTAAACTGAGTTTAGGCGTTAACTCGCCAGATTCTATGCCCCATTCCTTGGCTAATAAAGCAAACTTCTTTACCCTTTCTACTTGATTGAAGCTTGCATTATAGGTTTCTATTATGCTTTCCAGATGCGTTATGATGGCAGGGTGTTTTATTATTTCCTCTTCTGTCAAACCGATAATATGGTGGTCTTTCATCCATTCTTTCAATACTTCAAAGTTCGGGACTATCAATGCCCCTACAAACTTTTGCTCGGCACCCACTATCATTATTTGTTCTATAAAAGGGCTTTCTTTCAGCTTATTCTCCAATGGTTGCGGTGCCACATATTTGCCCCCACTCGTTTTAAAGAGTTCCTTCTTTCGGTCAGTAATCTTGAGGTTGCCCCCATCCCAAACGCCAATATCGCCCGTGTGTAGCCAGCCATTTTTGATTGTTTCGGCAGTAAGGTCTGGGCGTTTATAATAGCATTGCATCACGCAAGGGCCCGTAACCAATATCTCACCGTCGTCGGCTAATTTCACTTCAATGCCATTCAGTGGTGGGCCGACTGTTCCAAACTGGTGTGCACTTAATTCCTTTCTAGTGACAGTAATCACAGGGCTATTTTCGGTAGGACCATAGCCTTCATACACAGGAATTTTCGCTGCATTGAATAGCCGCATCAGTTTCATTTGGCATGCCGCACCACCCGTAACAATAAAGGATATATTGCCGCCTAATCCCTCGCGCCACTTACTGAAAACAAGTTTGTTGGCAATGGACAATTGCAAATTGTACCACCAGCCACCATCTATTTGATTGTTGTATTTCCCACCCAAACTGACCGACCAAAAGAACAAACGACGTTTTATTCCCTTCAGTTCATTCCCCTTGTGCATGATCTTCTCGAATACTTTTTCTAATAAACGGGGGACGGTTGTAAATCCATTTGGCCGTATCTCCCTGAGATTATCGCCGATTGTTTCGAGACTTTCTGCGTAATAAATACTGATGCCGCTGTAGAGATAGATGTAGGTGACCATCCGCTCGAAGATGTGGTTGAGTGGAAGGAAACTGAGTACGCGCCAGTCGGGACGGTCTTCGAAAGGGAAGCTTTCTTTGCTCAATACCACGTTGGCATAAATGTTTTCGTGACTCAATACCACTCCTTTTGGAGTACCCGTTGTACCCGATGTATAAATGATAGTTGCCGTGTGCGAGGTAGGAATGCCTTGTTTTAATACCTGCATCTTTTCTCTGCTTTCCGCTGTGGCGAGGGTAAGAATCTGTTTCCAATTATCGACGCCTTCAATTGAGTTGAAGGTGAATATGTTGATTAAGGAAGGGATATTAGCGCTAATCTCTTTTATCTTCTGATACAACTCTGCATCGCTGACAAACATATATTTCACCTGTGCATCATTCAGAATAAATTCTATTTCGGGCTGACAAGTAGTTGGATAAATGGGAATTAAGATAGCACCAATCTGTTGCGCAGCCATATCAGCAATCACCCACTCGGGACGATTGTTACTGATAATGCCAATTTTGTCGGCGCCTTCAGCAGTCATATCGTTGCCGCTGATGCCCATTGCCAATAAGCCTGCACTCAAAGTATCTACTAGATATTGTATTTCCAGAGTGCTGTAAGGTTTCCAATTGCCTTCTTCTTTGGCAATCAGCATTTCCTTTTTAGGAAAGTTTTCCAGCTGATGGTCGATGCAATCAAAAAGGCGTTTGCCGTATTTCATAAGGTCAATCTTTAGTTGCGAAATAAAGGAAAAGGTAATAATAATTTAACAGAGAAAAAGATGTTTTGTATTATTGCAACAGATATCAAGCCTAAATGGGTATCAAAAGAAGGCATTTTTCTTAAAAAACAACATGATTTAGTCTTGCAATGAAACAATTACTATTGGTACGCCATGCAAAAAGCAGTTGGGATATTACTGTTTCGAAAGATTTTGATAGGGAACTGAACGACCGTGGTCACCGGGATGCACCCGAGATGGCAAAGCGGTTGCTGAAAAAGAAGATTTCTATTGATGCTTTCGTGAGTAGTACTGCCGTTCGGGCTTTTACTACCGCCGTTTACTTTGCCGATGAGTATGAAAGAGGCGGGCATAAATCTTTGGATGTAATTGGCATACCGCAGTTGTATCATGCAGAACCCCCTGTTTTTGAGAAGGTAATTGTTGGACTTGATGATGCATTGGAAACGGTAGCCATCTTTGCGCACAACCCCGGCATCACAGAATTTGTAAATGGATTGACTACAGCCCGCATAGACGATATGCCTACAAGTGGGATTTTTGCCATCAATATAGAAACAGATAACTGGAAGGATTTTCTTACTGCTAAGAAGGCATTCTGGTTCTTCGATTATCCAAAGAATAAATAATCTTTCTTAGCTTATTACCAAAGGAGATAGTATATCCTATTCTCAAAGCTAATATCAATTTTGGATTCTCACATTGCCTTGATGGTACTAATAATTGTGTTACTGTTAGTGGAGGTACTAAAGCTAAAGCCTCTAACATGAAATTAATAGTCGGGGGAACTGCTTCTTTCAAGGGTGTTACTGATGCTTTTTTGTATGTAAATTTATAAGAAGCAGGCATGTATCTATTGGGTATAAAATAGATAATATTGATTTTTTGAAAGAAAAATACCAAAATGTATGTATTCTATTCTTTTTCCGTATGTTCGCAAACGGTAATACATTTAACGGGTTATTGTAAACAAAATAAAATAGAAAAACAAATGAAAAAACAACTATTACAATCAGCTGTTTTACTAGGCTGTATGCTGTTGACAGCAACATTTATTTTTGCAGGCCCTCCAGGTAATGGCGGTGGTTCGGGTGCTCCAATTGATGGTGGTTTAAGTTTGTTGATTGGTGCTGGTGCTTCTTATGGCATCAAAAAGCTTTATAAAAATAAGGCGAAGAAGGGAGAAGAAAATAAGTAATGGGAGACTTTATAAAAAGCACAACCATCTTAAAGACAATTATAAAAGAGTGGAATCAAATTCCAGTAGTAGTAAGGCAATTCGTTGTAAGGGCCTTATTACTACTGGTTTTTTGGTTTGTAGCATACACCTGTATTCTTAAACCGAGTGCCGGTTTAGATAACTGGTTAACTAAGATTACTGCACAGGCAACCACTGCCGGCCTCAACAGGTTTTATAACAATGGATTTGTAACCGAACCAATGGTAAGTGAGATAGAGGGAATAAAGGGGGTGGTTACCCAATACATACTCCTACAAAACAAATTTGCTGTTTATATTGTACCTCGTTGCAATGGTCTGGAGTTATTTGCTGCTTACATTGGCTTTCTCGTTTGTGTTCCAGGAACCATTAAAAAGAAACTTGCATTTGTTCTTTTTGGAATAATGCTCATTTATCTTGTAAATGTTTTACGCTGTTGCATACTGGCATGGCTGAATCTCAACAAGCCACAGTGGAGTGAGTTTGCACATCATTATGCTTTCACAACGATAGTATATGTGTTTATATTTATGTTGTGGGTGTTATTTATGAAGAAAACAAAGACGAGTGAAGCATAAGAAACTGATAGTAGCCATTGCACTTGTGCTTTTGATAACAATGCTAAGCAACCTTTTACTGGAAGGTACGGATTGGCCCTACAAGGATATCGTTGTTTGCTTTGCCCTTCTGGCAATCATGTTTTCGGGGAATATTTATTGGAAAACGCTTGTTAAAGATCGATATGTCACTTTCCTTTGGATGGCTGCATACATTATAACATTTGTGTATTGTGCCGTGTCTAGTTTTGGTCGTCATCTATTGGGATGGGACAGGCCTATTCATCACTTCTTTTGCCTTTCTCCTGTACCGTTTGTGGTTATCTATTTTATTAGTAAATTATCACAATACAATTCACAAAACAATGAGTCTGAGTAGTCATTTTACTCAATTGTAAGCTCATATAAATTATTAAATCCCCATATTGTTTGCATAGATACCTTACCTTGTTTATATTGCAGACTCATTCACTTCATTTACAAGGCAATGACCCAATTAAATAGACTCTTAATTCTGGCTGCACTATATTTTTTTAGTAGTATCTCTTTTTTAATTCAAGCGCAAAACATCTCTACAATAGCAGGTATTGGCTCGACAATAAATGGCTTTAGCGGAGATGGTGGGCTAGCAACAAAGGCAACACTTGGCTATCCGGATGCGATTGCTTTTGATGCTGCCGGAAATAAATATATTGCTGATACTTGGAATAATAGGATACGAAAGATCGATTTAAACGGAATTATTACAACGTATGCTGGCAAAGGCAGTCAGGGTTATAGTGGCGACGGATTATTGGCTACTAAAGCAGAATTAAATGGCCCCAACGCCTTGGTGATAGACACAAGCGGTAACCTTTATATTTCGGATGCCAATAACTTTTGTATAAGAAAAGTCGATACAAAAGGCTTTATTACTACGGTTGTAGGAGGTGGCATCAATGGATTGGGTGATGGCGGCCCCGCTACTTCGGCACAATTACAATTTCCTTACGGCGTTACGTTAGACGCGATTGGTAATTTGTATATAGCTGACTTTAATGATCATAGAATCAGGAAAGTTGATAGAAGTGGTATTATCACCACTGTAGCCGGAAATGGTACTGCTGGTTATAATGGTGATAACATACTCGCTGTAAATGCTGAATTAAATTATCCTGCTGGTGTTGCAGTTGATGCGAAAGGTAATCTCTATATTTCTGATAATACCAATCAACTCATCAGAAAGGTTGATACAGATGGTGTCATCACCACTATTGCAGGAACCAAAGGTGTAAAGTCGTTTAGTGGAGATGGTGGCTTGGCAACAAATGCTACGTTGAAATATCCTTGTGGTATTACATTGGATGCGCTTGGCAATATTATCTTTAGCGATCAGAACAATTATCGTATCAGAAAAATAAATGCAACCGACGGTACCATATCTACCATTGCAGGAAATGGTTATGGCTTTGGTGGAGACGGTGGGTTGGCAACAAAAGCCCTACTTGCGACACCATACGGTGTTTCATTTGATGGAGCTGGCAATCTGTACATCGGCGATCACGGTAATAATTGTATCAGGGAAGTAACTTATTTATCAATTACCTCTTTTACTCCTACCACAGCATGTGTGGGTAGCATAGTCACTGTCAAAGGCGTCGGCTTTTCTACTGCAAATGCTGTTATTATAGGTGGGGCTCCTGCTGAATCTTATTCAATCATTTCCGATTCTGTCATTACTTTCATTGCTGGTACAGCCGATTCTGGCAAACTAAGCGTAACCAATACTGGCGGCACTTTTACCTTCAATAAAGCGCTTAATTTATTAAAACCTTCTGCTACAACTATCAATCAA
Organism: uncultured Chitinophagaceae bacterium; assembly: GCA_903895845.1. Classification (GTDB taxonomy): domain Bacteria; phylum Bacteroidota; class Bacteroidia; order Chitinophagales; family Chitinophagaceae; genus Parasediminibacterium. Next base: position 29,518 of record CAITVK010000082.1, read on the forward strand.
TCTGCTTGTGGTAGTTTCTACTGGCAAGGTACCAGTTTTACAACCAGTGGTTCTTATACTTTTGATACAACCAATGCCGTTGGCTGCGACAGCTTGGTTACCCTCAACTTGACCATTACTATTTGTTTGCCGAACTATGTATGGACGGGTGCAACCAGTAAAGACTGGAACGATGCCTCTAACTGGTCTAACAATGTGTTGCCTGCCGATACCAGCAGTGTCTCTATACCTTCAACGGCCATCAATCAGCCAGTAATTTCTAATAACATAACGGTAAATGATATTGCATTGGATGGACAATTGTCTATAAATGGTAAGTCTTTAACCATAAACGGCGCAGTGAGTGGCTCGGGAAGTTTAATTGGTTCCGCTGCCTCCTCTCTGATTGTTGGTGGTACGGCAGGCACAATCAGTTTCTCTCCTTCGGCAAATAGGTTAAACTATTTAACGGTCATTGGCACAGCAACATTGGGTGATACTTTAAATCTATTTGGAACACTATCTGTTCCTATTGGCGGTACGTTTAATACGGGTGGGAAACTGATACTCAAATCCAGCAATGCAGGTACGGCTGTAGTTGGACCAGTTGGCGGAAGCATTAGTGGAAACGCAACCATAGAGCGCTACATTCCTTTTGGTTATGCTGCTTACAGAGATTTAGGTGTTTGTGTTTCGGGTGCAGGAAGTTTGGATAATACATGGGGGACGGTGCTGAATAATTATCCCACTTACACATATGATGTAGCCACTGGTTGGAATACTTTTGCCGGTTCTGGTACGTTGCAACCTTATACAGGTTACAGAATATTGGTTACCGGGTATAAAAACACCGTTGTCCCAACTACTACAATCAGTCAGATGAACAGCGATGTTACACTTGACTATACGGGTAGTCTGTTAACAGGAAATCAAAGTGTACCATTGGCTTCGGGTGTAGATAAATTCTCGTTCATCGCCAATCCCTACGCTTCTCAGGTAGATTTTAATCAATTAACAACTAATGGAATTTATAATGGATACTGGTATCTGGATCCTACCACTTTGTATGGCACTTTTGAGAACTACAATTTCTATGGAGCCAACATTGGTGTAAGTAATATCTATGCGAAGAGTGCTGCCCAATACCTGCAACCCGGACAAGCCATTTTTGTGTGCAGCAACAGTGCTTCGCCTTCCTTAACCTTTACTGAAAGTGCCAAAGACAATACGTCACCGCAACAAAATATCTTTGGTAAACCAACTCTCAACAGGATTGCTTTGGGCTTATTTACCAATAACAAAAATGTAGATGGGGCAGTGGTAGTCTTCAACAATAACTTCTCTAAAAACATCAGTCAAGAAGATGGTTTGAAGATTAATAACCAAGGTGAGAACCTCACTTTTACTGTAGCAGGAAAAGAGCTTTGTGCCAACGGATGGACACTTCCTATTGCTAGTGATGAACTGCCTTTGCATTTATTCAATCTCAATGCAAATACTACCTATCAATTGCGGTTGGATGCCAGTCTGTTTGTTGGAAATGGTGTAAATGCCTATCTGAAGGACAATGTTTTGAAGACTGGATTCTTACTCGTTGGCGATAGCAATGTGGTTTCTTTTACCACTTCCACAGACACTGCTTCTTACAGCAATCGTTACAGCATTGTGTTTGATGGCGGCTTCCTGCCAGTTAAAAACATTAGTTTGTCTGCCAATATGCTGGAGAATAAACAGGTAGCTATCAAGTGGACTGTCACTGGTGAAACCAATGTTGTTCAGTACCAACTAGAGCGGTCACTAGATGGCGTTAGATTCACTAATCTGGCAACTGTTGTTCCAACTATCTTAAACAATTATGGTTTTACAGATGCTTCATTACCTTCGAGAGGGGCGGTTTATTATCGCGTAAAAGCAATTGATAATACAGGTAAATTATCATATAGTAATGTTGCTTCACTCACCACTAATAACTCATCACTCACCACTATTACTGCTTATCCCAATCCAATAAAAGGCAATACTTTTAGCTTGAATTTAAATAATTTGGTAGCAGGGAAATACGCAATCAGCATCATCAATAAGTTAGGGCAAGTGGCATATACTAGTGTATTGAATCATTCTATTATAAATGCTACCGAAAGTATTTATCTGGATAAAGAATTGGCTGCGGGTAGTTATACAATTGTGCTGAAAAGTGCTGCAAATAAAGTTTTCAGTACAGAAGTGATGGTCAAATAAATGATTTATGCTGAATAAGAGGAAACAAATGCAGCATTTGGTAGGACAAATGCGACGGAAGGAGGGTCTTATCCGTGAATATATCCTGTTGCTGATGGTTTATAAATAGAAAAGAAAGATTTTGATTAAAAGAGTAAAAATTATATTGATAACTGCGGTTGTCGTTGTACTTGTTGGCACAGCCCATGCCCAATTTAACGTTGGCGGGCCAGGTACCATTGGCAGTGCCACCAATGCCAATGGTACAAAATCTAATGATGCCAACAACTCGCCTGCCGTTCCCTTTGATGGCGGTATGAGTTTGATATTAATAGCTTCTGGTGTTGGCTTGGGCGTTAAAAAACTAAGGACTTAATGAAATTGACGGATTAATGTATTGGCAGAATCAGGTACTTTTATTTCCTTACACAAAGCACCAAAAGTTATTTATGATGGGTGTTTTGTAAAAGCACGAACTAGGCAGCGATTGATATTTTCCTTTTTTGGATGAATACTTTTGCTTCCCTTCTCGAAAAATCTCCGCTCTGTTTTCCCCTTACTTTGCAGCATAATAGTCTATTATGAGCGATTTTTCTATACTGTCAACTACAATCAAAACAAGAAGAACAACTAAGCCTGCACAATTTAATGGCAACAAAATCCCTGACGAGCAAGTTGCGCAATTGCTGGAACTGGCAGACTGGGCACCTACACACACTTATTCCGAACCTTGGCGTTTTGTGGTGTATGGGGGCAATAAGGTAAACGAGTTCAGTATGCAACACGCTTTGCTTTATCAACAATTTACCCCTACAGATAAATTTATGAAAGGTAAATTTGATGGTATCATTGCCAATGGTGAAAAGTCGTCCCATATCATTGTCTGCATCATGAAGCGCACCAACTATAAACTTCCTGTCATTGAGGAGATTGCAGCTGTAAGTTGTGCTGTACAGAATATCTTGTTGGGCGCTACGGCATTGGGCATTGCCTCGCTTTGGAGTACGGGAGGTATGGTGCTGCATCCAGCTATGAAAAACCTTTTTGAGTTGGATGAAGCCGATGAAATAGTGGGGCAACTGTTTTTGGGTTACAGCAATGAAAAAATAGAAGGCGTGAGAAAGATAGCCCTGTCTGAAAAGATTGTCTGGAAAAGATAACGTTTATAACGTTTATTGCCTGAGTAACGGCTGTAATCAAAGTTAGTCGGGCGAACGTAATAATTGCTGATGATAATAGGCAATGACTTTCAGAAAGCAGTAAGTATCGAGAGGACAGTTGGCTGGGAAGGAATATTTTAAATAAATTTCTGTACTATACTGTAATATTGACCCAAAATATTCGATATGTCACTAGTAGACTTATTCAAACAGCGGTTCTCTGGGATTACCATTCTTTTTTTACTTTTTCTATTGATACTGACAGTTAATAGTTCTGCTCAGAGCGACTTGAAATTGACGGATAAGCAAAAGGTGGATTCTACATTGTTATCTGATACTAATGTACTGACAAAGAGCGATTATCTGTCTGAATTGGAAAAGCTATTGGAAGCACAGAACAAAGTTCCAGGCATCATCAATGGGTTTGACAATCTGGAAGATATAGAAAGTAGCTTGGAGGATGATGATTCTATCCTTAGCCTGATAAAAACCAGATTGGGTGGTGCCAAAGACAGAACTGTTAGCTTGAAAACCCTACAGACTTTCAATCGCTTATTGGATGAGCTACAAAACAATATCCAGAATGATTACCAGAGCGACCTGAATAGTTATAGTACACAACTTGACAATCTGAAACGGGAACTTTTTGCATTTAGAAAAGATACCATCATTCAAAAAATATATAAAAGCACCGAATTACGGAATGAATTTCTACCACAATTGCTTCAGGTGCGTACTAAATGGAAAACAACGGATAGCCTGATTAGTGAGACTTCCCAATTAATTAAGAACCTGAAGGCAAAAGCGTCCAGCAACGCTTATGAAACGACTGATTTGCTTTCTACTATTGATGATCTTACATCAGAAACAGCAATCAATGCCTTTGGTAAAGAGCGTCGTTACCTGTGGGAACCGATTAATAAAAGCTTGATTGCAAAGAATTATTCAAGCTTTCAGAAGAAATTAGAGATAGAAAAACAAATATCCGATTACTATTTTGATAATACCCAAAACAACAGGCAGTTACCTTTTGTGGTGGGTATTATTTTCTTTTTGTGGGTACTTTATAACTACAATAGCCTGAAGAGACGCTCAAAATTGGCAGTTCTACAGAAGTTTAGTTTCCAGTATATCACTGCATGGCCATTATGGGGATCGTTGGTATTTGTGGCATCCCTTACACCACTTTTCGATTTGGCTGCCCCTGCACTCTATACAGAATCTGCGGGAATCGTGACATTGTTGATACTTACCATCTTCTTTATTAAGCGGCTACCGCTGCCCATATTTATCATGTGGTGTGTTTTCTCGCTTCTTTTTCTTACACATCCAGCACTACGTTTTATTGGTATGCCTATCTATCAGGAGCGGATGTATATGTTTTGCATCAACATTGCCTCATCCATTTTTGGAGTTGTTGCCTTGATTAAGTTATGGAAAAAAGCAGCCTCCTATAAAGCAGTATTATGGATAGGTGTTTTCTATACTGTACTTAACATCAATGCCGTATTCTGCAACCTTTTTGGAAGGGTAACACTTTCTCAGATTTCCTATGCAGCCAGCACTTATGGGTTTGCACAGGCAGTTTCATTAACTGTACTTTGTCATCTGATTAAAGAAGCCATATTGCTACAGATACAAAGTAGCAGAATCCGTAAAAGATATCCGGAAGCATTTGAATTTGCTCCAATAGAAAAGGGTGTTTTAAAATTGACAGGTTTGTTTGCCAGTATATTATGGCTAATAGTTTTTGCTGATAATATAAATGTATTGGACAAATCGCAAGATTGGATTACTTCTATTTTGAATGAAGAGCATACAGTAGGAAGCTTTACTTTCTCATTCGGCGGTATCTTCTTATTCCTTGGTATAATATGGATTGCCAACTTCTTTCAGAAGTATATTTCTTATTTTTTTGGCGATTTGGGCGAGGATATGCAGGTAGACAATAAGGAGGGACGCTCTCGCTTGTTGATGACCAGATTGATTGTTTTGATTGCCGGATTTATGTTGGCAGTAGCGGCTTCTGGGTTGCCTATTGATAAGATAACCATCATATTGGGCGCTTTGAGCGTTGGTATTGGCTTGGGCTTGCAGAACATTGTAAATAATTTTGTGTCGGGCGTAATCTTAATATTTGACAGGACACTTAGGATTGGCGATATTGTAGAAGTGAGCGATAAAAAGGGGCGAGTGAGAGAAATAGGTATCCGAACCAGTCGTTTATTAACAGATGACGGAGCAGAAATTATTATTCCTAATGGAGATGTGGTATCTCATAATATTATTAACTGGACTTTGACCAATGCGAATGTCCGGATGAATCTGACATTTACAATTGCAAAGCCTTATGATATTGACAAGGTAATTTCTATTTGCCGGAATGAGATAATATCCAATGAAAATGTGCTTACTCAGAAGGAGCCGGAGATATTAATCACTGCAGTTACGCCAACATCTGGAACAGTAAAAGTTTATTTCTGGTGTAAAAGCATTACGGCCACCGAAGCGACTTATAGTGCATTGTACCCCGCTATTTATGCTAAACTGGAGGCAGAAAAAATGAAGCTACTCTAAGAGCCTGTTTAAAAATGTTCTTTAAAAGAAGTAAGGGCACATGCTAAAAAAGAGATACATACGTTCTTAGAGTTACCAAGCTTAAAGAAAATATGTATTCGACAAATTTAACAGATGCCCA
>CAITVK010000083.1 GCA_903895845.1 uncultured Chitinophagaceae bacterium
GAATGTAAACAGTTCAATCAGTGCTAATTTCTCCTATAAACTAAAGAATACAACCCTATTCGTAGGACCACAAATACGCTATCAACATTTGCCAACCTACGTAGATAAATACCCAATTAAAGAATATAGGATAGACTATGGCTTAAAAGTGGGCATTATAAAATCTCTCAGATAAATTTTACACTATTTTTCACTGGTTCTTGAATAGTTTTGCGCAATGAAGCAACTACTTTATACATCGTTGTTACTATTTGTGATAGTAAGCGCATGCAAGTCTAAAAAAGAGAATCCCCCAGTACAACCCGAGCAAACAAATGCCAACGATACTGCTACATTTTATGATGTAAAGGGCTTTTTTGAGAGCGAGATAAAAGAGGTAAATACCACTCCCTACTTTATTTATTACAAAAAAAACAAAGACAATAAAAAAAAGGATTCAATAGCTATCAAGAACAAGGATTTTAATGAATTGGCTAACCAGTTTCTGGATAAGGACATTACCCGTAAGGAAATTAAGCACTATTATAAAGAAGATGTATTCAGGGACTTAAGTACAAAAAGCATCACGCTTAGTTATAGTACAAAAAACAAGGAACTGGAAATTCAAAGTATCGATGTATTACTAGATGAAGTGACAAACAAAGTAAAGTTTATTTTTATCAGGACTAATCAAAACGAAGGAGATTCTTCCATCATCAAACAAATGAGCTGGAATAAGGGCAAGAACTTTTTAATCAGTACAACTACCATCAAAAGTGATGGAACTAAATCTACTAGCCAAGAATATGTAAGCTGGAATGACGATTAGAGCATATAAAGTATTTTCATCCACTACATCCCCAATGCAACCTAATACTTATTTCAGCGTTCATTTATTTAGATGACACAAGAACAGTTTAAAAATATTGCCCACACCATTCCCCATGAGCCTGGCATCTACAAATATTATAATGAGAACGATCAATTATTGTATGTAGGTAAGGCAAAAGATTTAAGGAAAAGGATAGGGTCGTACTTTTCGAAAAGTCTGGACAACTTCAAAACAATTCAACTCGTCAAGAAGATACATCACCTCCTGTTTACGATTGTGGACAGTGAGCAAGATGCTTTTCTATTGGAAAATGCACTGATAAAAGAATATAAACCTCGTTACAACATCAACTTAAAGGATGACAAAACCTATCCTTTCATCGTAATAAAAAAAGAATCCTTTCCTCGTGTGTTTTTTACCAGAAAGAAGTTGAATGATGGGTCAGAATATATAGGTCCATTTACCAATCAAGACACAGTAAGGGATTTACTTACATTTATCAAAGAATACATTCCGCTGCGGAATTGTAAACTGCCATTAACAGAAGCCAATATCAATAAAGGCAAGTTTAAGGTTTGTTTGGAATACCATTTAGGCAATTGTAAAGGCCCTTGCGAAGGGTTGCAATCTCTTCAGGACTATAGTGATGGCATTCAACAAATGCGTGATATGCTAAAAGGGAATGTTGGTTCTGTTATCAATAACTACAAATTGCAGATGCAAGACTTTGCTGCAAAGATGGAGTTTGAAAAGGCAGAGATGTTTCGCAAAAAGATTGAACAGTTGGAAAACTATCAATCCAAGAGTGTGGTGGTCAGTAAGCATCTATCCAATCTGGATGTATTTTCTATTTTAAGGGATGGCGATGTTGCCTATGTAAACTATTTAATGGTACAAGCGGGTACCATCATTCAGACACATACAGCACAACTGGAAGCGCATTTAGATGAGTCTGACGAAGAAGTATTGGCATTTGCTATTATCAACATGAGGGATCGCTTCAATAGTCAGAGCAATGAGCTAATAGTACCCGTTCCAATAACTTTTCCCGATGAGAGAATTACTATTACAATTCCAAAAGCAGGAGATAAGAAGAAGCTACTGGAACTGTCTCTTAAGAATGTAAACTATTTTCAAGAAGAACTGCGTAAGAAAAAGATTCTGCATCTGGAGGGTAAATCAGATTGGGAGAAGAAAAATGTGTTGTATGAATTGCAGGAATACCTACAACTCCCCGAAGCCCCTGTTCATATTGAATGTTTCGATAACTCCAATTTTCAGGGAAGCTTTCCGGTGAGTGCAATGGTTTGCTTCAAAGACGGCATGCCAAGTAATAAAGATTACAGGCATTACAACGTAAAAACAGTAGAAGGTATCAATGACTTTGCTACTATGAAGGAAGTGGTGGGCAGAAGGTATAAAAGGTTGGTAGCCGAAGAACAAAGCCTTCCACAATTGGTAATTATTGATGGTGGCAAAGGACAGCTTGGTAGTGCGATGGAAGCAATCTCTGAATTGGGTTTGGTCGGACAAATGGTGGTAGTGGGATTAGCTAAAAATGAAGAAGAAATATTCTTTCCGGGGGACAGTGAATCCAAAAAGCTGCCTTGGGATAGTGATAGCCTCAAGTTGATTCGCCGCATCAGGGATGAAGTCCATCGATTTGGCATTACCTTCCACCGCAATAAACGTAGTAAAGGAACTTTTAAGAATGAGCTGGAAGAGATTAAAGGGATTGGTAAACAAACTGCCGAAGATTTGTTGAAAGCGTTTAAGTCTGTAAAAAATGTCAAGCTTAAATCCGAGAAAGAACTCGCTGAAAAGGTGGGCTTGGCAAAAGCAAAACTCATTATCAATCACTTTGCCGCAAAAACTTTATAACAATAGCAAATGCAAGACTACATAAACATAGGAAAACTAGTAGCCACTTTTGGTTTGAAAGGAGAATTGATTTTGCAACACAGCCTTGCAAAAAAACTGGTATTGAAAGGGGTAGAAGCCATCTTTGTAGAACAAGTAAAGGGAAGCTACCTGCCTTATTTTCTTCTGACTTCAAAGGCTAAAACGCATGATGAAACCTTTGTTCAATTGGAGGGTATTAGTACAAAGGAACAAGCGCACCGGTTGATTTCTAAACAAGTGTGGTTGTTGGATGCAGATTTCAGAAGGCTTGCGGGTAACTCTAGTCCTATTTCTTTGTTGGGCTACAAACTGTTTAATGAAGAGGAACATATTGGTAATATCGAGGAAGTAATAGAACAGCCCCATCAGGTACTCTTGAAAATAACTTACAACGGCAACGAAGCACTCATCCCGCTTCACGATGAAACCCTTGATAAAATAGATAGAAAGAAAGGTGAAGTCTTTGTAAAATTACCCGATGGATTGTTGGAGATTTATGGTTAATAACTTTACGGACTAGTATATAAATTAAAAAAGCCGCTTCAAACAATTCATGTTTAGAGCGGCTTTTTAGTTTAATAGTATTTCAGATTACCCCCACAAGTTTGCAGGATATTCGCCACTGTTCACCAACTTTTCTACACTTGCTTTCACGCCCGGTGCATCTTCTTTGTAGGTAACACCAAACCATTGTGCATCTGTACCAATCACTTCAATGTGAGCAAGCCCCTGTTTAATAAATTCGTCAGCAACTTTAGGAATAAAGAACTCGGACTTAGGAACATTCATTTCCTCATCCAGAAACTGTTCAAAAAGTTGTTCTGCAAAAGGAATAAAGCTTGTTCCAAAACAATAGAAGTTCATACTCACTTTTGTGTCTGCAGGTAAAACGGTAGTCGCACCTTCTTCCTCATACACAATTTCTTCGCCAGCCTTATATATTTTAGTACGCTCGTTTATACCCACTAGATTGCCCGCTTCATCAATGCTACAAACACCTCTGCTCACGCTGCCGTTTTCACTCAAGGTATTTTTCAGGTTGTAGCCAATCAGTGCGTATAAATTATCTGCCACTTTTGTATTAATAAATGCTGCTGCTTTTGCAAAACCATCCTGACCGTAGAAGTCATCAGCGTTTATCACTGCAAAAGGCTCTTTCAAAACGTCTTTGCAGCACAACAAGGCATGGGCAGTTCCCCAAGGTTTAGTTCTGTCTGCTGGCAATGTTCTATTGCCCAAGAATGACTCTAACTTCTGATAGACGTAAACTGTTTCTATCTTTCCGGCTAGCTTAGGCTCGAAGATGGCCTTGAAACTATCCGCAAAGTCTTCCCTGATTATAAATACCACTTTGCCAAATCCTGCTCTGATGGCATCATAAATGGAATAATCCATTATTGTCTCGCCATTTGGTCCAAATCCTGCAACCTGTTTCATTCCTCCATACCTGCTTGCCATTCCCGCAGCCAATATTACCAAAGTGGGCTTCATATATTTGTAATAATTAATTTAGAAAAATAACCGTGGGGTTAAAAATAATTCTCAGTATGCAACTAAATTTTGAGGGCAAACATAAAGTATTTATCCAAAACATACAATTTAGTATAGAATCAAATTCTTGTATTGTTGATATCTTACGGCTAGACGAGATTCATCCCCTAATAAGTGGTAATAAGTTTTTTAAACTTCAGCTACACATTCTGGAGGCTATTAACAATCAATATTCTACTATTGCAACCTTTGGTGGCGCTTATTCCAACCACATCATTGCAACTGCTTGTTACTGCAATCAACTTGGTTTTAAAAGTGTAGGCATCATAAGGGGAGAAGAACCTCCCCAAAAAAGCGATACACTGTTGCAAGCAGAGGCGTTTGGGATGCAGTTAATATATGTTTCTAGGGAATTGTTCAAGGAAAAAGAGCAGATCATTACAAGCTTTGAAGATGAAAGCTATTATTGGGTAAATGAGGGTGGATATAGTCGTTTGGGCGCCGAAGGGGCAGCGGATATTTGCAGTTGGATAGATGAAAGTTACACAGATATCGTCTGTGCTGTTGGAACGGGTACAATGATGGCGGGATTGATAATTGGGGCTAGGCCACATCAGAAAGTAACGGGAATCAGTGTATTAAAAGGTAACGAAAAATTAATAGAGTCAGTCACGGATTTATTGACTGATGAGGAAAAAAAGAAGCATTTTGAATTGATTGATGGGTATCATTTTGGAGGTTACGCCAAACATCCAGAAGCGTTGTTGGATTGGATGAATTTCTTTTATAATCATAGCAAAGTGCCTACCGATTTGGTGTATACCGCCAAGCTTTGCTATGCGGTAAATGATTTATTGGACAAAGGATACTTTGCGCCCGACAGCAAAATAATGATTATCCATAGTGGGGGGCTTCAAGGAAATTCTTCTTTGCCAACTGGCAAACTGGATTTTAACTAAATGCTTTTGCACAAATTAATCGACTAACTTCCAATCATTCGTATGTGCTGCTACTATTTCATAGTACTAAAAAGGTCAAAAGTTGTCAGGTTCACACCTTCAACTTTTGACCCAAAACATATAACCTATAACGTACAACTCTTGCCTTAAAATCTATTTCCTCCTTGGCGTTGGCGCTTTCTTGGCAGCCACAGCTTTACCAGTTTTCATAGTCTTAACAGTAGCCGCCTTCTTAGCAAAAGCATTGGGCACCTGCTGTTCTATCATCTTCTTCACTTCTTCCAAAGGAATAACCGCAGCTTCTTCTTGCGAATATTTGCCACCACCGGGTCTGTTAGTCAGTTTCAACATCAGCTTTCCAAAGCGGATAAACGCGCCCCAACGACCATTCTCGATTGTAATCTTTTCTGCAGGCCATTGCTGTATAAAGCGATTCGCTTCTTTCTCCTGTTTCTTTTCTATCAGTTCCTCAATATCTTTTTGAGATAATGAGTCGTAATTATATCCTTTGGGTATGTTGATATACAAATCATCCCACTTGATGAATGGCCCAAAACGCCCCTTCCCTTTTGTAACTGGCTTTTCTTGGTAATAACCAATCGGAGCATCAGCTTGATTTTTTCCTGCAATCAGTTCTATGGCACGCTCAATAGTAAGTTCCATTGGATCGTCAGTTTTAGCAAGGGAAACAAACTGATCCTTAAACTTCACATACGGTCCAAACTTGCCCACATTCACTATCAACTCTTCCCCTTCATATTCTCCGATACTCTTTGGCAACTGAAACAACGACAACGCTTCTTCCAGAGTTATTGTTTCGATACTTTGAGTAGCTTTTAGCTTAGCAAAGCGAGGCTTTTCAGTGGCGGATGTATTCTCGCCAATCATAACCATTGGGCCATACCGTCCCATTCTTGCTACAATCTTCTTACCCGAAACAGGATCCAATCCAACTTCCCTTTCTCCTTTCGCACGCTCTGCGGTCTCTAAAGTAAGTTCTATATTCTGATGAAAAGGTTTATAAAACCCATCTATCATATTCGCCCACTTTGTTTTACCAAGGGCAATATCATCAAATTCCTCTTCAATCTTAGCGGTGAAACTAAAATCCATTACCTTCTTAAAATGTTGGTTCAAGAAATCAGTTACCACCATGCCCAGATCAGTAGGGAATAACTTGGCTTTCTCTGCGCCCACATTTTCCATTATTATTTGCTGCTCTATTTCATTTTTTGCAGTCAATCTAAGCAAGCCTGCTTGTCTTTTTACGCCATCCTTATCTTTCTTCTCTACGTATTTGCGCTTTTCGATGGTAGTAATGGTGGGTGCATAAGTAGAAGGACGACCAATCCCTAACTCTTCCAGTTTCTTCACCAAAGATGCTTCAGTATAGCGCGCATTAGGGCGTGTATATTTTTCGGCAGCAGTCATCTCCTTAAAATCAAGCACTTGCTTCACAGACAATGGAGGCAGGATACCTTCCTGATCTTCTTCGTCTTCATCATCCTTTCCTTCCAGATAAACTTTCAGGAAACCATCAAACTTCATTACTTCACCGCTGGCAAAAAGATTTTCTTTATTGGTACTGATGCTGATTTTCGCTGTAGTTTTTTCAAATGCAGCATCAGTCATCTGACTAGCGATGGTACGCTTCCAGATCAATTCGTACAAACGCCTGCTTTCGGCATCATCCAACGTATGATTGTTCATGTAAGTAGGCCTGATGGCTTCGTGCGCCTCTTGTGCACTCTCATTCTTATTCTTAAACTTACGTGGCTGATTATATCTGTTTCCGTAAGCGGTATTTATCTCTTTACTGATGTCGGCCAAGGCAGTTTCACTCAAACTAACACTATCCGTACGCATATAAGTAATCTTACCACTTTCATACAACTTCTGCGCAATCAGCATCGTCTTGCTTACACTGTAGCCCAACTTACGAGAGGCTTCCTGTTGTAAAGTAGATGTTGTGAAAGGTGGTGCAGGGCTACGTTTGGTTGGTTTTACTTCTATCCCTTCTACAGTGTAACTGGCATTGATACAAGCATTTAAAAATGCCCTTGCCTCTTGTTGCGTATTTACTTTACTTGGCCCATCAGCTTTAAACGTTACAGGTTTGCCGTTAATATCTTTTGCAGCAAAGAATGCTTCTATCTTATAACTACTAACAGGTACAAAATGGTTTATTTCTCTTTCCCTGTCTACAATCAATCTTACAGCCACACTCTGCACACGACCAGCACTAAGGCTTGGTTGAACTTTACGCCACAATACAGGACTCAATTCAAAACCAACCAATCTATCCAATACACGGCGGGCTTGCTGTGCATTAACCAAATCCATGTTGATGACCCGAGGATTATCAACTGCCTTTTTAATGGCAGGAGCAGTAATTTCATGAAAAACAATACGTTTGGTTGTTGCTGGATTCAATCCTAATACTTCTGCCAGATGCCAGCTGATACTTTCTCCTTCACGGTCCTCATCCGATGCCAGCCAAACCTCCTTCGATTTTCTGGCAAGCGATTTCAGTTCATTCACTACTTTTATCTTATCATCGGGAACAATGTAGCGAGGTTTATATTGATTATTAATATCAATACCCATGTCATCCTTCTCCAAATCCCGGATGTGGCCATAACAGCTCCTCACATCAAAATCGCTACCTAGTATCTTTTCGATGGTCTTAGCTTTAGCAGGGCTCTCGACAATTAATAAATTCTTACTCATATCTTTTAAGTTATGAGTTATTAGTTGTGAATTATGAGTTATGAACGACTGGCTTAGATTACTTAACCACTTATAACTTATAACTTATAACTTATAACTACTTCTTTCGGCTGCAATATTAGGGCAATCAATCAATACGCAATTAATGTTAAGAAAAACTATAGTTTTCATTTGCCGAAAATTTGGCATAGAGTTGGAATTGTAAATTACAAATAAATTAAATTACAATGAAAAAGGTTTACGCTTCGGTTTTACTATTAGCAGCTGCCTTTTGTATAAATAACGCAACTGCTGCTACCAACTGGCATCACGGATTTGAAAGAAGAGAAAACAACAGAGGGTTTGAATTTAGAGGATATCATAACTTTCATGATGAACCAGGTTATTCCAATTATTACGACAGGCGCTACTATTACCACCCCCAAGTAGTGTATAATACAGCACCTGTGGTTGCTTACGATGCGTATCAATACGGTCCCAGACGAATGGGGTATTATTTCTATCCAGGCATAAATGTATATTTCAATCCAATCAATCATCTGTACATCTATCCTTCAAGGGGTGTTTGGGTGACTGCACCAGTATTACCAAGAGGGCTTGTGATTAATGAGCCTTTCAGACAAGTATATTGTGGTGTGGGAGAAAATATCTGGGCCTACAACCGGGTACATGTAAACACCTATAGAAGAGCGCCGATATATGTAGAAAGAAGCTACGGTGCCGAACGCTTCAGAGAGAGAGAAGCATTTAGGGACAGGAGATAAAGACTTTTGTTTTATACATTTTAAACCGTTACTTCCCTGCTACCAACGTTACATTTACTTCAAATTCATCTTTAATGGCTTTGTCTGCTAATTCTTTTACAAATCCAGAGCCATAGATTACATTAAATTTCTTTCGGTCTATATGGATATTGGCAGACGCATTAACGCCCGAAGCTGTAGTAGTGATGACCGCAGGGAATTTAATTTCTTGGGTAATATCTTTAATAGTCAGCTTACCTGTTACCATATAATTATTACCATCCGAACTTACTGAAGTGATTACAAAAGAGACCTTAGGAAATTTAGACACTTCAAAGAAGTTGTCTTTCAGATGCCCCATCAGCCAGTTATTTTCTTTTTTGAACTTCAAATCGGTGTCAATCATAGAGGTTGCATCAATCACAAAAGAGCCACCTGTGAGCGTTTTGCCATTTGTTTGAACAGCGCCCGAAGCGATAGAGATAAAGCCATTGTGCTTCCCTCCTACTTTTCTGCCCACCCATTCTATTTTGCTTTTATTAAGGTCTACAGGCAAAGTAATAATTGCTTTGGGAGCGATAAACGAGAGTAGCAACCCCGTTGAGAGGAGTAGTAAAAGTGTGAAAGGGAGAAGTGTGTTTTTCATGCCGTATTTAATTCTGAAAAAAGTTACATAACACGTAAGAATAAGGTTACATGAATTAAAATGAATATTACTGCTCTTCAAAAAAGTCTTCATCAAGCTGCTTTACCTCGTAAATAGCTTTGATTTGTACGCCTACATTATATTCATGCATCAGGTGTACTAACTTTTCGCCATCAATTAAAATAATTTTGTGATGAGCATTTTTAGCTTTTTCAATAGCCCCACTATCAAAAATTGATGTGGTAACAAAAACCCCTTTGTTAGTATCTCCACTCATGGCTCCAATAAAGTTCCTGATATCTTTTTCTCTTACCTTGTTTTCGTTAAATCTTTTCGCTTGTATATAAATCTTATCTAGACCTAATTTATCCTCGTTAATAATTCCGTCAATTCCGCCATCTCCAGATTTAGAAGTCTCGATAAATTCGCCATATCCCATTTTTTTAAGTAGAATTAAAATAACTTTTTCAAAATAATATGGATCTATTTGCTTTAGCTTTTCAAGTAACTCATTTTTGACTTCTACTTCTATTTGTGAAAAGCCCTTATCAATTAAATCTTGAGGTGAAGAGTTTACAATTTCTTTCAACTCAACTTTATCCAATTTTGTTTTGGAATTTTCATCCGCATAAAAACTTATGATTCCAGTATCATCAATTGCATTTCCAAGTGTTAACTCATTTTTTTCTTTGAGCCCTTTTTCTGTTATTTTAACATACCCCCTTTCTGGAAAAGAGATATAACCACCTTTCTTTAAATAAGATTTCCCCCAAGCTATCCTATTATTAATAAGTATCTCTCCTGACTTAGTTTTTTCGGACAATTGTTCTGAGGAAAGATTTGAGTAATGCAACTCAATAACTTTATTTATTAATTCCCTTGACTGAATAGTTTCTCCATTACTAAGAACATTAAGAATTGGAACAAAGGTTTCATGAAATTTAGGTATCTCTTGATTCATTTTAGTCATTTTTTACTATTATTATTCACTGTCTCATCTATTAAATCGCGACTGTAAATATACTATTCCAAGCATAAACAGCTCCTACTTTATTTATCATCCATTGATGAAAACACCATCCCTCAAAAACTATTTAAAAACAACAATCAGATTATTTAAACCTCATTCTCAAGCCGATATTATCATCTTTAAAGTAGATTTAGATTAGCTTAAATAAAAAACACCTCATCTTCTCTTTCATTTACACCGTGTAAATGAGTATTTACACGGTGTAAATGAATTTTATCCCTTCGCAACGACCATTTACACTGTCGAAATGATCATTTACACGGTGTAAATGGTCGTTTACACCGTGTAAATCTTTTTTAGCCCGTCGAAATGGTCATTTACACTGTCGCAGCGTTCATTTACACTGTCGAAATGGTCATTTACACCGTGTAAATGGTTTTTTCCACGGTGTAAATGAATTTATTTCTTACAAGTCTTCTTATTTCTATGGCTAAATTCTTCCAAATTATATCCTTTAAAAATTATTTTACACCACCTTAAATGAAAAATAAGCAAATCAGTTCTTGAAAATTTCACTTCAAGGGTCGTTTATTTATAAGTGCCTCAACTAATACCTACTAACTACCATCTCATCACTAAACTAATCCACATTTATTTGTAGTATTCCATATTCAAGTATGTTTGTGAGCAAACCCACAATATGAGCATACATACGATTGTAGATTTTCTGGAGCCGATAAACCGGTATGAACTGAGTAATGACGAGGGCTACAAGGATACCCAGCTTGGCAGGCACATCCATGCGTACGAAGAGGAGTTTCCGGACCTCACTACTGCCGATATAGTATTGGTGGGTTGTGGCGAGATGCGTGGCGAAGGCGGCATCAACAATACCGATGGTCCCAATGCAATCCGCAGCGCTTTTTACGGCCTTTTTCATTGGCATAAAACGGTTTCAGTTGCCGATATTGGCAACGTGAAAGTGGGTGCAAGCATTCAAGATTCGTATGCGGCATTGAAAACTGTTGTGAGCGAATTGCTGGAACAAGGCAAACGCGTGGTGATATTGGGCGGAAGTCATGATGTTACGCTGGCGCAATATGCAGCCTACACACACCTGGAACAAATAATAGAAGCAACTTGTGTAGATGCCCGGATTGACCTGAATATGGACAGCGTTTTGCCTGCCGACAACTTTTTGATGGAATTATTGACGGGTGTTCCCAACTTTATACGACACTATAATCACCTTGGCTTCCAGAGTTATTTTGTACATCCACACATGCTGGAAGTAATTGATAGCCTACGGTTCGATTGCTTTAGGGTAGGAAAAATAAAGGAGAACCTGGAAGAGATGGAGCCGCCGATACGTAATAGTCACCTGCTTAGCTTTGATATTGCCGCCATCCAACATGCACACGCTCCTGCAAACAGACTTACCCCCAATGGTTTTACGGGTGAAGAAGCTTGTACGCTGATGCAATATGCGGGAATGAGTCAGAATATGAGTAGCATCGGCATCTATGGTTACAACCCCGATCTGGACACGCATAACCTGACGGCGAAACAGATAAGTCACCTGCTTTGGTATATTATGGATGGCATTTATCTGGGCAAAAAGGAAGCACGCTTTGAAGACCGGGATAACTTCTTTGAATTTACCATGGCATTCGCTGAAGTAGAGACCGTTTTTCTACAAAGCAAAAAGACAGGTAGATGGTGGATGCAGATTGATGGCGATAAATTTATTGCTTGCAGCAAACAAGACTATATCATTGCCTCCAACAACGACATGCCCGAAAGATGGCTGAGGGCAATGGAGAGAAGCTAGATAAAAAGTTATGAGCTATAAGTTATGAGTTATAAGTTATGAGTTATAAGTTATGAGTTATGAGTTAGATTTGAAGCAAAATAAGGATTATGAGTGAAAGAAAGAGTACAATGAAAGATAAAAGTTTCGCTTTTTCAATCCGAATAATAAATCTTTATAAATATTTAAGTAAGTCTAAGAAAGAATTTGTGGTTAGTAATCAATTGCTAAGAAGTGGTACAGCGGTGGGTGCATTGATAAGAGAAGCTCAGAATGCAGAGAGTGGCAAAGATTTTATTCATAAACTAAGTATTGCGCAAAAGGAATGTGACGAATCATTATATTGGTTAGAATTATTGATAGCAACTGACTTCTTAACATCAACTGAATTTGAAAGCATAAACAAAGAAGGGACTGAACTTTTAAAAATGCTTAGGAGCGCAATAGTTACCTCCAAAAAAAACGCCCCCCATAACTTATAACTCATAACTTATAACTAAAAAAGTGTCTTTAAGAAATCTCTTTCTAGCCCACATTGCACAAACATCCCCTGCACCAATAGGATTGGAAATGGAGCGGGCGGAGGGTATCCATATTTATGATACCGATGGGAAGGCGTATGTGGATATGATCAGTGGTTTTAGTGTTGCTAATATCGGACATAGTCATCCCAAAGTGGTTGAAGCAGTTCAACAACAGGCAGCAAAGTATATGCACCTGATTGTATATGGCGAATATATTCAGCAGCCACAAGTTGCCTATGCACAACTGCTTAAGAGCCTCCTCCCCTCTTCGCTTAACTGTGTTTACTTCACCAATAGCGGCGCAGAAGCAACTGAAGGGGCTATGAAACTGGCAAAGCGAGTGACGAACAGAAGCCAGATTATTTGTTTTAATAAAGCCTATCATGGTAGTACGCAAGGGGCTTTGAGCGTGATGGGTGATGAATATTTCAGAAATGCCTACAGACCTTTATTGCCAGATATTCTTCATTATGATTATAATAGTCAGGAGGCAATTGATGCCATCAGCGACAAGACTGCTTGCGTTATCATGGAAACGGTGCAAGCTGAATCGGGCATCGTACCACCTAACGCAGACTGGATAAAAGCAATCAGACAAAAGTGCAATGCACACTGCTCCTTATTAATCCTCGATGAAATTCAGGCAGGCTTTGGAAGAACGGGAAGCCTTTGGGCTTTTGAGCAGTTTGGTATTATTCCAGACATTTTGTTATTGGGAAAAGCAATAGGAGGCGGAATGCCACTGGGTGCATTTGTTGCCGACAAACGACTGATGGATACGTTTACTTATAATCCGGTGTTGGGACATATTACCACTTTTGGAGGACATCCTGTAAGTTGCGCTGCGGGTAAAGCTGGGTTAGAAGTATTACTTGAAGGGAAATATATAGCTGCAATAAAGGCGAAAGAAGCGTTGATGTTGGCATTGATTCAGCATCCGGAAATTATTACCCGTAGACATTGCGGCTTATGGATGGCGGTTGAGTTTGATAGTTTTGCGACCAATCATGCTATCATAAAGAAATGTATTGAAAACGGATTAATTACGGATTGGTTTCTATTTAATGATAGAAGTCTACGTATTGCCCCTCCATTGATTATCACAGATGAAGAATTGAGAAGGATGTGTGAGGTGATTGTAAAAAGCATTGAGGAGGTAGTACGCAAATAACCTAGTTTACAGCCCTCAATTAACTCCTTTAAAAGCCTTCTTCACCATATCCAGATGCGCAATAAACTTATCTACATCAGCATCATACCCATACTTTATCTCACTTAGCGGATTGCCTTTTAAGTCCAGAAACATATATAATGGCTGTGCATTAAAGCCGAATTTTGTTATCTCATAATCAAGATTCTTCTCTCCCACTGTTGTTATCTTATCACCTTTAGCGGTTGTATACTGCTCTGTAGCTGGTAGTTCAGTACTTTCGTCCACATATAAACTAATCAATACAAAGTCTTCTTTCAAACGCTTCAATACCGCTTCATTCTTCCATACTTTCTCTTCCATCTTACGACAATTGGTACAAGAATGTCCGGTAAAGTCAAGCATCACGGGTTTATTCAATGCTTTTGCAGCAGCTAATCCTTCTTCAAGATCAAAGTAAGCAGTGAGTCCGAAAGGGACTTTCAGTTTATCAGTGTACTTCTTGGGGGCAACGGAGTTATTATTTGAGGAAGCTGAAGAAGTATTATTACCTATACCATATTGAAGATTATCCAGATTGAAATCTTGTGTGGTAGCAGGAGGAATCAAGCCACTCAAAGGCTTAAGCGGCGCACCCCACAATCCGGGAACCATATACAATGCAAAGCAAAAAGCCGCAATAGCAAAGAATAAACGAGGTACACTGATGAACTGCAGGACACTATCGTGAGAGAACTTCAACTTGCCTATCAGGTAATAACCCAACAAGAAGAAATTGACAATCCAGATAGTCAAGAAAACATCTCTATCCAACAGATTCCAATGGTAGATAAGATCTACATTGGAAAGAAATTTCATTGCAAGTGCTAACTCTACAAAGCCAAAAGATACTTTAACCGAATTGAGCCAGCCACCACTCTTTGGCAAAGCGTGAAGCATTGATGGGAAGAATGCAAACAATGAGAAAGGCAGTGCCAGGCCCATACCAAAACCGAGCATCCCGATGACGGGTGCCAAGCTAATACCTTCGCTACTTGTTTGCCCGAGCAGTGTACCAACAAATGGACCAGTGCAAGAGAAAGAAACAATTGCCAGCGTCAATGCCATAAAGAAGATACCAGATATACCGCCCTTACCTGCTTTTTCATCGGCTTTGTTGGCCCAACTATTAGGAAGGGACAACTCAAAGGCACCAAAGAAAGAGATGGCAAAAACAATAAATATGGCAAAGAACAACAGATTGGCCGTGGCAGAAGTGGAGATAGAATACAATACCGAATTGCCAAACAACAAGGTAAGCAGTAAGGTAGGCACCGTATAAATGCCAATGATGGACAAAGAATAGATGAGTGCGTTTCGAATGCCTGCCTGATGCGATCCACTACGTTTGATAAAGAAACTAACCGTAACAGGTATCAGTGGGAATACGCAAGGTGTAAACACAGCTAACAATCCCGCTAACAATGCAATGATGAAAGTCCTGATTAAAGACATCTTCATTGCTTTGGTTTTAGAAGTTGGAGCAACAGTCTTTTGTGCATTGACTGTTACGGTGAACTTTTCTTCTCCCGAAGGAAACTCATCCCCTTTTTTACTTAACCAAACAAAATAGCCTTTGAGCGTAATGGCACTATCCTTATAAATATGCAAGGGAAACAAGAACTTAACCGAATCTGAAAACAAACGATAACTAGTACCATCTGGTTGCCTGATTGATTGCAATGTACCCACTTCGGTAGCAGTATCCTTTGCATTCATTAGTTTCAAGAACGCGGTGTCCAGCTTTAAGGCAGATACAAAAACATCAGCCTCATTGTTTTTCTTCACAGAAAACAGCTGCCATCCTTTAGGGATATTAGCAGAGACCATTAATGTTTGCAAAGAATCATTGACAGGTACGGTGCTAAAACTAAACTGCACAGAAGGCTGGGTCTGTGCAGTAGCTTTGAAAGAAGTTGTTGCCAAGACAAAAGTCAGCAGCAACAAATATATATTTCTAAATGGGGTATTTATCATTATTGCAGCTTAATATCAAACGACTTTTTGGTGGGAGGCAAACACTGATCATCATTACAAACCATATATTCAATCGTTCCTGTAATATTTGTTTTAATTCCGGGCTTCACTTTCACTTCCTGCGTAAAAACAACAGAATTTGAATAAAACAAAACATCTGTATGAAAGGCGTTGTCATATATCTTCTCTAGCTTGCCTGTTTCTTTCGGGGTACCCACTAGCTTTACCAATGGATTGGGTGCAAACTTAATTTCGGTAGGTACTGGTCCACTCTTACCTGTGTTTTGAGAATAGATATGCCAAGGCTTTTTTACAGTGGCAGTAATTTTTACTTCATACCCCTCGCCTTTTGGTTTTGCTTCATATCTAAAGTCCACTGGATTCTTTACCTGTGCACCAACCATTGTTACAAATGCCAAAGCAAATATTACTAAAAGAATCTTTTTCATAATCATTCTATCAATTCAATCCCAAAATATTAAATACCGTAATACCATCTATATTGCCCAACAATTTATTTGTTGCCCTTTCTGGATGCGGCATCATTCCAAATACATTTCCTGCTTTATTACGTATCCCAGCGATATTCCTTACAGCACCATTCGGATTTCCTTCACCACCCAATTCACCTTCTTCATTGCAATACCTAAAAAGAATCTGTTTGTTCGCTTCTAATTCATCTAAAAGCGCATCATCAGCAAAATATCTACCTTCACCATGTGCAATCGGAATCTTTAATGCATCTGATGTTTCATTCTTTAAGTACACATTCTTACAAATAAACTGACGGCTTTCATTAAGTAACAAAGCACCAGGCAACAAACCGCTTTCACACAAAATCTGAAAGCCATTGCATACGCCCAACACCTTACCACCCTTGTTGGCAAACTCAATTACACTCTTCATCATTGGACTAAAGCGAGCAATAGCACCACAACGTAAGTAATCGCCATAGCTAAATCCGCCTGGCAAAACAATACAATCATCGGTGGTGAACATACTCAAGTCCTCGTCTTTATGCCAAAGCATTATTACTTCCTTACCCAAATCCTGTTGTAAAGAATCAAACATATCCCTGTCACAATTAGACCCTGGAAAAACCACTACACCAAATTTCATAATAAATATTTTTTAAATTTAAGTCTAGCTATATGTTTTACATTGTTTCCTTTACCTAGAACTTACAACATAAAACGTATAACTCATTTACACAATACCCAATTGGTATGCACCACCAAACCTACAGATACAAAGAAAATGATATTGGGCAGCCAAGCCTTCTTTGGGTATAAATAAGCGTTCCCAATGAAAGAGGACAGCGGCACTATCCACAAAATAGCTGAATCCAACCCACAGTTTTTGAATGTGAAGGGAATTGGAAGCATTATCACCAACATCACCATCATAACACCCCAGTTCTTTCTTATCTGTATCACCATCCTCGAGTTCTGTAGGCTCCAATACTGCAAACCTATCAATAACATTGAAAATATTGACCCAACTTTTACCCACAGCCACACATCGGAATTGTTAATTGGCATTTTTAGCTGAAAATGAGGCAGTGTTTTGAAGAACAGAAACATTTTATCATCCAAGAAAACAAAAGATGCAAACAGATAGATAGGCGCTATGATACCTAACAATAATACAAACCATTCGCTGAGTACAAATGGTCTCACAACGGCCAAAGCGAATAGTGCAACAGGTATTAATATGATTGTTGGATGATAACAAAGGAATGAAACCCCTACCAAAAGACCTGTATTGAACAATGTTTCCTTGGGCTTGGGACTTCCGTATAGTTTACTTAAAAAGATAAACACCCATATAACAAAAGAGTTACCGATAACAGCGGCTGAAAGGGATGCCCATTGAGGCAAAATAGCTGTGAGTAATATATAGGCGAGGCCTGCTGTGAAGCCACTGAAGTTATACATCTTTAAATCGTTTAGCAACCAATTTAAACGGATGGCCTGTATCAAAATGATAACAAGATAGAGGTATGGCGTAACGAGTGAATAGAGAATATTGGACGAACAATACCTTAAGCCAAAAGATACCAGCCCATTGTCCTCGGTCATATTACTCGCTATTGGATGCAGGAATAAATGGATGTGTACCAGGCCACACAAGATTACCAGAAAGATGATACTACCAATAGATTTGTCCTTGAATAAGAAAACCACGACTTAGATTGAGTAATTAAAAATCAATTTTTGCAAAGCAAATGTAGTTTCTATATCGGCAAGGCAAAACAATTTGTCTGATACCGGTCTGTTTTCCGTATCTCGGCATAAACTCATACTCACCATTCAGGGACTTTAAAGCAGGACTTCGGGAGAGTTGACCATCGGGAGAAATACTCTGATCGTTCAGCAGCATTTCTCTTTTGGATTCTACGTTGAAGAGGAAATGAACTTTGTCGCCGGTGTTTAAAACCCCGTAACTTATTGTGTTTTCTGTATCGTCGGACTGTTGTGCTTTACGGATAACGTTGCTCCAATCTAGTTTTCCGTTTATGTTTACCGAAAGCATGATTACATTGTCTGCAAAATATCTGGTTGTATTACTGTAGTTTCTGGAATAAGGATTATAATACATTCCTCCTGCCCCATAAACCGAATAATTATTGAAGCCGCTGTAAGGGGAACCGTAGCCGTTCCATCTGTTAAATGGATCGTTGTTTTCTGTTGAGGTATAGTAAGATTCGGCAGCCAAGAGAAAGCCTCCATCTCTTTTCACAACTATGTTTCGAAGGTAATAATCATTTAAAGCTGTTTTGGCTGTGCCATTGGTTTTAGCATCTTCCAAAAATTCATCATTGAATGTGAGTGTGGTATTTAGTAGCTGCTTTTGGGTAGTCTTATCCCATATATAGCAAAAGAATCCATTCACATCGCCACGACGCTGTTTGGAAAAGAGTGTTGTGATGAGGTAATGCTTATTGTAATTATCAACTTTCAAGCGTACATCATCCAGAAAGATACCATTGAGATTCACTTCATTAATGCCGACTGTATCTTCTAAGGCATGTTTGGTCATTAATTTCACACTACTTATTATTTCACTTTGTCCACTTCCGTTTGACTTGATAAAAACCAGATCCCCTTCATTGTCTACCTGAAACTCGGACAAAGTAGCATTGCGTTCTTTCATTGGAATAGTCATCACCGACCTTTTTTGCATTTCCAATTGTTTGTTATAGAGTGTTGTAGTAACAACATTTGCCTTTTCATCGTCTGGCTTGCCTATTTTAACCACCAAAATCTTTTGTTTGTCTTCGCTATTAATGACGGTGTAAATCTTGTTGTTGGCAAAAAAAGAGACATTGGTTGTATCCAACTGAATAGGTTCGCCTACTTTTTTACCCATCTCATCAAACTTGACAGCCATACAATACACAACGCCTTTGTGCTGGTATTGGTAGAACATATAATAAAAGTCGGGGAAGAGAAGGAAGTTTTCGTTGATGATTTTCTCTGGCAGAAACTTGAGTTTCTCCTTTGCTACTTCCTGCATCTGTGCATCGTACAAAGCGATGACAGAGTTGTCTCTATAGTTTTTGTAAATATGGATATTGCCTTTGAGCTTACCAATGATTTCGTACTTCAAATCTTTTGCATCTTCACTATTCGCTTCAGAATAATTAATCAACTGACACTTTGCTGTGATTGTAGCAGCCATCAACAACAGCGAAACAATAAATATTTTCCATTTCATAACCAAACTATTACTTGTTCCTTTCACACTCTTAGAAACATAGAAGAAAACGCATATCACAATCCTATATGTACCAAGTTATCTGTGTATTTATCCCTTACAAAAATGACCTATTAAATTGGTACTACATTTTCTTTTAGGTTATTTTTTACTTTTTCAGGTAAAGATGCAATAATTGACACTTTTAATGCCTCTACCAATCTCTTTTTAACAAAATCCCTGTGTGTGATGATGCTTACTTCCCTCACAGGTTTGGGCAAACTAAAATGCCGAACACAACTCAATTGTTTTTCCGTCAAATCAAGTGTTGCCAATTCGGGCAGGATAGTAATACCATCATTTATTTCAACCATGCGCCTTAGTGTTTCCAAGCTACCTGCTTCGTATTCGAAGTGACTTCCTTCTTTGGTGTTGCGTCTTAGTTCGCAAAGGTTAACAATCTGGCTTCTAAAACAGTGTCCTTCTTCTAACAACCATAACTTTTCGGGATCTATATCTGTTGGCAGTACGTATGTTTTCTTGTAAGCAGCATTGTTTCTGCTAATGTATGCCACCATTTCTTCGTAGAATAATACATCTTCTTTGATCCCTTTTTCATTGAGAGGGGTTATCAGCAAACCTACATCTATCCTTCCTTCTCTGAGGCGGGTGATGAGGAGATCGGTGGTGAGTTCGTTGATAACCAGCTTTACCAATGGAAATTTGAGGGCGAATGACTGAATGAATAATGGCAAAAGATAAGGTGCCAGTGTAGGAATCACACCAATTTTAAGTTCCCCGGTGAGGATGTTCTTTTTTGAGTCTACCATTTCGGTAAACATGGCACATTCGCTCAAAATTTTACGCGCTTGCTCTAATAGTTGCTCACCAGGTTCTGTGGGCATGATCGGTTGCTTTGACCGATCGAAAATCTTTACACCCAACTCTTCTTCCAGCTTTTGAATTTGGGCACTTAGCGTCGGTTGCGATACAAAACAATGCTCAGCGGCTTTACCAAAGTGCCTGTGCGTATCTACTGCCACCAAATATTCAAGCTGAGTAATTGTCATTGCTTAACTTTTTAAGAAAACATCAAAGTAAGTGTATTGTTGGATACTTTTTAATTGATAGGTCATTAGATTTCCTTCCTCTATCAAGAGTAAAAAAATTTCAGACATATATTTGTCAAAAGAAATTACCCTTAGCAACTGTTTACGGTTGTTTGTCTCCTTTTTAAAATATCGGACTCATTGCAAGTTGTGGAATTATAAATAAACTTCAAATCGGTTGGAACTTTACATTTGCCAATAATGAAACTGGTGAAACACCCCATAATAACACTGATTAGGAAAGATATATTGCTGGAGATGAGACAGCAATACACACTTTATGGTATCCTTCTGTACGTTGCTTCTACCACATTTGTTATCTATCTGTCCATGGGACAGCCAGAAGATCAGGTATGGAATGGGCTTTTCTGGATTACGCAATTGTTTATCTGCATCAACGCTGTTGCCAAAAGCTTCCTTCAAGAAAGCAGGGGGAGGATGCTTTATTTCTATTCTATTGCGGGCGCAAAAGACTTTATCATCTCCAAATTAGCATTCAATCTATTGCTCATGTTGGTGATGAGCTGTATCTCTCTTTGTCTTTTTACGCTGCTTCTGGGCAATCCGGTAAACAAGATGAGCACTTTTATTGGAATCACCTTATTGGGTGGAGCAAGTCTTAGTTTGGTTTTTACTTTCCTTGCTGCGATTGCCGCAAGGGCACAACAATCCGCTGCATTGATGGCAATACTTGGATTCCCCATCATCATTCCACAAATACTCTTGTTGATGAAGATATCTGTCCCTGCGTTCAGCGATGTATTGTTGGAGGGATGGCTGCAATTGGTCTACTCATTGGTGGGACTCGATATATTAATCATTACATTAGCCATCATACTCTTCCCTTTTCTTTGGAAGGATTAAATATAGCTTTTATAAACTATCAACTGAATGAGAATAATATGTATTGACTATGGCGCAAAAAGAACAGGATTAGCCGTTACCGACCCCTTGAAGATTATTGCTACCCCCTTAACAACCATTGAGAGCAAAGAGCTGATTCCTTTTCTGAAACAGTACTTTGCCAAAGAGGAAGTAGAACTGATATTGATTGGGATGCCACTAAACCTCGACAACTCCCCTACTCACGGAACGCCATTAGTACTCTCGATGATTAAGCAACTAGAAAAGAACTTCCCAACAATTCCTGTTAAAACAGTTGATGAACGCTATTCGTCCAAACTGGCTTCCAAAGCAATGGTAGAGATGGGAATGAAGAAGAAAGACAGGCAAGTGAAGGGCAATATCGATCAGATAGCTGCGGCGATGTTATTACAAGAATACATGCTTAATGATTAGTGATTAGTGAAAAAAATTATACTCTTTAAACTCCCCACCTGCAACTTGCAACCTTTAACCTAAACTATCCCTCATAAACAAGAAATTGGTTGTGGATATAATCTACAACTTCTATCAGACTGCCAGAATCTTCAAATACTTTAAGTTGTCTGTCGGCACCGGTACCTCTTTCCATCATCGTCTCAATATAGCTGATTATATGACGACTACCTAGTTCATCTACAACATCATCCACAAAATCGAGAAGTTCAAGTATCAGTTTTCTGGCAGGGACTTCTATTTCTTTGCCAAAATCAATCAGGTTACCTTCAATACCATATCGGCTTGCACGCCATTTGTTTTCATTAATCAATGCCCGCTGATAGATCATAAAGTTCATATTCTGATTCCTTAGTTTATACAACTTAGCACAAATAGCCTGAAACAAGGCAGCTATCGCCATTGTCTCTTTGATGGTAAGGGGCACGTCGCATACCCTGAATTCGATGGTATTAAAAAAAGGATGCACGCGCATATCCCACCAAACCTTCTTGGCATTATCAATACAATTTGTTTTTATAAGTAACTGAATAAAATTATCATAAGCCTCTATACTCTCAAAATATTCGGGGATACCAGTGCGTGGAAACTTGTCGAACACTTTGGAGCGATATGACTTGTACCCCGTCTTCCGTCCAATCCAGAAAGGCGAGTTGGTACTAAGGGCGTACACATGTGGCAGGAAATAACGGGCTGTATTGGCAATATGGATTGCCAACTTTCTGTTGGTGATGCCCACATGAACATGTAGGCCAAAGATGAGGTTGCTGCGGGCAGCTTCCTGCAATTCGTTTACCATCTCCTGATAGCGGATGTTATCTGTTATCAGCTGACTATTCCAATGGCTAAACGGATGGGTGCCACTTGCCCCTACCCAGAAGCCCATACTACCTGCAATGTCGGAGATATTGTTACGGAGATTAGAAACGTCCAGAAAAGCTTCGTCGACGTCTTTGCAAATGTCGGTACCTACTTCTACCACAGCTTGGTGCATTTCGGCTTTCACCTTATCTTTCATCAGTTTTTGCCCTTCTGCAACAATTCGTTGTTGGTGACTTTTCAGTGCACGGGTAGTTGGGTCTAGTACCATGTACTCTTCCTCGATGCCAATAGTAAAACTACTTAAATTAAGGTTACTCATACTTTGCTTTTCACAATCTAGTTTAAGGTTGTTCGGCTATAAAAATAGGTTATTCGTTATAGATATAAAACTATTTGTTGTTCAGAAGCTGTTTAAGTTGATTGTTTAGAATTATTTACGAGGGTTTATTTGATTGGAACAAGGCAAATTTTGCAGCAATAGTCCAACGCCTAAGGTGAAAAATTTAACGCAGTTGCAGTCAAAATTAAATCCCATAAAGAACATCAAATAATTAACTCCAACAGCTTCTTAGTTTAAGAAAAAGAGAAGATGAACCGCAAAGACCTGTAGCGCGTTTAAAGCATAGAGAGTCAACTTTGTGCATACTGTTTATCAGATAAAACGGAGGCAACATCAAATAAACCCCACCAGACCGACAATGTAGCATACATGAAGACGAATAAACCTCACACGACTGACAATGTAGCATACAAAAAGTCAAATAAACCCCACCAGACTTAAGATATAGGCTAGGCAACATCAAATAAACCTCATCGCGGGTAAGATATACCCCATCAATTTTCAAATAAAACACATCCCTTAATCCAAAAAACTACCCAATACTTCAATTTAGAAGTACATTGTTTCACAAACCAGCATCTCTTAACCATTGTAGAAAACGGAGCATGATGCACAAATAAGCCTTATCCAACTGTACTTTTGGGCCATGAATGAGAAAATGGCAATGTTTCACAATCGGTTGCTCAAGGTGTACAAGCATAAAAGCAAGCAAGCCATCAGGCAAAACATTACTTGCTATCGTGTGTACGACCATGACCTCCCCGAGTTTCCATTTTGTATAGAGTTATATGACGATAAGGTTTACCTGGCTGAATACCTTCGTCGGCATGGCATGACCGATGAGGAGCATGAGCAATGGTTGGAAGAGTGCGTTACAGCTATTTGCGGGATATTACCTGTAACTGATGCCAATGTATATATTAAACAAAGAAAAAGGAAGTCTAATAGACTCGATCAATACGAAAAAACAGATACCAAGGCCGAATACTTTTCTGTAGCAGAACAAGGGCTTCAGTTCTTGGTAAACCTGACGGATTATCTGGATACTGGTTTGTTTTTGGATCATCGCATAACCAGACAAATGGTGCGCAACGAATGCAAAGAGAAACGTGTATTGAACTTATTTGCCTATACAGGTTCGTTTTCCGTATATGCAGCAGCAGGTGAGGCCGCATCAGTAACAACAGTAGATTTATCTAAAACATACCTTACTTGGGCAGAGCAGAACTTGGAACTGAATAACCTGAAGAATGAGTCTAAACACTTTTTCATCCATGCCGATGTCAAACAATACCTTAAGACTTTGCAACCAAACAGCTTCGACTTAATAATAATAGATCCGCCCACCTTCAGCAACAGTAAACGGATGAAAGACTTCCTCGATATCCAACGCGATCATGTAGAGTTATTGAATGATGTAATTGCTGCTACCACTACAGGTGGAACAATTTACTTTAGTACCAACTTTACTAAGTTCTTATTGGATGCCGAAGCAATAAAGGCCACTTCTATCAAAGACATTACTAGGGCAACAACCCCATTCGATTTCGAAGGGAAACTAAAAAGATGGTGCTATAAAATTAGCGTCTAGTTGAGAGAGTAATGGCAGCAAGCCAAGGCGAATTGTCCTACAATACGTTTACAAACGATTTATAATAGAAACCTTATAAAGATGCATTTGCCCAACAGGTAGAGAACCCGATGACTAAGACAACTCACATGCTTACAAAGTGAGCTTTTGCTAATTTAACGTGAGTTTGAGCTAAGAAGCTGTTTGAGTTTATTGTTTGAATGATAGAAGCCAAGGGGGCTTTCGAGTGCACCAATCAGTCTAGAAAAGAAGAAAGCACCAAAAGTTGCGGCAATTAATAGTGTTACCCTATTTGAATCTGTGATGGTATCAACAGAACGTTTTCGGAGATATAGGAAATATCGGAAACCGAGTGTAAAAGCTAGCATCTCACAAACTAAGTGCGCGCTGACTTTAACGTTTCCAAACCCTATTTCAACAGGAAAATGCATAAGAGAGTATTCGTCATTACCGCATCTTGAATAAATAGTTTAAATACTATAAACTGAAAGAGTTACAACACATTCAAAACTTGTTCTTTAGCTTTTTCTAATTCGTCTTTCATAAGTACCACGCACTTCTGTATTTCAGAATCATAAGCTTTAGAGCCCGTCGTATTTATTTCACGACCAAATTCTTGTAACAGGAACGACAGTCTCTTCCCTTTGCTTTTATCCTTTTCTTCCAGGATAGTTTTGAAGTAACTGATGTGGTTTTTCAGACGAACCTGTTCTTCACTAATATCTATACGCTCAATATAATAAATAAGTTCTTGCTCCAGTCTATTGGCATCATAGTTTTCTTTACCAACTCTTTCTTCCAACAATTTGGTGAGGTTGTCTTTTGTTTTTTGTCTGCGGTTAGGCTCCAACGTTACAATGATGGCACTTTGAGTTTCAATATTAGCAAGACGTAATAGCATATCGCTTTCGATAGATTTACCTTCATCCAAGCGATGAATATTCAAATCAGCAATAGCAGCAAGAAGTACTTCTTTAAATTGCTCCCAATCTGTATCCTCCAACACTTCGTTGGAGCTAACTACTATCTCGGGTAATCTCAAAATAGCGGCCAATAATTGCTGTGTATCAGCATTTAGCTCATCTGCTACTAAAACAACGGAATTATAATAGGCTTTTAAAAGTTCGGTATTGATACTGACGGGCTTTGCAATACCGTTTTGTTTGATTGTAATAAAGCATTCGACACTACCTCTTTCCAATGCCTCATTTAGTATAGAACGTATATCAAACTCGTAAGGCTTCAGCAAAGCAGGAAGTTGCATTCTCAAATCAAATTGTTTTCCATTGAGGGAACGCAATTCAATAAGAAATACTTTCTCCCCAATGGTTTGTTCTGCACGTCCGTAACCTGTCATCGAATAAAGCATAATAGTCTTTTTTAGGAAAGCATCATAACTTGCCTGTGCGGTAAAAGTAATAGAAATGGCGATTAGAATAAAAACAAAAACGGCTCTGCATGAAGCAAAGCCGTTTTCAAAGAGAAACTAATTGTATTTTACTTTACTGTAAAAGTTAAATCGTAGAAATTAGCTGTAATGGTGTATGTGCCACTAGCGGCAGGCCCATTAAAGTTGGTACTCAGATTGTAACCAAAGCTTCCGCCAGAACTTGGCACAGTACCATCAGCAACAGCATATTTGTTTGCCCAACTTCCTGCGACAGGTAACATCAAGAAACTTTTGCCACCAATTAATGGTATTGTCAATTGAAATCTGGCAGCATCTAGTTGCGTAAATGCAGGATTTACTGGCGGATTGGAGTTATTCCATCCGTCGGCTGTCGCATCTCCAACAATATACAGGTTGGTAGGGAAGGTGCTGGTGTAAGGAGTAACTGTGTAGATTCCATGTTGAAAATCAACTGTAATTGTGTACCAACCAGAGGTAGCTGGCGCTGGAATATTATTCGTGTAGTTAGACTTAACTGAGTTGGAATAAAAGCCAAATTTACCACCTGTACCAGCTGCAATTCCAGGAACTGAGACATCGCTAACGGCATATTTATAATTCCAGCTACCATTGAATGGTAATAGCAAATAGCTGTTTCCACCAACTAAATTGAATACCCCCACATAAGTAACAGAATCTTTTTGATAAAACTGTTGTGTAGGGACTGGGACAGGATTACTCCAACCGCCTTGAGAACCATCTCCCACCAGAAATAGTCCAGTTCCAACAACATTACCGGCATCACTTGGATCCAAGACTACCTGAGTTGGCGTAGCAACAACTGGAGGAGTTACATAAGGAGTCATGTTTAGTGTTACGGTATTGGAAATGTATTGCTCGTTGTTATTAGCATAAGATGAAATTAATCTTACATCTACCTTATAGGTAACTTTAAAATTAAAGCCTAATCCTAATAAGATACTATTAATATCTCTTGCAATAAAAGAATCTACCCTAGAACCTGTTACAGTAAACTTAACAGCTTTTGAAAAATTTCTCCCAGAAGAGTCAAACTCAATAACATATTTGGTTGTAGTGGAATCATTTGCATATTTTGGATTTGTCCACGAAAAAACAATTGCAGTTTTTAAAGAGTCCGCAGCCAATGAAGTAAAAGAACTTGTATTAGCAGTTAGAACTGGGGCAACTCCTGTCGAGAAATTATTGGACGGCAAATCGTCAAATTTATCGCAACTAGTATAAACGAAAGCAATAATCGAAACAGCAAGTATTTTTAATATATTTTTCATAATTTGTATTTAATTTTAAGATGACTATTGTTTTGTTACGGTTATCAGCCCTGTTTGAAAGTTAACATCTATTAAATAAGTACCTGCTGCGGTAGGTCCAGGGAAATTATCACTTAAATCAAGACCAAAAGTCCCCCCCGAAAATGGTTGTGCGGCAACTTTTGCACAAGAATATTTGTGAGACCAACTTCCTGCCACAGGAACAATAAGATACTGATCACTTGCATTGGAAGGATCACCTCCAGATAAAGCAACAGTCAATTGATAGTCCGTTGCAGATATTTGAGTAAAAGTTTGGGAAGGTGGCGCAGGACTTACATTACTCCATGCACCAAGCAGAGCATCCCCCCCAACCAGAAACAATGTTCCAGAAGTTGGTGGGGTAACTACCGGAGGTGGTGGATATGGTGTGCAAGTGAAAGTAAGTACATTAGATTCAATCGGAGAAATAATAGCTGAACCAGATGTGTATGGTGGAATAAACGAAATAACTTTAACTTGAATGTTGTGAGGAGAGCCAATAGCAAGTAAAAGTTTATTAGCAACAAGACTATTTAGCTGGTCAACAGTAAGGCTAGTACCTAAGTCAGAACTTATTTGAATTGTTTGCATGTGCGGACTAGTAAAATTAGCACCAACAGTATCAAACTCTAGATTGTATGAAACATTTAAAGAACTTATTCCATTGCTGAATTTGTAATTTGGATTTGTCCAGTTAAAAGCAATAGCAGTAGTGTTTTTTATAGAAGGATCAAGAACCACGGTACCTGATGCAGATGCACTTAAAACCGGAGCTACTCCTGATTGATAGACTACATTTGTCCCTTCTTTTTTACAAGCAGAGAGACAAAAAATTCCTGAAACAGCAAAAAGCAAGAATTTATTAATATATTTTTTCATAATTAACTTTTTTAAATTGAATATTAATACCCAGTATTTTGTTTGAGGTTAGAATTAGCTTGCAAATCGGTATTAGGTATTGGGTAAATGTTGTAGTGACTATCTACAGCAGTTCCGCTTGAAACCCCCCCTTTCCAAGGCCATAAATAAGTACTTGTAGTAAATTCATTAAACCTTATTAAATCAGTCCTCCTGAAACATTCCCAAAAAAGTTCACGTCCTCTCTCATCTAGAATATTACTTAGTTGAATAGTGGCAAAATTACCACTAGCATTACCGTAAGCTCTTGTACGCAAAAGATTTATATAATTTAATGCAGTACTGTTATCTCCTCCACTACCACCTCTTAGAACAGCTTCTGCATATATTAAATACTGTTCTGCTAATCGAAACAACGGAAAGTCAGTAGAACAGAAAGTGCCACCCGCACTTGGCTCTGCCTCTACCCCAGTTGAAGTTATATTTGTAAATTTAATAACTGGAATCCCCTGATTGAACTGAGCAACACTTGTTATTGTACTCGTTACCCCTTGGGTGTTTAAAAACAATCCCCGTTTATCTACACTAGTATCTGGGGTAGGAAAAAGATTAGTTAGCCCGGACGTGCTCCTATTCCCACTCCATCCCCCACTTGGAACACCTGAATTCGCTGAAGCCATTGTATAACCTGTTTTTGCGATAGGGTCATAAGTTGAATTAGTACAAGAGCTGTTCACTAAAAAAGTAGTGCCGCCATAAGTTTGAGTATTAAGCCCATCATAAGAAATAGCCAAAATAATTTCAGGGTTATTCAAGTTATTATCTCCTTTAAATAAATTAGAATAGTTAGGCATCAAACTATA
Source organism: uncultured Chitinophagaceae bacterium (assembly GCA_903895845.1). Lineage (GTDB taxonomy): Bacteria > Bacteroidota > Bacteroidia > Chitinophagales > Chitinophagaceae > Parasediminibacterium. The sequence goes on from CAITVK010000083.1 coordinate 29,094, forward strand.
TCCTGCATTTATGACCTTTTTTGAATAAGTTATTGCATCAGTATATCTTGGAGTACCTGTATAAACCTCCGCGTTTAAATAAATTCTAGCTAGAAGTGCCCAAGCTGCAGCTTGATCAGCACGACCGTATTCATTTTGGTGTGGGGGCGTTAAAATATTACTACACGCAAGTAACTCAGATTCTATGTATTTGAATAAATCAGCTCGTTTAATTTGATTTGGGAAAGACAAAGAACCTACAGGAGTAGTTTCAGTAGCAAAAGGAGGATTCGCAAAAGCATCCATCAAAATAGAATATTGATATGCTCTCAGAAACCTAGCTTCTGCTCTGTAGTAGGCGACATTTTGAGTATCAGCAACTGAAAAATTATGACTTTTGTAGGAGGAAGGAGTGCAATGAGTTATAAAGTCATTACATAAAGCAATTTGATAAAGACTCCTTGCATACAACCCAACTAAAATTGGATCTGCCCCATTCCAAGACAAGTTATGAAAATCAGGTACACCCGGGTCTCCCCAAGCACAAACGGCTTCATCTGTTGGAAGCTCTTGAACATTCCATAAGCACCTTATAAAATCAGATGTCCCAGCATCTACCCCAGCTATATCAGAACTACCTGGGCCAGATGTACCAGTTAAAGTATATCCTCCGTATACATTTGCTAATGACATTTTATAACCAGCAGGTGTATTGTATACGCTATCAGAAAACACCTGATTGGCAGGATATCGATTTAAATCTTTACTACAAGAACTCAATATCCCCGAAACCGCCACGAACAAAAAAAGTAATTTAAAACAACTATTTTTCATATCTGTTAATTTAATTTAATTATGAATTAGAAACTCAAATTTGCACCTAGCGTTATAGTTCTAGGTCTTGGATAAAGTACATTATCTATTCCTCCATATATCTCAGGATCTGATCCTGTATATTTCGTAACCGTAAATACGTTTTGACAGTTAAGCGATAATCGTAGATTATAGGATTGCTTTGATAAGTACCCTACATTGTAACTAAGACCGAGATTGTCCATCTTTAAGAAAGACGCATTTTCAACATAGTAGGAAGAGAAAAACTGATTATTATAGAAATTTGTATTTAGAACTGAGGAAGGGGCATTTTGGAGAAATCCACTTGGGTTTAATATATTTCTTACAACCGCATTATTTGATGCTACATTGTTGTACATATAGTTACCCACACTCGCACGAAGCACAGTGCTTAAAGTCCATTTTTGATAACTCAAACTAGTAGTGAACCCAAAACTGAAGGGTGCAAAAGGAGACTTATAATGTATTAAGTCACTGGGATTTATTATACCATCCCTATTTTGATCGACATAGGCACCTTCAATTGGTTTTCCATCTTTTCCATAAACTTGCTGCAATACATAAAAAGTATTTGGATTATAGTTAACGGATTGCACCTGAATTGTATTACCAGTACCTCCGCTAATACTGCCTACATTATAATTAACAAATTTTGCCAATGAATCTTTTGACACTGTCAAATTTGTGATATTAAACTTGTTATAAGCAACATTAAATCCGATATCCCAAGTAAAATTTTTATTTACAATAGGAGTAGCGTTGATAACAAAATCAACTCCTTCATCAGTCATATTACCAACATTCCTTGTAACTTGGTTACCAAAATTAGTAAGTGTCGGGATAAAGACAGTTGCTAACAAATCTTGTGTTTTTTTGTAGTAATAATCAATACTACCAGTAATCCTATTACTCAAGAATGCAAAATCAATACCCGCATCGGTCGTAGCTGTTTGTTCCCATTTCAAATCAGCGGCGTAAGCAGAAGGAGTCCAAGAGTGATAATAATTATTGCCAAAATTAACTTGTGAACTATTTCCTCCTTGTGAGTAAGAATTGAGATAACTATATAGACCAATCCCATCTTGATTACCTGTTACCCCATAACCAATACGCAATTTCAAATCAGATATCACACTAATGTTCTTGAAAAAATTCTCTTGCTTTGCTTTCCAGGTAAAGGCACCAGAAGGGAATACCCCCCAACGATTATTCTTAGCAAATTTAGATGACCCATCTGTACGTACTGACCCCATCAATACGTACTTATTATCAATAGTAAATATCAAGCGAGAATAATATGATTCAAGAGTAGACTCGGTAAAGGAAGATGGATAAATTGGAGCAGAATTAGGCAATGTATCATTTGCAGCACTAATTGATGCGTAATTTTTGTAGTAATTATAATTGTCATAATAACCCATACCCGCAACAGCATTGATATTAGATTTTATTGATTGAATATCTTTTACATAATTCAAATAAAATTCGCCAACCTTATTCGTATAATTGTTGTAGTACTGATTATTTTGTCCTCTTAGAGTTGGAACGGCATTGAAGGATTGCGCAGCATCAGCTGTTACAACCGTAGTTCCGTTGTACTTAGCAACATCATAACCCAAATTGGCATTAGCATGTAGTTCAGGCAAAAAGTGAAACTTATAATCAAGTTGCAGATTCCCAAAACTTCTCAAAGCATGATTTTCATTATCATATTGATTTAATAGCGCAACGGGGTTACGATTAGACAAAGAATTGGGCGTGGTATCATTTGTTGTCCATTCAAAATATCCTCCAAAATGTTTATTTGTGGTACTATAAACTGACTGAGTAGGGTCAAAAGAAACAGCATTACCAATTGCCCCTGTGTTCGCACTCCTAGAATCTGTACTTGCACCATGAACATTAATTTCTACTTTTAAATGGTTGTCAAAAAATTTAGGAGATAAGTTTATTGATAGCACTTCTCGCCTTAGATTATCTGTTTTTAAAATGCCTGTCTGATTTAAATATTCGCCAGAAACACGGTAAGGCAAATTCTTGAAACTACCACTGATACTTAAATTATTGTCGGTTGTAACTGCAGTCTGGTAGATTTCTTTCTGCCAATCTGTACTTGAGGCACCTAATAATCCTTTCTGGGTAGCTGTACCTTGACTATTAATAATTGTTCGGAATTGAGCAGATGACAATACAGGGAATTCTTTAGGTATATACGCTGCCGAAAGCTGAGTTGAGAAATTAACTACTGGCTTCCCACTTTTACCATGTTTTGTAGTAATTAAAATAACACCATTAGACGCCCTTGAACCATATATTGCTGTAGAGGAGGCATCTTTAAGCACAGTAAATGTTTCTATATCATCCGGATTAATCCCCTGCAAATTCACCGAGCTTAGTGGAACTCCATCAACAACTATCAGAGGATCGTTGCTTGCATTCAAAGATGCACCACCACGGATACGTATAACACTTCCAGATCCTGGCTGCCCGCCATTAGTAGTAATAGAGACACCAGCCACTTTTCCCGCAATTAATTGTTCTGGAGATGTAATAGACCCTTTTTGAAAATCTTTCGAAGTAACAGTAGAGACAGAACCAGTTAAATCCTTTTTCTTCACAGAACCATAACCTACTACTACTACTTCACCTAGAGCAGCATTGTTTTGCACTAAACTTACTGTAATTGGAGAAGTGCTGGCCGAAACTTCCTGTTTTGCATAGCCGATTGATGTTACTACCAATGTAGCATCTCCGTCAACCCGTACCTTAAAACTACCATCAGCGGCAGTTTGTGTTGCATTCTTGGTTCCTTTTACTTGTATGGTAATACCTGATAAAGGCGTCCCATCTTTTGAATCTGTTACCTTTCCAGTAACAACCCTTTCTTGTGCAATAGCTGTCACGCTGCAGATAACTGTCAACATAAGCAGCAAAGCAATCAATCGTTTAAAATTCATAGTCGAAAATTTACTTGTTAATGTAAAATGTTTAATGATAACTGAGAGTTTAAATGAAAATAATTTATGTGTCAGTTGAATAATGACTAGCGTAGAGATGGCAAAAAAGCCTTTTTGAATTGTCTACCAGCAATCGAGGCAGGTAGCAGTTTTGTAACAATCGTAATTTCATACAAGCTTTTTTAGTACTGCAATCGACTTATCTAATGTGTACTTTTAACACATTCGACTACAAAGATGTGTATTTTTTACACAATGGCAAAACTTTTTCCAACTTTTTTTTTAATCTATTCTCATAACTAGTTCACAAAAAGCATCCAACTGCAATACAGTAAAGGATTTCAGAAGAAAAATAAAAAAGAAACTCAAGGTTTCAGCCACATAGAATTAATATAATTCGAAACTGTTAACTGGGCTATTGGTTCTGATCTTTCTCTACTAAATATAAAGAAATGTTTCTCCACTGTCTTCAACTCAAAACAAAAAGCCCTCGAAGAAAAATCTTCAAGGGCTTACTATCTTTAATTAATCTAGTACAATTTATAACTCCTCTATTACCAATACTTATATCCCATCAACCTTGCCAATTCAACCTTTGCTAAACAAAATTGATATTGATACTGAAGCTTAGTCAACTCCGCCCTTTGTAAATTTGTACTTGCATTAGTCAATTCCAAATTAGTTCCTACCCCATTCTGAAACCGGCTTTCTGCTAGTTTATTTGCATATTTAGCTTGATCAATCTGCCCTTCCGTATTCTTGATCCTTTCCAGATTGGAAGACAAATCAGTAAGTGCCTGCTCCAAATCTTTTCTATAACTGCTATTCAACGTTTCTATTGCCAACTCATTTTGCTTTACTAATGTTTGCGACAATGCTACTTGCTTCTTGGTTCGTCCTCCTTCATAAATAGGAATTTTTAGAGCTATCCCAGCATTGTAGTTAAACTTTATTTCATTAACTGCCGGCACATAGCCATTCTTAGCACCTGCTTCTGCACCTACAAACACACTAGGCTTATTATCCAATTGTGTTATTGCCAAATCGTTTTGGGCCTGTTTCACCTTATCTTTTGCCAATAAAAAGTCGGGGTTGTTTGCTTGTGCATCTGCAATAGCTGCTTCTATATCCTTTAAGGGAATATCGAAGTCGAATGCATTGCCACTAGTTTGCTTCTGCCCGGTAGTGTACGCCAACAGATTCAGTTGTTTTTGCAAGCTGTTCTGCAGATCTACCTTACGGTTTTGCTCAGCATCTATCTGGGTTTGTATATTCAGGATATCTATCTTCAGTGCATCTCCGTTCTTGTATTTATTTTCTACGAAAGTTTTGTTTTCTCCCAAAAAGCTAAGCACACTGTCTTGGATGCTGATGGCATGTTGCAAAAAAACAACACTATAATAGATGGTTGAAACCTGAGAAGCCAACTGATATTTTGCAAAAGTCACATTGTGTTCTGCATACTGAATATCTGTTTTAGAACGCTCGATATTTGCTTTTAGCTTGCCAAAATCAAATAACAGATAGTTTACATCTGCATGTCCATCAAGATTGTGTACAGGCGCAAACTGAAACTCTTGCCCACCTAAAGGGATTTGAATCTTTGGTTCTACAAACCGATAAGCAACACTTGCATCTACTGTTGGGCTATTAATACTCGATACATCAAGCTTTTGTTTAGCAGTTGTCACTGTATTTTCTACTTCCTTTATCCTTGGGAAATAAGAAAATGATTGATTGATGAAAGACTTCAATTCATTATTTGCAGTTACCTGTGCCTGCGATGCAACAGCAACTGTCATCAGGAACGAAGCGATAAAAATTTGTTTCATAATTATTTTAATATTTAATGATTTACGATTAGTGATTAATTTAATGTTTAGTGATTGACAGGTAAATAAATTAACCATTAACCACTAAACATCAATCATTAGTTTAGTGTGCTTCTGCAGCTGCTTTTTTCATAGCATCCAACTCAGCCTGTGTTTTCTTTTTAGTTGTCAGGAACATTGTCAACGGCAATACCAATACAAAGAAGATGGCAATCAGCCGGAATGTGTCCAGATACGCCAAATAATAAGCCTGTCGCTCAACGGTTCTTTCCAATACACTCAATGCTTTTGATGCGGCACCAACTGCATCCCCCGTCTTGCTAAGAAACCCTTGCGTAAGCATATTCAATCTTTCCGTCAACAAAGGAGAATCTTTTGGCATAGCACTCACCAAGTTCATGCGGTGATCAGAATATCTGTTGGCTATGTAATTATTTGCTATCGCAATACCAAAAGCGCCTCCTAACTGTCGTATCATATTATTCAATCCGATTCCTGTAGCATAATCCTTCGGCTGCAATCCGGCGACTGCCTGATTGATCAAAGGCAACTGACAGAATGCTATACCAATGGCACGTACAAGTAATGGATAAAAGAAATCACCTTTACCTACATCCAAGCTTACACTCGCACTCATCATACTGTAAACAGAAAAGAGGATATAACCAATAATTATCAATGGGATTGGCGATAAGCCCTTGCTCATACCTATGCCAATAACAGGCATTAGAAATACACAACAAAGTGTAGGTGCAAGAAGAGTAAGGCCTGTTTCGTAAGCAGTGAAGCCTAATACCCTTTGTGCTAAAACAGGAAATACAAACACAGAAGTGTAAAGCCCAAAACCTGCCACAAAAGTAAAAATGGTCGTGAAGGCCAGATTTCTGTTCTGCATTACCCGAAGGTTTACCGCTGGCTGTTTTATATTGAGTTCGTAGAGAATAAAAGCGATTAGACCAATAGCTGCAAATACAGAACAGTATCTGATAATCTCACTGCTGAACCAGTCTTCACTTTCACCACGTTCCAATACAAACTGCAAACAGCCAATACCTACCATCAGCAAGAGGATACCTGTATAATCTATCTTGATACTATCCTTTTTCTTCCCTTCATTCGGTTTCTTGTTGATGAATGTAAAAGAAAGAACTGTTGCAATGATACCGATTGGGATATTAATCATGAATATCAATGGCCAAGAGGCATGGTCTATGATGTATCCGCCCAATGTTGGTCCCAATGTTGGTCCCAACACGATACCCATCCCGAATAAACCAGAAGCTTTAGGTCTGTCCTTAGGTTCAAAAGCATCAAAGAGGATAGCTTGTGAGGTAGACAATAAGGCGCCGCCCCCAATACCTTGCACAAACCGCCAGATAATTATTTCTATGAGCGAATGGGATTGTCCGCACATGTAAGATGCGATTGTGAAGATAATCATCGATACAATATAGTAATTCTTTCTGCCGAAATATTCAGCTAAAAAGCTTGTAAGCGGTATGATGATTACGTTTGCGATGGCATAAGAAGTTATCACCCAACTGATATCTTCTATGCTCACTCCAAGGCTTCCGCTCATGTCATTGAGTGCCACGTTTACAATAGACGTGTCCACCAATTCCATGATCGCTGCCGTAATGGTAGTGATAACTATTATCGCCCGCGCCAACCCTGTTGGATATACGATTGGCTGGGCTACAGAAGCTGATGACATAATTTATTTAGTTATGAATTATGAATTATGAGTTATAAGTTACGAATTGCGAGTTTAAAATAATTAGTTACTAGGAGGACTACTTAAGTCATTCCTAAAACTTATAACTCATAATTCATAACTCATAACTATTTCGTTGCTACCACATACACACTTAAGCCAGCACGTAGTAATGCTTTGTATTTGGCGACTTCATTGATCCAGATTTTCACTGGTACACGTTGTGTAACTTTTACGAAGTTTCCGCTGCTGTTGTCTGGTGGTAACAAAGCGAACCTTGCTCCTGTAGCATCGCTGAGGCTTGCAACAGTTCCTGTCAGTTTCAAATCGGGATAGGCATCTACCCTCAAGTCTACTTGTTTGCCTTCTGTTAAAGAAGCAATCTGACTTTCCTTAAAGTTAGCAACTACCCAGAATGTGGTATCATTTACAATAGCAAACAATGGAGTACCTGCTTGCACAAACTGCCCTTCGCTCACATTCTTCTTACCAATTTTTCCAGCTTGCGGAGAGAATATCTTGGTATAAGTCAGCTTCAATTTAATCTGATCAATTGCCGCTTGCTTCACAGCCATTGTTGCTTCCGCCCTCTTAACGGCAGACTGCAATACGGCAATACGGCTCTGCGCAGAACCCAAATCATTGTGGGTATTGTCCAAAGATTTCACAGCTGTTTCATAAGCAAACTTGCTATCATCCAATTGTTTCTTGGTAATAGCTTCGGCTGCATACAAGCTCTTATTCCGGTTGTACTCTTCCAGGGCTTGTGCCTTCTTAACATCACTGATGTCTATGTTCCCTTTGTTAACATTCAACGAAACTTCTGCATTGTTCAGAGAAGCCTTGGCATTGATAATGTCTACCGCTGCTTGTGCATACTCGGCTTGTGCCGCTTGCAGTTGTGCCTGCAACTCTGCATCATCCAGTTCTGCAACCAGCTCACCAGCTTTCACGGTGTCATAATCATTTACTGTAATGCTCTTCACATAACCAGATACTCGGGGAAGTACTGGTGTAATTTGTGTTTCTACTTGCGCATTGTCTGTTGTTTCGTGGGTAAAAACAAAACTGATTTGTTTGTATCCAAAGAAACCTCCAACCACTAATACCAGACCTAATATAATAGGTCTAACCAGCGAACTCTTTTTTTTGTCTTGCTCTTGTGCCATGTGTTTATTGTTTTGTTATTAAAATTTAATTATTACTTATGATTACTACTTTCTACTAAAAGGTGTGCGTGTATCATGCTCTTTATGTGCGTCACCAACCGTTGTTTAAACTTTTCATCCGTGTACGGTTCATTTGCTTCTGGTTGAGAGAGTAAAAGATTGCACATACTCTTAGAAACAACCACTTGTGAAATGCTACCAATTATAGAGGTCACCGTCAATATTGGATCTACTTCCTTAAACATCTTTTTGTCGATACCCCTTTGTATGATTGCTGCGAAGTTTCTGGTATTTCTCGCTATGGATTTATTTAAGAATGAGTGAATTACATCCCTTTTTGTGTCCATCATTTCTTTGTATAAGAATTTATGAAAGCTTGCACCAGACAATATCCTGTTCACATAATCTTCTATCAGTGCATCTATTTTATCTAATTCCGAAAGACTGGCATTTGATTCCAGTTCCTCTATCCTATCCTTCATGTAAGAGGCTTTCTCGTCTAATATTGCCTCTACCAGTTTCTCCTTACTACCAAAATAGTAGTTGACCATTGCCACGTTTACGCCCGCTTCGTGTGCCAGATCCCTGATACTTGTTCCTTCAAAGCCCCGATCCGCAAATAGCGCAATTGCGTGATTCATTATGTGGGCTTTCTTATCAACTGCCATTGTAATTGCATTTAGAAAGTGCAAATATTAAACAAACGTTTGAATAAATCAAACGTTTGTTTAGTTTTTTCCAAAATAATAAACTCCTATGTGGCAATCAAAGGAAAACGCAATAGCTTATTATTTGTTCGCAATACCAATTCTGAATTCTTTTTAGGGTAATTTATCTCTTTGGTAGTGGTTCTTCATTATATTTGAGTGATTCAACACCAGAGCGGTACTATTATCATCAACAGCGTCACTAAACTTTGAAAAATATGGCAGTGCAAACAAAGAAATTTGAGATTGGTATCCATACGATATCCTACGAATACGAAGACACGACGCCCTGGACGGAGTCGGATGAATTGCTGGAGAAAACACACCTTGCACTTGCAGAAAGAGAGGCTAGAATCAGGGAAATGATGTATGCTTCTCTCAATGAATATTCCCCGATCGACAAAGACATCCAGGAAGTAAGGACATTCTTGATGTTGATTAAAGACCTCTCGAAGGAGGCAAGGGATGAAGCCGACTTTTATGTGGAATCGTTGATGCAGATGGACGATTATAGTAAAGATTCTTTGGGTGAAAAAGTAGAAACCGCTGTAAAAGCCTTTGAAGAATACCACAAGAAGTTGCTTTCATTGGAACCCGGTATCAAAAAGCTGTCCGAATTCATTAATCAATACGTGGAAATGAGCGAGGACATGGCTCAATGGGAAAACCATTCCGAAATAATGAGTAACCATTACAATAATTGGGCGACCAACAGCATTGACATCTGTTCTTTTGATAGGGAGATGGAGCGGTTTTATGCTTTTGTGAGTGTAAACAAAGATTCCAACAGTGGCATTTATAGGTTATTGGATGGATATATCCTCGATTACAACAAACTCATGTTAGAAACTGAAGGTCAATATAGTCTTTGGGAAGAATTTGCAAAAAGAGTAGACCTGTTGAACAAAATGGTGAAGGTAAAAGTGCCTGCCATGAATGCCGATGATTTAAACCTGAATTAGATGTTAGATATTAGATATTAGATGTTAGATAGTAGATATTAGATAGTAGTTATTAGATAATAGATAGATCCCTTGGGGCTGAATGCTTCAGGGGATTTTCGTTTTTCAAGGCGACTCACCTATTACAAAACCTTCTTTTAAAGCAGTGTATTCCTTTCTGTATCATACCATTGATATTTAGGATTAAAACATTTACATCATGAAACATTTACTCCCCCTTCTGTTCATTCCGTTGTTTATTTCAGCACAGCATCCTGCTTCTTCGGAGATAACCCGTTGGCAAAAGCACGCTGCCCAGTCAACAATTATCCGGGATAACTATGGCATCCCACATATTTATGGCAAAACCGATGCTGATGCCGTTTTTGGCTTACTCTACGCCCAATGTGAAGACGATTTTAGTCGGGTAGAGATGAATTATATAGACAAACTGGGGCGACTTGCCGAGGTAAATGGTGAGAAAGATTTATATGCCGATTTATTGACCCGTTTGATTATAGATACAACCGAGGCAAAGACCGATTATAAAAATAGTCCGGTATGGTTACACAAGTTGATGGATGCTTTTGCAGATGGCGTAAACTACTATCTATACAAACATCCCAATACCAAGCCTGCTTTACTGCATCATTTTGAATCTTGGTATGCGTTGTTGTGGACAGATGGAAGCATTGGCGCCATCAGTACGGCAGGATTGGGCAAGAAAGACCTAAAAGATTTCTATGGGAATGAGGGGGTGGCTTCAATCAATCAAAATACTTCTTTTGATGAAACCGACATCAACACTGCCGATGAGAAGTTGACAGGGTCCAATGGTTTTGCCTTTGCGCCTTCCATCACCCAGAACGGACATGCCATCTTATATTTAAATCCGCATGTAACGCTGTATTTCCGTCCCGAAGTACACTTGGTTAGTGAGGAAGGTCTCGATGTTTATGGCGTTGTTACCTGGGGACAATTCTTTTTGTACCAAGGCTTCAACGAACATTGCGGTTGGATGCACACGTCTAGCTATGTGGATGTTTCTGATTCGTACAAAGAGAAAGTGAGCAAGCAAAATGGCAAATGGGTGTACGAATATGAACATCAGTTTAAGCCAGTTATGGAGAAAAGCATTCGAATCAGTTATAAAAAGGGTGATTTGATCAAGACAAAAACCATCACTGCATTCTTCACACATCATGGCCCTGTAATGGGCATGCAAGGAAGCGACTGGTTGAGCGTACGGTCGTACAATCGCTCTATGATTAGCCTTGAACAGAGTTGGTTGCGCACCAAAGCCAATGATTTTGCCGCTTTCAAGAAGGTGTTGGATATGCGTGCCAATACTTCCAACAATACTTTTTATGCCGACGACAAAGGCAATATCGCCTATTGGCATGGCAACCATGTACCCATCCGCGATGCCCGCTTTGATTGGAATAAACCTGTGGATGGCACTACTGCGGCTACCGAATGGAAGGGTCTGCATCAGGTTAATGACCTCATCCACATGGAAAATCCTAGCAATGGATGGCTTCAAAACTGTAACAGCACGCCTTTTTCTGTTGCCGGGGACAATAGCCCGAAACGAGCCGATTATCCTGTGTATATGGCACCCGACGGTCAGAACTTCAGGGGCGTAAATGCGGTGAGGGTATTGCCTCGAGAAAAGAAATATACCCTCGATAAGGTAATCGCCGCAGGCTATGATACCTATCTATCTTTCTTTGAGAAGGTAGTTCCCGAATTGATAAAAGCATACAATAGTTTACCCGATGATAGCGCCAAAACAGCTTTGTCCGAACCCATTTCTGTACTTAAAGCATGGGATTATCGATCGGGAGAACACTCTGTGGCGACTTCCTTGGGCGTTACCTGGGGCACACAACTACTTCCTTTTATCAATAATAAAGAAGAAATGGAAACGTATGATGACATTGTAACCAGAACAGAAAAGTTTGCTGCCAACCTATCCAATGCGACCGTGATGTTGGCACAATTTAAAGAAGCCATCAACAATTTAACCACCAACTATGGCAAATGGAACGTGGAATGGGGTGAAATAAATCGCTTTCAACGGATAGATGACAACATCGAATTGCATTATGACGATGCACAACCAAGCATCCCCATGGGACTAACTTCTTCTCAATGGGGGCAGATACCTTCGTACACAAGCAAGGCATTTCCCAACACAAAAAAGAGGTATGGGGTAAACGGAAACAGCTTTATCTGCGCAGTAGAGTTCGGTAAACGGATAACAGCCAAGAGTTTGCTGGCAGGAGGGGAGAGTGGCAACCCATCCTCGCCACACTTCACCGACCAAGCCGAGATGTACACTAAAGGAAGGTTCAAAGATGTCTTATTCTACAAAGAAGATGTACTGAAACATGCCGAGAAAACCTATCATCCGGGGGAGTAAGCCCCTACTTTCTTTGGTATTGTTGGCTGCTAGGATGTTGCTAAATAACTGTAAGGCTGCAATAGCCATTAGTTGAGGATTACCGTAAATGGGAATGAGTTTTTGTCCGACAAGAAGCAAATCTACAGCCGCATAACTGGTTTACTGGTCATATTGAATCGTTTTTAGCGGCCCTATGAGCCACTCATCGGGCTGAGAAAATGGTTTTCACGGCTGTATGAGCCGCTCATTGGGCTATTTGCTGGTTCAACAAGACACTATACTGGCTTTGACAGCAGTAATTTTCGTTCATTCTGCCATATAAATGGTTGAATTATCTGTATGAGTGGCTCATCGGGCTGAATGAGTCATTCATAGAGCCATGAAAATCATTTTCACAGCCCGATGAGCCATTCATACAGCGCTAAAAATGATTTATCGGCTTAGATTTTCGCCCCATTTTAAAAAGGTTAAACAAAATGCGTTAGAAAAAGGGAGTGTTCGGGATAAGCAAAAAGGGCATTCTTCACACAAGAGGCATCACTAGGCATTATCATCTGGAAAGGATAATACATAGTCGACAAAAAGAATAATGAAGGTGAGTTTTGGTTGGAGGGAGATGAGTACTTTCATGCCCCGTAACAGGGGTCTCAACAAAGTGACTAAAACAATGGCTTAGGCTTTCAAAAAAGTGCCATGAACTAACAACATATCAGAGTCATCTTGTACAAAAAATGGTACATTGCGTTATAAAACATAAGCAAATTAAAATGATTAATAGATTCAGGATTATAGTTATCTGCCTTATATTGACTTTCTGCTATAATTTTTCTTTTGGGCAAGACTCTACAACAATTGACTTCTTTTCTAAGATAAAAAGCTACAATCTTTCAAAGGTTTTGATGGCTGATAGTATTTGGGGGGGAGTAGGTGATAACAATATGGAAATGATTAAACGGGATGAGATGTTAGGATTTATTGGAGATGATTACCAAAGATTTTATATTCATTTTATTTCAATGGTTAAAGACCCAACAAACCCTTATTTATATGTTGTCTCAGGAAAAACGAGGGTTAAGAATAACATTTGTTCTTTTAAAGGGACAATTATCATTAAGCAATCAAGGCTTTATAAGAACACAGATTGTGCAAAGTGTAAACAAGGCTTTGTTGATTGTAATGTAATATTGAATGAGGATAAAAAACAGGAAGCGTCAGGTACTATCAAAGGCAAATTAAGGTGCAATTTTTGGATTGAAAAGAAACATGGGTTTGGGTATGATGCCACTAATATGGTTTCTGATGGGTTTGCAAACAATCAATTTACAGGCACTTGGACAAGTTATAAAGCAAATGTTTCGAAGAAATGCAATTGGGGCGATTATCGTATTCCAGAATCAAAAGCCTTAGATATCGGAGTCGGGGATTTTAGTATCAATGACAAGTATTTGAAGAATGGTTGGGAGAACTATAAGCTTGCGAACAGTGATTCTGATAAACCCGAAGTAAAGAGAGCCAAAGAGAAAGAACTAGAGAAGTGGTGGAAGTAATAAGTTGGTAAAATCTTACAGACAAGTAAGGGAAGCGCAGCCCCGATTCTAATGATGTAGCCGCACTTTTTGTTTAACAAGATTAATAAAATGTTATTGCGATTAATAACCTATAACTTTGTTTCTATGGAAGCATTAAGACAATTGATTACACCCACAAACAGGAGGATAACCATAGCCATCCCGGAAGAATATGCCAATAGGCAATTGGAAGTAATTGTACGTCCCCTATCGCCTGAAGAAGCTCCAACTAGAGATAATGAAAACAAATATGACTTCTCCGACTTAATAGGCAAGCTACAATGGAAAGGTGATGCCCTGAAAGAGCAACAAAAACTAAGAGATGAATGGAAATAGGTTTTTGCTCGATACCAATGCCATAGTTGCCCTTCTTGATGGAAATGCAGATATAAACAGGTTGATTATTGGAGCAGATTGGGTAGGCGTCTCAATAATTTCTGTGCTAGAATACATGTCTTTCTCAAACCTTTCAATGGGCTTATAAAAGAACTCATCATTCATAACTCATAACTCATAACTTCCTTACACTTATCTTTGCCTAGCAAATTTTACCTGCCCTGCAAGCGGGACTTAAATTTAATTTATGGCAGTAGCATTATACAATCGCATTAGTAGCGAGGAATTGAAGCAACGCATGTTGCAAGAAACAGAACCAAGGACAACCATCAGTTTCTATCAGTATTTCCCCATTGAGAACCCGAAAGAATTCAGGGACTTTCTCTACCTTAACCTAGATAAGCTTGGTGTTTTTGGACGGATTTATGTTGCCAACGAGGGCATCAACGCACAGATTAGTGTGCCTAGCAACAACTTCGAGGCATTCAAGACCTTCCTTTACAGTATTGAATCATTAAATGGACTTCGCCTGAACATTGCCGTGGACGATGATGGCAAAAGCTTCTGGGTATTGAAGATAAAAGTGCGGGAGAAAGTGGTGGCAGACGGCATTGACGACCCGAGTTTCAGCATGGAAAACAAGGGGAAGTATGTGAATGCCGAACAGATGAACCAATTGCTGGAACAAAAAGATACCATTGTAATAGACATGCGCAACCACTACGAATATGAAGTGGGTCACTTTGTAAATGCCCTCGAAATACCTTCCGATACCTTTAGGGAACAGCTACCGATGGCTGTGGATATGATGAAGGGTAAGGAGGACAAGAACATCATTATGTATTGTACGGGTGGGATACGTTGCGAGAAAGCAAGTGCCTATATGTTGCACAATGGCTTTAAGAATGTGTTTCACCTGGAAGGAGGTATCATCAACTATGCACAACAGATAAAGAAAGAAGGACTTGAAAGTAAGTTTATAGGCAAGAACTTTGTATTCGATAATCGGCTGGGCGAACGGATTACAGAGGACATCATTGCCAAATGCCATCAATGTGGGCAACCTGCCGACTCGCATACCAATTGCAAGAATGATGGTTGCCATTTGCTGTTTATTCAGTGCGAAAGATGTGCTGCAGCTTATGACGGTTGCTGTACGGAAGAATGCCAGACCATACACAACCTGCCCCTGGACGAACAAAAGAAACTAAGAGAGGGTATTGATAAAGGAAACATGGTGTTTAATAAGTCGAAGGCAAGATTGAGACCAAGACTCAATAATGATGAGTGATTAATTTGTGGAACGCCATTTGTATTATCTAATTAAAATAAGAACAATGAAAAAGATATCTATCGCAATGGTCATGCTGTTTGTATCAATCAGCATGACTGTGTTTGCCAATGCCGCCCAAAATACCTGGCCCAAAGAGATTCCCTTGGCTAATGGAGGGAAGATTGTAATTTATCAACCACAACCCGAAAGCCTAAATGGGGTTGTCTTGTCTGCAAGGGCCGCGGTGTCTATAGCCACAACAGCCGATGCCGACCAAACCTTTGGCTCTATCTGGTTTGATGCCACTTTAGAGACAGACAAAGATTCCCGTACTGGTACGATGGAGAGTATGGTTATTAAGGAAGCTAAGTTTCCGGCCATAAAAGACCCCGCTCAGTTACAGCAATATACCAGCATCGTTGAGAATGAAGTTCCTAAATGGGATCTACAGTTTTCACTCGATCAGTTACTAACTTCTGTACAGCAATCAACAGAGCTCAATGAACCTAACCTAAAGAATGATGCCCCTAACGTAATCTACAGGGACAGGGCTTCTACCCTAGTGGTTCTGGACGGTCAACCAAAGCTACAGTTAGACAATCAATCAGGTATGCAAAAGGTGGTGAATACGCCATCAACCATTGTTTTGAACCCCGACGACAACTTATATTATCTGTATGGTGGCGGCTTGTGGTATAGCTCAAGAAATGTGTTGAATGGCTGGACTTATACCCCGAATATTCCCGCCAGGATACAACAACTGGATGAACAGATTCAACAACAAGTTGCAAAGGATGCAGATGCAAACGGCAATCAGGATAAACCATCTACTCCCACTGACATTATTGTAAGCACTGTACCAGCCGAACTGATACAAACAGAAGGGGCACCTTCGTATCAAACCGTTGAAGGGACTAATCTTTTGTATGTGGATAATAGCTTGAATGATATTTTTAAGGACATCAATACACAACAAAACTATATACTGATTTCTGGTCGCTGGTACACATCCAGTTCATTATTAGGCGGATGGAGTTATGTTCCTTCAAACCAATTGCCTGCCGACTTTGCCAAAATTCCTGAGGGAACAGAAAAGGACGGTGTTTTATCTAGCGTGGCAGGCACCAAAGCCGCCAATGAAGCTTTGATGGATGCCCAGATTCCCCAAACAGCCAAAGTAGATAGGAAAACTGCCACTACAACTGTTACCTATGATGGCAGCCCAATATTTAAACAGATTGAGGGAACCAATCTTTCTGTAGCCGAA
The DNA here is from genome assembly GCA_903895845.1 of uncultured Chitinophagaceae bacterium. Classification (GTDB taxonomy): domain Bacteria; phylum Bacteroidota; class Bacteroidia; order Chitinophagales; family Chitinophagaceae; genus Parasediminibacterium. Next base: position 46,099 of record CAITVK010000083.1, read on the forward strand.
AACAGTAGCATTACTGTATTAAGATCCAATGTAAATGGAATGTACTATGCAGTGGATAATGGCATCTGGTACATCAGCAATACGCCGGATGGACCTTGGCAAGTTTCTACCGACAGGCCTTCTGATGTGAATAATATACCAGCCAATAATATTGCCTACAACACTAAGTATGTGTATGTGTATGATTATTCCGACGACTATGTGTACACTGGATATACGCCAGGATATCTGGGTTGTTATGTGTATGGCTCAACCGTAGTGTGGGGCACAGGCTGGCACTATCATCCTTGGTATAGGCACTACTATTATCCACGACCATATACCTGGGGTTTTGGCATGGCCTATAATCCTTGGACAGGATGGAGCATTGGCTATGTTTCGGGATATAGTCTGGGATGGCATTATTCAGATTATAATGTGTACGCACATGGTTGGTTTGGACCACGCGCCTATCATCCTGCCTACAGACCATGGGGATACAATGGTGGATTTTATGGAAGAAGTACAAGAATAATCAATCAGCCCAGGATAGTTGTAAACAGACCTGTTTATGTAAATATGAATACGACCCATCATGATATACGGAATGTATATGTAGACAATAATCATAGCATCAACCTTTACAATCGCGTACAGGGTGCAAGGACAATTGATGTGAACAGAAGGCAAGGTGCTGCCATTGGTGGAAACACTGAATTGAGACAACCAAATAGAAACTTGGGCAACAATCAGCCAGCTTCAGCACACCCACAAGGAAATAACAATTACAATGCACCATTCAACAAACCTAATACGCCAGCTATTAATCCAACCATGACAGAACAAAATCGCAGTGATATTAATAACAATGGGAGAAATAATAGACCGTTTACTCCAGGCAACAATGCTGGCACACAAACACCACAACAGCGTCCTCAATGGAATAACAATGTAAACCACCCCTTGGCTGCACCTAGCAATACTGATAATAATATAGCAACCGACAGACAAGGAAACGTTTATAAAATTGACAATAACGGCAGCATACAACAACGCACCCCAGATAGAACCTGGCAGCCAACACCACCTGCCAAGACCCCTACCGAAGTAAACAATGTACAACAACAAAGAGATAGAGGCAATGTAAGGGCAGAAAACTTCACACGTGTTGCACCACCTCTTCAACCGCAAAGAATGCAGCCTCAGCCACAAAGGCCTCAGTCTGCACCGCAACAACGCCAAGGTGGCAATGGGGAAGATAAGCACAGACCGAGATAAATACTTTTTAAGCTGTAGAAGAAGCTGTTGTTTACCAGGTAGGCAGCAGCTTTTTTTATTTTTCGTACCACCACTCGTATTTATTTATATTTGTAGCCTTCCTCTATATAGGTATTATGTCAATTACAATTAAAGGGTTAACCAAAGTTTATGGCGAGCAAAAAGCAGTAAACAATATATCAATCAATATAAACAGAGGAGAGATTGTAGGATTCCTTGGTCCAAATGGTGCAGGTAAAAGCACTACCATGAAAATAATTACGGGCTATCTTACTGCCGATGCTGGTACCGCTTCTGTTTGCGGTATTGATGTAGCCAAGAACCCAATCGCTACCAAGAAAAAGATAGGTTACCTGCCCGAAGCCAATCCCCTTTACTATGATATGTATGTGCGGGAATACCTTGCATTCATTGCAGGTGTTCATGGCGTTGCAGATATAAAAGGAGCTGTAGAAAGAGTTATAGCCCTCACTGGCTTAACAATCGAGAGCAGAAAGAAAACGGGGCAATTATCTAAAGGATATAAGCAACGTGTAGGATTGGCCGCAGCATTGATACACAACCCAGAGGTACTGATATTGGATGAGCCAACCAGTGGTTTGGACCCCAATCAGATAATAGAAATCAGAAACGTAATAAAGGAGCAAGGTAAAGACAAGACGGTTTTATTCTCTTCGCATATATTGCAGGAAGTAGAAGCCATCTGTGACAGGATTATTATTATCAACAAAGGACAGATTGTTGCAGATGACAAACTAAACAACTTAACAACAGGAAACAAATTGACTAATAACGTGGTGATAGAGTTACAGGAGGTTGTGGACGAATCTATCTTTATAAGTTTGGGGAAACCGATAAAGGCATCTGCGAACAAATGGGTTTTCACAACTGATAAACCAGATTTACTACGCAAAGAATTATTAGAAATTGTATCGAAGCAAAATTTGAATATAATTTCCTTAGTAAATGAGAGCAATATCAATTTAGAAGATGTTTTTAGACAGGCTACTCAAACGAAATAGTCATTACTTTTACCGCCATTAACAAAAAGAATTTACACTTAAATATTTAATAACAAAAAACACAAAAATTATGAGTTACATTATTGAAGTACATGCCCGTCAGATATTGGATAGTCGTGGCAATCCTACAGTAGAAGTAGATGTTACAACAGATGATGGTGCGCTAGGCCGTGCCGCAGTACCAAGTGGTGCCAGTACTGGTATTCACGAAGCAGTAGAGTTGCGTGATAATGACAAGAAAGTATATGTTGGTAAAGGTGTTTTACAAGCTGTAAACAATGTAAATGAAATTATTTCGGAAGCAATCACTGGGTTTGATGTTACACAACAAGCTGCTATCGACCAAGCTATGCTTGACCTTGATGGTACTGCAAACAAAGGAAAACTAGGTGCAAACGCTATCTTGGCTGTAAGTATGGCTGTTGCAAAGGCTGCTGCCGAAGAAGCTGGTGTTCCTTTATACCGCTACATTGGTGGTACAAATGCAAGGACATTGCCTATTCCGATGATGAATATCTTGAACGGTGGTGCACATGCTGATAACAAAATAGATTTCCAAGAATTTATGATTATGCCAATTGGCGCATCTAGCTTTAGCGAAGGGTTGCGTTGGGGCGTTGAAATTTTCCATACATTGAAGAGTGTATTGAAGAAGAAAGGATTCAGCACAAACGTTGGTGATGAAGGTGGTTTTGCACCAAACATCCAAAGCAACGAAGAAGCTATTGAAACTGTATTAGAAGCTATTACTGCTGCTGGTTACAAAACAGGAACTGAAGTTGCCATTGCAATGGATGCTGCAAACAGCGAATTGTGGGATGGCAAGAAGAACAAATATGTTTTCCATAAGAGTTCTGGAAAAGAAATGAGCAGCGATGAGTTGGTTAAGTTCTGGGAAAGTTGGGTTAGCCAATATCCTATCATCTCTATCGAAGATGGTATGGCTGAAGATGACTGGACTGGTTGGAAAAACCTGACTGATACAATCGGAAAGAAATGTCAATTGGTAGGTGACGATTTGTTTGTTACCAACGTATTGCGTTTGCAAGAAGGTATCGACAAGGGTATTGCCAATGGATTGTTGGTTAAGGTAAACCAGATTGGTACAGTTACCGAAACGATCAATGCAGTTACTTTGGCTCAACACAATGGTTACAACACCATTATGAGTCACAGAAGTGGTGAAACAGAAGATGTTACCATCGCTGATTTGGCTGTTGCATTAAACTGCGGACAAATTAAAACTGGTTCTGCTAGCCGTACAGACCGTATTGCTAAATACAATCAATTAATCCGTATCGAAGAAGAGTTAGGTGCTACTGGTATCTTCCCTGCTGGAAAGATTAAATTTGGTAAATAACATCTGTTAATAGTTTTAGGTTGGTGGTTAATTATCAATTCGATAATTTTACCACCAACCTTTTTTTATTTAAGTAATCAGCAATGAATAAAGCATTAAAGTTAATTACCAATAAATATATTCTTACCATACTTTGTTTCCTGGTATGGATGAGTTTCTTCGACCAAAGGGACATCTTTAACACCATTGAACAAAAAGGAAAACTAAACCAGCTTCTAGCCAAAAAACATTACTACGAAAAAGAAATAGCCTCTGCCAAACAAGAGCTTACCGACCTACAAAACAGCTCTATCAGTTTAGAAAAATTTGCCCGTGAAAAGTATTTGATGAAGAAAGATGGAGAAGATATTTATCTGATTGAAGACTCAAATGAAGTAAAAAAATAATCTCTTTCACAATATTATTCCTGCTCCTCCGTTTAAGTAGTGTCCCTCCCCATGAAACAAATATTGTTTCATTTTTACTTTGATTATACTATGCAGAAATTTTCGCAGGAGCAACTTATTCAGTACCTGTATGGGGATTGTTCTCCAATATTGAAGCTCGCTATTGAGAAAGCGATGTTGGACGACCTGCTGTTGCAGAAGGAAGTAAAAACATTACAACGCACCATTAAACAGTTGAGCAAACTAAAAACACAGTCACCTAGCAATGGCAGCATTGATGCCATATTAAAATATGCAGCTAATACATCTAAAAAGAAATAGAGAGAATAGATTCAGATTTTTAGAGTGGGCAGTTTCGATTATCTAAGCGTATCCAGTTAGAAACTGGTTCGATTGGTAAACACGAGTGGCCAGATTCGCTGAACAGTCGAGCCAGTGGGGTTTTACTAGTGATGAGGTGTCTAGAAATATTTTCATAAGTCTCTTCTTCTATCTTCTATAACGGCTTCACTCAATGACCCATTATAGTTTTCTAGGTTAGTCTGGCTCTTAGAAAAAGAAAAGTCTGATAAAGAAAGTACCTCTTCAGAAGTATTTTGCACCTCCTCCAAAAACGTTACAATCACTTTCACAGGATCTTCTGATGTATAATTCCTATCAAGTTTCACGTAACCATTTTGATATGTCCCCACAACTGCTACCATAATCTTCTTATTCATTTCTTGTCAAATATACCTTTTATTATAAACTATTAATAAATTAGAGCGAAGTGGTTTTGTCTATCTAAGCTTACTCCTGTTAGAAACTGATTTGACTATTACACACAAGTGATGCTATTGGAACACTTGAGGGAGTGGACATTCCTACCCCCTTTTGAATGCACACGCGAAACGCGATGCGCTAGCCCTTGTAGATTTTAGCGAGTCACGCACTAGCTGAGACATTTGTGGACTAAATGCTAGGAGTCTCAATTTTAAGGCGGGCATTAACCAGATGATAATGTTGCCATAAAACCAACCCTGCACTAATGATAATTACGTTTTTCATGATGTATTGACCCAGCAATGTAAAATCGTAAGGTATATGGGCAAATGTTTGTGATGGGAACAGTAAAAAAGGGAGGAAGGTAAAAAACATGTGCATAAACATCAGTGCCAATGCCTGCCGCATGAACCATTTAAAAATGAAAAGCAACCCAATTGCACTCTCAAAGATGGCCAATAGCATCAACGAAACGTGGTCTGGCAAAAGCTTAAAAGTCAAAGCCCTAATGGTGGCAATGGCCAGTTGCTCGGCAGGGCTATAGCCCAAAAAGAATTTCAACAATCCAAACCAACAATAGATGATACCTATACTTGTACTAAGTAAATTAATAGACCTGAGATACGATTTGCGTTCCATTATCCGATACAATTTAATAACTATATGCAGACTCCCGTTTAATGGACATGTTTAACTAGAAAGGTATAAAATAACCTTAAAGGATTCTAGTTGAAAATAGGATATTAGCGTAGCGCATCCTGAACTGCCGATAAGCAAGATCAGCTGATTCTTTGTACTTTAACGGGATTAAAATCCCTATCATTTGCTAGTTCGCGACGCTTCGCTTAACGTGATCGAACAGCAAATGCGAACACGCTCACTGGCTGATGTAGACTAACGAGGAATATTATTTTATCTAAGCGTATTCCAGTTACAAACTAGTTCGACTAATAGACCCAAGTGACCAGCTATCGCTGAACACTTGAGCCAGTGGGAATTTTGTTACAGATATAGAATCTTCGGAAAACGATAGCATTTATAACTAAAAAGTAGGTAACTTTCACTTACAGTCTTCGCTTTAGTACTAACGAACAGGTATTGCGAATGTGGCTGGCAAGAACGTTCCGTCCGCCGACCACTAAAGCTTAATACTGTTCCAAAAGCCAAATATAAGAACCGAAGCCCAATATTGTTACGTCACCCGAAACAAAAGCTTAAAGAAAGTGCTGAAGTCGAGTTTGTTCCGTCAGCAGCGATATTTGCAATATTGATGTTGTAGGTAGGGCGTGTTTGGTCACAGTACAAGAATATTATAGTTTGTCAACTTGACTGTTCTTGAGTAGTATGCTTTTGCAATTTCTTTTTCTGCGTTTATCCTTTGTTTCTCCAAGTCAAATTCCTGTCTTTCCTTCCTTTCTACCTTGGATGATATTTCTGCAATTAATTTTTTTACTTCGGGGTAACAAGTTGAGTTAGGGTCTATTATTTCAAGGGATTTAAAAGCATCATCATAATTATTTATAGCAATGGCATCTTTTGCTATTGTAATATTTTTTGTACATAGAAGAGTTTGATATTTTTTATAAATCTCTAGCGACTTCTCTTGTGCTTTATTGTAACAACTTGTACAAGCATAAGGTATTGACTGTAAAATGCTTATTGATTGCTCATAATCTTGTTCAGTAGATAATGTATTTGCAGTATTTATGATTGAACTACAATTGTCGTTATAATATTTCAAAATTTTCGTCTTAGCATTTAATAAAAACTGGACATAGCTTTTGTCATTTACATTAATTTGACTTATGGCATTTGATATGGATTGTGTTTTATTGTTTCCACTTCCCTTTATTTTTTTTGAAACTGAACTAAACACAAGATTCTTACTTATCTGTTTAATGAATAATGAAACCTCAATTGAGGTTACCGTAATATTCTGCATTCCGCCTTCTACCGTATTTGATTCCTCTACTGATATTACAGGATATATAACAAAATCGTTTGTATAGTCCACTGTCATTCCGTCAGAGTTATTGATAATCTGAACTATCTTGGTTTCCAATTTCGTGATTTGGTCTTGATTGAAATCATTTGAAGGTTGTGGCATTACTATACCAAGAGTAAATGTAGTATTTGTGGATTGTGCCTTACTTCCATAATTTAGAATGAAGAAAGTTACTATCAATGCTATTCTTGTTGCTGTTTTCATTTTACTTAGTTGATTGTTATGAAGATACTGTTACCCTTTATTTGTTTGCTTGGCGATAACCCAATGGATTTTAGAAAATTATAAATCTCCAAAGCATATTTATTACTACTGTACTTGTTTCCGTTAACGTCTTGTAGTGGTATTTTAACATCATCAAATATCATTTTCAAATTGGTAGTTCCTTGAATATGGTAATTCCCGTTTACAGAGTTTTTTGAAAACCAATTTTCTAAAATATCAGATAAAGCCAATTTATCTTTTCCTAATTCAGTTGTCATATTGTAGGTTGACCCTTCTGCAAAAGAAATATCTATCAAAACAGAGTTTCCTTTTTGCTCTATTTCCATAAATTTTGTCATCATAGTTTGTGTAAAATCGTCAATACACTTTTCTACAGCTTTTGATGTAAGTTTTCCTATATCATCTGTATAGAATTTGCCCGAACTTCCAATCTTATTTGAAAGAGAGTTGCCGGTGGAAACTTCGTATGAGGATAGTATAACGTTAACACTAGACCCCGAAGCGTCTTGTTTGCTATCCACTTCTACAATCACATAAATATCGCAGCCAGACATTTCAATAATTTTAGTTTTTATGTCAGTTTGGTTATCGGACGTAAAAATCTGATTATCTCTAGCTGCTTTAAGTTTACCCACAAAGTCAACTGTTGTGTACCCCTTGTTGTCAAATCCTTCTTTCACTTTTGTTATTGCAATTCTTCTGTTAACATCATTATCCAAAACGGTTCTTATATCTTCCCCATCTTTTGTAAATGGTACAACCATTATTTTAGGTTGAATTGTGGGCGTTTGCCCGAAACTAAATACTGAAACGATGGATAAAATCAGGGCTATTATAATGTTCTTCATTTTGTTATTCGTTAATTAGTTCGCATTTTATTTTAGCACCTGCTTCAATTTTCTTTGTAATGTCAGCACCGCCTTCTGTGACTGTGCATATTGAAAAATTCTCATCTTCAACTTTAACTACTATAATTTTTCCTATAGTTTTTTTTCTAGTAAGTTTCTTGCCATCTACTAATAGCTCCGACACCTCATAGACTTTAAATACATTCTTTTCAACAACACCCGTTGAACTACCACCTGAAATTAAAACTTTAAGAGCATCGCCATTGTTCTTTTTCTCTTCTATGGATGCTATTGATGCCACAATTTTGAAATTATCTTTTATAAACTTTTCAATTTCGGGTTTGAGTGATTTTAAGGCATCTTCAAATGCACTCTTTCCTTTTGCTGTTTTACTAAAACTATTTGATGCGATAATTTCCCCAGTGGAAACATCTACTATTCTTACGCTAAAGGCTATTTCCGCTACATAAGTAGTCGTTGTTCCCACATAAGGTAAACTAGATTGTTTTGTTTCCACTTTTGCATTAGAAATATTACCAAGTACTATGTACTGCGCTCCTAACGATTTGGACTGCTCAACTACTTGTCCATCTATAAAATCTTCGTTCTTTTGAAGGTTCTTCTCCGATTTTAATTGGTCCATTTTCTCCCTTTCTACCAATGAGAACCTCTTTGTATTTAAAAAAGCATCTGAAACTGCATCCTGAATTGCAGTATTATATTCATTTGCTGATTTACCTTGAGAATAATATCTCTGTCTTGGATTCTCTTCTTCTGAAGAACTTTTAAAAGGGACAATTCCTATTAAAGTTTTGGTTTGTCCAAAAGAATAACTACAAAGTGTTAAGGCTACTAAAAGGGTAAGCATTTGTCTTTTCATATTTGTTTATTTAATTTTTTAATTTTTAGGATGCCGCTCAAGCCTTACCTACAACGATAAAGTATTTGCGATGGCAGGGCAATAGTGTTCCGTCCGCCGA